>JAJECT010000024.1 GCA_022821845.1 Rhodothermales bacterium | reverse complement strand
AAGCAAACATACGCTCTTCACCTCGTTAAGAGAGCCAAGGAGGAAACCGGCTATCAAACTCAGAAGCCGGAAGCGCTTTTGGAGCGCATTATTAATCTTTCCAGTAATCCAGGTGATCTTATAGCAGATTTTTTCTGCGGTTCTGGAACTACACTGGCGGTTGCCGAGAGACTCGGACGTCGTTGGATTGGTTGTGACCTTGGCCGTTATGCCATTCACGTTACTCGCAAACGGTTACTCGGCATTGAGAAATGTAAGCCGTTTGACCTTCTTAACCTCGGCAGGTACGAACGACAGTACTGGCAGGGAGTGACCTTCGATCCTGACACAAGTCGCGTTTCTCCTCAGGCCCTCTACGAATACCTCGCATTCATACTGAGGTTGTATGGTGCTTCGCCAGTGCCCGGCATGCAGTACCTCCACGGACGAAAAGGCGGAGCACTCGTTCATGTCGGTTCAGTGGATGCCCCGGTTACGATTGACGACATTGAACATGCTCTTGAAGAGTGTGCCTTATCTGGCCAGAAAGAACTTCATATGTTGGGGTGGGAATGGGAAATGGGGCTTCAAGGTGGCACCGACCCGAAGAGTGGCGGCCTGATCCACGACATCGCTAAGTTGCGTGGCGTGCGGTTGCGGCTCCTTAATATCCCCCGCGAGGTCATGGAGGGACAGGTAGCCGATAAGGGCGATGTGGAGTTTTTTGAACTCGCCTACCTTAAGGCAACTGTCGAAGCAGGCGAACACCCTAATCAGTTTCACATGAGTCTGACCGATTTTGTGGTACCGAATCCGGATTCGGTACCGGAAGATATTCGGGGCAAGATATCGAAATGGTCAGACTGGATTGATTATTGGGCAGTGGACTGGAATTTCCAACACGACACATTCATGCAAAACTTTGTGGCGTACCGTACTCGGAAGAATCGGTTGCTTTCGCTGGTATCAGATACGCACATCTATGAACAGGCTGGCACATATTGCGTACTGGTCAAGGTGGTCGACGTTTTTGGCAATGATACTTCCCAAGCCTTCGATGTGGAGGTCAAGTAGTCATGGTACGCTCGATCATTTCTTACGACGAAGACCTACCGGAAATTTCGGGCCGTCGCCCGTGGGAAAAGCCCACATCCTATCTGGTCAAAGACGACGATGTTCCGACCGGTTGGCGCGAAGATACGTCTGGTCGCCGGGTAAGTCATCTCTTACTCGTTCCGAAAATTCGCGCTGAGGTCGATACTTGGCGTGATAGCGGCTACGAGGGTGCCTCCAACGTTACCCGAAGGCTTTTTTCATATTGGTTCGATGAGGATCACCAGGTTACCGATTTCAACATACCATTCCGGTACCACTTCTGTCAGCGTGAAGCGATCGAGACATTGGTTTGGTTGGTAGAAATCGCTTCTCAGCGTGATACCAAGACGCTGATCGAGGAATATGGGACGATCTTTCAAAGGGACCTGCTCTCAAAAAACATCACATTTCAGACCACCATGGACGGTAGACGGCAGATTCGCCGCTATGTACCTGAACGGGATGCGGAACGAATACAGGATTTGCCGCCTGAAGATCTGTGCCGCTTTGCTTTCAAGATGGCGACTGGATCGGGCAAGACTTGGGTGATGGCCATGATTGTTGTATGGTCCTATTTCTATAAGTTGAGGAAGTCTGACTCCAAACTCTCTACGAATTTTCTCATCGTGGCACCGAACGTTATTGTGTACCAACGCCTTGAGAAAGACTTTGCAAACAACCGGATATTTCATGAATTACCATTGATTCCGCCCGAGTGGAAAGGTAGGTTCGCACAAAAGGTAATTCTGCGTGGAGAATCCACCGAGCCTGATTCATCCGGGAACCTATTCCTCACCAACATTCATCAACTCTACGAATCTCGCGACGAGAAGTGGATGCCGCAAAACGCCGTTGAGGCACTATTGGGTAAGAAGCCCACACCAAACCTTTCGGTATCCGGGCAACGTTCCATGCTGGAGAGGGTGAAGTCGCTTAAAGATATCGTTGTACTGAACGATGAGGCTCACCACGTTCACGATGAAGACTTGGCTTGGACCCAGTCGCTGCTTGCCATCCATCACAAGTTGCCGCAAGGAATAGGGCTATGGCTTGACTTCTCAGCTACGCCAAAGGACCAGAACGGCATATATTTTCCCTGGACAGTGGTGGACTATCCATTGGCACAGGCTGTGGAAGATCGAATCGTCAAGGCTCCGCTCATTGTCACCAATGAGGCCGACGAAAATTTACCTTCCCAAGACCCTGAGCGAATTAACAAGGGAAATGTGGCTGAAAAGTACGGTTATTGGTTGCAGGCTGCTGTGAAGCGTTGGCAAGAACACCAAAAGGTATACAATAAGCTTGGGATCCGGCCCGTGCTCTTTATCACGGCAGAGAAAAATCCTTACGCCGACGCGCTGGGTGAGTATCTGTGGAAAACCAAGGAGTTTGGTTTTAAGGAGTCCGAGGTACTCGTCATCCACACTGACAACTCCGGTAAAATTTTAAAAAAGGACCTCGACATAGCCCGCCAAGCGGCCAGGGATATCGACAAGCCAACAAGTAGGATCAAAGTAATTGTCAGTGTGATGATGCTACGCGAGGGGTGGGATGTGCGCAATGTTACGGTAGTACTGGGGCTGCGACCTTTTACCGCTAAGGCGGAGATTCTTCCAGAGCAAGTAATCGGTCGCGGCTTGCGGCTGATGACACAGGTAATTCCAGATCAAACGCAGACGCTGGAGGTGCTGGGCACACGTAATCTTCTCGATGTCCTCCGAGGACAACTGGAAAGAGAAGGTGTTGGCGTGAGCAGCACTACGAAACCGCCATCGCTTCCGATCATCATCGAACCAGTGCAGGAGCGGCGCATGTACGATATCGCGATTCCGCTTACCAAGCCGAGTCTGAAGTATGATACACACAAATTTTCAGACATGGACGTACAGTCTCTCGATGCAATCTTCGATCAGGAAGAATTGGATGAACCGTTTCGTATCGAACTTAAGATGGAATTTGCGTCTACCGAGACGGAGGTTAGTCGCGAGGTCATTGCACCACAGATGGCGCATGCACGAGAGTTGCTGGCAAGTATCACCAACAAGGTCATTGATCGGGCTAAACTACCGAACCGCTTCGCGGAATTATACCCAATAGTACAGGATTATGTAGTGAATCACTGCTTTGGAAGGCGGGTCGATTTGGATGACGAATCTTTTTGCTCCCACCTCGCTCGACTGGAATTACAAGAAGGCATTGCCAAGTATCTGGCTCGCGAGATCGCCAAACTTACCATTGAGCGTTCTGCGGTCGAGTTTAAAAACCGGGATTTCCGTTTATCCCAAACCAAGCCTTTCAGCTGGCGGCGCGATTTGCCTGCGTTGGTGGCAAAAAAGACCCTTTTTAATTTCGTAGCCACATACAACAAATTTGAGCGCCGTTTCGCAGAGTTCTTGGACGATGCCGATGATGTGGACCGCTTTGCGGCTCTCGGCACGACGGAGCAGGGTAGTTCTGGAACAGTTTTCCGTATCGATTATCTGAAAGCGAGTGGCGCAATCGGCTTCTATTATCCTGACTGGGTAGTCGTTCAGCAGGCCGCAGGCGGTGAAGTGCACTGGATTATCGAAACGAAAGGGCGCGTTTGGGAAGGCACGGAACAAAAGGATGCCGCCATGCAGGCATGGTGTCAACGAATGACTGACGCAACAGGTGTACTATGGCAATACATACGTATCAACCAGCAGGAATTTGATGCCTATCAGGATATGTGCTCGACTCTGGATAGTCTCATCCAGAGGGCCTCGTCAACAAAACTAAGACCCTTAACCCTACGAGAACAGGTGCAGTGGCGAGCGGCCGGCCACAATCTGAAATTGGACGTGGATGAATGAGAAATTCATGCATTGTTCCTCTGGCCAAATGAGAGGCACTTGGCACGCCAAACCCTTGACAACCAAGTCCCGTAGCCGTATCCTGCAGACGCAGGCCGCCCCCCAAGGCGGTACAGCCCACCGGCAAGCTTACACTTAAAACGGCCTCGAAAACCGTCCCAATTTCCAAATCGTCTCCATGACCGCCGTGAGCCAAAAGACATATATCCGGGCAAACAAATCATCCCAAGAGGGAGGCGCATGAGACTATTACATTACCTGGAGATCGAAAATTTCAAGCGCTTTGGCGACAAGCAGCGGATCGAGCTCGACCACCCGGCCGTGCTCATTGGGCCGAATAATTGCGGGAAAACCACGGCGATCCAGGCCATTGCGCTCTGGTCGCAAGCCGTCAGGACTTGGTACGACAAGAAAGGCAAGGCCCCGCCAAAGCAGCGCAAAGCGACATCCATCAACCGCCTCAGCGTTGTATCCGTGCCTGTTCAGCGGACCAGATATTTTTGGCACAACACGTCCGTTCGCAAAGGAAACAATCCGATATGGCTCGAAATCACGCTGGGCATTCTGTACAATAAAAAGGTCGAGCCCGTTACGATGCGGTTCCGCAGCCAGGGCGAGGACCTGATCTATTGCACTCCAGACGATAAGACGCTGCAAAATCCTGATCTTATCAAGGCCGCGGCAGAATTGAGCGTGGAACTGCTCTATCCTATGTCAGGGCTGGAAACCGAAGAACCGATTCTTCAACTTGGACGCATTGACGTATTGCTGGGGCAAGGCCAAACAGCGCAAGTGCTACGAAATTTGTGTCTGATCGTACACAAGAAATCTTCGGACGATTGGAAGCAAATTGTACAATTGATGGAGCGTCTTTTCAAGATTCGTCTCGACGAACCACAAGAAACAGGTCGCGGCAGCATTCATCTTTTCTATCATCAAGAGAACGTAAAAGAGCGTCTTGACATTGCACTCGCCGGTCGGGGCTTCCAGCAAATGCTGCTAATCTTCGCTTATCTTTACTCCCATCAGGGTAGCGTACTGTTGATCGATGAACCAGATGCTCACTTGGAAATACTGCGCCAGAAGCAAGTATACGTATTGCTTCGAGAAATCGCTTCGACTAATAACTCGCAAGTCATTCTTGTTACCCATTCCGAAGTTATACTCGACGAAGCCTTGGATCAGAATCTTATATTGCTTCTCGGTGGCAAGGCGGATAATCTTGCACAAAAATTCAATATTAAAAATACACTTAAGAATTATGGAGCAGAACACTACGTACGAGCCAAACAACGTGGCTATGTACTCTATGTTGAAGGCAGTACAGACATTAATATACTCCGAGAGTTAGCTCGTCATTTAGGCCATCCAGTGACAAATCATTGGGATGAGCGCGCCAATGTTTATTACGTACAAGATAATTTTTCAGAGCAGACCATTGATTCAGAACTTGAGCGGGTGGAAGGCGGTTTTGGGGTAGCGCCTAAAGAACATTTCTTCAAATTGCGGGAAATGGTGCCGGAACTCAAGGGTCTGGCGATTCTGGACAGCGATGGGCTCGACAGACAAGGCTCTGAAGAAAGCGGACTTCAGATTGAATACTGGAGCCGGTATGAAGCAGAAAACTACTTTGTAACACCTGCTATTTTGGCGGCCTATGCAAAACGGGAGTACTCGGGAGAACCATTATGGCGGCAATGTGTCGACGAGATTCTCCAAGATGTAATGATAGAATCTATATTCGATAATAATAATCAAGATTTTTATATTTGGAAAAAATTGGATAGGGATGCTGCAAAATTGATATGGGAAGCGCAAACACGGCAACGTAAAATAAGCGCCTTCGCTGAAGAATTCTTTCGTCGTTTGGCAGATCGTCTTGGTCATGCCATGTTGCTCCGAAAGGGCGAATTTTATAGATTAATAGAATTCGCCGATGCTCAACTTATTTCGGATGAAGTATCCGAAAAACTCGAACTGTTATCCAGGCTGTTCACCGGAGCTGAACCGGTAGAAGAAACCTGAACCTTATTTTCTTAGGCACCCAAATTCGCCGCCTAATATTTTAAGGCGGCCATTCCGATACCCGTCCACCCCGTCCCACAGCCCGCCGCCCAGGCTCTACTTGCGCCTCCCCTTGGCCCGATAATACGCCGTGGAACGGCTGAGCGCCAAGAGGGCGCACTGCCGGACGATGGACAGGGGGTGCTTACGATTTATCTGGGACCTGCGCTCGGCTACAGGTCGTGACCGAGCGCCTGTGCTAAAAAATCCGTCTCCAGTTCAATCTGCGCTATCTGGGCCTCGAGCGCCTTGATTTTTTTCTTCTGCTCGCGGTCATGGCTTTCCCGCCTGAACGACTCCTCCATGTTGGCGGCGGCCCGCTTCTTCCAGGCATGCACCAGGTTTGGATGCACGTTGAAGCGGGCGGCGATTTTGGCTGTCGTGCCCTCGCCGCTCAGGGCGGCAAAGGCTACTTTCGCCTTGAATTCGGGGCTGTGGGTTCTGCGTGTGCGTTTGGACATGGAATGCCTTCATTGACTTGATTGGATCGGAAGAAGATCGCAATTCTGTGCCTTAAAATCCAAAAAATGTTGTCCAATCCCGCAGAATTGTCTCTGATCCCGTCGTACGCCTTCGTTTTGGGCGAACTATCGGCATACATAACCCGTACATCCCAAACCCGCAATCCAGGCGCCCGTTTGCTTCGATCCGACGCCAGTCGCCAGTTCGTGCGGCGGCGCGTCCAAATCCCGACGGTAGCCTGCCCGGGAGGGCGCCGCACAAGCCCACGCGGACGGGTTCATGCGGCGGTGCAGCCCAATCCCGACGGGCAGCAGCCCCTATTCAGATATAGTATCCCAAATAGCGCAAGATGCAGAAATACGGCGATCAAATTCGGCTGTCGGCTTCCGATCTCACGCGGTTTACGGCCTGCGAGCACGCCGTCCGCCTTGATCTCGCCTACCTCCAGGGCGAAGACCTTGCGCCGGTTGAAGACAGCGAGGACGCCCTCCTGCTCCGGCGGCACGGCGACGAGCACGAAACCCAATATCTCCGGCAACTGGAAGACGAAGGCAAGACGGTTGTCCGCATCGAAACGGAAAATGCGTCCTTCGATGCGTCGCTAAAAGCCACCCGCGACGCCTTAACGGCCGGGCCGGATATTATTTTTCAAGCCGCGCTTGGGGGTAGTATGTGGGGCGGATACGCGGATTTTCTGGAGCGCGTCCCTGCCCCGTCGAAACTGGGGGCGTTTTCCTATGAGGTCCTGGACGTCAAACTGAAGCGCAAGCCCGCTCCCGGCCACGTGCTTCAACTGGCGCTTTATTCGGAATTGCTCGCCGATATTCAGGGATATGCGCCGGAAAAAGCCCACATTTATCTGGGCACGGGCGAGCGGGTCAGTTTTCGGCTGTCGGAGTATGCCGAATATGCTCGTTTCGTCCGCCATCGCCTAACCCGTTTCGTCCGAAATCCCCCGCAAACGCGGCCTGTTCCGTGTTCGCTATGCGATCTTTGTCAATGGCGAGACCATTGCAACGACGCATGGCGAAAAACAGACAGTTTGTATCTGACGGCGAACATTACGAAGAGTCAGGTTGGCAAACTCGAAGCGGCGGGCGTGGATACGATGGCCGCGCTTTCCGAGCGCGCGAATCGGGTGAAAAACCTCGCGGACCTTACGCTGCAAAAGTTGCAAATTCAGGCGCGGCTTCAACACGCCCGAAAGACAGGGGAACCGACATACGAATTGCGGCCCCGCATTCCTGCGAAAGGCTTCGATTTGATGCCGCGTCCCGACCCCGGCGATTTGTTCTACGACATCGAAGGAGACCCGTTTTATTCCGAACTGAATGCCGAGGGCCTCGAATATCTTCATGGGGTATGGGACGGCGAGGAATTCACTGCTCTGTGGTCGCATGATCTTGCCCAGGAAAAGAACGCGCTCGCTTCATTGTTCGAACTGTTCGAAGAACGTCTCAAAAAACACCCCGACGCGCATATATACCACTATGCCCCCTACGAAATCACGGCGTTGCGCAAGCTCGTCATGCGCCACGGAATAGGAGAGGAGCGGCTGGACCAATGGCTGCGCGAGCGGCGGTTCGCGGACCTTTTCGCCGTCGTGCGCGGGAGCGTTTTCGCTTCCGAACCGTCCTATTCTCTCAAGGATATGGAAGCGTTCTACGATCTGCCTCGCACGGGGGAGGTAAAAACCGCGGGCGGTTCGATTGTCGCGTACGAAAAATGGCGGGAAACGGGCGACGCCGACATACTCGCTGAAATAGAAGAATACAACCGCATCGATTGCATTTCCACGGAGAAGTTGCGGGACTGGCTGATTGGTATACGCCCCGAGATGCCCTGGCTCGAAATCGGCGAAGGCGAAACGGAAAGATCGTCGATGCAACAATCCGAGCACCAGGCGCTCCTGAATTTATTGAGCGCTTCCGGCTTGTCGGAAGAGCGAAGGCGCGTACTGTATGATCTCGGCGTGTTTCACTGGCGGGAGGACAAGCCGCAAGCGTGGTCCGTATTCGATTCCGCCGCGAAGGAGTTCGAGGAGTTATGCGACGACATGGAGTGTCTTGCGGGACTTGTCGCGGTCAGCGCTCCGTACCCCGTAAAACGCTCCACCGGGCGCGACTACTGCTATCCGTCGCAGGAAACGAAATTGCGAAAGGGAAACTCGGCCATGTTCGCAAGGGACGACGGTTTTGTCGAGGTCGAGATATTTCAAATAGACCGGAGCCAGCGCAGGGTAACCTTGAAAATAGGGCATAGCCGGGGTGTTGCATTGCCGGACCAGTTGGACCTGCTCCCAAACTTTGCTCTGGGTACGGAGCCGATTCGCGGCGCCATACGGAGGGTCATAGCGGATCAGTGCGCGCCTCGGTCGAACCATGCGGCCGAAGACCTCCTTTCGCGCAATCCGCCTCGTTTCCATGGCCCGTCTCCGCTGCCCCTCGGCGAGGACGCCGATACGCTCGACGGCTTGATTGCGGCGGCGCGGGCGCTGGACAGATCGGTTCTTCCGGTGCAGGGGCCGCCCGGCACGGGTAAAACCTATGCGGCGGCGCGGGCGATTCTTGCGCTCGTCCGGGACGGCAAGCGCGTTGCGGTGTCTTCGAACAGCCATGCGGCCATAAAAAACGTGCTGATGGGGTGCGTAGATGCGCTGGGTACGGACAGCGTCGGCCTCGACCCGGAGGATGTGCATATCGCACACAAGATTTCTCAAGCGGTCGATTTCCCGGACAAAGTTCGGCAGGCCATCTCTTGCGTAACCAGCAACGACCATGGGGCCATTCGTTCCGCCAATATCGTGGGCGGAACGGCGTGGCTGTTTTCGAGGCCTGAACTTGGCAAGACGTTCGATTACCTCTTTGTGGACGAGGCGGGGCAGGTTTCGCTGGCCAATCTGGTCGCCATGTCCAATGCGGCCCATAGCCTGGTTCTGATCGGGGACCCGCGCCAACTCCCGCAAGTCGTGCAGGGTTCGCATCCCCATCCGGCGAATCTGTCCTGCCTCGACTGGATGCTGGGGGAAGGCCAGAACGTCGATCCCGCGCGCGGCATTTTCCTGCCCGAAACCTGGCGGATGCACCCGGATCTCTGCGCGTATATTTCGTCGCAGTTCTACGAAGGTCGCTTGGCGAGCCATCCTTCGACGGCGCGTCGGTCTGTCCAGGCCCGGAGCCTGCCCCGCTGCGGCGCATGGCGGATTCCGGTCGCGCACGAAGGCCGCGTACAACATTGCCCCGAGGAGATCGCGGCGATTTGCGAGACCATCGACAGGCTGCTGGAGGGCGCGTGGACGGACGAGGACGGAAGCCGCCCGGTTGGCGAGGACGACATTATTGTGGTGGCTCCGTACAATGCGCAGGTCAATGCGCTTGCCGACAAACTGCCCGGCATTCGCGTAGGCACCGTGGACAAGTTCCAGGGGCAAGAGGCGCCCATTGCGCTCGTTTCCATGACCACCTCGTCTTCCGAGGAGACTTCGCGGGGGATAGATTTTCTTCTGTCCCGGGAGCGGCTCAATGTCGCCGTGAGCCGGGGCAAGGCCCTGAGCCTGGCGTTCGCCTCGCCGCGCCTCTTGAACACGCACTGCGCCACCGTGGAGCAAATGCGCCTGGTGAATGCGCTGTGCGCCCTGCCGGCGTGGGAGGGGCTTGAGGCTTGAGCGGGGCCGCGGCGGTTTTTACGGCAAATTTTCTGCCCGGAGCCTCCTTAATTCAGACAGTTTCTCTTTCAATCAGCCGATGCTTCGCTTTCAATTGGTCGGAAGTTGACTTTCAATTGGCCGGGCTTTAACTTTCAATCAGTCGGGAAATATTTTTCAAAAAGTCGCCCTGCCGAAACAGTCCCATGTATCCTCGCTTCGTCGAACAGCGGATCAAAGAGGCTCTGGCCGACACCAGAGTGGTGCTGCTCTGCGGCCCTCGACAATCGGGCAAGACCACGCTGGCGCGGCAAATCGCGGGCGAGGCCATCCCCTTCGTTACGCTTGACGACGTCACGACCCTCGACGCCGCCCTAACCGACCCCATCGGCTTCGTGCGCGGGTTCGACCGAGCCATTATCGACGAGATACAACGCGCGCCGAACCTTATTCTGGCCATCAAGACTGCGGTGGACGCGGACCCGCGCCCCGGACGGTTCCTGCTCACCGGGTCTGCCGACCTGATGACCCTGCCGCGCGTTGCGGATTCGCTCGCCGGTCGCATGGGCATTACCCGTCTCTTGCCCTTGGCCCAGGCAGAGTTACGCGGTGCGCGACCGCTCTTCCTCGACCAGGCGTTTGCGGGCGAGACCCCGACATGCGGAACCGCGGTCGTCGGCGACGATCTTGTGGAGGTCGTTCTCGCGGGCGGCTATCCCGAAGCGCTGACCCGTTCCAGGTGGCGACGACGGCAGGATTGGCATCTGGACTACATCGAGGCGATCATTCAGCGCGATGTCCGCGACATCGCCCGGATAGAGCAACTGAGCGCGATGCCGCGGTTACTGCGCGTTCTCGCCGAGCATTCCGGGCAACTCGTCAACTACTCCGGATTAGGGACGCCGCTCGCTATGAACCACGTTACCACGCGCAAATATATGGGAATCCTGGAGAACCTGTTTCTCGTGTACGCCCTGCCGCCTTGGTACGCCAGCGCGCTCAAGCGCATTGCGAAGTCTCCAAAGCTGCATTTCCTGGATGCCGGATTGCTGGCGGCGCTTAGAGGCATCACGCCGGATCGTCTGCGCCGCGACCGGACGCCATTTGGCGCGATACTGGAGACGTTCGTGTTCGGCGAATTGCTCAAGCTCGCGAGTTGGTCCGATGACCGGTATACATTCTCCCATTTCCGCAGCAAGGAACGCCATGAGGTCGATATCGTGATCGAAGACGGTCGCGGGCGGGTTGTCGGCATTGAGGCAAAGGCGTCGGCAACGGTCTCCAGCAGGGATTTTGCCGGCCTGCGCCGCCTTGCGAATGCGTGCGGCGACCGATTCGCACTCGGCCTGGTTTTGTACGATCACGAGCAGACCATCCCGTTCGGCGAACGAATGGTCGCCGCACCGATTTCGACGCTGTGGTCGTCGAGTTGAGGGCATCGGTAGTTTCCTGTCCAGCGATTGCATATCGGCGCGGCGGCCTCCACGGCAAATTTCCGCCCAGAGCAGGGGCTTGCCCGTTCATTTCTCTGGGCAATCGGGCAACTGCCGAGGATTCCTCGGTAGTTCCCCTTCCAGGCCGCCGCCGAACCGGGAACTGCCAAGGACTTCTTAGTAGTTCAGGTGAAGGGATTGAAAAAAGTCCCGTTCTCAAGCCCGAACAGGGAACGTTAACGCTCCTTTCGCTTTTCTTTCCGACCTTTCCTTTGCCGCATCCATCCGTTCCGTGTTATCCCGAGGCTGGCGCAATGAACGCAGAAAATTCCGTAACGCCGCAGGAAGAAAAGGTTGTAGAGCGCGAAACGCCCGACGGCGAGATGGCGCCCCTCGAACTTATTACGGGCTACGCCGACACATGGCGCCTGCTCCTTGAGTACGACGAGGATCGATTGGCGACGCCGCCCGGCGCCAAGCCATCCGCCGCCGTACTGGATTATGAAAGCGCTATGTGGGCGATCATGAAATTCAAGGAGGAATTGATGTCGCGCAACGAAGCGTCGCCTCTTTTCGGCAATCTTCGCGGCGAAGCGCTGGAGGGGATTCTTGGTAGCATCGAGCAAACCATGTTCGGCGAATCGCTCTATCGCTCCCGCGAAGAAAAAGCGGCGCACCTGCTTTACTGCATTGTGAAGGATCGGCCCTTTATCGAAGGAAACAAGCGGATCGGCGCGCTCCTCTTCCTCATGTACCTGCAGCAAGAAGGCGTAACGCATCGGCTCAACCCTCAGGCCTTGACCGCGCTCACGCTGCTCATAGCCGAAAGCGCCTCCAGCAAGGACCTGATGATCTGCCTTATTGCCAATCTGCTGGCGGAGCCTGTGGGGTGAAAGGGTTTTCTGGTGCTTTGGGTGTTCCGGTTTCAAGGCAACCGGCAACGTAGCCTCGTGGTTGTTTTGGCGAATTCGTTATAGACGATGCTGTATTTGGCTGGCTTTGCGGCAAAATATGATACGGTCAAAACAAAGCCAGCCTTAAAAAAATTAGGTTCGAAAAATCGAAGCCTAATTTTTTAAGTTGGACGTTTTGTGGGATCGAATCACTATTCCGCAGCGATTCTCAGGTGGAATACGCCGGGAATTATGGCTGAGCAAATTTCGTGGTCTTGAGATGGTCCTGTAAGCGCCTGGCCATTGGCCGCATCATAGCCATCGTCAAGAGACCCGAAGTAACGCCACCAATTATCGGGATAATTTTCGTCAATCCACGAGCAAAACTAGCCTTAGTAATGCGAACACCAATGAACTTGAAAATTTTCTTTACTATCGGGTAAAATGCTTTTTTGTTTAGTGCCTGTTTTTGCAAGCTCTTTGCAGTTTCTTTTGCCAATTGTTGTGCCAATTTGTTGATACCTTTTGCAGCTTCACTAACTCCTAGCATGACACCAATTAATAGAGTAATTTTCATTTTAGTCTCTTCATCGATTTCGTTTTCTGAGATATTAGGCCAACCATATAAATAGGCCAATTTTTGAGCTAAAATGATAGCGTTATAATAAAATTGAGCCAAATCAACAGGAACCGTACCTAACGTAGCCCAACCACCAGGTATACCAGTAAAAAATGAAATCGCAGATGCTTTTAGTGTTTGTGATTTGATACAGGAATTTGCAATTTTGTCAATTGTATCCAATGATATATTTGTTTTTGCTGGTCTACTTTCTATTGCTTTTTCTATCTGTTCCTCATCACAATAACTATTAAGCTGGGTACGAAGAAAATCTTCACGATTAACTCGTGCACCAGGAACTGCTAATGCAAGCGATATTATTTTATCTCCTTTTGAAGAGTTTTTTTCTGTCATAATATTTTACTTGGATGCGGAAAATGGTCCCCCAAACTGAGTAGCCTTCGGGAGCCTTTTTGAGTGTAGGTTTGCGGTGGATTGCGCCGTCTTCGTCGGCGATGCTCGTTTTACATGATACGCCGCTCGGGCCAAATTGTCAAGTGCTTGGTGGAAATTTCTCGTTTGGCGAGCGCGTCGAGACCGAGACGGGTTTGTTCGATCTGGAGGTGCCCCGGGACCGCAAAGGCACCTTCGAGCCGCAGATAGTGAAGAAGCGTCAACGGCGCATGGGCGGCCTCGACGAAGCGATCATCCACCTGTACGCCCGGGGCCAGAGCACGCGTTCGATTCAGGAGACGATCAAGGAACTCTACGGAGCCGACGTTTCGTCCTCTCTCGTCTCGGACGTAACGGCGAGTGTCCTTGAAGACGTGCTCGCCTGGCAGTCCCGTCCGCTCGACAAAGTCTACGCGATAGCGTATTTCGACGCGCTCTTCGTGAAGTCTCGCAAGGAGGGCACGGTGAAGACGCGGGCGGTCTTCGTGGGCCTTGCGATAGACCTCGAGGGAGAGAAGCAGGTCCTCGGCCTGTGGATGGCTCCGACGGAGGGGGCGATCTCGTGGCTCAACATTTTCAGCGAATTGCAGGCTCGCGGGATGGAGGATTGCTTTATCGTGTGCGTGGACGGTCTCAAGGGCCTCCCGGAGGCGGTGGAGGCGACGTTCCCCGAGGCGTGCGTTCATACGCTGCCGCAACGGAATGCCGGTGGACCTTAACCGCGCACGCGCTGTATACAGATTAACGTTGATTCGGCTTGGCTGGACAGCGCGTACGAGGAGCGCTTCCGGCGGAGCCTCGCAGGAAGGAGCGCACCGGCATGCGCACGAGGCCGCTAAGGCGAAAGAGCGCATCGCCGCCTGCGTCCGCTGCTTCAACGAAGAACACCCGCGCCAGCCTTGACAACCTGACGCCCGCCGATGTATACTATAGACGAAATCCGCTGCCAAAGGCGGCCAATCCGTCTCAAGCCTTCACCTAAAATGGATCCGAAAACTGTCCAATTTTTGGAGTGCTTCCGGTAAAACGACATGAAAGTCTGCGCAAGCATTTCCCTGTTTTTGCTGCTCACTGTGCTGGCCTCCGGCTGCACCACCGTAAATTATACGCTGATTGGGCCTGGCTATGGCCATCCTCCAGTGCCGGAATCCGAGGTGCAGGTGTTTACTGAAGAAGACGAATTGCCGGAACATACGCGCATTGCGTTGCTTCACCGC
This sequence comes from Rhodothermales bacterium, assembly GCA_022821845.1. Taxonomy (GTDB): domain Bacteria; phylum Bacteroidota; class Rhodothermia; order Rhodothermales; family VXPQ01; genus VXPQ01. The sequence goes on along the minus strand of JAJECT010000024.1, from coordinate 151,560 downwards.
GGTCTGGACCTGAAAGAGGCTGCTCGCAGGAATCCGGGTAAATTGGTCGCCATGCTACGCGACAGGGCAGGCGCTTTGGGGGCCAACGGCATTCTCGTGGCCGGGGTGAAGGATATGGGCGATGGCGTGTGGGTGGTTAACGATGCCGAAACGGTGCGGATGGTAGTAGACCCGGCCGTGGTGGGTTTGGAATCGGGGTCCGCCATCTATGCGGATGCTATTGCTATACGGATGGAGTAGGGGGGCATGCGGTCGGTGGGAATCTCGCACATTACGCCATTGAGTAATTTTACTCATCAGCGTAAATTTCGGGATTATACGGATAATCGAACCATCTATACGCTTTTTTGAAAACGCCCTGGATTGGATGAAGATTTCGACGATACTTGATTACATCGACAGCGGACATATGGCCCTGCCTGAATTTCAGCGGGGGTATGTCTGGAGCCGGAAGCAGGTGCGCGAACTGTTCGACTCCCTATACCGGCGTCATCCCGTAGGCGGTTTACTGGTTTGGGCAACGCAATCCGATGAGGCCGGCTACCGTGGCGGAGGGCGGTTAGCTGCCGGGGTGGTCAAGTTGCTTCTCGACGGACAACAGCGCATAACGTCTTTGTATGGCGTTGCAAGGGGCTGTCCACCGGAATTTTTCGACGGTAACCCACAGGCTTTCAATGGGCTTTATTTCCATGTGGGCGAGGAGACATTTTCTTTTTATCAGCCCAAGAGAATGCAAGGCGATCCCTTGTGGATCGACGTGTCGGAATTGATGCAAAAAGGTACAGGGGATTTTATTGACCCGCTATTGGCTGTTTCAGAGGATAAAACCAAGATAGGCGATCTCATAAGTCGTCTCTCCAAGCTAATAGAAATCAAAGAGATAGAGTTGCATGTCGATGAGGTGACCGGAACGGACAAGTCGCTGGACATCGTCGTCGATATCTTCAATCGCGTCAATAGCGGAGGGACCAAGTTATCTAAGGGGGACTTGGCGCTGGCCAAGATATGCGCCGATTGGCCGGAGGGCCGGAGTCAGATGAAAGCGCAGCTTGGGATTTGGCAGAAGCAAGGCTACAACTTCAATCTGGATTGGTTATTACGTTCGGTGAACACGGTCCTGACGGGCGAGGCCAAATTCAGTTATCTGCATGAAAAGAGCGCCGAGGAAATTCAGGAAGGCTTGAAACGGGCAATTAAAGCGGTCAATACCGCCCTGAATATGATTGGCGGACGTTTGGGTCTCGATCATGACCGGGTACTGTTTGGCCGCTTCGCCATCCCGGTGATGGCTCGTTACCTTGACCAGCGAAATGGGCCGTTGGACGAACGCGAACGAGACAAATTACTGTTCTGGTACTTTCAGGCAGGTATGCGGGGTCGATTCTCGGGCTCGACAGAAACCAAGATCGATCAGGACCTTGCGCTCATTGAGGAAATGGAAGGAGGTCTGGATCGGATAATTGAACACTTGCGCCTTGGCTATGGAGGACTTCGGGTCGAATCTGGATACTTTGATGCATGGAGCCTGGGGGCTCGGTTCTACCCTGTGCTCTATATGCTTACCCGCATGGGTGAGGCCAAGGATTGGGGTACTGGTTTGCCGCTCAAGAAGGTCTTGCTGGGCCATATGAACAAGCTGGAGGCTCATCACATTTTTCCCAAATCGCAACTCTATTCCCGTGGCTACAACCGATCCGAAGTCAATGCCCTGGGCAATTTCTGTTTTCTGACCAAGGACACCAACCTTTCTATCAGCAACCGTCTGCCAGAGGAATATTTTCCCGAAATCGAAGAAAAACACGAGGGTGCCTTGCAATCGCAATGGATTCCAATGGACCCGGAACTTTGGCGCATCGAGAATTATAGGGATTTTCTTGAGGCCAGGAGAGTCTTGCTTGCGGAAGAGACCAATGCAAGGCTTGCGGAGCTGCTTCACGGCGACACCCAATGGCTTCACCGCCTGTCGGCATCGGTCGAGGAACCCCCAAGCGTTGCTTCGCCCGAAGTTATTGGCAGCATCAGCAGCGAGGAGGAAGAACAAGAACTTGAGGCGCTCAACACATGGATTGAGGAGCAAGGTCTTCCCCAAGGCCAACTGGCTTATGCCTTCGCCGACGAGGAGACGGGCGAACAAAAGGCTGTGTTCGATCTTGCATGGCCGGAGGGGATCCAGCCTGGTCTGAGTCAACCCGTGGCGGTCCTGCTCAACGAAAGCAGCGATGTGATCGCCCTCGCCAGCGGCGCCGGCTACCGATGCTTCACAACGCCCACGGACTTCAGGCGATATGTAGAGGGCGAATTTCTGCTTCAGGGGCAGGGTGTGTAGCATATCTGAGAACAAAAAACGCGATCCAAAATGACTGAATATACCTATGAAGAACACCGGTTCAGGTTTGCAGCGTGGGCTGCCAGCAGAGCGGTTCTCTTTGTCACAGGACTTGGGCCCAAAGAGGCCGAATGCATGTTAAAGAAAATCGGACTTTACGATTTGGTCAAGGACGGTGCTAAATGGCTTCCCGCTCCAGAAGATTTTGATGAAAAGCATCGAGAATGGTGTGAAAAAATTTGTAAAAACGCAACAAGTTGCGGAGTAAAGCAAGACATTTCACATGGTATAGCCGCCAAGCTGATTAACGTATTCATTAAGACTTTTATGCCTCCAGATATTGAAACCTGCCCTAATAACATTAAGGCAAAATGGTATGCTGTCCATCCTCCAATTGATCGCAAGGTTTTGAAAAAAATGAAAAATAAAATTAAAAATAAAGATTTCTGGTCTTCCCTTCCAGGCACTCAGTATCCCTCATGGCAGCAATTCAACACCAAGGATTATCAAGGTGTTATTAATCTGATCCGTGAAGATTTGCGCACTCGCCTCAAACGTTCTCCCGGTGATTCTGTGCCTCTCTGGAAGAATGAACGGTTCTGGATTTGATAAATTTAAAAAATATACACAAAGTTAAGTTTCATCGGGTATTCTATTGCCGTAAAGTATGACGAATTGATTGAGCGTGTTCTTCCAGTTGTTGATGAGCCGTGTCCATTTCTCCGATGCCTTGTTTCGCGCAAGCCACAGCAATTTGAAGATGGCCTTGTCGTTGGGCAAAGCGTTTTTGTCCTTGACAATCTGCCTCCGTTGATGTATATTACCAAGGAAGTTGTTCTACAAGACAGTGTAGCCCACCGCAACCCTGCACTTAAAATGATCCCAAAAATTGTCCAGTTTTTGGGATCATTCCTCCTCGCGAACCATCTACCGCCCGAAGATGAAATTTAAAGATTATCTTACCTCGATAGCGATTGCCCTTGTCGTAATCGCATATGTTGTTTCCCCTGTTGATGTCGTGCCTGACGTTGTTCCTGCGGTCGGTACGGTTGACGATGGAATTGTTGTTTTAATTGGATTGTTGAGAGAGATTCTCAGGAAGCCCAAAGACTAAATCCGCAACCGCGGGCATTTTTTCTGGATGCAGGCATCGCTACGCTTTCTTGCCTTGGCATCCGTCTTCCATTGCGCTCGCTTCCATGATCACCTCGTCTTTGAGGAGACTTCGCCGGGCATAGATTTGCTTCTGTCCCGTGAGAGGAGGCAAGGCTTGAGCCTTGTTCTGTCTTGCCGCATCTGCTGAATACGAACTACGGCGCTGTGGAGGAAATGGCTCTGGTGAACCGCTTTACATGTTGTTAGGCGGCATAGCCTGCTATAGTTCACCCGGGCGATATTCTTTGAAGAATCGATTTCGGACACTTTCGATTTCCTCGCATGGTTGTTCGTCTGCGATTAGGTATAGGCGTTCGCGGGCTCGCGTCATTGCCACATAGAGACGGTCAAGGTTCAATTGGCGTTGCTCATCGTCTCTCTCTCTTTCTTCTTCTCCAGACTCGGCTTGGTTTAGCTGCTCCATTTCGCGGTGTTTTCCATCAAGCGGGAATCGCGACTTGCCCAGCCGTGCAATGAGCACAGCTCGAAACTCCATCCCCTTGGCCCGGTCGAACGTGCCTATGCGAATGCCGTCGACGGCTGCTCGTTTCGTACGTTTCGTAAGTCCTTCAAGGTTGAAGCATGGGATATTTCGTTTTTCGAAAAGTTGAACGAGGCTGTGTGCGTCATGTGGTCGCATGACCAATACTCCGATTTCATTGTATGCGATTCTCTCGTTGTTGACCAGGTTTTCGATTAATTCCAGAATTACCCGCGATTCCTTGCTTGGCACAACGGCCATTACCGGACGGTTGCCCTCATCTCGCTCAAATTTTAAATCGGCAACGGTGCCATCATCATTGGTGATCTTGCCGACAATCTTTTCGCCACGCACCTTCCGTGCAACCTGAAATATCCGACATGTGTTGCGGAAATTGACCCTTAGAACATCAGTATTCTCGCTGGTGAATTTGAAATTAACCCAATCGGGCTTCCAGCCGCCGGGATAAATACGTTGAGCCGCGTCATCCAAAATTAGGATGCTGTCCGTCTGTAATTTTGATTGTGGCTGTCCCTGAATCAGCGCCAGCACGAATTCGATACCCACCTGTGTCATATCCTGTGCTTCGTCTATCACCGCGGCACGGTATCGGGGGCTTGAAAGTTTGCGGGCTTGGTTGCGCGCTTCAATGAGGCGGTCAGGGAAGTCGATAGTTTCTCGCAATTCCATTTCCCGATCCCAAGCTTTGCGCAGGTTCCAAGCAATTTTACGCTCAGCCTTCTTGAAACTTTTTTTGCGTCCGCGACCTATCCGCTCGAAGCGACCAGTGTCGAGATATTCTTCCTCGCTCGCGTCTCTCCCCTTGATGATGCGACTGACCTCTTCTCGCATGTACTCGCGGTCTAATCTTGCCATGTCCTCCGGTTTGATTGTGCTTCGGTAGGCTTCTTCGAATGCGTCTTTGACAGCCTTTAATTTGAGACTGCGCTTATCGAATTCAGGGGCAATGCTATCAATATTAACGAAGCAAACATTCGACGGTGAATTGGGCATCCTGTGGAAGATTTTACTCATGTGTTCACATAGCGACCGGCTGAAGGTCGTGACCAAAATTTTCTCGTCGGGATAGCGACGTCCCAAGACGACCGCACGGTGTAGTGCTACAACTGACTTGCCCGTGCCCGCCGCGCCTCGAATTCTGGCTACGCCAGCTTCATAGTATCGATTCACAAGGGCTCTCTGCTGTTTCGGTAGATACAGCATCCACTCCGCAAAGCCTTTAGGGGGAAGCGCTGCATTTTCGAGCGGCGTTACCTGCGGGTGAACTGCGACTAATCCATATTCTTCCAGATCGGTGTAGTAACCTCGCCTTTTTGACCAATCATACATATCATCATGGTGGCCCATATTGATGAGTCCGACTCGACGCGGGCTGGTGTGATTCGGCTCCAAAGCCAAAATCACACGTAACTCCTTTGACGCTCTAATGGAATAATGATTCTGATTTACTCCAGAACCGAGACGCTCGCAGTTGAGACCTTTGTTTTGTGGATTTTCGAGAAATGTTTTGACCGCCTTAACGCATCCTTGGCTGTCTTGTGGTTGGAATCCCTGTGCGATGGGGTTTGTGGCCTTGCGATGGTATTGCTTGCCGTATAGTATCTGCATTGGCGATTTCCTCAAAGGGATTTTAATGACTTATTTCGCGTTTGGCCTGATGCCGGGCACGAGTAGAGAGCCTAAGCCGCCGCGTTTTGGGCTACTTTTTCCCACGCCTTGGATGCCTTCGCGTATGCGCTAAAAGCCTTCCCCAATTTCTCCTCCGCCTTCTCCCAAGCAATTTTTGCGTCTTTTTTATCGCCGGCCCTTTCGTGTTTTTTCGCCCTATCTACAAACGCTCGGTAGTGCATTTCGTGTGCTCGCGCTTTCGCTTCGTGCTTCCGTGCTCGTGCTTCTTTTGCTGTCATGGCTGTAAGGGGTTTGATTCAGTATGGTGAAATCGAAACGATCCGAAAACTTGGACAGTTTTCAGAATCATTTTAAGTGTATTTTGTGATGGTTACCCTTCCTTCGTCAGCGGGGCCCGCTTGCAGTATACGCCATCCAAGCCAGGCAGTCAACACCTTCCCGGCACCAAGGAAAATGCCGCCGACCGTACGGCGACATTTTTCCTTGGCGCATACCTTTTTCGCCCGCTATTTGATCCCTTGTTGCGCTGCTTTCTTGACCGCTGCCCAGGCATTCCAAGCCGCTTCCCACGCGTAATAATGGGCGTGGAATTCGGGAGGGTAATGGTCGCGGGGTTTACGTCCCAGGAAACTGCTATACTCCAAATGCTCAGACAGAGAATGCGAAGCCTTGGTCTTGGCCGCCAAAGCGTATTCCCGCGCCTCGGAAACATTTTCCCGCGCAGCCGAACCCCGTTCCTGCGCATTCGAAGCCTCCTTCCGAGCCGCCGCAACGTCAACTTCCCTCATAGTAACAGTCGTTTCGTGTGCCTTTACCTCCGCTTCGCAGGCCGCCGCACCCAGTTTTTGCAGTTCTGTTACCGCCGCGTTGCAATCTGCTTCGTCCCATTCCTCGGCTACTTCTCGCCATGCCCCGCAAACTGCCTTGAACGCTGCCGAAGCATCTTCCCCAGCATCCAAAGTACGCTGTTCCCGAACCTCCGAAGCCTCCTTCTGGGCCAACGCAAGATCGCGTTCCTTCAACGCCAGACTTGCTTCGTGCGCCTTCGCCTCCGCTTCGTAGGCCGCCACAACCAGCTTTTGCACTTCTATGAGCGGCGTCCCGTCAACCCTTTCTTTCCACACATCCGCCACCTCTTGCCATGCCTTCCAGGCCGCTCCCCACGCATAATAATGAATATGGAATTCCGGGGGGTACCCTTCGCCAGGAGGCTTTCCGAAAAAGGTGCCATACTTCAAATACTCGTCAGAACATTTGTCAGCCTTGTTCTTGGCCGCCAAAGCATACTCCCGCGCCTCGGAAAGATTCTCTTTCGCACCCGAAGCCCGTTCCTGCGAATTCGAAATCCCCTTCCGGGCCGCCGCAACCTCAAGTTCGCGCATCGCCACAATCGTTTCGTACGCCTTTGCTTCCGCTTTGAATGCCCCTGCAATCAGTTTTTGCAGTTCCTTCGTCGGCACACTGACGTCTGCTTCGTCCCAATCCTCCGCTATGTCGCACCATGTCTCGCAAGCCGCTTCGAATGCTTCCGAAACATCCTCCTCTTCCTCAATGGTCCGTTCGCGAATCTCGGAAATCTTCTCCTGCATCAGCGCGATATCACGCTCCTTCAAGGTGACAATCGCTTCGTACGCCTTTTCCTCCGCTTCGTATGCCGTCACAACCAGTGTTTGTAGTTCTGTCATCGTCTTCTCCAGGTTTGTAAGTAAATGGGATGCCCCACGTTGTTCCGCAGCCTCCAAATTCGAATCAAAATACGCGCCCGTCCGCCGCCCGACGGGATTGCTTCGCTCTCCTTAAATGGACAGGTTTCTGGAGTTTTTTTCTGTGTAGGCTTGAGTTTAGGCGGCTTTGGTTTGCAGTATACGATATTTGGGGGAGGTTGTCAAGGATTTTGTAAAATTTTTTACTGAAATGGCAGAGCAGATAGCGATGCGGTTCCCAAATTTCACAAAAAATCATATTTACACATATTTTATACTGTTTCTTACAATGTTAAAATTTTGTTTCACTATTTATCAACTTGATGATTATTTTTAACGATACTGCCACAGAAAAAGATCAAGCTTCTTAATATCAGTGAAACATATGAATTGAGGAAAAGATTGATCGAATAATAAAACCCATTGCTTAAAACATTGTTGATTAATTGATTTTGTCATCCATTGTTCTATTTGTAAATATACATTACAACAATTAGCAATTTGCTTCTGTCTTTTCGGATTATACGACGGTTTTAATAATTTAAGATGATTTAAGACAAATGTATCCCATACTGGACGATTAGGATCAATTGTTGCGACGAGCTTGGAGCAATAAGATGTTTCAACTTTCCCAGATTTTCTATAAACCTGACATAGAATATTGTCAAAACGAATTTCTTGATTGTTTTTTTCTTGTTCAAGGATCGAGAAAAAATCTTTACGCCATTTATTATTTCTCCTGACTCTATAAAAATTTTTAAAAGCTTTCTGATAATTTGCGTCGTTGCTGACATCGCATTGTTGTAAATTGTCTTGAATATATTTGTATATGCTGAGTTTGTCGTATAGCATTTCGATACACTCCAGACGATGAATTACTCGTTGCATATTTTGCTTTCTAAGCATTGAGCATATATTTGCTGGTGAGTTGCTCATGATATCCTCTGTTTTTTAGTGATAGATAAAACGGTATGGCGAGGAACAGCAGCAGGAGGATCGAGGCTTATTCACTGCTTGCATTCCCAGCACTTGTATATTAACCCCTCCTCCCCACAATGTCAACCCTCTCTCCAATTTCCCTCCAGCCCCGCCAGACATCACCATCCCCTCACACACCCGGGCAGCCTCCACGACCGCCCGGGTGTTCACCCTCACAACGCCTTCACCGGAATGTCCCGGCGCGAAACGCTGCGGACACGTCTCGCTGGGACCATTCCGCCTCAACATTTACGCCACCGGAGAGAATCCTATGGATCCCGGCAGGTTTGGCTTGGCTTCGCACTCTGCCCGGAGCATGGCGACCAGCGCATCCGCATCGTCCAGTTGGCCCGTGATTTCGGCCTTGTGGCGAACCACTGCAAAATCGCCGGGCGTGAGTCCTTTCAAACTCGCCAGCGCGGCCGGCGCTTCCATCCCGAAGTAGCGCCGGAACAGGCCCGCCGCCTGCTCGGTCGAACTGTAGCCGAACCGCACCTTGAACACGAAGCGGCGATGCGTGGCCTCGTCCAGCTTCTCCGTGTAGTTCGTGGTGCAGGCGAACGGCAACGGATGCGATTCCATCTGGGTCAGCATTTCGTTCACCAGGCTCAGCTCCCAGTTCTGATGCGCCCCGCGCCGGTCCGCAAGCAGCGAATCCGCCTCGTCGAATACCAGGAATGAATGGGTATTGAGCGCCTCCTCGAACGCCCTGGCGATATTCTGCTCCGATTCCCCTACGTACTTGTTCAGCAAATCGGACGCGCGCTTGTGCAGCACTTCCAGACCCATGCATTCCGCCAGGAAGCGCACATAGGCGCTCTTGCCGGTTCCTGGCGGGCCGTGCAAGCACAGAGACAGGGGTTTGGCGCCGCGCCGGGTCAGCCGGTCTGCGAGCTTGACCAGGTCCTGATCCGCCTGGATGAACGTCGGATCGAAGCGCGCAGGCGTAGATTGCACCCGCCGTTTGCCACCCATCAGAGCCGCTATATTCCGAAGGCCGCGCTCAAGCATGGCCAGCATTTCCGCTTCCGGCACAAGGGCCGCCGCGCGTATCGGACCTTCCATGACGCCGGGCGCCATATCGAATTCGCGCACAAGCCGGGCCACCTGCGCTGCTTCGATGCGCACATTGTGCCTCTCCAACTGGCGCGTCAGGATTCGTTCCCGCACCGAGGGGGGCGGTTTCCGAAGGTGCACCACATACGTCATGCGCCGAAGGAAAGCCGGGTCGATGGATTTCGCATGGTTCGTGGTCCAGATGGTGGGCGCCGCATTCTCTTCCAGAAGCCGGTTCAGGAACAGTTTGGAGCCGTCGCTTCGACGCCTTCCTCCCAAGATCAACCCGAAGGGCATGAGGTCCGGAAAACCCCCGCCCAGGAGATCGTCCATCTCGTCGAACAAGAGGAGCGCGTTCGGATCTTTCCCCAGCAGGCACCCCGCCAGGCGGAGGTCTGCGAGACGCTCGCTCGGCGACGGTGCGCCGCCGCGTTCGTCCTTCTCGCCGCCGCCGAACAGGGTTGCGCCAATCTGGTTGGCCAACACCTTCGACAATTCCGTTTTGCCCGTGCCGTTCGGTCCGTACAGCAGGATGTTGACGCCTTTGCTTCCTTCCTGGAGCGCCCCGCGGATTATTTTCTCCAGCCTATCCCGGTCGTGGGCAACATGGTCGAAGTCGGACCAGTCCAGTTCCGTCGGCGCGCTGGCGTCGAGCAGCAGGCGGCGCACGTCCGTCTCCTTTTCGGGCGCCCAGGCGATCTTTTTCAGCCGGGACGGAATGTCGATGTCGCCATCGGAATCCATGTTCAGCAGGCCGGAAGCGACAAGGGGTGCATCAAAGGCGAGGCGCCTGCCAATGGTTTTGGGGTTCATGTCCAGGAAGCAAGACGCTACAGTCGTGCCGATACCGCTCGGTCCAAACCGCCGGGCCCTGGTAATGCTATCCACCAGCGATTCGAGAAGTGGCTGCACCTCGTAGCGCAATGGGAGCTCCAGGATGGCCACGTCTTCCGGCGAGAGGCGAGCGATTTCGGCGAGTTCCCCCAGGCGGGTGGACAGGAGGTCCGGCGCAACGCTTTCCGCTTGGCTGGCCAGGCGTTCGACATGCTTCCGCAAGTTGCGCCATGCCTTGTCCGAGTTCGTGGCCTTCTCTTCTTCGTCGGAGTCCATCATGCTATGGTCCGGCATGCCTCGCCAGGCTCTCCCGCGCCGCTTGACCGGGATGCTCTTTGTAGCCTCGACAAGCGCCGTCTCGTCTCCAGCCCGAAGGCCCTCGCACAGGTCCAGAATGTGCTCCTCTATCCATGCGATCAATGCCGCGGCCTCGTCGCTTCGGCGATGGACGCGTTTCATGGCGTTGCCAAGCCATACAAGGGCCAGGTAGCGTTGGTAGTCGGTGTCGTTGTTTTTACTGCTCATGGTATGCGCGCTCATGTTATATTGCGGGTTTGCGGGTGGATGAAGTCGGCGCCCCATACGAGGGCCGTGTAGCGTTGGCACGCGGTGCCGTTTGGTTTCTTTCCCATGGTCTATGCGGGTTATGGTCGTGAATGAAAGTCGATTGCCGGACCGCCTCCGTCGGGCCCGACGGACGAGCGGGGCGAGCCGGACTGGATAACATACGATGTTGCCAGGCAAAAGTCAAGCAATAAAATCGATCTCGCTGAATTTAGTAAAAAGGCGGGAAGGCAAAAGTACGGTATTAAAATTCAAAAAGTCAAGTATTGTTCTATGAATTTTGCTCGCGCAGGGGCTGTTTTCTATGAAAAAAGGGTCGCTCGAAGTGCCAAATCGCTCCTTCGCGAAGATTTTACTTGACAATATTAATAATTGTAAATAAATGATTTATGTCAAATAGAAAACCTTCAATGTCTGGCAATATTGGACAAAATCAAAAAAAATCTTATTTTTCTCTCGCAAGCCCCTGACGCAGTCAACATGCAGCAATTCTTGCCCATAGCAAGGCATGACGGACCCCGTGAACGGACATCTTCATCCCTGCGTAACCCATGAGACGAATTCCCGAATCAGAGGAAATTTACGAGCGCATAGGACGGAACGTGGCCGCAAGGCGGCGCGAAGTTGGGCTGTCCCAGACCGAGCTGGCAGTGCGCTGCAACCTTGCTCGGGGTTCCATTGTGAATATCGAGAACGGAAAACAGCGCGCCACGCTGCATACGCTTTCGGAGATTGCAGACGCACTCGACGTGGACATGCATTCGCTGTTGCCTTCCTCGAACAAAAAATCTTCGGAGTTGCAGGAGAAAATTTCGTTGATGTACGAAGCGGTTTTGGCATGGGGGGCGAAGGCTCCGAATGCGCGCGAGAATACTTCGGGGACGCGGGAAGCGGCGGCGGCTACGCGGAAAGAGCAGGAAGATACGTTGCAGTCCGGGTTGGAAAGCGCGGGGGACGAGGGAAAAGGGGAGGTCCCTGCCGGGCTTGCCGTCGGCGCCGGATCGGTTCTGGCGAGCGCAGTGGCCCATAAGCTGATCCAGACGATGATCCCTAAAGATTCGTCCAGGGACGACGACGCGCCTTCTCCCATCCCGCCCGAAAGACTCGAAGAACTCCAAAAGCAAGCGGAGGACCTTGTACGGGAGGCGGGCATAAAGACAATCCCGGTGCCCGTGGATGCGGTTGCGAAGCACCTTGGCATTGAGGTCGATGAGGCGGACCTTGGCGAAGCGTGCTCCGGGATGCTGGTCCGGCATGGAGACTCCGCCGTGATCGGCGTCCATGCAGGTCACCACGAGCATCGCCAGCGCTTTACCATCGCGCACGAGATAGCGCATTATATATTACATAGCGAGGAAGCCTATATCGACGAACATCTTCACATCGACTTGCGCAGCAACAACCCCGGCTCTGCCACGAAGCGGGAAGAAGACGAAGCCAATCGATTCGCGGGGGCGCTGCTTATGCCCGCCGATCAGGTTCGGAAAGCGTTCGCAGAACAGCGCGTCGACCCTTCCCGGGACGACGAGATACCGGAGATGGCCAAACGGTTCAAGGTCAGTGCGCAGGCCATGATGAAGCGCCTTCAACATCTCAAACTGATTTCAGCGGATTGATTTCAAGAGATTGAAGGCCGCCCCAGCGGAATGCATGTGAATTGAAGGCCGCCCCAGCGGAATTTATATGGATTGAAGGCCGCCTTAGGGGAATGCACGGGAACGAAGGCCGCCCCGTCCCCCTACAATTCCGCAATCTCCTGCTCCAGCAACTGTTTCCGGTACAGGTCCGCGTACAATCCCTTGCGGCGCAGCAGTTCCTCGTGCGACCCCCGTTCGGAAATGGTCCCCTCTTCGAGCACGAGAATCAGGTCGGCGTCCATCACCGAAGAAATGCGGTGGCTCACGATGACGACCGTGCAGGCGCCGTAATACCGCCGCAAATGCCCCAGCAATTCGTTTTCCGTGTTCGTATCCACCGCAGAGAGCGCATCGTCCAGAATGAGAATGGCGGGCCGACGAATCAGCGCCCGGGCAATGGACGCCCGCTGTTTCTGTCCGCCAGAGAGCGTGATGCCCCGCTCGCCCACCAGTGTTTCGAATTCATTCGGAAAATCGCGCACATTCTCCAGCAGGGCCGCCTCTCTGGCCGCTTCTTCGATGCGCGCTTCGTCCGCATCCGGCGCGCCGAAAGCGATATTGTTGCCCACCGTGTCGCTGAACAGGAATACGTCCTGCGGGACATACCCCGTAGACGACCGCACCACGTCCAGCGGAATATGCCGGATGGGCCGCCCGTCGATGCGCACCGTCCCCCGCGTGGCCTCCAGTAGTCGGGGAATCATCTCTACGAGGGTCGTTTTGCCGGACCCCGTCCGCCCCACGATAGCCAGGGTGGAGCCGGCGGGCGCGTCGAACGATACGTCCCGCAGCACCCAGGGCCCCTCCTCCCCGTACCGAAACGAAACCTTGTCGAACCGGATCGCCCCGCGAATTTCCCGGACCTCCGAAACCATCTCGTCCGTATCCGCAATGTCGGGCCTGGCGTCGAAAATGCGGTTCAGCCGGATCATGGAGGCGGACGCCCGCTGAATCATCGTTACTACGAAGCCCATCGACGCCACCGGCCAGGTCATGTACGCCACGTAAATCACGTATTCGGCAATGTTGCCGATGGTGATGGACCCTTCGACCACCAGCCGCCCGCCCAGCCAGATCACGATAATGCTCGCCATGCCCACCAGCAGCAGAAACACCGGGCGAAACGCGGAATCGACCACCGCGAGGTCCAGGTTGCGTCGCCGGTACGCGGCGCTTTCTTCCTCGAAAGCCCGGGCCTCGGCGTCCTCTCGCGTATAGGCCTTCAGGACGCGAATGCCCGCCAGCGCTTCCTGCACCCGGCTGGTAAGGCGGGAATATTGCGCCTGAATCGCGTCGCTGCGCTTGTGCTGCATGCCCGCCATGAAGAACACCGCCACCGCAAGGAAGGGCATGGGAATGAGCGCGTACAGCGTGAGCGTCGGGGAAATAATGAACATCACGGTGATGGCCGTGACCACGACCACGCCCGCCCGCACGATATACATAATGGCCGGGCCGATGTAGCGCCGGACGCTTTCGATGTCGCTCGTGGCGCGGGCCATCACGTCTCCCGTCGAGTACGTATAGTAGAATCGCTGCGAAAGCCGCTGCAACCGGTCGTAGAGCGCGTTGCGCAGGTCGAACTCGATATGCCGCGACGCGACCACCACCGTTTGCCGCTGCAGGAAAGAGAACGCGCCGCTTAGCAGGCTTAGCGCGATGATGATAAGCCCGAAGGCGAGCAAGCCCACGAAGAAACTGGCGTACAGATAGCCCCGGACGGGGGTGCCCTCGTAGATATGGTACAGGTTCACCAGGCGCGGGATGCTATCGACCGCAATGCGCACCACGACCGGCACCGCGACGGAAAACCCGGCGGACGCGATGGCGCACAGCAATCCCGGAACAAAGAGATGCTTGTACTTCCAGTAGTACTTGTTAAGATCGGCGAGGGAACCCATGCGCCTTGGTACGTCGCCAGCGCCGCCAGGGTTCGCAGGCCGCAACCGGTCGACTGGAACTATCGGGCGCGGGTTTTAGCGGGCTGCCCCTAAACTTTGACGAGATTGTCTCGTATACGAAAAGGATAGGCCGTTTTTTCTGGCGCGCCGCTGCTGGCGCCCCCTGCGGGCAGTCCGCCGCGCCGGTTTCGGCTCTGTCATACCGCCCTCGCTAATATCCGCCTATACGCTATATATAATATGAGCGCCCGCACCATCCTGGTCGTCTTTTTCCTTATTCTCGCCTGTATGCTGCCCGTGTACATGGCGCCCGCGCAAGAGCAGGAACAGGACCTGCTGGCCCGTTTCGAGGAACGGGTCACGGAGTTTACCCTCGACAACGGACTGCGCTTTATCGTCATCGAACGCCACGACGCGCCCGTCGCCACCTTCTACACCTACGCCGACGTGGGGTCGGTGGACGAGGTGAAGGGCATTACGGGCCTGGCGCACATGTTCGAGCACATGGCGTTCAAGGGCACTTCCACCATCGGCACGACGGATTCCGCCGCCGAACAAGCCGCGCTCGAACAGGTGGACGCCGCCTACGAGCGCCTCCGCGCCGAGCGGCACAAGGGCCTCCACGCCGATCCCGACAAGATCGCCGAACTGGAAGCCGCCTTCGCCGAGGCCCGCGACGCCGCGCAGGAGTACAGCACCCCCGAATTCGAAGAAGCCCTCGAACGCAACGGCGGCACGGGACTCAACGCCTCCACGGCGAACGACCGGACGGATTATTTCGTGAGCCTGCCGGTGAACCAGACCGAACTCTGGTTTTCGCTGGAGTCGGAGCGCTTTCTGGACCCGGTGCTGCGGGAGTTCTACGTGGAGCGGGACGTGGTGGCCGAGGAGCGCCGCATGCGCACCGAGAGCAACCCCTTCGGGCGGCTGCTTGAGGAATTCTGGACCACGGCGTTCAAGGCGCATCCGTACGGCGAGCCGGGCATCGGCCATATGTCGGACATTCAGTCCTATACGCGGGCCGAGGCCATGGATTTCTTCCATAAATACTACAACCCCGCAAACCTGATCGTTGCGATCGCCGGGGATGTGGACCCGGACGAGGCGCGCGCGCTGGCCGAAACCTATTTCGGGCGGCTTCCCGAAGGCGACCGCCCCGACCCCGTGGAAACGGTGGAGCCGCCGCAAATCGCCGAACGCCGCGTCGTGATCGAAGAGCAGAGCCAGCCCATCGTCATTGCCGGGTGGCACAAGGGCAGCGTAAACCATCCGGACCAGGCCGTATACGACGTGCTGGAGCGCATTCTCAGCGACGGACGGACCAGCCGCCTGTATCGGGAAGTCGTCGAGGAAAAGCAGATCGCCTTGCAGGCGCAAGCGCTGAACGGCTTTCCCGGCATGAACAAGTATCCGCACCTGTTCCTGATCTACGGCGTGCTGAATCAGGGGCAACCGCCGGAAGCGTTCGAAGAGGCCGCCTACGGGATTCTGGAGGACATCGCCGAGCAGGGCGTTACAGAGGACGAAGTCGCGCGGGCGAAAACGCAGGCCCGCGCCCAGCTGGTGCGTCAGTTGCAGTCGAATACCGGGCTGGCCGTGCTCTTTTCCTATCACGAAGCCGTAACCGGCGACTGGAGCGACCTGTTCACCTATCTCGACGAGATCGACCAGGTCTCCGCCGGGGACGTGCAGCGCGTCGTCGGAGAAACCTTTACGAAATCCAACCGGACGGTGGCTTCGATTCGCACCGAGACGCCCGATATGGAAGAGGACATGGAAGAAAACATGGACGAGGAGGCCGAAGGGTAGCCTGCGCGCCCGCCCGACCCCGTTCTTTTTTCCATCCTCCCCAAAACCTGCCGACGAATCTGTCGCACAACCTGCCGCCATGCCTGTTTCAACCACGCAATCTATCGCCGCCATGACACGCTATGCGTTTCGGATGCTGACCGCCTGCGCCGTCGCCGTACTGTGCGCCGCGCCCGCCTTCGCGCAATCCCATTATGCGGATATCGACACGCCGCCGCTCCCCGAATTCGACATTCCGGAGCCGGAGCAGGTCACGCTATCGAACGGCATGACCGTTTTTCTTATCGAGAATCCTGAACTGCCCCTCGTGGAGATGTCTGCCCGCGTAGGCGTGGGCGCGCTCAACGAACCGGCCGACAAGGTGGGGCTGGCCTCGGTCGCCGGGGAGGTCCTGCGCACGGGCGGCACGGAAAATGTGGACGCCGACGCGCTGAATCTCCGCCTGGAGAACATGGGCGCGCAAATCGAATCGTCGATAGGGACGGTTTCCGGCCAGGTGTTCATGTCCTCCCTGACCGAGACGGTGGACGAGGTGCTGCCCCTGTTCGCCGACGTGCTCATGCACCCCGCCTTTCCCGAAGACAAGATAGACCTGGCGAAAACGCAGGAAAAATCGTTTATCGCCCGCCGCAACGACCAGGCGATGTCCATCGTGAATCGCGAATTCTCCAAGTTGCTGTACGGCGCCGATTCCCCGTATGCCCGGCATACCGAGTACGCCACCATCGACGCCATCGAGCGCCAGGACCTGATCGATTTTCACGCGCGGTATTTCCTGCCGAACAATACGATTCTGGGCGTCTGGGGAGATTTCGACGCGGAAGCCATGGCCGAGAAACTCGAAAACGCGTTCGCCGCGTGGGAAGCGCAGGAGGATTTCGTCCGTCCGCCGCAGCCCGCCCCCGACGCGAATTCCGAATACGGGGTCTACTATGCGCCCAAGGAGGATGTGACGCAGAGCGCTATTCTGATGGGGCATCCGGGGGAGATCACCATGAACCACCCGGATTATTTCGCGGTAACGGTGATGAATCAGGTGCTGAGCGGGTTTACCGGGCGGCTTTTCCAGAACGTGCGCGACGACAAGGGGCTGGCCTATTCGGTATTCGGGGCCTACACCGCCAATTTCGAGCGGCCCGGGCAGTTCTACGCGGGCATTATGACCAAATCGGAATCGACGGTGGACGGGACGGAAGCCGTGCGCGAGGAAATAGAGAAATTGCGCGCCGAGCCGCCGTCCGAGGAGGAACTCCAGTTGGCGAAAGACAACTACCTGAACAGTTTTGTCTTCAATTTCGATACGCGCCAGGAGATCGTTAGCCGCATGATGACCTATGCGTACTACGATTATCCGCTCGATTTTCTGAATCAGGTGCGGGAAGGGGTACAGGCCGTGGGCGCGAACGACGTGCACCGCGTGGCCGAGAAGTATCTCCGCCCGGACGACATGAAAATTCTTGCCGTGGGCAACGGGGCGGATTTCGGGCGTCCGCTGGCCGATCTGGGCGAGGTGGAGACCCTTGACGTAACGATTCCCACGGGCCGCGAACCGGCGCCCGAAGCCACCGAGGAAACGCTTTCCGAAGGGCAGGACCTGTTCCGCAAAGCCGTGGAGGCGCTGGGCGGACACGAAGCCTTCGCCGCGATCCGCACCATACGCCAGGCGATGACCATCGCGAATGTGATACCCGGCGGCGGACAGATGGAAATGGACGCCATGCAGTATGTGGCCTACCCGGATCGGATGCGCGCCGAGATGTCCTTGCCCGGCGGCATGGGGTCCATCGTCGTCGTGATCGACGGGGACGAGAGCATGGCGGACTTGCCGGACGGTTTGCCCATTGATCCTTCCGAAATTATCGAACAGTACAAGTCGCAGATGGATCGCGACATGATCTCCATGCTGGGCCGCGACGATATGGTCGTGCAATATCTGGGACAGGAAGAACTCTACGACGGGCGGACCGCGGACGTGCTTTCCATTACGTCGCCGGGCGTGGCGGGCGCGACCGAGATGCTGCTCGACGCCGAGACGCACGAACCGGCCGCCGTACGGTACGACCAGGGCCCCGTGCAGGTGTTCGTGGTTATGGCAGAGATGCAGCAAATCGGGGACGTTCGGCTTCCGTCCAGGCTGGAAACCTACATGGACGGGAACCTCACGGGTTCGGTGTCGCTCGATACCGAAATCAACGTGGAGTTGCCCGAGCATCTGTTCGAACTCAAGACCTCCGGCGGGTCGTTTTAGCGAGGCGCGGGGCTTTTATGTTCGTCGAGATACTTTCCGATTACGACGCGGTCAGCGAGCGGGCGGCGGAGATCGTCCTTCACGCGCTCCGCCGCGACAACCCCGTGCTCGGGTGCGCTACCGGCAGTACGCCGATTGGCTTGTACCGTCGCCTGATTGCGCTTGGCGCCGAGGAGGGCCTGGATTTTTCCCGGATCGCCACGTTCAACCTGGACGAGTACGTGGGATTGCCTCCCGATCACCCGCAGAGTTACGGGCGTTTCATGCAGGAGCATTTCTTTGGCGCGGCAGGCGTCGACCCGGCCCGGGTTCATATGCCGGACGGCATGGCCGACGACCTTGAAGCCGCTTGCGCCGCCTATGAACGGAGCATCGAGAAGGCGGGGGGCATCGATTTGCAGATTCTCGGCATCGGGTCCAACGGGCACCTTGCGTTCAACGAGCCGGGGTCTTCGCTTGCCTCCCGTACGCGGGTGCAGGCGCTGACCGAAAAGACGCTCTCCGACAACGCCCGTTTTTTTGGCGAGGGAGAAGCGCCGCCTCGCAAGGCCGTTACGATGGGCCTTGGCACCATTATGGAGGCGCGCAAACTGCTGATGCTGGCGAGCGGAACGGGGAAAGCCGTCGCCGTGCGCGACGCGCTGGAGGGACCCGTTACCGCCATGTGTCCGGCGTCCGCCTTGCAAATGCACCCCCATGCGCACATCCTGCTGGACGAAGCGGCGGCCTCCGCGCTGGCGTACCGGCACCGGGACGGCGTGGCCGAACCGAAGCGGTAAAATATCCCGGGGCGGGTTTACGGCATGAGCTGCAGGGCGGCGAACAACAGGCCGGAGGCTGCGAAAACCGTTCCGACTATCCAGCGCACAAGGCGGGTTTCCAGGGCGCTCATTTCGCCGCGGACAGAGCTTATCTCGGCGCGGACAGTACTTATCTCGGCGCGCACAAAATCTTTTGTGGCGAGGTCTTCCTGGCTGGTTCCGATAGCGTTCGCAATCGCTTCGGCGTGGGATTTTGCGATGCCTGCCCTGGAAAGGTCGCTGGCGATGGAAAGCGTATTGATCATGGCGTTTCCGGGTAATTAAGGGTTAATACCCCGTTTTCGGGGTTCGGTTTCGCGTTTTCCGCCTGTAGCGGGCGTTTTATGAACCGGTATCCGACGCCGTACACGGTCTTTATCCATACGGGATCGTCGGGGTCCGGCTCGATTTTCTTGCGCAGCGCCGAAACGTGCCGGTCAATGGTGCGCGTGGATATGTCCAGCGAAATGCCCCATATGCTGCGCAGGATTTGTCCCCGGCTGACCGTCCGCCCCCGGTGCTCGATGAAGTACCGCAGGATGTCGAATTCCTTGGCGGTAAGCTGTACGGCGTCGCCGTCGCGGTGCGCCGTATGACTGCTGAAATTCACATGCAAATCCCCGACTTCGTACGTGTCCCAGGGCTGTTCGGCGGGCGGGTTGCTGCGGCGAAGCAGCGCTTTTACCCGGGCCGCCAGTTCCTCGATATGGAAGGGCTTGGTCACGTAATCGTCCGCGCCTGCGTGGAATGCGCGCAGCTTGTCGTCGGCTTTGGCGCGAAAGGTCAACATGACGATGGGCGTGGTTACGCCCGCCAGGCGGGTCTTGCGCAAGATGTCGAAGCCGTTGCGCCGCGGCATGGCGATTTCGAGCAATACAATGTCGTACGCAGGCATCCGGGTCAGGAGGCGGAGTCCTTGCTCTCCGTCCCAGGCTCCGGTTACGACGTAGCCCTTGCGTTCGAAGATTTTCCGTAAGTTTGCGGACATTCGTACGTCGCTATCGACGATCAACATGCGCGTAGAGGCGTTCTTCATAGGGTTCAACCTGCTGTTTCAGCGATTTTTTGCGAGGTTTTATGGGTGGGTACACTGGGGTCATTCTCCTTACGCTGGTCGGTTTTCTGGCGCTGGCCGCGTTGTTGCTGACGCCGGTATACCGGTTTCTGAAGCGGGAGGAAAAAGTTGCGGAAGCCTGGACGGAAGACCCGTATGATTCGGCTGATTCGGTTCATTCCCCCGACGAAGCGCCGGAAGGCGAATCGCCGGGCGGGGGCGCCGCGCCGACGTAAATATGCGGACGAAGGCGTTCGAGGGTTTTCGGCCCAATGCCTTTCACCTGTTGCAGGTCGTCCGGCGAGCGAAATGCGCCGTAGGTCGCCCGAAACGCCAGAATGCGTTCCGCCGTTTTCGGTCCGATGCGGGGCAGCCGCTGGAGCTCCGCTGCGCCGGCCCGGTTTATGTCGATGCGCAGCGTTTCCGAATGGCCCGTATCGTTTGCCTTCTCCGCAGCGCCTGGAGCGGACGACGCGGCGGGCGGTTCCCGCGCCGGGGACCGGGCCGAGACGGAAAGATTGGCGGACGCCGTTTCCGGCGGGTTGTCGCCCGGCTCGCTGGCGGAGTCGCCGCTTGCCGAGGCCGTTTCCGCCGCGCCGGCGCCTTCCTGCGACCGCTCCAGGAAGAGTTGGTCCAGTTCGGCGTACGCATCCGGCGTCGCCAAAATGGCGCGTTGCTGGACTTGCCGCACAATAATTCCGATTATGAGGAGGCCCGACAGGCACGAAAGCGCCATGGCTTCGTGTTTCGTAAGGCTGAGTCGTTGCTGAAGGCGATGAAGCAGTCGCATGGCTTTTTTTGATCTATAGACACATAAAAAGCCCGGATATAACCTCTGCCCCGAAAAATTTCTAAAAATGATTGTTCGCACCGAGGCGATCGTGCTCAGAAGCATCCAGTACGGCGAAACCAGCCGGATCGTGACCCTTTTCACCAAAGAGAAGGGCAAGGCGGCCGCCATGGCCCGGGGCGCGCTACGGCCCAAAAGCCGATTCGGATCGACCTTGCAACCCATGTCGTACGTGCAGGCCGTTTTGTACTGGAAGGCGTCTCGACAGGTGCAGACGCTCTCCGAATGCAGCCATGTCCGAACGTTCGGGCGGTTGCGGACGAATCTTGCGGCGCTGGCCTACGGGCAGCGCGTGGTCGAAATCGCGCAGGCGTTGATGCAGGACGAAGACGAAAATCCGCTCGTGTTCGCCCTGCTTCTGGATGCGCTGGAGCGCCTGGATCGGTACGAGGGGCGGGCCGAGCAGGTCTTCTTTTTGTTTCAGCTCCATTTGGCCCGGGTTCTTGGCTTTTCGCCGGACATCGACCGGGAAGCTGTCGAGCGCATCCCGGCATCCGGGGGGGCGCTGCTGTTGGAAACCGGGTCTGTGGAGCCGTCCAGCGGGCAGGGAAGTCCCGAAACCATGCGCTTCGCCGCCCGCCGGACCTTGCGCGCCTTCGCCATCGTGGCCCGCGCCGACCCGGATACGGTCATGGAAATGCGGCTGGACAAGCGCACCGCCGCGGAACTGGGCCAGCTCATCGAGGATTTTCTTCGGTATCACGTCGAGGACGCCTTGCCGACGCGCGGCAGCCGCGTCGTGAAGCAACTTTTTAGCGATCTCTGAGCGCCGCCCAGGCGCTTTTGGTCGGCGCGTCCTGAAATATTTTTTGCGAAGGGCTTGACGCGGAGCGCGCTTGGACATATATTGTACATATGTGTATGCCCCGCTTGCGGTTTCGCCGCGCCGGGCTTTTCGGGGGAGGCCTGTTCGCGCCGCCGCGTGGCCACGCCCTCCCTGACGCCTTGCAAACATCCCATTCAACCGCCTCCGCATGGTATGCCTCGAAAAAACCTGACCTCGAAACAGTACGAATTCCTCCAGTATGTCTCGGGCTACTTGCGCAAGCATCGGGTATGGCCCACCTACCGGGATATCGCCGAGCATTTTCGGTATCGGTCCACCAACAGCGTGACGCAGAACCTTGAAGCGATCTGCAAAAAGGGGTTCCTGACGCGCGGCCTTCGGGGGTATTGCTTCCCGGACGAAGACGAATTTCTGACGAGCGCGGCGGGGATTCCCGTGCGCGGCGTCATCACGGCGGGGCATTTGCAGGAAGCCGTCGAAGCCGACCTTGGGACCATTACGCTCGAAACGCTCTTTCCCAATCTGGATCGCATTTTCGCCATCCGCGTATCGGGGCAGTCGATGATTGGCGCGGACATTCACGACGGAGATTACGTCTTGCTTATAGACGACGATATTCCCAACGGGGGCATCGGGGCCATTCTCTACGATGGCGAGACCTCCCTGAAGCGGATATATTACGACGGAAACGGGCTGCGCCTCGAACCGGCCAACGAGGAATACGCGGATATTCATATCAAGCCGGACGTTTTCGAAGAAGTTCGGGTGCTCGGACGCTACGTAGGGCATGTGAACCATAGCGGCATGTACCGTACCTACGGCCCGCCTCGCAGTTATCGAGCATGACGGAACGCATCGGGATCGATACGGGGGGCACGTTCACGGATTTCGCGCGCCTGAAGGACGGGGCGCTGGTTATTTTCAAGACGGCCACCACGCCGCAGGACCAGAGTCGCGCCGTGGAGGAAGGCGTACGGCGGCTTGGCGTTGCTGCGGACGCTGCCATCTCGCATGGCACCACCGTCGCGACGAATGCGCTCCTCGAACGCCGGGGCGCCCGCTGCGCCCTGATTGCGACCCGGGGGTTTCGCGACGTGCTGGCTATCGGGCGGCAGAATCGTCCCGACTTGTACGCATTGTCCCAGCGTCGCCCGCCGCCGCTCGTCCCGGCGGACCTGCGATTCGAAGTCGCGGAGCGGGTGGCCGCCGACGGTTCGGTCCTGACGCCGCTGGACGAGCGCGGCGTCGCCGCCCTCGGCGAAAGGCTGCAAGGGCTGGACGTGGCGGGCGTGGCGATCATATACCTTTTTTCGTTTCTGTACCCGGAACACGAGCGCAGGACGGCAGAGATTCTGAAGGAATACCTTCCCGACGCCCGGTTCTCGCTGAGCGCGGACATTCTGCCGGAATACCGGGAATACGAACGCGCGGCGACGACCGTCGCGAATGCGTATTTGCAACCCGTCGCGGCGCGGTATCTGGACCGGCTCGGGCGGGCTGTGGCGCCGAGGCCGGTGCGCGTCATGCAATCGAACGGCGGGGTGATCGGGACGAAACAGGCGGCGCGGCGCCCGGCGCGCCTGGCGCTCAGCGGCCCGGCGGGCGGGGTGGTGGGGGCCTTTCGCCTGGCCAAAACGGCGCTGGGCGACGAGGCGCCCAAGATTCTCACGCTCGACATGGGCGGGACCAGCACGGATGTGGCGCTGTGTCCCGGCGAAATACCGCGCACCGCCGAAAGCGCCATCGCAGGGTTGCCGCTGCGCCTGCCTTCTGTGGATATACATACGGTGGGCGCGGGCGGGGGCAGCCTGGCCCATGCCGACGCGGCGAACGCGCTGCACGTGGGTCCCGCCAGCGCGGGCGCCGCGCCGGGACCTGCGTGTTACGGACGGGGCGGCGAAGCGCCTGCGGTTACGGACGCGAACGTGGTCCTTGGACGTATCCTGCCGGATCGATTTCTGGGAGGCGAATTCGCGCTCAACGCCGACGCCGCGCGCCGGGCCGTGGAACAATTAGGGCGGCCGCTGGGCCTTTCCCTGCGCGAAACGGCGCTGGGGATCGTTCGGATCGCCAACGCATCCATGGAGCGGGCCTTGCGCCGCGTATCGGTCGAGCGGGGGTACGATCCGAAGGAGTACGCGCTGGTCCCGTTCGGGGGCGCCGGGCCGTTGCACGCTTGCGAACTGGCGGACGCGCTTTCGATTCGCCGGATTTTGTTGCCGCCGCAGCCCGGAGTGTTGAGCGCCCTCGGTTTGTTGATGGCGGACGTGGCGTACGACACGTCCCTTGCGGCGCCCGCCGACGAGGCTGCCCTCGGGGCGCTGTATGCGCGGGAAACGGAGCGCGTCCTGAAGGTCTTCGCCGGGGAGGGGCGCGGGCGGCCCGTCATCGAAACCTTTGCGGACATGCGCTACCGGGGGCAAAGCTACGAATTGACCGTGCCGACAGACCCCGCCCGCCTCGACGACGCCCGGCGGCGTTTTCATGCGCGCCATGCCCGCCGGTACGGCTACGCCACGCCGGACGCCCCCGTAGAGATTGTGACGTTGCGCGTACGAGGAACGGCGCCCGGAGCGGAGGCGCCGTTGCCAAGGGATGCGGAGCGGGCCGAGGCGTCCGCGACTTCCGGGGCGGCGCAGGTGGGCCAGACGCCGGTGACGCTGGATACCGGCGAGGAGGCGATGGCGGCCCTGTATGATCGGGACCGGTTGCGGTGGGGCCATGCTTTCGAGGGGCCCGCCGTGGTGATTCAGTACGATGCGACCGCGTTCGTCGCGCCTTCGTGGCGCGTGGAGGCGGATGCCTGGCGCAATTTGCATTTTTCCCGTCTTGCAGACAGTTAAGGATACGCTGATCAATGGACCCGATTCTTCTGGAACTGTACCGGCATCGGTTTGCGGGCGTCGCCGAGGAAATGGGCGTGACGCTGCGGCGGACGGCGCATTCTCCCAATATCAAGGAGCGGCTGGATTTTTCGTGCGCCGTGTTCGACTGGCGCGGCGGGCTGGTGGCCCAGGCCGCGCACATTCCGGTGCATCTCGGGGCCATGCCGCGCAGCCTTGAAGCGGCGCTGAACGCCATCGACGCATGGCGCCCCGGAGACGCCGCGATTCTGAACGATCCGTACGAGGGCGGTACGCACTTGCCGGACATTACCATGATTTCTCCGGTGTTTGCGGAGGGGCGCCTCGCGTTCTTCGCCGCGAGCCGGGCGCACCATGCCGACGTGGGCGGCATGAGTCCCGGATCGCTGCCGCTTTCTCGCGAATTGTATCAGGAAGGCGTCATTATTCCTCCCGTGAAGTGGCGCAAGGAGGGCAAGGTCGTCGCCGATCTGGAGCGGCTCATCTTGCGCAACGTACGTACGCCCGCGGAGCGGCGCGGCGATCTGGCGGCGCAGCAGGCGGCCCATGCGGTGGCGGAGGCCCGCCTTGCGGCGCTGATCGAGCGGCATGGCGCGGCGGAGGCGGAAGCGTACGCGGGCTACTTGCCTGCGTGGAGCGAGCGGCTCTTGCGGGAGCGCATTCGGGCGTGGCCGGACGGGGTGTTCCGATTCGAGGATACGCTGGAGCCGGATTCGGCGGGTGCGGCGGCGGGGGAAAAGATCGTCATTCGGGTGGCGGCCCATATTCGGGGGGACGGCGTGACGTTCGATTTCGAGGGGACGTCGCCCGCCGTAGACGGTTCGCTGAACGCGCCGCTGCCGGTTACGGAGGCGGCCTGCTACTACGCCGCGCGGGCGCTGGCGGTGGTGGACATTCCCATGAATGCAGGATGCTTCGCCCCTGTTCGCGTCGCGGCGCCGCCGGGGTGCCTGGTGCATGCCCGCCCACCGCGCGCGGTGGCTGCCGGCAATGTCGAAACCTCGCAACGCATCGTGGACGCGGCGTTTGGCGCGCTGGCGCAGGCCCTGCCAAACCAGGTGTGCGCCGCCGGGCAGGGCACGATGAACAACCTGACCATCGGGGGTTTTCGCGCGGACGGGTCGCCCTATGCGTACTACGAAACCATCGGGGGCGGGATGGGGGCTTCTGCCGGGGCGGACGGTCTGGACGGGGTGCATGTGCACATGAGCAACACGCTTAATACGCCGGTCGAGGCGCTGGAAATGACGTTTCCGTTTCGGATCGAGACGTATGCGCTGCGTCGCGGGAGCGGCGGGGCGGGCGCGCGGCGGGGCGGGGACGGGCTGGTGCGGACGTACCGGTTGCTGCGGCCCGCCACCGTAACGGTGATTAGCGAGCGGCGCCAGACGCCTCCGTGGGGGTTGCAGGGCGGGGCATCCGGCGCCTGCGGACGCAATACGCTCGTGCGTTCGGACGGCGCGGAAGAACCCTTGCCCGCGAAGTTCAGCCGACGGTTCGAGGCGGGGGACATCCTGCGCATCGAAACGCCGGGAGGCGGAGGCTGGGGCGCGGCGGACGGCGCTTGAGGCGTTGCATAGGCGCCCCGGTTTTTGTATTATGTGCGCGTGTATAACCAAAAGCCGTTATTATGCGAAAAACGCATAGAAGTGGCTATCGTTATGCAAAAAATGCATAGCATGGTGCGCCGACGGGACAGAATAGCAATCTCCTGACCGGGCAGACCCTCTGTCTATGCAAAAAACGCATAGAAAAGGCCGCTATTATGCAAAAAATGCATAAACCGATTTGTAGGAAATGACGAATACGGGAGCAGGAAGCGGCCCTGGGTCTGGCACTCGGGTGGCCGCAGGCGTGATTGCGTATACGCTGGGCAAGGAGCCGTGTACCGGAACCGGTATTACGTGGGCTTCCAGCGAATTAGACGAAGCCTTGACTGGCTCTGTCAGAAGCATTCTTCTCGACGATTCGGGTTCGGCGCTAATTGAAGAGGCACTGATGTCACTGGGCGCAACGGACTTTGTCGCCGAGCGCGTTAGTGAACGCGTAAAAAAGGGATTCAAGAACTGGCGTGTCGGCGAAGTCATCGCCGAGGCGTATCTTAAGGATTGGCGCGGATGTAATTTTCCGTGGCCGATGAGTCGGGATGAGCGGCGATTCGGGGCGAGCCTTCCTGGCGCTGATCTCGTGGGATTCGCAATGGAGGGCGGGCGCTATAGATTGGTATTCGCCGAAGTCAAAACCTCGTCCGATACTCGCTATCCGCCGGGCGTCGTTCATGGTAGGTCGGGGCTTCGGCAACAGATAGAGAACTTGCGCAATGATGTTAACCTTCGGGATGGCTTGGTCCAGTATATGCTTCTTCGTTCTCGGAATACCGATTGGGCCTGCCTGTTTATACAGGCCGTGGAAAGGTATTTGTCTGCTAAAAGCGATGTTCGATTGTACGGAGTCCTTGTCCGTGATTTACCCCCGGATGAACGCGATCTCCGGGGCATCGTGTTGGAACTTGCTTCCGATTGTCCTGAAGGAATGGACATCGCATTCCTTGGAATATACTTGCCCGGGGGCCGAATCAACGATTTGGGCAAGGACGTTCTGGCACGCATGAAGGGAGGTGATGCGGGATGAGCATTACGCAGGAGTCATTACGTGCATTGACCTCTCACTGGGCAATCGCGGCTATTGGCCAGGCTGATCTGGATAAGGCGGAACGGCTAATGAACGAACGCCTGGCGCATCACGCCGTTGGCCGTCAAATTTTTTTCGACTTCGCTGCGGATGGAGGGCATGCACAGCATCATGATCTGAGTAATAAGGCTGAGGATGAATTGCTGGACCGGGTTGCGTTTGCCTATGAATTGGCTGCCATTGAAGGCCTGGAGGCATTGGCAAGTCCAACGGGGGAGGCCGGATCGTTGCGGGAGCAAGCAGTCGCTGCGTCGTATAAAGCCTTTGAACTTCGTCGTCTTTTCCCGGTCCCGCAGGAGAATATAGACCGGATATTCTTTGTGTTGAGGTTGTCTGCCCTGGCTTATTGCGGAGACCGCTGGTCCGACCTGCGTCGTTGGTATGACGAGCGTCCGGATAGCCTTGCTGCGCCCAGCGTAGCGGATATGCCATGGGACACTCGAGTACTGTACCGACTCTTCGAATGCTGGGTCAGGCTTTTTCGCAAGGATGGTTGGGACGATCTGGACAGAGTGCGCGAGATCATCGCCGGATTACGGGTTGACCAGAACGAGCATGAGGAGCGGCAGTTTGAAGGCGGTTCCGATGCAGGGAACAGGGCTATTGCTATGAGATTAGTGGCCTTGTACCATTGGGCCAAGGCGACCGAAATACTGGCCCGATATATGCTGCAAGGCGACATGCCTGACCCGATGATTCAACTGGACAAGCACTTTGAGGCGGGTATCAAGGCTGCTACTGCACTTGGCGATGCGGGCCTGTATGTCTTGCTGCGCTGGCTTCACGCCACCGGGCATGTCATGGTCAGAATATCGATGTGGTGGGCCGTGCGGAGGGTCAATTCGAAGACCTCTGAGTTTGTCCGGTCATTGGGAAAACGAGAACATCGTCCGATGTTTCAACTTCTTCCCCCGCAAAGGGCAGCCCTCCTTGAAGAGGGTCTTTTGGATCCGGCCAAGACGGCGATCGTGGTGGAGATGCCAACCTCCGGCGGCAAGACGCTGTTGGCGCAGTTTCGCATTCTGCAAGCACTCAATCAGTTTCGGGAAAGCGGAGGCTGGGTTGCTTACGTGGCGCCTACGAGGGCGCTTTGCGCCCAGATCGCCCGTCGCTTGCGCAGGGATTTTGAACCCATCGGGCTTCGGGTAGAGCAGTTGACTTCTGCGGTCGAGGTAGATGCATTCGAGGATGAACTCCTGAAAGCCGAGGCGAATGCTTTCGATGTATTGATTGCAACGCCGGAAAAACTATCTCTGGCGATTCGAAACAAGAGAATTGCGCGCCCGATGGCGCTTCTCGTTATGGACGAAGCCCATAACATGGAGGCCGCTGGTCGCGGGTTACGGATCGAGCTCTTTTTAGCCACGGTCAAGCGGGATTGCCCGGATGCGCATTTCCTTCTCCTCATGCCATTCGTTGAAGGAACCGACGATGTGGCGAAGTGGCTTGCTCACGACGTGAACGCGGGTAAGGCAATAAGTTTGGGATCAACGGCATGGAGACCTAACGAGAGAATACTGGGCCTTTATCGAGCAGTCTCGGATGAATCGAAACGAGCGGGGTGGCGCCTCGAATTCGAAACGCTGACGGCGACCTCTAAGGCAATGCATCTGCAAGGGACGCACCGCGTGGGTGAATGCACGCCTGTTAAGGTTCCCAGAAGCAAGGTGCTTTCTGGCAGGGGCAAGCAAACGCATCTGGCTTTTCAGTCAGGCGCTATGGCCTCCATTATGTCTCAGCGAGGCACAAGTATTGCCGTCGCCAATCGAATCAGTTCGGTTTGGGGTATGGCTCGAATGCTGCAGAAGTCCATGCCGGTTATGGCGTATCCCGATGCCGACACCAGGCTGGTTCAGGACTTCTTGCGCACTGAGATAGCGGAGAACTTCGAGTTGGTGGACATGCTGGATCACGGCATAGGAGTGCATCATGCTGGTTTATCGGACGAGACCCGCGCGCTCATGGAATGGCTTGCAGAGTCTGGTCGTCTCAAGGTGTTGTGTGCGACGACCACTGTGGCGCAAGGCATCGATTTTCCCGTTTCATCTGTGTTTCTGGCGTCAAGACATTTCCCGGGTCAATACGGGCAAGTCGAGATGACCCCCCGGGAATTCTGGAATCTGGCTGGTCGAGCCGGGCGCATTGGACACGACAGCGTAGGCGTGATAGGCCTTGCAGAAGGCCAGAATCGAGAAGAAATAATAAGGTTTGTTAGCCGAAATACAGGGGCGCTCGTATCAAGATTGGTTACTCTTCTGGACGACCTTGACAGGCAGGGTAAATTGGCTGGCCTTGCTGGCATGCTTTGGACAGATCAGTGGGAAGATTTTCGTTGTTATGTGGCGCATTTGTGGGCGGAGAAGAAAAACCTGGACGCGGTGCTTGCGGATTCCGAGCAATTGTTGCGCTCTACCTATGGCTACACGACTCTTCGCGCCGATGCTGATCGGAGGGGACATGCGGATGCTCTTTTGCAAGCTACGCGGGATTATGCCAAGCAGATCGCCGAAATGCCGTCGGGAATGGCTTCGCTTGCCGACGCCACGGGCTTTTCTCCAGAAGGCGTGGGTAAAGCCATGCAGGGGCTTGGCAGATTAGAGAATAGATTGCAACCTGACGACTGGGTTCCGGATAGCCTGTTTGGGGAGGCTGGCCGGATTGCGGATATTTTCGGGGTGATGCTCCAGGTGCCGCAACTGGAACGCCAGTTCACGGATATCGTTGGCGGAGGGCGTGGGCAGAGTGCGTTGTCGGATATTACCCGAGACTGGGTCAATGGGGAGCAAATCAAGGAAATCGCTACGCGGTATTTTAGTGGTTCCGGGGATTCTGCGGACACCAAGGCGCTCACTGATACCTGCCGGGCTATATACAGGGCTATCGCCAACGGTGGTACGTGGGGTATTTCCGCTCTGAGTGCAATGGCGGGAGCAAGTCAGGACATCTCTGATCGCGACCGCCGCCGCATGCAAGTTCTACCTGCTATGATTTACCATGGGGTCCGATCCGAGGAGGGGGTTCTGATGCGCATGAATTCAGTGCCTCGAAGCGTGGCGGTAAATCTCGGCGATTTGTACAAGGAGTCTGTGCCCGATACGCAGGCTCAGTATTCCATTGGCCATGCGCGAGACTTTCTCAGAGGTATGCAGCCACAAGATTGGGGGCGTGTTCGACCCGCCCATGCTGCGCTGGACGGCACGGGCTATCAGCGCGTCTGGCGGATACTTTCAGGCGAGGCGCCGTAGGTTTTGGCGGCGCTGAACAGGGAATTGCCACGGAGAATGAACTGGTTAGCACCGTGACGGTTCAGTAGATCGTATAAAGCAACGAGGATGTGCCCGGCTTCAAGTCACAGGTAGAAAACTGGATACGAGGACATGACATCATTCTGTATTATGTCAAGAAATACTGTATCTGTATGACCCTCATGCCGTTACGCGCGCTCGCCGCAGATAGTCCCGCAACACATAGTGGAGGATGCCGCCGTTGCGGTAATAATCCACTTCTACGTCGGTGTCGAGGCGGACGACGGCCTGGAAGGCGGTCTGCGTTCCGTCCGGCCTCGCGGCGGTTACGGTGATTTCCTGCCGGGGCGCTACGGCGTCGGTTACGGGAATATCGAAGGTCTCCTCGCCGGTCAGTCCCAGGGTGGCCGCGGTTTCTCCCTTGCGGAATTGCAGGGGGAGCACGCCCATGCCGATCAGGTTCGACCGGTGGATGCGTTCGTAATTCTCCACGATGGTCGCCTTGACGCCCAGCAGCAGCGTTCCTTTCGCCGCCCAGTCCCGGCTCGATCCCATGCCGTAATCCTTGCCGCCCAGCACGACGAGCGGGACGCCCGCCTCGCCGTAGCGCATGGCGGCGTCGTAGATGGACATGGTTTCGTTCGTGGGAAAGTGTCGCGTGACGCCGCCTTCCGTCCCCGGAACCAGCTGGTTCTTGATGCGGATGTTGGCGAACGTGCCACGAATCATCACTTCGTGGTTCCCCCGGCGCGATCCGTACGAATTGAAGGCATGTCGCCGGACGCCCTGTTCGGTCAGGTATTTTCCGGCGGGCGTATCCTGTCCGATGGCGCCGGCGGGCGAAATATGGTCCGTGGTGGTGGAATCGCCGAGTTTGGCCAGTACCCGGGCGCCCCGGATTTCCTGTATGGCGGGCGTTTCCGGGTCCATATCCACGAAGTAGGGCGGCTCCTGGATGTAGGTCGAACTATCGTCCCATTCGCACAGCGACCCTTCTGCCGTTTCGATGGCGTTCCAGGTTTCGCTGGACGTTTCGACGCCGTCGTATTCGTCCCGGAACAGGTCTGGAGTAACGACTTCGCGGATCGTGCGGAGAATCTCCCCGGAATCCGGCCAGATGTCGCGCAGGTATACGTCGTCCCCCGCCGAATCCTTGCCGAGGGGGTCGTTCGCGAGGTCGATATCCACTGTGCCGGCCAGTGCGTAGGCCACCACGAGCGGCGGGGAAGCCAGGAAATTGGCCTGCACGTGCGGGTGAATGCGGCCCTCGAAGTTCCGATTCCCCGAAAGTACGCCCGCCACGACGAGATCAGCCTCCCGGATGGCCTCGGCGACTGGTTCAGGCAAGGGACCCGAATTGCCGATGCAGGTGGTGCACCCGTAGCCCACCAGGTTGAACCCCAGTTGATTCAGGTATGGAAGCAGCCCGGCTTCGTGCAGGTAGCGAGTAACGACGCGGGAGCCGGGCGCCAGGCTTGTCTTGACGTACGGGGGCACGCGCAGGCCGCGTTCCACGGCGTGCTTCGCCACCAGGCCGGCGCCGATCATGACCGACGGATTGCTGGTGTTCGTGCAGCTGGTGATGGCGGCGATGGCTACGTCGCCGTGCCGCAGCGTACGCTCGTTGCCCTGTTCGTCCCGGTAGCGTCCGGCGCGGGCGAGCGCGCCCGGTTGCAGGCCGAAGCCCTGGGGACCGGCCGGGGCGGTCAGCGTGGCGGCGAAGGTTTTGCCGAGTTCGGGCATGGGGATGAGGTCCTGCGGACGTTTCGGGCCCGCCACGCTCGGCACCACGTCGCCAAGGTCCAGCTCCAGCACGTCTAGAAATTCCGGGTCGGGGGCGTCCGCCGCGCGGAAAAGGCCTTGCTCCTTCGCATACCGTTCCACCATGTCCACGAGCGCCGGTTCGCGGCCCGTGCGGAGCATGTAGTCGAGCGTGATCCGGTCCACGGGGAAGAAGCCCATGGTGGCGCCGTACTCCGGGGCCATGTTGGAAATGGTGGCGCGGTCCGGAATGGACATATGGTCCAGGCCGGGGCCGAAGAATTCCACGAACCGGCCCACGACGCCGTAGGAGCGCAGGCGGCGCGTGGCGGTCAGCACCAGGTCGGTGGCCGTGGCCCCTTCCGGGAGTCGTCCCGTCAGCCGAAACCCGATCACTTCCGGCATGAGCATGCAGATCGGCTGGCCCAGCATGGCGGCCTCGGCTTCGATGCCGCCCACGCCCCAGCCAAGTACGCCCAGCCCGTTGATCATGGTCGTATGGCTGTCCGTTCCGACGAGGGAATCCGGGTAGGCTACTTGCAACCCGTCCTCCGGGCGGGTCCATACGCCGCGGGCGATATATTCCAGATTCACCTGGTGGCAAATGCCGCCGGACGGAGGCACGACCGAGAAATTCTCGAAGGCTTTTTGTCCCCAGTGCAGGAAGGCGTACCGTTCCTGGTTCCGCCGAAACTCGATGTCCGAATTCAGGCGCAGGGCTTCGTGCGTTCCGAAATGATCCACCTGAATGGAGTGGTCGATCACGAGATGCACGGGCACCCTCGGGTTGATGGCGTCGGTGTCGCCGCCGAGGCGGGCTACGGCGGAGCGGAGCGCGGCCAGGTCCACCACGGCGGGCACGCCCGTGAAATCCTGCAACAGGACGCGGGCGGGCGCGAAGGGAATTTCCTCGCGGGCGGGGCGCTTCGGGTCGTACGTCGCGAGGCGTTCGACGTCTTCCGGCGTGACGGCGCGTCCGTCGCACTCCCGGAGCGCGGATTCGAGCAGCACCTTGATGGAGAAGGGGAGGCGGTTCGGATCGCCGAGACCGCGGTCGGCGAGGCGGTCGAGCCGGTAGAGGTAGGCGTTGCCCGATCCTGTGTCGAACGTGTCGCGGGCGCCGAAGGGGTCTTTCATGGCGTTCTTGTGGATGTATCCGGCGGCGGAGCGTTCGGGCGGGCTGGAGGGCGGTTTCGGGAGGTCCCCGAACGCCGCGCCGCGCAGGGCCGGAATAAAAAAGGGGTATCCTGTAATTACGCCCCAAAGGCCGAAATGGTCCGGGACAATGCGCCGGATCACAGGTAGCGGAAGCCTTCGGCGAGGGCAAGAGAAAGGCCTGTGGCTTCGACTCGTTCGTGCAGGGCAAAGCGGGCGTTTCCCGGGAAGACGACGAACAGGCGGTCCAGCTGGAGACTGTTCAGGGCGGAGTGCATGGAGCGGGTCATGGAGGGGGCGCTCGTGCGTTTGAACTCGAATCCGATGCGCTGTCCTTTATGTATCGCAAGGAAGTCCAGTTCCGCGCCCTGATGGGTTGCCCAGTGGTAGCACTGCTCCCAGGCGACCCCGGTCAGGCGAATAATTTCCTGCATGGCGAATCCTTCCCAGGAGGAGCCGGACTTTGGGTGTCCCATGAGCGCTTCCCGGGAGTCGATGCCCAGCAAGGCATGGAGCAGTCCGGCGTCTTCGATATATATTTTGGGCGCCTTGACTTGTCGCTTTTTGAGATTTTCGTGCCAGGGAGGCAGTTTGCGCACGATCAGCGCATCGACGAGCGCGTCCAGCCAGGCGTTGATGGTGGGGCCGGTTAACCCGAGGGCGCGTCCTGGTTCGGCGCTGCTCCAGCGGTTGCCGTGATAATGCGCCAGCATGGTCCAGAAGCGGCGCATGGTTGCGGCGGGCGCGGAAAATCCGAGTTGCGGCAGGTCGCGTTCCAGGAAGGTGCGGACGAATGCGTTGCGCCAGACCAGGCTCTGCGTATCGTCTTCGGCGAGAAAGGAGTTTGGAAATCCCCCGCGCAGCCAAAGTGTTTCGATGTTGTCGGCGCCGACTTCGTTTGCGCGAAATGGCGGCAGTTCGTAATAAACGATGCGCCCGGCAAGCGTCTCCGAGGATTGGCGCAACAGGTCCGGGCTTGCGCTGCCGAGCACAAGAAAGCGCGCGGGATGGCCCCTGCGGTCCGCCAGCACGCGCAGCAGGGGAAAGAGTTCGGGGCGCCGCTGTACCTCGTCGATGACGATGAGTCCGCGCAGGGATTCGAGGGCCAGTTTTGGGTCGGCGAGCGCCGCTTCGTGCGTCGGGTCTTCCAGATCGAAAAAATGGACGGGGGTCGGCCAGTCGCTCGTCAGGCGGCGCGCAAGCGTGGTTTTGCCGACCTGCCTGGCGCCTACGATGCCCACGACGGGGAATTGACGCAGGAGGTCCCGGAGGGCGGTTTCGTGTTCGTTGCGCGGTATCATCTTGCAAGATGCGTTGATTAGGGGTACGCTGACCAAGACCGCGTCGTCCGCCGCTTCGCGTTGGTCGCGTAGTATATGCTATTTGATGGGACACGGCACAGGGCGAAAGGGCATGATTATAGTATAATATACATGAAAATCTAAAATCGTATTATGGATTTTCATGGATAAATGAATACATTCCGGGAGGGACGATGCGCAGAGGGGGTTCGGGAGGAAAGCCTCATGATTGCAGCGCGCAACTATGAGAGGCACTCAGGGGGCGCGGCGCATAGAGGCGTTTCGGGAGGGCGCTTTCTTTCCGGCGATTCGCGGGCGTACGGCTCCGCGATGCGGGGCGACGGATGAGATGCGCCGCCGGGAAACCGCCATGCGGGTTGCGCCCTGTTTTCGCGTTCCCGGCGGGGTTACGCGACGCAGTGCAGGCCCTGATTGCCGGGGACGAAGCGGGGCAATGAGCCGGGCGCCAGAATAGAGCGTATGTTTTCCGCATGCCGGGCAAGCAGCAGGACGATGCGGCTATTTCGGCTGCGGCTCCAGACTTGCGGGCTATGCGCCGGCGCTACATTCCGGGCGGGTGGCTGCGCGGCCCCGATTGCTTCACCAGTATGTTCCCGCGCGGGCGTTACTGCCGGCGTTTCCGCGCCCGTGTCCGCGGCGGCGACAATGCCGAGGTGGTTCTCAATGCGGTCAACGCGGCCTTCAAGATGATCAAGGCGGGTTTCAATGCGGGCGAGACGTTCCCGCATGTCCGCCATTTCCCCCCGCATGTTTACCATTTCCCCGCGCAAGTCCGACATTTGTGCATTGAGCGACGAATGCATGTTAAGGACTGCGACGAACAAGGCGATCCCGATCGTCAGGATAGTCCCCAGGTTGGTCCAGTATTTTATCGTCTCGCTCACGGCGTCCTGTAATCACGGGTTGACTGCTGCTTGATTATTATAGCGGCATAGCGCGCCGCAGGTTCCGGCCGCGAAAGAAAAAAATTTTTATGTTATAAATAATTGAAAATAAATAACTTATGATTGTAAAAACATGCCGTCTCCGTCGCTTCCGTCCATTCGTATCCTAAATAATTAAGGCGGCGAAAATCGGCTCCTAAAAAATTAAGGAGGGCTATTTGGTTGGCTTGGAGTGGCCGGGGTTTGGCGCAGGGCCGCAAGCAGTTCTTTGCCGATGGTTTCCGCTTGCCACTGGCGTACTTCGGGAATGGCCGTCAGGGCGGCAAGGTTCTTTGGCGCGGCGGCGGCGATGTTTTGTAGCGCATGGTTCGGCATGACGATTCCCCGATCAAGTTGCAGGCGTTCCGCCGCGCGGTTGCGCGCTTTTTTCAGGCGGTCGAAGGCGGCTTCTTCGTCCTCGGTTGGCCGGGTAGCGCGGGGGGCGGGCGGGTAGGGGGACAACGCCGAATCGGGCAGGCGGGCGACCTGGTCCAGGACGCCGAGCAGTGCTGGCCCCTGGGTCTCGGCGAGGCGAGCCGGAAACCCCCTGATGGCGGCGAGGGCCTCTACGGAGGCGGGACGCATGGCGACGACCTCGACGAGCGCGGCGTTGTTCACGATACGGCCTGGCGCCCGGTCTCGCGCGCGGGCGATCCGGTCTCGCCAGGCAATGATTTCCCGGAGCGCGGCGACGGACCGGTCGTCCATGCGCTGGGCCTCTTTGAAACGGGTTACCGGATCGGGTTCGGCGGCGTCTTCGTGGGCGTTTGCCGCGCTTGCTGCAAGGCGGCGGTATTCTTCCTTGGCCCAGTGGAGGCGTCCTCGCTTGCTGAGCTCCTTTTCAAGGGTCGCTATCAGGCGGTGCAGGTGGCGCGTGTCGCCCGCCGCGTAGTGGATCATCTTGCGGGGCAAGGGGCGGCGGGCCCAGTCGGCTTTCTGGAATCTCTTGGAAACGCGAATGTTCAGGCGCTGAGCCAGCAGGTCCTGAAGCCCGAGGGCGGGTTCGCCGAGGAGGCTCGCTGCGATTTGGGTGTCTGCCGGGTTGGCCACCGCGACGCCCAGATCGCGGGCCAGGAGCCGCAGGTCAAAGTCGCCGCCATGCAGGACGATGCGTCGCTGCGGGTCCTCAAGAAGCGGTTTCAGGTAGGGCTTCAGGTCGAGGGCGAGGGGGTCCAGCACAAA
Organism: Rhodothermales bacterium; assembly: GCA_022821845.1. Taxonomy (GTDB): domain Bacteria; phylum Bacteroidota; class Rhodothermia; order Rhodothermales; family VXPQ01; genus VXPQ01. The sequence continues at coordinate 114,584 of JAJECT010000024.1, read as the reverse complement.
GGTTTCGCTCAGGACGGAGAGTTGGACGAGGCAGAGGCGGTCCGAGTAGCGATGGAGTCCGGCGGCCTCGCAGTCCAGCCCCAGGGTGCGGACACCGTGGACCGCATGTTCGATGCGACGGGCCGCGTCATGCGTTTCTACGTAGGTGATGGCGCCTTGGGCCGGCATGAAGTCGAATAATGTCTTTCAGGGGCGGCTCCTAAACGGCGCGGGCGGGGGGAAGGTTCGGAAGGGGGAGGCGATTGGGGTTGTTGTCACGCCGGGCGACATTGCGCGCTACCGGGACAGCCATGCGCTGGTGATCAAGCCTGCGCTCAACGAGGGGAGGGTGGTGTATGAGGCGAGATGTTCGAAGATTTCCAGCTACGCGAAAAGCGAATTGACTAATGCCTGAAAGCGCCGCACACCGGCTGTTGCATGCCGATCCTCAACGCCCGGAAGATGGCGTACGGCAAGACATCGCAAGGCTGCTTGATGGCATGGGGATTGAGAGTCTTTTGTCCTGCAGAACATCGTCTGGACCTGCCGACATATATCTGCCAAGGCGCCGAGTGTTCATTGAGACGAAGGCTGTTGGCTTGGTTGATGATCCGCACCAACGGCAAGCCAGAGAAAAGGGAGAGACACCTTTCCAGCAGGTCGAACGTTATCTGAAATATGCAAGAAGAGCGCCTTGTCCAATTACGGGCTGCAGGTTTGCGGTCGAAGCCAGACTGACAGACAGACAGTCCGCAACCATCCCGTAATCCCCTTGTTTGAACGGGTCCGATCAATCCGGCGGTGTTCTGGTGTTTGCAGTCGTCGTCGCTGTGTTGAGGGCAGCGGCTTTCGCTTGCAGAATACGTTGTTGCGTGTCAAGTTGCCAAGGCCCCCCAATCCCCCGGAACCCCCCCGCCCCGCTAAAGTAAATGAGACCCCCGGGGCTATAGCTCAGTTGGTAGAGCGCTGCAATCGCACTGCAGAGGTCAGCGGTTCGACTCCGCTTAGCTCCACAATCGCCGCATGTTTTGCGGTGAATAAGCCTGTGGAAGGCGTCATTTTTGACGCATTTCCGTAATCTACGCATGTTTTGCGGCGAATAAACTTGCGGAAGGCACCGTTTTTTGACGTGTTTCCGTAATCTACGCAAAATTTGCGGAGAATAATTTCGCGAAGGACCTGGGCCGGGCGCTGCCGCTGTTTTCATGCAATGCGTCCGGCTTGTTTTTCGCCTCGTTTTTCTGTCATCCGGGTTCGCGCAACCCCTCAAACAACGGCAATTATGGCAATGCACAAGCAGTCGGGTCGCTTCGTATGGTACGACCTTTACACCGGGGATTCCGCCGCGGCCATCGAATTTTACGGCAGTGTCATAGGCTGGGGAACCGAGCCGTTCCCGGGGGGCGACATGCCCTACACGATGTGGACCAACGAGGGGGCGCCCTTCGGCGGCCTTATGGAAATTTCGCCAGAGATGGGTGAGGTGCCGCCCCATTGGCTTCCGTACATTTCCGTGGAGGACGTGGACGAGACCGTCGAACGCATCCAGGAACTGGGCGGGGGGCTCCATGTGCCGCCGCAGGACATTCCGAACGCAGGCCGCTTCGCCATAGTAACCGACCCGCAGGGCGGCTTCTTTGCGATCTTCGCGTCCAGCGTCCCCGAGCCGGAGATGGAAGCGCAGCCGGGCGTCGGCGAATTTGCCTGGCGCGAACTGGCCTCCTCGGATTACGAGGCCGCCTTCGATTTTTATCAGGCCCTGTTCGGCTGGGAAATTACCAGCGAAATGGACATGGGCGACGCGGGCATCTACCGCATGTACGGCCAGAACGATCTGGTGTACGGGGGCATATTCACCAAGACCGACGACATGCCCGGCCCTCCGCCGCCCTGGTGGGCCTTGTATGTGCGCGTCGAAGATATTGAAGAGACGCTCGCAGCCGTCGAGGAGTGCGGCGGGCAGGTGGTCATGGACCCCCAGGAGGTTCCCGGCGGGGGCAAGGTTACCCATTGCATTGATCCGCAAGGGGCCGGTTTCGCGCTCTACGCAAGCAAGTAGGGTCTTCGGCGGGGCCTTGCTGCGGCGATCGGCAGGCTGCTACGCTTCTGTCGCCGGACGGGGGCGGCAAAGCGCGTCATTTTCTTTATCGTGAATTGTTATTGAAGAAAAGCTTGCGTAATATGTCTCCAACGCTACCCCGTAACGACAAGGAGGTTTTTGCATGAAACGCGCACTGTTTATCGGAATGATTTCCCTGTTCGCCGCCTCCGGCGCGCTGGCCCAACTGCCCGCCACCCCCCTGGAGGGCACCTGGGAGATGGTCTCCCAGCGGGTGGTCTATCCGGACAGCACCGTAGACCGAACCGATCAGATTCCGTATACGATAAAGATTCTCAATTCCACGCATTTCGCCTTCGGACGGCAGATTCTGGACGAGGAGGTGTTCGCGGGCGGGGGGACCTATTCGTTCGACGGCGAAACCTACACCGAGCACATCACGTGGCATAGTTCGGCAGGCCTGGCAGGGCAATCCGTTACGTTCGAAGCCCGCGTCGAAGGGGACACGTGGCGCCATGTGGGCCATATCCTCGATTTCCGGCTCGAAGAAATCTGGCAACGGGTCGGCGCGCCCGAAGAAGAAGGGGACGGCGAGGCGATGGAATAGGAGACCCTTGCCGACACTGGCGTCGCCGAAGCGCCTTGTCGATTCGGATGGACACCCGCGGCTTCCATTGCCGCCTGCTGGGCTTGATTCCTGCGCCGACGAGCGCGGTTCAGGCGCGCTCGGTTATTTGCTTGTGCAGCAATTCGCGTATCAGTTGGATCAAGTCGTCAAGGTGATTTTCATCTCCTTGATCCGCGCGTTGCAGGGCCCGGACGTATCGCGTTCGATTAGGCTCGGTTCTGAGCACTTCGGGGAGGATGGTGTCGCCCGGTAACAATCCTCCGGATTTCACGCAGAGAATAAAATAGCAAACGGCCCTTGCCGTCCGGCCATTGCCATTTACAAAGGGGTGGATATTATTAATGCGCCATAGCGCGAATGCAGCAAGGAAAAAAAGATCGGTGGTTTCCCAGTACCGATTCACCAGATTCACAAAGTCGTCCATGAGCGGAGGAACGCTGTAATGTGCTGGCGGTTTGTATTTTCCTACCTCGACTGGATGCGAGCGATATTTGCCCGCCGAGTGATGCAAGCCGACAATTGCATGAAAATTGAGCGCCTTGATGATGGATTGAAACAGCATAGGCCGTTCGACTTCCAGGGCCGTGGTCGCCATGGATTCTAAAAAACTGTAATGCCTGTTTCCGTTCGCCACAGACAGTTTCTGATAGGCCGGATGCTGTTCATCGCCAAAGAGTTCGAATAAATCCATCGTTTACAAGCAGGTTTTATTCAGCATTTTTCGTACCTCGTCTTTTGTCAAGGGACTGTCCACGGGTAGCATTCCCATAACGAACGAAACCCTTTGCTCTCTCCTTTCCTCCAGGGTCATCTTCTTCTTCGCTGCTTCCCGCAACAGTTCCTCAAGGTTGTCGGGGGTTTTGGTCGGCTTTTTGAACATGGCGTTTTGCCTCCGGCTTATGGACGATAGGTTGACCTGCGCTTTTTTGAACCGTGACCGGGTCGCTCGGATCCCGGAAACGGTTCTGCGCGCGCTGGTCTGCGCACCAAGCGCAATTTCCCCCTATAGACACAAAAATCCGGCGAATATACCCTCGCGCTTCGCTTTTTTTTCGGCTCCGGCAAATAGAGGGCTGCGCGACGTCCCTTATCCGTCCAGCAGGACCAGCACCATGACGTCGTAGAGGGCGTGCGTCCAAGCCGCGACGCCGAATCCCCGCCAGAGGAACACGACATTCAGCGCCAGTCCGAAAAACATTCGGAACAGGAACGAACCCGGCTGGAATGGATCTCCCAGCGGGCCTATGTAGTGCATCAGGCTGAAAAGAAAGGCCCCGACGAGCGCTGCTATGGCGTAGGCCAGCGCCCGGCTGCCCATGATCCGGCGCAGCGCCCAGAATAGCATGCCGACCAGCAGCACCCGAAACAGCAGTTCCTCGTACAGGCCCGCCCCGACCGAAAGAGCCAGTTTCATGGCCAGTCCTTCGATGGGGGCAGCCTGGGCCAGCATGGGCAGAATCGCCTGCACCAGGTTCGCGACGAGGAGCGCGATCACGACGGCGTACGCGGCGCTTTCGAGCAGCATCCACAGAAAATAGCGGGGGCGGAACGGGATATTTTTCTTGCGGTCGCGCCAGAATACGGCGATCCCCGCAACCAGTATGGCGCCGCCAAACGCGATCAGGCCGTGATCCCCGACCACCAGCAACAACTGCTTGAGCCACATTTCGGACGAAACGCGTACCTGCGCCACGGCGCTGCGGTTTGCGAAAACGATCAGCAGTTCATACAGGACCAGGAGCGGAAGCGCCGCCAGAAATCCGTACGTAGCCGAGCGGGAGGTCGAGTGGTATCGACTCCAGACGTTCTCAGTCATCGAACCCCGCTCCGTCTATCTGCATCAGGGCGTCCCGGAGTTCGGCCTGCGCATGCGCGTCGCGCTGCCGCCCGGCCACGGCGACGCCCTCGCGCCAGGTTCGCACGGCATCCTGTTTCCGGCCCAGTTCCTCGTACAATTTTCCGAGGTGGTACCATGTGCCCACATACTCGGGATTTTCTGCAATCAGGCCCTCGAAAAACCGAAGCGCCTCCTTGGCGTTGCCTCGCTTGCGGTATTCCTGCGCCAGCGCAAATCGGACGAATGCGTCGTCCGGGTCTTCTTCATGGAATGCGCGCAGCGCTTGTAACCGGTCGTTCTGCATCGCAGCGGGGAATAAAGAATACGCTGAAATATTCTTCGGGCAGGTTTACCATCCGCCGCCTGCGCCGCCGCCGCCGAACCCGCCCCCGCCGAATCCGCCGAAACCTCCGCCCAGCCCGCCGCCGCCCAGTCCGCCTCCGAATCCTCCCCCGCTGCCGCCGAACCCGCCTCCCCAGACAATGAAATGGGGGCCGTGCGCATGGCGGCGATAGCGTTTGCCCCCGTCGTTTCCGCCCCGGCGCCGCCGGATGGTCGCAACAACGAACCAGATTACGATGATTAGCGTGAAGAGCGTGGACGGATCGATGGGGGGCGCGGCGCGGCGCGCCTGTGTCCGCTCGGCCGTATATTCGCCCGCCGCCGCGGCGATCAAGAGGTCCGTCGTCGCGGAAAGTCCTTCGTAGAACCGTCCTTCGCGGAAATACGGGACCATGACGTTGCGATAGATGCGGGCGGCGACCGCATCGGAAATCGCGCCTTCGAGGCCGTATCCCGTTTCGATGCGCGCTTCGCGGTCGTCGCGGGACACGAGGACCACGACGCCGTTATTCTTGCCTTCTTGCCCTACGCCCCATGCGCGGCCCAGGGCCAACGCATATTCCGCCGCCGGAACGCCTTCGAGCGACGGAATCGTAACGACCACGATTTGCGTGGAGGTCGTGTCTGCGTACGCCGTCAGTTTTTCGGCGAGTCGCCGCTCTTCGGAGGGGGTAAGCAAGTTCGCCTCGTCCGCCACCAGGCTTCCGGCGGAAGGAATGACGTCTATGCTCTGCTGGGCGAATGCGGCCATTGGATAGCACAATCCCGCCATGCCCGCAATGCATAGTCCGACCAGCGCCAACCGGCCCCGAATCCATTGCGACCAGCGGCGGGGCCCATGGCCTGCCCGCGTTTTTGTCGCTGCGCCCGCGTCGTCCTGCCTGCCCATTGGGTATCCGAGGGTCGTTGTCAAGAGGAAAAATCGACGGTGGGGGCTTCTTCGGCCCCGGCTTCCGCCTCGAAGGGCGTACGGCGTTCGAACCCGAAGATCGCGGCGAAGATCGCGGCGGGGAAGCGGCGTATCTGCGTATTGTAGCCCCGAACCGATTCGTTGTAGTCGCGCCGGGCTACGGTGATCCGGTTTTCGGTGCCTTCGAGCTGCGCCTGCAAATCCCGGAACGCTTCCGTGGCGCGCAGTTGCGGATAATTCTCGGAAACGGCGAGCAATCGGCCCAGCGCGCCGCTGAGTCGGCTTTGGGCCGCTTCGAATGCGCGCAGGCGAGCCGGGTCTTCGAGATCGTCCACGTTCAGCTGAATCGAGGTGGCCTCGGCCCGCGCTTGGGTAACCGCCTGGAGCGTTTCCTGTTCGAAGTCGGCGGCCCCGCGCACCGTGGCGACGAGGTTGGGAATCAGATCGGCGCGGCGCTGATACTGCGTTTCGACATTGGCCCAGGACGCCTCGACGGTTTCCTGGCTTCCCACCATGCCGTTGTATGCGTTGCATCCCATGCATCCGCCGAAAAGCACGACCAGAAGCGCGACGAGAAGGATGATCGTTCCGTTGCTGCGCATCGTTACAAGCGTTGTTGAGCGTATGGAGAAAGAAGGAGGGACTGAAGCAAGGGCGGCGGACGCCAGCGCGTTCCCGCGAACATAAGGTACGACAAGGCGCCGTCGGAGTTGCGGGGATTTTCAGGCGCCCGCTTCCCCGGAGGCACTTTTCGCATGAATTCCCGACCCGAACGGGCACTTTACCGGAATGATTTCGTAAATAAAATTGGCTAAGGGTTAAAACGCTTTTTCGCGCTCGAAGACGATGCCCGCTTCTTCCAAACGATTTCGGATCCTGCCCGCGGCGGCGCTGCTGCTGGCGGGCGTACTGCTTGGGGGCGCCGTTCGGTCCACGTTGTTCGGAGAGGATACGCTTACGCAACTCCGCAAACTCGAGGATGCGTTTCTGCTCATCAACAAGCAGTATGTGGAACCCGTCGATCCGGCGACGCTGGCGGAGGAGGCGATCCGCAGCATGCTGGACGATCTGGACCCGCATTCGGTGTATGTTTCCGCCGAGGATGCCCAGGATATGCAGGAACGGTTCCAGGGGTCGTTCGGCGGCATCGGCATCTGGTTCGAGATTGCCCGCAACGACGACGATTTGCGCGACGACACCGTGCGGGTGATGTCTGTCATTGGGGACGGTCCCAGCGAACGGGCTGGCCTGATGGCGGGGGACCGCATTGTCCGCATCGACGATTCCACGGCGGTCGGCTTGTCGGAAGACGAGGTTACTTCCAGGCTGAAGGGGGAAATCGGAACGCAAGTAGACGTTACCATCCAGCGGCCCGGCGCGGGGGCGCCGCTCGAATTCACGCTTACCCGCGACGCCATTCCGCTATACACGGTAGACGCCTCGTACATGGTGGACGACGAGACGGGGTACATTCGCGTCTCGCGCTTCTCCCAGGAAACCTATAACGAATTCATAGAGCACGCGCGCGCGCTGAAAGACGAGGGCATGGAGCGGCTGGTGCTGGATTTGCGCTCCAATACGGGCGGGTATATGAGCGAGGCCATAGAAATCGTGGACGAGATGGTGCCCGGGCGCAAGACCGTGGTGTACACGCGGGGCCGCCGACCGGAAACCACCAGCACGTATCGGACCCGCCGCACGGGCATTCTCGAAAAAGAGCCGGTGATCGTGCTGGTGAACGCCTATTCCGCCTCGGCCAGCGAAATTGTGGCGGGCGCCTTGCAGGATCATGATCGCGCGCTGATCGTGGGACAACGCACCTTCGGCAAGGGGCTTGTGCAACACCAGTTCGCTCTGCCGGACGAGAGCGTGCTCCAGATGACGGTTGCGCGCTACTATACGCCTTCGGGGCGACTCATCCAGACCCCGTACGACGACGGCGATCAGGAAGATTATTACGAAGAGAAATTTGCTTCGCTCGAGGATGCGACGTATCGTCCCGGCGAATACTCGGACAGCATTCCCGATTCGCTGCGCTACAAAACCGCCCATGGCCGCGACGTGTTCGGCGGGGGCGGCATCCTCCCCGATTATATTGTGAAGCCGGATACGCTGGGGCCCCTCCGCCAGGTGCTGGGACGCGGCCTTGACAGGCGCTTTGCCCGCAAATGGTTCCGCGAGGACGAACGCCGCTTGCGCGACCTGTGGCGGGACCGGGAAAAGGAATTCGCTTCTGCGTTCGACGTTTCCGACGATCTGTGGACGGCTTTCGTAGCGTTTGCCGCCGACCCCGAGGCGGACGATTCGCTGATGGAGGTTTCCGCGGAGGCGGACAGCGCGCGTACGGCGATGGCGGACGCCTTGCAAGCGCATCGGGGGACGCTGGAAGTGCACCTGCGCGGACGCATCGCACAGGAATTCTTCGGACACAAGGCCTGGTATGGCGTCTACAAGGAAGTGGACCCGGAATTGAACGCCGCGCTGGGTTTATGGGGGCTTGCCGAGCACCTTGCGACCTTGCCGGAATCGCTCCCGCAGGAACCGGATCGTCCGGCAGGCCGCCGATAGCGCACTTTCCTGTGGTCCCTATGCAGCCCGCCCCGGAGCGCCTCTTCATGACTTTTCGTTTTCTGTTTGCTCGGTGTTTTGCAGCGTTTGGGGCTGTGGCGCTCGCCGGGTGCGCCCCGGCCAATATGGTGGGCGTAGCGCAAACCACCCATATCGAACAGGTCGCCAATCGGCCCATTCCCTGGGAGATTACCCCGCCCGACCCGTATCGGCAGGCGATCCTCCGGGGAACGCGTTCCGCGACGGGCGAGCCTGGCCTGAATTACTGGACGCAGGAAACGCAATACGCGCTGACCGCCCGCGTCTTTCCGGTAACCGGCTTGCTGGACGGGAGCGGCTCCATTACGTATACGAACCGTTCGCCGGACACGCTTTCCCGGCTGTACCTGGAGATTGCGCAGAATTTTCATGCGCCGGGGGTCCGCCGGGCCGAGGCGGCGGAAGTGACCGGGGGCATGGCGATCCGCCGCGTGGCGGCGCAGGGCCAGGAGCTTCCGCTTGGGCCCGTTCCCGAAGGGCCGAATTTCCAGATCGGCGGGACCAATATGATGGTGACGTTGCCGCAACCGATCGCGTCGGGAGAAACGGCGACCATCGATATCGAATGGCATTTCAACATTCCGCAGGCCGGCGCGGGAGGGCGCATGGGACGCGGCGGGGACAACCTGCTTTTTCTTGCCTACTGGTATCCGGTTATGGCGGTGTACGACGACGTGGCGGGTTGGCACACCGAGGACTTTACGGGCGTATCCGAGTTTTATCACGGTTTCGCCGATTACGACCTTACGGTGGAGATTCCGGAGGGATGGATCGTAAGCGCTACCGGCGCCTTGCAGAACCCCGAAGAAACGCTGGCGCCGGCCATTCTGGACCGGCTCGAGGCGGCGTGGGAGAGCGATAGCCTCGTGCAGGTGATCGGCCCCGACGACTTCGCAGAGGCGGGGACGGCCGTAACGGAAGATGGTTTGTTGCGGTGGCGTTTCGCGGCGGACAATGTGCGCGACGTGGCCTTTGCCGCGACGAAGGAATCCATCTGGGAGGCGGGTCGTACGTCCACAGGCGACCGCGACGGCGACGGCGAAGAGGATTTTACCCGGATCAACACGTTCTATCGCGAGGCGGCCCCGCTTTGGGCGAACGTGACGGCGTATCAGCAGCATGCCATCCGGTACCATTCCCGAAACACCGGTTTTGCGTACCCGTGGCCCCACATGACGGCCGTAGAGGGGGCGGAGATCATGGGCGGAGGCATGGAATATCCCATGATGACCCTGATGGGGGATTATACTGCGCGCGGCGACAGCGCATTGTATAATGTGACGGCCCACGAACTGGCCCATATGTGGATTCCGATGATTGTTGGCGCGAACGAACGGCGATTCAGCTGGATGGACGAGGGGTTTGCCACCTTCCACGAGAACGACGCCCGCATGGACTACCACCCGGGCCTGGACCATCATTTTCCGGATCAGCAAATCTATGTTTCGGTAGCCCGGCAGGGCCGCGAGGGGGCCATCATGCAGCCTTCGGGCTACCACGCTACGTCTGTCGCGTTCACGGTCGCTTCCTATATGAAGCCCGCTGCGATGCTGGCGGCCTTGCGCGCCGTGCTGGGCGACGAGACGTTCTACGAGGCCACCCGCGCGTTCATTGCCGAGTGGGCGTACAAGCATCCGTACCCGTGGGACTTGTTCAATACGTTCGAGCGGGTTTCCGGGCGCGACCTGGACTGGTTCTGGCGGTCGTGGTATTACGAAACCTGGACGCTTGACCAGGCCATCGAGGCGGTGCGCGCCGAAGGGAACGAAACGACCATTACGGTGCGCGACAAGGGGTTGGCGCCCATGCCGGTGTTCCTTGCCATCGAACTGGCGTCCGGCGAGGTGATCGGAAGGCGGATTCCCGTTACCGCCTGGCTGAATGGCGCTACCACCGCTTCGTTTACGCTGGCCACGGACAGCCCGGTCGCGCGCGTCGTGATCGATCCGGAAAATCTGTTGCCGGATGTGGACGGTTCGAACAATAGTTGGCCTTTCGAGGAGGCGGGCGAGTAATTTTTCTACCGCAGCGCGTCCAGCAGAATTTCCGCCGGATGCAGCGCCTGCCGCTTCGCGGTATCGAAAATCTGGGCGCGGCACGAAACGCCTGCGGCGGCGATGAGCGTGTCTTGCGGCGCATTGCGGACCGCCGGGGCAAGCCGCCGCTCCGCCATGGCGATGGACAGATCGTAATGCTCCGCTTCGTAGCCGAAGGCGCCCGCCATGCCGCAGCATCCCGAATCGACGGGGCGCACCGTGTAGTTCGGGGGCAATTCCAGGCACGCTGCGGTGGCGCCCGCGCCCTTTAGCGCTTTCTGGTGGCAATGCTCGTGCAGGAGTACGTCGCGGGTTTCGTCCGTCCATTGCGCCGCGCCGGCGGCAAAGGCGTCCGCCCGGTCGATCACAAATTCCTCGAAGGTAAATACCTGTTCGGCGAGGCGGGCTACGCGGGCGTCGCCGGGCAAGAGGATGCGGGCTTCGTCCCGGAACGTAAGGATGCAGCTGGGTTCGAGGCCGACCACGGGAAGCCCCTGCTCGGCCCATGGATACAGCGCGTCGGCGGCTTGCCGGACTTGCTGCCGCGCGGCCTCCAGAAACCCTTTCGTGAAGAGGGGGCGCCCGCAACAAAGCGTTTCCGAAGCGACCTGTACGGCGAAGCCGGTCCGGCGCAGAAATTCCGCGGCGGCCCGGGCTGTTTCGGGGTGGTTCCAGTTGTTGAACGTATCGACGAAAAGCAGGACGGGCGGGGCGTTCGCCGGGGCGCGTTGGGGCGCCTGTTGCGCCTGTTTCGCCTGTTTGGCAAACCATTGCGTGAACGGTTCGGGGGCGAACGAGGGCAGTGCGCGGCGGGCGGAAAGCCCCAGGGCGCGTTCGAGCAGTCGCCGGAAGCTCCGGTTGCCTTGCAGTCTGTTGGCGAGGCGGGCCGCGGTTGCGGGCATTCGGCGGATCGTCTGCGGCATCTGCGCAAGAAGCCGCGTACGCAAGGGCGGCGCCTGTTTTTCCCAGTACATGCCCAGCCATTCGGACTTGATCCGGGCCATGTCCACGTTCGACGGACATTCCGTTTTGCATGCCTTGCACTGAATGCACAGGTCCATCACTTCGTACATTCGTTTGCCCGTCAGCGCCCCCTGCGGGAGGCCGCCGGAGAGGGCTTCGCGCAGGGCGTTGGCCCGCCCCCGCGTATTGTCCTGCTCGTTGCGCGTGACCATGAACGGAGGACACATCGCGCCGGCGTCGAGTTTGCGGCAGGCGCCGTTGCCGTTGCACAATTCGACCGCCCGCGCGAACCCGCCCTGATCGGAAAAATCGAGCCGTTCGACGACCGGAAGCGTTTCGTATCCCGGGCCGATGCGCAGGTTTTCGGTCATGGGCGGCGCCTCGACGATCTTGCCCGGATTGAGCAATCCGCGGGGGTCGAAGAGCCGTTTCGTTTCCTGATAGACCCGGTACAGGTCCGTGCCGAGCAGCGGTTCGATGAATTCGCTGCGGGCGAGTCCGTCTCCGTGCTCCGAGGAGATCGTTCCGCCGAATCGCCGGGCGAGTTCCATGGAGCCTTGCGCAATGTCGCGCATTTTCGCCACGTCCGCGGCGTCCCTGGTATTGATGAATGGGCGAATATGGAGGGTGCCGGCGGAGGCGTGGGCGTACAGGACGGTGCGGGTCCCCTGCAAAAGCGACAGAAGCGACGCTACGTACTCGGCGAGATGCTCGACCGGCACGGACGCGTCTTCGATAAAGGCGATGGGTTTGTGCTCTCCCTGTACGCCCATGATCAGGCCCAGGCCCTCCTTGCGGACGGCCCATACGTTGGCGATTTCTTCCGGCGTACGGGCGAGGGCGACTGCGTACCCGGCATGGTTGCGGGCAAGCGTTTGTTTAAGGTCGTTCAGCCGGGCGGTCAGTTCCTGGTCGCTCTCGCCGAAGTATTCCGTGATGAGGACTGCTTCCGGCTCGCCCTCGACGAACGTGAGGCGATGCGCAAACCCCGGCGCGCGACGGGTCTGTTCGATGGCGATGCCGTCGAAGAGTTCGACCGCCGACGGGCCAGTTTCCAGAATGGCGGTTACGGATTCGAGCGCTTCCCGCAACGTGGCGAAGTGCGCGACGCCCAGCGCCGAGCGCTTCGGGCGTTCGACCACATGCAACCGGATTTCCCTGGTGACGGCCAGGGTGCCTTCGCTGCCGCACAGGAGGCGCGCAGGGTTCCGGGACGCCTTGCCCACGAGATGTTCCAGCCGATATCCGCTGTTGCGGCGCCAGTGCCGGGGCGTATCCCGCTGGATCGTTTCCGCATGGGTTTCGAGGAGCTGGCCCAGCCCGCGAAAAATACGTCCTTCGCTTCCGCCGGCGCGGGCGCGTTGATCCCAGCGTTCGAGGGAGGTTTCTTCGAGGCGGACCAGGACGCCGTCGTCAAGGAAGACGTCCAGCGCATGCACATGGTCTATCGTATTTCCGTACAGAATGGAATGGGCGCCTGTGGCGTTGTTGCCAACCATGCCTCCGAGCGTGGCGCGGTTGCTGCTCGCGGGGTCTGGTCCCGCCATCAGTCCGCGGGGCGCCAGCGCGGCGTTGAGGCGGTCCAGCACCAGCCCGGGCTCTACGCGAACCTGCCGCGCTTCCTCGTCTATTTCCAGAATACGGTCAAGATGCTTCGTAAAGTCGATGACCAGGGCTTCCGCCACCGTTTGTCCGGCCAGGGAGGACCCGCCGCCGCGCGGCAGCGCCGGCATGCCGAAACGCCCGGCTTCCTCGATCGCCGCTTGCACGTCGTCCATCGTGCGCGGAATCAGCACGGCGCGCGGCTTCATGCGGTAGATGCTGGCGTCGGTCGCGTACAACGCCCGCGACATCTCGTCCAAAAGCAGCTCGCCCGCAATGCGGGGCGCAAGCGCATGCCGAAAGTCCTGCAAGGCGTCGTTCATGCTGTAGACTTACAATTCGACGGGTATGCCTTCCTCGGGTATTACGACGTCGATGTTCGGGTACTTCTTTCGAATCTTCTTGGCCATCCAGTTTCGCGCGTCCGTTTCGCCGTGCACGAGCGCGACGGTTGCGGGCGACAGGCGTTCGACCAGTTTGATGAGATCGCCCCGGTGGCTGTGCCCGCTGAAGCGGAATTTCCGGACTTCGCACCGGACGGGTTGCTTCGGTTTCGTCCGGTCGAGCTGGACCTCGGCGTTTTCGCCCTCCTCATCTGCGGCGGCGAGGAGTTGGGCCGCCGGAGAATCTTCCTTGGCGAATCCCACCAGAAAGATGGCGTTTTTTTCGTCCTCGACGAGGCGGCGCGCCAGCATGTTGGACAAGGTGCGTTCGAACATCATGCCGCTGGCCGCCAGATGGATGGCCGGTCCCTGCAACGCCCGGTTGAGTAGCGCCGGCTTGCGGGGCAGGCGCATTTGCTCCACGTCGAATACCTTGAATTCCTCGTCCAGGCGGGGCGTGTTGAAGCGCGTACGATCATAGATTTCGGCAAACGCCCGCATGGAACCGGCGGTATAGACCGGAATGTCCGCCGGAATGCGCTTCCGCTTCTTGAACCGGTCAATGAGCGCAAGGACTTCCTGCGCGCGCCCGAATGCGAACGAGGGGATCAGCGCCGTGCCGCCCCGCTCCAGCACCCTCGCCAGGGCGTCGCCGAATTTCTTTTCCTCTGCCTTGCGCGTGGTCGATTCGGCGTCCTTGTCGGCGCCCAGCGTGGATTCGAGGATCAATATATCTACGGGAGGGTCCGGATACGCTCCGCCCGGAACAATGGCCTGCGCATGCCGATTGGTGTCGCTGGTGTAGAACGCCCGCCGGGTTCGTCCATCGACTTCCCAGGATAAAAGGACGCCGGCGGCGCCCAGCACGTGTCCGGCATGGTAAAACCGGGCCGTGATCCGGCATTGGCCGCGAAGTCCGGTTACGTCGAAATCGGTGTTGAGGTCGCGGGGAGCGTACAGGAATTGTTGCCCTTCCAGTTCCTCTTCGTCAAAAAGGGGCGCATGAATCGACGTGCCTTCCTCAAGTTTGCGCTGTTGCAGGCGCGCGGAGGCGGGAAGCACGAAATCCGTCAAATCGCGCGTAGCCCGCGTCATATGGACGCGCACATGCGGAAAATGCTGGATCAGCACGGGCAACGAACCGATGTGGTCGTGGTGCGCATGCGTAACCAGCGCATGGTCCACAGGCCATTCGGGTCGCTGGTGGATCGCGGCGAAATCCGGCAACGAGTCCGGCCCTTCTTCGTCGGGGTCGGCGCCCGCGTCGATGAGGAGGCCCGTATCGCCGATCAGCGCAAGGTGACAGCTGGCCCCGATGGCTTCTGTTTTCCCCAGAGAAACAAACTGCATTCCGTACCCGCCGTTACGTCGATGCGGCTGCTTCGTATTCCCGCCAGTCGGCGAGGAACCGCTCCAGGCCGATGTCTGTGAGCGGGTGATGGAGCAGCTTCTTGATCACGCCAAGCGGCATGGTGGCTACGTCCGCGCCCACGAGGGCCGCCTCGACCACATGCAGCGGGTGCCGGATGGAGGCCGCCAGCACCTCGGTGGCGAAGTCGTATTGCCGGTATATCTGGACGATTTGCTCAATGAGCTCCATGCCGTTCGTCGAGATGTCGTCGAGGCGTCCGATAAACGGGCTGATGTAGTTGGCGCCTGCCTTGGCGGCGATCAGCGCCTGCGTCGGCGAGAAACAAAGCGTACAGTTGGTCCGGATGCCTTCTTCCGAACAGGTTTTCAGGGCCTTGATTCCGTCGGGAATGAGCGGCACTTTCACCACGACATTTTTGTGAATGGGCGCCAGTTGCCGCGCCTGTTCCATGATGCCGTCGTAATCGACGGCGGTAACTTCGGCGGACACGTCCCCATCCACCAGCTCGCAAATGCGGTAGATGTGCTCGTGAAAATTCACGTTGCCCGCCTTTCTCATGAGCGACGGATTCGTGGTTACGCCGTCCAGTACGCCCAGCGAGGCGGCCTCGCGGATTTCCTCCAGGTCCGCGGTGTCTACGAAAAATTTCATGGCGAAGGGACAATGTGAGCGGAAACGATACGACGTATATGATACGCAACGCAGCGCTATATGATACGCAACGCAGCGATGGGATTCGAGGATTTTCGCGGAAAGACAGGCGAATTATGCGGGAGGCTCCGCGTCCGCGGCCCGCTTGACCACCAGCATGGTGAGGTCGTCGGACAATTCCTCGACATTTCCCGTAAATTTCGCAATGTCCTTGTGGACCAGGTCCACGATGTCCGCCGCCGATTTCGTATGCGCCCGCTGGAGCGCGGCTTCAAGGCGTTCTTCGAGATATTCTTCGCCGGAAGCGTTCATGGCCTCCGTTACGCCGTCCGTAAACAGCGCCACGACGTCCCCCGGCTCCAGGCGGACCGCGCCGCGTTCGTAGCCCGCCCCATCCATTACGCCCAGCAGCAGTCCGCCGCTGCTTAGCAATTCCGTAGCCCCGTTTCGCCGCACGACCAGGGGAGGATTGTGCCCCGCGTTCACGTATTCCATATAGCCGGAATCGAGGTGCAGGATGGCCATGAAGAACGTAATGAACCGGTCCGCGTCGGTGTTTTCGCACGTGACGCGATTGATATGTCCCACCGCCTGCTCGATGGTCATGTCCATGGGCAGCACGACATGCAAGCTGGCCTGCAAATTCGCCATGAGGAGCGCGGCGGGCATGCCCTTGCCTGTTACGTCGGCGATAGCGAGCAGGAGTCGTTCGCCTTTGAGCCGCGCCACGTCGTAGTAGTCGCCGCCTACGACGCGGCTTGGCCTGGCGAGCGCGGCGACTTCGTAGGGGTCTGTGCCGGGGGTTTCCCGGGGCAAGAGCCGTTCCTGAATGCGCCGCGCAATGCGCATCTCTTCCTCCAGGCGTTTTTTCTCGATCTGTTCTTCGACCAGAAACGAATTTTGCACCGAAACGAGGGTGAGATTGCCCAGGGCGGACAGGAATTCGATGTCTGCGGGGGTGTACGATTGCCCACTTTGCCTGGGGCCGAGGCATAAGGCCCCGCACGGCTGTCCCTGTTGTTTCAGGGGCAGCGCAAGGATCAGTCCAAGGTCCCGGAGTCCCTGCCGGAGCGCGTCGGGAGGCGTCGTCTCGTCGTCTGGCGGGACGAGGCGTTCCAGCGCGCACAGCTGCTGCGCCAGGTCGGGGGGCATCCGCTCCGACAAGTCCCCGGAGGCGGCGACGAACAGGTCCGGTCGGGTCGGATCCTCGTTCGTCCGGCTTCGTCGCACCAGAAACAGGTGTCGGGACGCCAGCATTTGTCCCATCAGGGCGAAGGAGAGCAACTTCACGACCCGCTCCCGGTCGATGGCGGCGTTGAATTCCTGCGACAGCTCGAAAAGCGTATTCAGCTCCTGGATTCGCGCGTCCAGGTCGCGGTTCGCCAGTTGCAGTTCTTCCACCATCAGCGAGTTGTGCACCGCCGTGGAGGACATATGCACCAGCGACCGGACGAATTCCAGTTCGAATGGATCGTAGGGTTCGCCCGTCGCTTTGCGCCCGGCGGCGAGCATGCCGATTTCCCGGCTTCCGAACCGGATAGGCGCCGCCAGTTCCAGGCCGTGCTCCCGCAGCGCGGGCGGCGCGTCCTGGCCCGTCAGCACGGCGTCCTCCGGCAGGTCCGGCGTTTCGAGCACGACGCCTTCCTGAAGCGTCTTGATGTTCCTTGTGGCGGCCACGCGGTATCCGTTCTCGACCGGATCGCGCATCAGCACGGCGGCCCGGGTCGTCAGCAGTTTGCTCATGACGGTGAGGAGCAAACTGTTCAGCACGAATTTCAGGTCGAGCGACGTGCTTAGCAGGCGGCTCGTTTCGTATAGCGCCCGCAGGTCGAAGCGTTCGCTTCGCATGGGAGATGGGTCTGGATTGGACATGCGCGGCGGGAGCCTGTTTTACAGATGCACGACGTCTGCTTTGCGGGCGCTTCCGTCGGCTATTTCCAGCAACACGCAGGTCTTGACCTGGTGCAACCCTTGTCGGCCCGCCGCGCCGGGGTTAACGTACAACATGCCTGCGGGCTGGCGCACCCGTTCGATGCGCAGGATGTGGCTATGCCCGCAGATGAAAATGTCCGGCGGGTCGGCGGCGAGCGCGTTGGCGATGGCGGGGTCCCAGCGCCCGGGCCGGCCTCCGATATGGGTCATGCACAGGCGGACGCCGTCCATTTCCTCGCGCAAGACTTCGGTGGTCCGAAACCGGACGCCGGGTCCGTCCACGTTGCCCCAGACAGCCTTGACCGGCGCGATTTCTTCGAGGCGATCCAGAATGGCCGCATCGCCTACGTCCCCGGCGTGGAGAATGCAGTCCACGCCGGCGAAATGCGTTGCGACCGCCGGATGCAAATAACCGTGCGTGTCCGAGATAATTCCGATTTTCACCAGTCTGTCCGGTTGCCTTGGAAAACGGTCATGCCCGCCGCGCCACGCGGTACAGCCACGCAATGAAGCAGCCGAAGGCGACCAGCCCAAGCGCGTCGGCGACGGGCGCGAAGCCCTCGGGTGCGAGGGCAAGCACTTGCGTACTCTGCGCCGCCGCGAACGGAATGGCCAGAAGGATGCCTACGAGGGCTTCGCCGGTGATCAAGCCGGAAGCGAACAACAGCCCCCGCCGCTTCGCCTTTTGCACGGCTTCTTCGTACGCGACTTCGCCCCCGATCTGGTCCTTGCGCCGCCTTAGCGACCGCTGGGCCAGGAACGCGATCAGCCCGCCGACGAAAATGGGGACGGTCAATTCCAGCGGCAAATAGACGCCCACGGCGACGGCCAGCACCGGCGCGCGAAACGCGCCGCCGCGCCGCTCCAGGTATTTGTCGAGGACAATGATGGCGGCGGCGATGAGCGCCCCGATCGTAATCATGTTCCATGGCAGGTCCTGACGAAATACGCCGTCGGCCACCGAACTCATGAGCGTGGCTTGCGGCGCCTGAAGCGCTTGCGACGGGTCCATGCCTTCCCGCGGAAATATGTCGCCCAGGCCGTACGCCTGAAACAACAGGTCCAGGATGGGGGCCAGCGCCAGCGCAGCGGCCACGACGCCCACCACCTGCATGATTTGCTGTCTGAAGGGGGTGGCGCCTACGAGATACCCGGCCTTCAGATCCTGCATGTTGTCCCCGGCGATGGCGGCCGCGCAGCATACGACCGCCCCGACCAGGATAGCCGTCGCCGCCGCCGTGGTGGCCTGCATCGCATCGACGGCGAAATTGATTTGCGACCCCAGAACCCAGAGCAGAAGCAAGGAGGTGCTCAGGATGGTTGCGATGGTGACGCCAGAGATGGGATTGTTCGACGATCCCACGAGACCGGCCATGTACCCGGCTACGGATGCAAAAAGGAACCCGGCGAGGAGCGCGAAGACCAGACCGCCCGCCAGCGTGCCCCAGTACAATCCTGCCGTAATGCCCAGGGCTTCCTGATCCACGATGAACAGGAAGCTGACGAAAATGGGGAGGGACATGGCCAAGGTTCCCCAGAGTACGATGTGAATGGGGGTATCCCGTTCGGTTCGGGCGATGCCCGACCGATCTCCCGACCGCGCCTCCCGGACGGCGGACAGCGACGAACGGATGCCGTCCCGGATGGGCTTGACCAGCGAAAGCAGCGCCCAGACGCCCCCGAGCGCCATGGCCCCCACGCCGAGGTACCGAATGCGCCCGCTCCACACCGCAAGCGCCGCTTCGTATCCCGTGGCGCCTTCCGTAAGGGCCGCCAGCGCTTCCGGCGAGGCCATCGCCGTATAGAGGGGGATGCCGAACAGCCACGAAATCAGGCCGCCCGCAAACACCAGGACGGCGATGTTCAACCCCACGATGTACCCTACGCCCAGCAGCGCCACGCCCAGTTCGGTGCCGTATCCGAAAACGGCCCGCCCTGCCTGAACCGCTCCGGCTGCCGAGTCCGCCACAAGGCGGAATCCGGTCTGGAACAGTTTCAGGAGCGCGCCCGCCACGCCCGCCAGCGCGATATACCGGGCGCCTTCCCCGCCTTCCGCGCCCGCCTTGAGCACTTCGGCCGTGGCCACGCCTTCCGGGAACTGGAGCTGGGCCTCGATAATGAGCGCCCGCCGCAAGGGTATGGTGAACAACACGCCCAGCACGCCGCCCGTAAGCGCGATGGACATGGTGGCCAGAAAGTCGAATCCCTGCCAGTATTGCAGCATCAGCAGGGCGGGGAGCGTAAAGATGACGCCCGCCGCAAGCGATTCGCCCGCCGAGGCCGCCGTTTGCACGATATTGTTTTCGAGGATATTCGACTCGCGGAAAAAGCGCAGGATCGCCATGGAAATGACCGCCGCGGGAATGGAGGCGGACACGGTGAGTCCGACCTTGAGTCCAAGGTAGGCGTTGGCTCCGGCCAGCACGGCGGACAGAATAAAACCGAGAATCACGGCCTTGACCGTAATTTCAGGCAAGGTCTTCGACGCCGGGATATAGGGCGTAAAGGCGGGGGACTGCTTTCCGGTAGGCGTATTCATGGCGTACTATTTCGACGGGCAGGGTCGGCGATTGCGTCCAAACGGAGCGCATACCCGAAAATAGCGCAAGAACAGGCGAAGAATCAAACGGGTTGTACGGTATCCGTCGGATAGGCCGGTTAAAGGATACGCTGATCAAAACCACTTCGCTCAGCGCGTCACTATTGCCCGCCAAAGAACATCATGCCTGAATCATTGAAAACAGCAGAAAAAACCGTAGATTCGGTATGTTGCGGACGTGACGCGCCCTTCGGGAGGCTGCGAGGGGCACGCTGGCTGCGTCATTCCTCATTACGTGGGGCCTGCCACGCTGCTTCGTCATTCCTTGCCAGCGCACCCCTCGCAGCCTCTGCGCTTCGTGGACTTAATCAGCGTATCCTTAAAGTAGATCGGGGGCGTTATCTTCCTGTGGAACGCGTATGGTTTTTTTCCTGCTCAACGGGGGCTGGATATGGAAATTGGCATGATTGGACTGGGGAAAATGGGGGGCAATATGGCGCTCCGGCTTCTCCGGCATGGACACCGCGTCGCTGGATTCGACCTTTCGCCCGAGGTCGTTTCGGAATACGAGCAATCCGGCATGGTCGCCGCCGATTCGCTGGAAGCCCTGGCGAACCGGTGCGCCGCGCCCCGGCGCATCTGGATGATGGTGCCCGCCGGCGCGGCGGTGGACGAGACCCTTGCCGCGCTTGCGCCGCTGCTTGAAGCAGGCGACGTCGTGGTCGACGGCGGCAATTCCGATTATCGCAATACGGTTCGGCGCGCCGCTGCCATGAAGGAACGCGGCCTGCGCCTGGTCGATGCGGGGGTCAGCGGGGGCGTCTGGGGCCTTGCGGAGGGGTATTGCCTGATGGCGGGCGGGGATGCAGAGGCTATCGAACCGCTTGCGCCGGTTTTCGACGCGCTGGCGTCTGGCGGCGCGGACGGCTGGGCGCATGTCGGGCCTGCCGGGGCGGGCCATTTCGCGAAAATGGTGCACAACGGCATTGAGTACGGCATGATGCAGGCGTATGCAGAGGGGTTCGCGATCCTGGCGGGAAGCGACCGTTTCGATCTGGACGCGCAGGCCATTGCGGAGGTCTGGCGTCACGGAAGCGTGGTTCGGTCCTGGTTGCTGGACCTGACGGCGGACGCGCTGAAAGAGGATGCGGACCTTGGCGGCATTGCGCCCTTCGTGCCCGACTCTGGCGAGGGGCGATGGACGGTCCGCGAAGCGATCGACCTGAATATTCCCGCGCCGGTTATTACCGCTTCGCTGCTTCAGCGCATTCAGTCCCGCGACGACCGGTCCTTTGCGCACCGCCTTCTTTCGGCCATGCGCAACCGGTTCGGGGGACATTCCGTAAAAGAAGAGGATGTCTGATATGCGCGCCGGGCGCGGCGGACGGTTTGGTATGCGTTTAGCGGGCGTTTTGCAGGGCGTTTTCCAGAAGGGCTATCACGGCGGCCGTAACGCGGTCGAGCGGTTCTCCCGCCTGGACTGCGAGGGCCTCTTCCGGCTCCTCCAGCGCCGCGTACTGGCTGTCGAGCAGATTTTCTCCAAAATAATGACCGCGTCGGGCGTCTATTCTTTTTGCAACGACGTTCCGTTCTGCCTGCAGGTAGACGAACAGGACTTCGCGGCTATCCTGCCGGAGCGCGTCCCGGTACTTTTTTTTCAACGCCGAACACGTTACGATGGCCGGACGCCGCTCGTTCAGACACTGCCCGATGCGGGCGCGCAAGGCATTCAGCCAGTCGGCGCGGTCGGCGTCGTCCAGGGCGACGCCTCGACGCATTTTGTCGATATTGGCCGCCGAATGGAAATCGTCTCCGTCGAAGAGGGGCCATCCGAAATGCGCCGCCGCCGCTTGCCCAACCGTCGTTTTGCCCACGCCGGATACGCCCATGAGCACCGCGACCAGCGCGCGGCGGGTCGGCGCGGAGGAAATGTGTCCGACTGTCATGGCGCCGCTGCGTTTTCGGGGAATCTTGCCCGGACGACCCGCCGCCGGGTTGCGGGGCGGAACGTAACGGGACGTTCCTCCTTTTCATAGCGAGCCATCGGGTTCGTCGTTATGCTTGCTATCTTTCGTTTCACCCTTTATCGCCTGTCATTATGTCCAGTTCCATGCGCGTAGGCCTTCTCACCGGCGGCGGCGACTGTCCTGGCCTCAACGCCGTCATTCGGGGCGTCGCCAAATGCCTCATTTTGCACCACCGCGCCGAAGTGGTCGGCGTCGAGGATGGCTTTCTGGGGCTGATCGAGCGGCGCACCCGTCCGCTTCCCTACCGCGAAGTTAGCGGCATTCTTACGCTTGGCGGCACGATTCTTGGCTCCAGCAACATAGCCAATCCATTCAGCTACTACAAACAGGACAACGCAGACGTCTCGGAACAGGTCTGCGAATATTGTCGCCTGATCGGACTGGACGCGCTGGTCGTCATCGGCGGGGACGGCACGATGTCTATTGCAAATGGCCTGGCGAAGATGGGCATGAACATCATCGGCGTGCCCAAGACGATCGACAACGACCTGATGGGCACCGAGCGTACGTTCGGTTTCGACACCGCCGTTTCGATCGTTACGGAGGTGGTGGATCGCATTCATACGACCGCGCAGAGCCACGACCGGGTGATGATCATTGAGACGATGGGGCGCTATGCGGGGTGGATCGCCCTGTACGCCGGGCTGGCGGGCGGCGCCGACGTCATTCTTATTCCCGAAATCGAGTATACGGTGGAAGACGTGGCGTGGGTCTGCCGGCAACGGGAAGCCCGGGGGCAGAACTTTACGATTATCATGATCGCCGAGGGCGCCCGGGTCCAGGGCGGCGATCTGGTCGTCAAGCAGGTTGTCGAAAACAGTCCGGACCCCGTGCGCCTTGGGGGCGTGGGGAAGGCGCTCGAACAGGCGCTCAGCGCGCAGATCGATAGCGAGGTGCGCACCACGATTCCCGGGCACATGCAGCGGGGCGGCACCCCGACGGCGTTCGACCGCGATCTGGCGACCGTCTTCGGCGTGTACGCCGGCGCCATGGTCGCCGAGGGGCGGTTCGGGCACATGATTGCCTTGCAGAACAACCGGCTCGCAAGCGTTCCGTTCGAAGAGGTCGCCAACAAAACCCGCATGATTCCGCTGAATCATCCGATGATCGCTACGGCCCACGCCACCGGGGTTTCTTTTGGCTTGCGCGACTTCGATTGCCGCATCGAAAGTTCTCATATGCAAGGGATACTCTGAAGGACACGCTGAATGAAGGTTTTTCTTACCGGAGGCACGGGTTTCGTCGGAAGCTACGTTCTTCGCGAATTGATCCGGCAGGGGCATGCCGTGCGTTGCCTGACGCGCGACAAGGCGCTGTCGCCTCGCGTGGAGCAGGCGGTCGGCTCGGTAACCGACCCGGAAACGTTGCGCGGCCTGATGGACGGTTGCGACGCCGTCGTGCATCTCGTGGGCATTATTCGGGAAAACCCCGCCCGCGGCGTCACCTTCGACGCGCTGCATTTCGAGGGGACGAAAAACGTGGCGGACGAAGCCCGCAAGGCAGGCGTCCCGGGATTCGCGCACATGAGCGCCAATGGCGCCCGCCCGGATGGCGTATCCGCGTACCAGACCTCGAAATGGCGGGCGGAAGAATATGTTCGGGGGGCGGGTTTCGCCCGCTGGACGATTTTTCGTCCTTCCCTCATTTTCGGAGATCCCGGCCCGGGCGGGTTCGAATTCGCTTCCGAGTTGGCCCGTACGCTGGTTCGTCCCTGGCCCGTCTTGCCCGTTTTCGGCGACGGGCGCTACGAAATGCAACCCGTTTCCGTCGAGGAAGTCGCGGCGGCGTTCGCGCAGGCGCTTACGCTGGAGGCGGCGCAGGGCGCAACGTATTGCGTCGGGGGGCGGGAACGCCTGGCTTTTTCCGCCTTGCTTGACCGCATAACTGATGCGACAGGGCATGCCCGCAAGCCCCAAATCCCCCAACCGGTCCGGCTTGCGCGTCCGTTGGTGCGTTTTTTCGACGGAACGGGCCTGTTGCCTGTTTCCCTCGACCAGTTCGACATGCTTCTGGAAGGGAATACCTGCGACAACACGGCGTTCTATCGCGATTTCGACGTGGTATTCAAGCCGTTTTCGCCCGAAAATTTGTCGTATCTGAACCGGCGCCGCAAGCCGGGGTCGGCATGAACGCCTCGCTTCGATGCATTGCGCTGGCCGGGTGTTTGCTGTGCCCCGCCGCCCTCGCCCAGGAACCGGATACGACGGCATCGGGCAATGTCCCATTCCCGGCGGACTCCCTTGCTCTGCCCCCAGCGGACTCCCTTGCTCTGTCCCCGGCGGATTCTCTTGACCAGGCGCCGTTGCAACTTATGGGATTCGGGGACGCGCCGCTTGCGGCGGGCGCATTCGGATGGGCGCTTTCCGATTCGCTTCCGGCGCTACGGCCCGATATCCGCCTGACCGAACTGATCGCCGACGCGCCCGGCAGTTTTACCTATCTGTTCGATCGTCCGGGCTGGCCCGACGGCTGGAGTCCGTTCGGCTTGTCTCCCAACGCGCGCCCGCTTTCGCTCGGCGCCATTCCGTTTACGGATATTTTCACCGGGCGCCCGGCCTGGGACCTGATTCCGCTCGCCCTTGTCGCGCCGCCCCGGTTCGATCCGGTCGAGGCCGGGGTGCGTACGCAATTGCGGTCGTTCGAAGGCGCGCCGCCGCGGACGGAGGCCACCTACTGGCGCGACGGAGAAGGACTCCAGAGCATTGACGTGGTCCATGCCCAGCGTCGGCGGCGGTCGCTTCGGGGGCGCCCTGGAGTGCTGCACGCGCTTGGGTCGTATGGCGGGCGCGCCACGAGCATTCCGTATCCGGGAAGCAACCTGACGCGCGGGCGACGCAGTCTTTTGCGCGTCCGGTACGCGCAGCGCGCCTGGTCCGCGGAGATATTGTATATGAGCCAGCGCCGCCGCGTGGGCGCGCACGGCGGCGTCGTGATTCGGTCCGGCGATCCGAACGCGATTTACCAGAGCGATATCGCCGAAGTCGTTCAGCCGGAAGCCGAACGCCGCATTGTGCGAAACGACCTGGCGGGCGTCGTGCGCGCGCAGTGGTTTGCCGCCGGCGCGACGTCCGTCGCCCTGTACCGTTCCACGGAAAAATTCCGGTACCACAATGCGCTTGATACGCTGGGCGTTCGATCGATACGCGCCGGAGCGCATATTCGCCAGCCCTTGTTGCGCACGGCGAGGAGCCGCCTTGCGCTTCGCGTAGCGGCGTGGTCGGAGCATGTGTCGCCCCGCGCATCGTTTCGGGAAAGCGCGCAACGACGTTTTGCGCTGGACGCGCAGGTGAGCGATTCGCTTCGTTTGGGGCGGGCGGGCGCGGGAGCGACGGCCCCGCGATGGATTCTGGCGCCGGAAGCAAGCTGGTTTTTTCACCGGAGCGGCGGTCCGGCGGGGGCTGTCCGCCTTGCGCGGACCGGGCTCCGAACGGCTTTGCGCGTGAGCGTTTCGACCGTCAGGCCCCGCGTCGCCACGCTGTACCATACCGGGTTCGCCACCTTGCGCGCACGGCGCGACGCGGAGCCGGGGCGGACCGTTACGGTCCATATGGAAGGCGCCATACAGGCTGCGCCGTTCGTCTTGGGGATCGGGGCGCTTGGGCATCGGGCCGCCCGCCCGGTCGATCTGTTTGTCGAAGGGGACGGCGTGGTCGCGGCGACGGCGGGCTCGCCGCTCCGGCAGGTCGCTTTGTACGCGGACCTGGGCTGGCGGCGTTCGGCCCGGCGCGGGTTCTACGCCCTGGCGCGTCCCACGTTTATGTACGTTGCGGCGGCGGGCGACGCCCCGCTCGATGCGCGGCGCGCCGATACGTTGCCCCGGTGGTTCGCCCGGGCGCGCTTTGGCGTACGGTACATGCTTTTCGAGGGCGACTTGCGGTTCGATCTGTATGCGGAAGGCATGGCGTGGTCTTCCTTTCGCAGCCGTTCGCTGCATGCGCCTTCCGGGCTGCTTGCCGTGCCGGAGGCGTCTTCCCTCTTGCTTGGCCCCTCGAATACGGCGAATATCGTGGCGGAAGCGCGCGTTCGCACGGCGCGTCTTTTCTTCGCGTACGATCACCTGCCGGCCGGCGCTTCGCTTATTCCGGGGACCATGCTGGCGCCTGTGTACCCGCTTCCCGCGGGGCGTTTTCGTTTCGGCGTACACTGGCCGATACTCGGATAATTTCGGGCGCATGTTGCGGCGTATCCCGTATTTTCGCAACTTTGCCAGCGCATTCCTGTAAAGTATATTTTACCTTAGGGCGTTCTGGTTCTTGTGGACCTGATTCATTCAGTGCGCCCTGCATTGAGACGACCATTACACCGCCAAGCGAATTGATGCGCTTATGAGCAGAAGACATAACATCATCCGGTGTTCGTTCTGCGGACAATCGGTGGACAGCGCCGAATCCATGGTTCAGGCTCGGGAACCCGGCGTATACATTTGCGACCGGTGCATCGGCGAAGCGGCGACCGTGATCGGGGGCGTTCCGGAAACGGAGGTTGCTTTTCGACCGTCGCCGTTCAAGCCGCGCCTGCTTGCTCCGCGCGAAATCAAGGGGGCGCTGGACGAATATGTCATCGGCCAGGACTACGCGAAAAAGGCGCTTGCCGTCGCCGTGTACAACCATTACAAACGGATAGACAAGGATCGGTACGTGCACCAGTACGAGGAGGTGGAACTGGAAAAATCCAATGTGCTGCTCCTCGGACCTACCGGCGTCGGAAAAACGCTGCTTGCCCGCTCCCTGGCGCGCATTCTGGACGTGCCTTTTTCCATTTCGGACGCCACGGCGCTGACGGAAGCCGGATATGTCGGCGAGGATGTCGAAAGCATCCTGACCCACCTTTTGCATGCGTCCGATTTCAACGTCGAGCGCGCCGAACAGGGCATTATCTATATCGACGAGATCGACAAGATTGCGCGCAAAAGCGACAATGCGTCCATTACGCGCGACGTGTCCGGGGAAGGCGTACAACAGGCCTTGCTGAAAATCCTGGAAGGCACTGTGGCGGGCGTGCCGCCGAAGGGCGGTCGCAAGCACCCGGAGCAGAGCCTCATCAACATTGACACCCGGAATATTCTTTTCATCGTAGGCGGCGCGTTCGACGGGTTGCAGGAAATCGTCGCGCACCGGCTTTCCATGAACACGATCGGGTTCATGTCGGAGGGGCGGAAGGTGTTTGATCGCAACGACCCTGCGATTTTACAAAGCGTGGAGCCGGACGATCTCCTGAAATTCGGGATCATTCCCGAACTCGTGGGGCGCGTTCCGGTCATGGCGTCTCTGAAGCCGCTTACCGACGCCGCGATGCGGCAGATTTTGCTCGAACCCAAGAACGCGCTGGTGAAGCAATACCAGAAATTGTTCGCCATGGACGGGGTGCAACTCGCGTTCGACGACGACGCGCTGGAGATCATTGTGCAGCGGGCGAAAAAACTTGGCACCGGCGCGCGCGGATTGCGTTCCGTCATGGAGCAAATCATGCTCGAAATCATGTATGATCTGCATGCCCAGCCCAATGCGGCAACCTGCCGGGTGACGCGGGATACGGTGCTGCACGGCGCCGACCCCGTGTACGAAAAGCGCAAGGCGAGCGCATAGCAGGCCGCCGTCGCATTAGCCCTCGCAGACATGTCCGACGCGTCCCCAACGAGCAACGCCCCTGCGCCGTCCCAACGGATGACTCCGTTCCGGATTGCGCTGCTTGCGGGCGGCGTACTCCTGTTTCTGGGGATGACCTACCAGATAAGCAGCGATTTTCTGGGGCCGCCGCTGATCGCTTTCGCCGGGATGGTGTTGTTGTGGCCTTTGCGAAAAATCCGCTCGGTGCGGACCTTGCTGGTGGCGGGCGCGCTGATGTTGCTCCTGTGGGCGCTCAAGGACCTTGCCGTCATTCTGATTCCTTTCGCGACCGTCTATTTATTTGCGTATTTGTTCGATCCGCTGGTTACGATGCTGCACGGTCGGTTTCGCATTCGGCGGGGGATCGCTTCGTTCGCCATGACGGCGGTCCTGCTTGGCGTTGTGGCTTCGTTCGCCTTTCTCGTGTTGCCTACCCTGCTCACCCAGTTCGAAATTCTGTTTGTGCGCCTGACGGACACCATGGACGATTTTCGCGCCTGGCTGCAATCCGCCACGCTGCTGGACAATCTCGAAAGGGTGGGCGTGGATCGGGAGCAAATCGTGCGGGACCTGACCACGTTTTTGCAAGAACAGGCCACGATTCTGGCTACGAGCATTCCGAACGTTTTGCAGTATGTTATGACTTCGATCGGCACGGTGCTGGGGGCGGTGGCGCTGATCGCCGTGCTGCCGGTGGTGCATTACTACCTGCTGAAGGACTTTCCGCACATCAAGGAACGCCTCGTGGAACTGTTCCCCACGCTCGGCGGCCGCCGCGATTACCTGTTCCAGACCGGCGAAGTGGTCGGAAATTACCTGCGCGGCCAGCTCATCATTTGCGCCATTGCGGGGTTCAACGTTACGGTGGCGCTCATGCTTCTGGACGTTCCGTTCGCCCTTGTGATCGGCATCGTGGGCGGCCTCCTGAATCTGATTCCAAACATCGGCATCATCGTTACGAACGTCGTCGGGATAGGGATCGGGCTGTTTTTTGGCGATCCCTGGTTTATCGACGTATTCAAGATCGTGGCGGTGCTGATGGGGCAGTCCATTCTCGAACAAGCCGTGCTGGTCCCGAACGTAATGGGCCAGCAGATGGGGCTTCACCCTGTTCTGATCATCCTTTCGCTCTTCATTTTCGCGCATTTCATGGGGTGGATCGGCTTGCTGATCGCGGTTCCCGTTACGGCGCTGCTTATGGCTGCGTACAGGACCTATCGGGAGCATATCCGGTTCGAGCTGAAGGACGCCGAAGTGGACGTCATGCCCTGATTCGGCCATGCGATTTTCCTTATCCGGCAGGGATTCCCGCACGGCGGCGCGGGCCGGACAGATCGAAACCGACCACGGCCCCATCCAGACCCCGGTTTTTATGCCAGTGGGTACGCTCGGCAGCGTCAAGGGCGTCGACGCGCGTACGCTGCGCCAGGAAGCGGGGGCGCAGATTATCCTTGGGAACGCCTATCATTTGTACTTGCGTCCCGGCGCGTCGCTGCTCGAAGCGGCGGGCGGGTTGCATCGTTTCATGGGATGGCCTGGCCCGATGCTGACGGATTCCGGGGGGTACCAGGTTTTTTCGCTGGCCAGCCACCGGACGCTGAGCGAAGAGGGCGTGGCCTTTCGCAGCCACCTCGACGGCTCGTCCCATTTTATTACGCCGGAATCGGCGGTGGATATTCAGCGCAGCATCGGGGCGGACATTATGATGGCGCTGGACGAATGCCCGGCGGCGGACGTGTCCCGGGAATATGCCCGCGCCTCGCACGAAATGACCCTGCGCTGGGCGGCGCGCTGCAAAAAGCGATTCGAGGAAACCGCGCCGTTGTACGAACATGGGCAAGCGCTTTTCCCCATTGTGCAGGGGGCGGCGTTTGCGGACATCCGGCGGGCGTCCGCCCGGCGCCTGGTGGATATGGATTTTCCGGGCTATGCGATCGGCGGGCTCTCGGTGGGCGAGCCGGACCATGAGATGTACGCCATGGTCGAGGTTGTCAACGAGATATTGCCCGCGGACAAGCCGCGGTACCTCATGGGCGTGGGCACGCCCGTCAATTTGCTGGAAAACATAGCGCGGGGCGTGGATATGTTTGATTGCGTCATGCCCACGCGCAATGGACGCAACGGCATGCTGTTTACGACGGAGGGGATCGTCAACATTCGGAACCGGAAATGGCGCGACGATTTTTCGCCGCTCGATCCTGGCCTGGACGCCTATGTTTCCCGGACTTTTTCCAAGGCGTACGTCCGGCATCTTTTTGTGGCGAACGAAATTCTTGGTTTGCATATCGCGTCTGTGCAGAACCTGTCCCTGTACGTTTCGCTGATGCGCAAGGCGCGCGAAGCGATTCTTGGCGGTTCGTTTTTTTCCTGGAAGGAGGAGACCCTTCCTCGCGTCAGCCGCAGGTTGTGATCGGGATCCGTCCGGGGATTGACGTTTCCGATTGAACTTGTATCGTTTGGCGGCGTTAAGGATACTCTGATTAAAGCCGCGAAGCTCAGAGGCTGCGAGGGGTGCGCTGGCAAGGAATGACGAAGCAATGTGGCAGGCCCCACATAATGAGGAATGACACAGCCAGCGTGCCCCTCGCAGCCTCCCGAAGGGCGCGTCACGTACGTAACGTACCGAACCTGCGGTATTTTCTGCTGATTTCAACAATGCAAGCATGACGATCTTTGCGGGCAATAGTGACGCGCTGAGCGAAGCGGCTTTGATCAGAGTATCCTTAAATGTAAACCCCTTGTTTGTTGCCTTGAAAAACGCCCCTGTCAACCCTCGGTAACCATGGCTGCGCGCAAGTTCAACGTTCCCGGCGCCTACGCGAGCTCTATCGTATCGATCGTGAAAAATGCGCGCAGCGCCGCCGATCCGCGCAAGCGAGACCTTTCGCCGTCCATAGTGGACTTTGGCCCGCTTCGCTTCAAGATCGCCCGCCATTTCGGGTTTTGTTTCGGGGTCGAACATGCGATCGACATTGCCTGGCGGGCTTTGGAGGAAAACCCTGGACGCCGCATTTTCCTCCTCTCGGAGATGATTCATAATCCGCGCGTGAATGGCGATTTGCGGGCGGCGGGCGTGCAGTTCCTGCGGACGACCACCGGCGAGCAATTGATTCCGTTCGAGACGTTGACCCCCGACGACGTGGTGATCATTCCTGCCTTCGGCGCTTCGCTCGAGGTCGAGAGCAAACTCGCCGAATGCGGCGTGGACACCATGACCTACGACACGACCTGTCCGTTCGTCGAAAAAGTATGGAACAAGAGCGAGCGGATTGGCGGGGACGGGTATACCGTGATCATACACGGCAAACGGTACCACGAAGAAATGCGGGCCACGTTTTCCCGCGCCAGCCGGAATGCGCCCGCTGTCGTGGTGCGGGATCTGCGCGAAGCGGAAGACCTGGCCCGGCTTGTCCGGGGCGAAGCCGACGCAGCGTTTTTCTTTGATCGATTTCGCGACAGGTATTCGCCCGGCTTCGATCCGCGCCGCGACCTGCAACGCATCGGCGTGGTGAATCAGACCACCATGCTGGCCACCGAGACGCAAGCCATCGCTCGCCTGTTTCGGCAGGCCATCCTGGATCGGTACGGCGAGGCGGAATTGCCCCATCGTTTCGCCGACACCAGCGATACGCTTTGCTACGCGACCAACGAGAACCAGAACGCCACGCTGGAACTGATTGCGTCCGGGGGCGATCTGGGCATTGTCGTGGGCGGCTACAACTCGTCCAACACCACGCACTTGCTGGATCTTTGCACAGAAAAGATGCCCGCTTATTTCGTGCGCGACGCCAGCGAACTCGTATCTTCCGAAACCCTCCGGCATTTCGATCCGCAAGCGGGGGAGCTCCGGGTTACGAACGGATGGCTCCCCGCCCGCCGTCCCTTGGACATCGTGCTCACCGCAGGCGCTTCCTGCCCGGACGCCTTGCTTGACGAAGTCATTCGCAAGATGATCGGATGGACGGAGGATGCGCGCGCCCTGAAAGATGCGCTGGCGCCTTTCGCCTCTGGAAAGGCGGCGTAAACCGGGCGATTCCATGTGGTACGAGGAGTGGTTCGATCATCCTGAATACGAGCTCGTTTATCAGGATCGGGACGAAGACGAAGCGAAGCGCATGGTGGACTTGCTGGAGCGCATCGTCCGGCCCGCCCCCGGCGCGTCCATTCTGGATATGGGATGCGGGCGCGGGCGGCATGCGCGCGCCCTTGCCCGTCGGGGGTATCATGTGACGGGGGTGGATCTTTCTGCCTACGCCATCGAAGAGGCCGCCCGCCGCGCGGCGCAAGAAGCGCTTACGGTCCTTTTTCGCCGCGGCGACATGCGCAACCCGGTGTGCGATTGCTGCTTCGACGGCGTGATCAACGTCTTTACGGCCTTCGGGTATTTCGAGAACGACGAAGACCATGTGCGCGCGCTGCGGGCCATGCACCGGTCGCTGTGTCCGGGCGGATGGTTCGTACAGGATTTTTTCAATGTGCCCTGCGTGCTCGAAAACCTGGTTCCGGAAGATCGATTCGAGCGGGCCGGCTCGGTCATTCGACAGCAGCGCTGGGTGGAAAACGGGCGCGTCAACAAGCGGATTACGATTCGCGCCGGCGCCAGCGAACAGACCTTCGTCGAATCCGTACGCCTCTATACGCTGGAGGATTTTCGGGCGATGTACGCCTCGGCGGGCCTGCGCCTGCGGCATACGTACGGCGACTACGAAGGACATCCTTATTCGAACGCCAGCCCCCGGCTCATTTTGCATGCAGAGAAGCCAGAGACGGATACGTGTTGATTCCTGCCCGGCCATGCTGCCGTGCATGCTGGTCGCGCTGGCGTTTGCGGCGGGGTGCGACTTGTTCGCCACGCGCACGCCGGACGCGCCGGGGACGGAGACCGGGACCTATCTTCAGCCGGATACGCCCGATCAGGTGCTGGACAATTTGCGTTCCGCGATCTCCGAATTGAACGCCGCCAACTATCGGCGGTCGTTTGCGAACGCGTTCCAGTTCCAGCCGACGGCGGAAGCAGAGGCCAAGGACCCTGCCATCTGGAACGGGTGGAGCGCCCAGGAAGAGGAAAGTTATTTCCGCGCCCTGGTGGAGGCGGCTCGCCTTACCAGCGGCAACGAGTTGCGTTTGACCGACGTGGAGCAAACGGCGGGGCCGGATCGGTATACGGTGGACGCGGCGTATGTGCTGGCGTTCAACCATCGCAGGCCCGAACTGCCGAACGCGCTGCGCGGGCGCGTGGCCTGGTCGATAGAAAAAGGCCAGGACGGTCTGTGGTATATTGCAAGCTGGACAGACCATTCGGTTGGGGAGGCGGCTTCCTGGAGCGACCTGAAGGCGGCCTTCATCAAATAAGCGACGATTCAATGGGGATACGGTGGCCCGCCCTGTTTTCGGTACTGGCGCCGGTCGCGCTTGTCGCGGCCTGCAACCCCTTTGCGCCTGCGCTTGAAGAGGGCGGGGCTTTCGGCGATTTGCTGGGGGATCCCACCACCGTCGATGGCTTTTTCGCCAATTTCCGGCACGCCTACGAACTCCGGGACCTGTCGCTTTACGAATCGTTGCTGGATTCTTCTTTCATTTTTATCTACTATGATTTGGATGCCCAGGTTGATCGCGAGTGGGGATTCGCCCAGGAACTTGAATCCACGCGGCGCCTTTTTGAAAATGCGACGCTGGTGAACCTGCGGTGGAACCAGATTCTTTCGCAAACCCTGTTCGAGGAGGATTTGCGCGCCCGCGTCGTGCGTCCCTTCAACCTGACTATTTCGCTTGAGGGCGGCGATGTGTTTCGGGGAGACGGGAACGTAAACTTTCTTATTGTTCGGGAAGATACGTCTGCTGTCTGGCGGCTGCTCCGGTGGCGGGACGAAAGCGAATTGTAGCGCATGCCGCAACGAACGCGCGGCCCCCGGCCTGTTTGCGACGCGCTATCATCCCGATCGTTGCGGCGCTGCGGAATCGTCGCAGGACCGTCCTACCATTCTGCAACCGATCCGTCGTCCAGGCGCCATACGGGGTTTTTCCAGGCGCTTTGCCCGGATGCGCGGCCTGCTTCCTTGCGTACGACCGCCTCGTCTATGTCCACGCCCAGCCCCGGTTTTTCGGGCAGCGCCATCGCGCCTTCCTGCACGGCGAATACTTCCGGGTTGGCTACGTAATCCAGCAATTCCACGCCGGCCTGATCGTGGTAGTGCATTCCCAGGCTGGTTTCCTGGATGAAGGCGTTGGGCGACGCGAAATCCACATGCAGCGACGCGGCCAGCGCAAGGGGCCCCAGCGGGCAATGCGGCGCCAGCGCGACGTCCCAGGCTTCGGCCATCGCTGCGATCCGCCTTGTTTCGGATACGCCTCCGGCGTGGCTTATGTCGGGCTGCGCCACGTCGATATGCGGCAGGACCTTTTTGAAATCCCATCGGGAATAGAGCCGTTCGCCCATCGCGAGCGGCGCGCGCAATCCCGTCGCGAGGCCGGGTAACAAGTCTTCGTGCCCCGGGGCAACCGGTTCTTCCACGAACATGGGCGCATACGGCTCCAGGGCTTCTATGGCCCGCCTTGCCAGTCCGCGATGGATGCGTCCATGGAAATCCACGCCGACGCCGATATCCGGTCCCGCCGCTTCGCGCGCCGCCTGCATTCGTTCGGCTATTTCCGCGATGCGTTGCGGACTGTCGATCCACCCCATTCGGCCCGACGCGTTCATTTTGACCGCCCGAAATCCTTGTCGCACCCGGCGTTGCGCGGCTTCCGCTATTCCGTCCGGGCTATCCCCGCCTATCCAGCCGTATACGGAGACGCGGCCCCGCACCGCGCCGCCAAGCAGTTCGTATACCGGGACGCCGAGGGCCTTGCCCTTGATGTCCCACAAGGCTTGATCGATGCCCGCGAGAGCGCTCATAAGCACGGGCCCGCCTCGATAAAATCCGCCCCGGTACAGGACCTGCCATATATCTTCGATGCGGTTCGCAGGCCGCCCGATCACATATTCGCCCAGTTCTTCGACGGCGGCGCGCACGGCGCCGCGGCGGCCCTCCACGACCGGCTCGCCCCATCCGATGAGGCCTCCCCGGGTCGCTATTTTCAGAAAAAGCCAGCGCGGGGGTACGGCGAATAATTCAAAGGATTCGACAAGAAGGTCTTTTTCGAAAGACCCGAGCGGGGCTGGTTCCGTGGGCATGGGCGCGGGGAATGAAGTATCGAAAGCGGCTGGACGCTTTGGCTGCGTTCCAGCATGGCGTCCCTGCGGAAATTGCGCAATGCAGCGGCGAATCGCAAACGGACGAGGCGAAACGGAACGCAATAACAACAAGAACAATCTGTCCTCGAGGATGCTCTGATTAAGTCCACAAAGCTCCGCGGCTGCGTGGGGTGCGCTGGAAAGGAATGACGAAGCAGCATGGCAGGCCCCTTGTAATGAGGAATGACGCAGCCAGCGTGCCCCTCGCAGCCTCCCGAAGGGCGCGTCACGTCCACGGCATACAGAATCTACGGTGTTTTTTGCTGATTTCAATGATTCAGGCATGACGGCTTTTATGGGCGAACGTGACGCGCTGAGCGCAGTGGTTTTAATCAGAGCATCCTCAAATACAATCAAGTTGCAGCGCAGCGGATCCCGCGCCCCTGCTTGTCGTAGTACGGAAGGGTTTGCGGAGGCGCGCCGGATGCTATGCTAAACGCGCCTTGCGCCCATGCCCCTGCCCGGGTGGCGGAATTGGTAGACGCGTCGGACTCAAAATCCGATGGCCTTCGGGTCTTGTGGGTTCGAGTCCCACCCCGGGTACGTTGCGGTTCGCGCAACCTGGCCCCTACAACTCGGCCAGGTCCTCGTCGATGGCTTCGAGCAATGCTTCGGTGAAGGTTTCGGGCGCGTAGGGCGCAATCTCTCGCAGCGACATGTTCAGCGCTTGCTGGAGCTGCGGATTCTCCGCCATGCCGGGGACATGCTTGTCCAGGACTGCCTTGGCCTCTTCGCGGTCCAGAATGTCTCGCAACGGACTATGCGTACTCAGGCCCGCAGACGCCGCCTGTGCCGGCGTTGGCTGCGTATTTTCCGCCGTCGCCTCGCCGCTGACGAACTCCGCGGTCATGAGGACGAAAAGCCCTCCGCCCCCTTCGTGTTCGTCATTTTTGAACGTGAGGTATACGTCGTGTATTCCGGTTGCGGGCTCGAGCGCGGCGGAGAAGGGCGCGGGCATTGCAATGCCCTTGATGAAGTCGGTTGCGCCCACGAGCCGCCCGTCCGGCGCGTCCAGTCGAATTTCCACCTTGCCCCCTTGCGCCTGAAGTTGTTCGGGCGTCAGCGCAGTGAATCGCACCTCCGAAATTCCGGTCAGGTCCAGTTTTCCGAGCCGAACGTACGAATCTGGCAACAATACGACGGTCATGGGGGTCGGGAACTGGGGGGCGGCGAATTTCATGACGCCGTCGCCCAATTCGCCGTCGGCGACCACGACGGTCGGGGCGCGGAGCACGAGCGTTTCCTCGCTGGACGCGCCGGGCAAGCCGTTGCCGCCCCGGTCTGTGTACGCTGCGCGGAGCACGACAATGCCTTCCGCCGCGCCGTCCCCTGCGCCCGGCGGCGCGTAGCTTCCCTCGATGGGCAGAGACGCGGGCGTATCGGGTTCCTCCGTCAGGCTCAGGATGTATTCTACCATCTGTCGCGCCTCGTTTTCGGAGAGCTGCGGATGCGGCGGCATGGCCATGTCGCCCCAGACGCCGGCGCTCCCCTCCAGGATGTTGGTCGTCAGGCGCTCCGCGGCGTCCGCCTCGCCCTCGTATTGCTCCGCCACAGCCATATAGGAAGGCCCGACGGAAGGCTGATCGACCTGATGGCAGGCGAGACAGGTTTCCCCTTCCACCAGTGTTCGTCCGGGCGCCTGCGCCGCCAAAGCGTCCGCCGCGCGATGCCCCTGCGCGATCACTACGAGGTCGTATCCTTCCCGCAGGTAGTTTGCCGTGACCGCTACATTCTCCGCGGCAATCCGTCCGTCTTGCAACGAGCCGTCCTCCTGGTCGCTTACGCGGACGGCGTAGCGGATCGGGGCGCCGGGAAAGAAGAACGAGCGGTTCCCCGCCGCCAGGTCGATTTGCACTTCCGGCGGTTCGTTCCCCGCCACGATTTGCGCCATCGCCGTCGTGCTTGCGCCCTGCGCGTCGGTTACGGTCAGCGTGGCGGCGTATATCCCCGGCTCTTCGAACGTATACGCGGGATGCGGTTCGCTCGCCTGGTCGAGGACGGTTCCGTCTTGGGCGG
Source organism: Rhodothermales bacterium (assembly GCA_022821845.1). Taxonomy (GTDB): domain Bacteria; phylum Bacteroidota; class Rhodothermia; order Rhodothermales; family VXPQ01; genus VXPQ01. The sequence continues at coordinate 77,861 of JAJECT010000024.1, read as the reverse complement.
CCAGGGTCCATTCGTAGCGAAGCGCATCCCCGTCGGCGTCGACGGTTCCTTCGGAAGAGAACGCAACGCGGAGGGGCGTGGCGCCGGCGGTCCGGTCCGCGGCGACCCGGGCAACGGGCTTGCGGTTGCCTTCGTTGTATTCGATGCGGACAAGCCGGGCGTCGTCATTGGCCGTGAACCAGGCTGTGCCGTACTCCAGCACGTACAGGTCGCCATTGGGCCCAAACGCCATGTCCATGGGGTTGCTGAAGCGATGGCTCGGCATGAAGCGTTCCATCGACAGGAAGTCGCCTTCCTCGTTCATGGTCACGGCCATAATCCAGCCGCGCATCCATTCGTACAGAAAGAGTTTGCCGTCGTACCAGGCCGGGAACGGTCGGTCGGCGCCCGCGAAATCGTCCCGATAGAAAACGGGTCCGGCCATCGCCGAGCGGCCGCCGCTGCCAAGGAGCGGAAATTCCTCCGAGGGTCCGGCGGCGTACCACAGGAACGCAGGCTGGGCCGGAGGCAGTTCGGCGAGGCCCGTATTGTTCGGAGAATCGTTTGCGAGGCGGGCCGGATCGAAGGCGGCGCCGGGCGCTTGCGCAACGAAATCGTAGTCGTGGTAGGGCGTGTTGTCGCCGACGACATAGGGCCAGCCGTAGTTGCCTGCGGCGCGCGCCTGGTTGAACTCGTCGTAGCCGGCGGGGCCTCGGTCCGTGGAGTCGCGGCTGGCGTCCGGCCCGATGTCCCCCCAATACAGAAAGCCCGTGCGCCGGTCTACCGAAATGCGGAACGGATTCCGGTGGCCCATCGTGTAGATTTCAGGACGCGCGCCGGGCGTGCCGGGCGGGAAAAGGTTCCCTTCGGGAATGGCGTACGTACCGTCCGGTTGCGGCGTAATGCGGAGAATCTTGCCCCGCAGGTCGTTTGTGTTGCCGGAGGATTTCTGGGCGTCCCAGGCGCCTCGTCCGGGCCGCTCGTCAATGGGCGCGTAGCCTGTTGCATGCGGATTCGTGTTGTCGCCCGTGGAAAGATACAGGTTGCCGTCCGCGTCGAAGGCCATGGAGCCTCCCGTGTGGCAACATTCGTCTCGTTGCACGGCTACCTCCAGGATCGTCTGTTTCGTTTCCAGGTCCAGCGTGTCGCCTTGCATGCGGTAGCGGGCAAGCACATTCTTCGGATCGTCCCCGGCGGGGGAATAGTAAAGATAGAGCCAGCCGTTTTCCGCGAAGCCAGGGTCGGCGGCGACGCCAAGGAGGCCATCCTCTGCAACGTCGCCATTCAGGTACTGCGTGCTAACCGGGATCGTCGCAATCTGCGCGACCTGTTCCGTATCGGGACGATAGAGACGCACGGCGCCGCCCCGCTCGATGAACAGTACGCGCTCGTCCGGCAGCACGACCAGTTCCATGGGTTCGGCGAGCGGCTCGGCAAGCACGATTTTGGTAAAGCGGTTCTCTTGCGGGCGGGCGCGGGCGTAATCCAGCGCCTCGCTGCCCATGGCGTACCGAATCCCCCCCAGCAGATGTTGCAGGAATAGCGGCTCCGCAAACGTTTCGTCCGTATGCCCCATGGCGGTGTACCACGCCCGTCCGCCGTCGTATTCGTGGTACCAGCTCATCGGATGGTTCTCGCCGTTCGTTCCCCCTTCGTATGTGGTCTCGTCAATATCGATCAGGACATGGATATCGGGGTTGATGGAACGGAAGTTGTAGAACTCGTCCTCGCGTTCCCATCGGTCTGGAAGCCCCTCCGTCGAAGGATGGTCTTTGCGAAGCACCCGAAAGACGCCGCTCCGCACGTTCGGGTTGTTGGGGTGGCCATCAAAGTATGCGCCCACAAGTTTTCCGTACCAGGGCCAGTCGTATTCCGTATCGGTGGCCGCGTGGACGCCGACGTAGCCGCCCCCCGCCTGGATGAATCGCTCGAATTCGGCCTGTTGCCCCGGATCGAGCACGTCTCCCGTCGTGTTCAGGAAGATCACGGCGCGGTAGTTCTTCAGATTCTTTTCCGTAAACAGCGCCGCGTCTTCGGTTGCGTCCACGCCAAAGCCGTGCGCTGCGCCCAGCTGGTGGATGGCCTCCACGCTTGTTTCGATGGATCCGTGCCGGAATGCCTCCGTTTTCGAGAACACCAGGACGCGATCCTGTCTGGGCGTACCGAGGCCCGAGGAGAACATGGTTGCCGCGCAGCAGAGCGCAAAGAGGAGCGGCAGACGCGAACGGAGCGAACGGTTTTTCATGGGGCGCGCTTTTTTGTTTAATATCCTTTAGCGGCATGCGCTTCAAGGCGCATCCGGCGCCTCGGCGATCTGCTTGGGAAGCAGGCAAAAATATAATCAAAGATTTCCTGAAAAATTCGAATTCGCGCGCGGATCAGGGTTTTCGAGGCCGCCGGACTGTCATATGTGTGCTCCAGGGCCTATATTTTCCCGGCATCGCCGTGGAGACGGGAAAGGTTGCTACGGTCGGGTTGGCGCCGGCTATTTTCGGCCCATGGATGAACATTTCCGGCTCGGCGCTGGCGAACTGGCGGCGCCGCGACGACCCCTCGCCAGATAAGACCCAAAGCAGATAATCCGCAAACGCATGCTCCGTAAAATGCGGCCTGCAAAACATGGCCATGCACCGCATCGCATGAGCCCCTTGAAAAATGCCGTTCGATGACGTATTCTGTAAGACGCAAGCTGCTCTCGAAGGCGGTGCAACCCGCCGCAACCCAGCACGTAAAAAACACAAGGAATCGTCTTGTTTTTCGGCCCTTTTTTGCAGGCCAGGTCGTAATCGTTGTCCAGTAGTATGTCCGTTTCGAATATATCCGCCAGCGTATCGCCCGCCCCGGTTTTTTTGACGGGTTCGGCCGGGCATGTCGGGGCCAATCTTTTGCGTCGATTGCTTGACGACGGCGTTCGGGTCCGGGTGTTGTTGCGGCATGAGGACAACAACGAAGGACTGGAAGGGCTTGACGTGGAACGCGTGTTTGGCGACATTCGGGACCTGGACGCCACCCGGCGCGCGCTCGAAGGCTGCCAGGGGGTCTATCACGTCGCCGCCCGGATATCAACCATCGAAGGCAACCGCGCCCATCGTCGGGAGGTGTTCGAGTGCAACGTGCTTGGCACCCGCAACGTGTTGCAGGCGGCGCGGGAAGCGGGCGCCGGGCGGGTGGTGGTGACCGGCTCTTTCAGCGCGGTCGGGTACGATCTGGACGATCCGTCCGCCCCCAGCGACGAGACCATGCAGTTCTATCCCATGGAGCGTACGATGCCCTACGAGCGAAGCAAGGCCCTGGTTGAGCACGAGTGCTGGAAAGCGGCGGCGAAGGGACAGGACGTTATTGTGGCGACGTGTTGCGCGGTCATTGGAGGCCACGATTATTTTCCCTCGCGACTGGGAAGAACCTTGTGCGATCATACCCGCGGCAAGGTTCGCGCGTACGTGGACGGCGGTTTCGAGTTTGTCGCGGCGCGAGACATCGTAGAAGGACATTTGTTGTGCATGCGCCGGGGCCGCGCGGGCGAAAAATATATTTTCAGCAGCGAGTACAAGACCATTTCCGAAATTCTGGATTTATTTGAGGAGGTTTCGGGCATTTTGCGTTCGAGTCGGCGGATTCCAACCCAGGCGATGCTCGTCTTTTCGGAAGTGGCCAGCTTTTATCTGAGCCGGTTTCACCCGAATTTTCCCCAGCGGTTTACGCCGGGCGCCATCCGGCTGCTGAAGAAGCGCCGTCATGCGGACACCAGCAAGGCGCGGCAGGAGCTTGGTTATCAGCCAACCAGCATACGCGATGCGGTGCATGAAGCCTATGCGTTTCATTACCATCGCAACGCGATTACGAATCCGCGCGCGAAACGCCCCCGCTAATCGAAATAATCAGCATACCCCCCTAATGCCTAACGCTCAACCGATGTTGCATGCGAATCCGGCGCTGGCGCCGCCGCCCGGTTTCGAAGAAGCCCGCACCTTGCGCCAGCAAGCGCGCGCGGCAGGTATGGATCCGGATTACTGGTACGCCGTGGCAGAAGCGCGGCGAATCAAACCGGGGACCGCGATAGAGGTCACTTTCTGGAAACGTTCCATTGCGTTGTATCGCACGGAAGACGGCTCGTTTCACGCCATTGAGAACCGTTGCCTTCATCGCCAGCTGAAACTCTCGATGGGCGAGGTGGAAGGGTGCAGGCTTGTGTGCGCTTATCATGGCTGGGAGTACGATGGAGACGGACGCGTCGCCGCGATTCCCGATCTCTTCGGACGGAAAAAACTGCCGAAACTCTGGGTCAGACATTATCCTGTGCAGGTTCGTTACGGTCTGGTCTGGTTGTTTCCCGGGAGGCCGGAGATGGCGCAGTCGCGCAAGATTCCGGAGATTCCCGAACTTGAGGGCCCCAAGCGGTGGTCCTGCGTACCGCTAAGTTTTACCTGTTCGGCTCACCACTCCATGGTGATCGACAATGTGAGCGACTTCTCCCACGCGTATTTGCACCGTCGATACCGTCCTTTCACGGGCGCCGAGCTTACCCGCAACGAGACCATCGGCGACAACGTACACCTTGCGTACAATACGCAGGTTGGGCGCGGGCGCATCTCCGGGCTGTTTGTGGAGCACGACCGGGTGGACACCAACCACATGGATCTATGCTATGAATATCCCTATCAGTGGTCGAACACCGATGACGAGATCAAGCACTGGCTTTTCGTACTGCCGGTGGACGAGCGCACCACCCGGGCGTTCTTCCTCTTCTATTTCAGGTCGTTGAAGATACCCTATCTGCCTGCGCGCATTCCCCGTTGGGCCATGACCACGGTGTTGAAGTTCGCAAACCGCTTACTGATTAGCCCCCTGCTTTCCGAGGATCGCGTTGCGGTCGAAGCAGAACAGGAAGGGTACGAAAAACACTGGGACGCTCCGCCCATCGAGGTTAATCCCGTGGTGCGGGCTTTTCAAAAGGTAACTGTGCGCAAGTGGCAAGAGCATTTGGCCCGCGAGGCGGAGGACGCCAATGTCAGCGGTTGAACCGCACTTCCTGTGGTCTTCGCTGTCGCCCGGCGGCCTGCTTGCGGCGGCGGCCATGACGCTGGCGTTTGTCGGCGTTTTGTTTCTGGGTTCGAAGGTGGTTCCCGGACATCGTCTTGCAGGGCCGGAAATAGCGGGACGATCGCGGACCTATACATTCAACGGCCTTGCCCTCTTTCTTATGACGGCGGTCGGGGTGTGTCTGGCCCAGGCATTCGGCCTGTTTTCTCTTTCCGCGCTGTATACGCATTTCGCCGCGCTGTTTGTGGCGGCCAATATTTTCGCCTTCGCCTTTTCCGCCTGGTTGTATTTTCGCAAAACAGCGGTTAGGGAGGCCTCGTCGGGGGGACGGCGACGTTTCTTCTTTGGATCGGAATTCAATCCGACGTTGCTCGGAGTGGATTTGAAGATTTTCAGCTACCGCCCTTCCCTTATTGGCCTGGCGTTGTTCAATGCGTCTTTTGCGGTTGCGCAGTACGAGTTATACGGGCGATTGACCCTCGCTATGGCGCTTTATCAGGGATTCGTCTTTTTGTATGCGTTGAACTATTTCCAGTTCGAACACGGGATGGCGTACACCTGGGACATGGTTAGCGAGCGCTTCGGATGGATGCTGGTTTGGGGAGACTACGTTCTGGTGCCCTTTTTCTATTGCCTCCCCGGCTGGTGGCTGGTCCATGCATCGCCTTCGCTGTCTCCTTTCGCCGCCGCCATGATCGCGCTGCTGTTTGTTCTCGGCTTCTGGGTTTTTCGCGGCGCCAACCAGCAAAAGCATCGTTTCAAGCGCGATTCCCGCGTCGCGATTTGGGGCAAGCCTGCCGAGTCCATCGAGGGCCGCTTGCTGGTTTCCGGATTTTGGGGCATTGCCCGCCATCTGAACTATACCGGCGAGATATGCGTCTATCTGGCGTTCGCGCTTACCACCGGGTTCGCGTCCTGGGCGCCCTACCTGCTGCCTGCGTGGCTGGCGGGCTTGTTGTGGCATCGTTCGCGCCGCGACGAACGCCGATGCCGCGCCAAGTACGGCGCGTTGTGGGAACAATACACGCAGCGCGTGCCTTACTACATGTTGCCATTCATCTATTGAGGATACGCGGTGGCGCATACAGCTCTCCATGAAGGAACCCCGCTTTCCGCGCAGCGAACGCGGCGGGCGCCAGAGGCTGTTCCCGAGCTTGCGGGCGGGTGGCCGTTGATCGGGCACTTGCTGGATTTCCGCAAGGATCCTGTCTCCATGATGCGGCGGGGATGGCGAGAGCAAGGCGAACTGGTCCGATTCCGGCTCGGTCCCCGCGAGTGCGTTCTTTTCACGGGGCCGGAGGCCCACGACGCGTACTTCAGAGCGCCCGAGGATCAACTGGACGCCAAGGCAGTCTATCAGTTTACGGTCCCCATCTTCGGTCGCGGCGTGGCCTACGACGTTGCCCCCGAAATCATGTCCGAGCAGTTGGGTTTTCTTGTCCCGGCGCTTCGGGAAACCGCGATGCACCGGTTTGCGCGCATCATGTTCGAAGAGACGAAGCAGTTCGCCGACGCCCTTGGCGAAGAGGGAGAAATCGATCTGCCCGCGGCGATGAACGCGTTGACCGTCAATATCGCCAGCCATTGCCTGATTGGCGAGGAAATCCGGGATCAGCTGGACGCGGGCTTCGCCGAGGCCTATCGCGATCTGCAGAAAGGCATCAACGCGCTGGGATTTTTTCTCCCCAGACTCCCTGTCCCGTCGCACCGAAGCCGCGACCGGGCCCGCCGCAAGGTGGCCGAACTCTTTAGCCGCATCATGGCTGGCCGCCGGCTTTCTGGAGCCGAGCCCGACGATTTCATGCAGACGCTCCTGCGCGCGCGGTACAAGGACGGTCGCGCCTTGAGCGACGACGAGATTACCGGGATCCTGCTGACGGTGCTGTTCGCAGGCCAGCATACCAGCGCGGTGCTCGCAACCTGGACCGGGCTGGAACTGCTGAATGCGCCCGCCTCTCTGGCGCAGGTGCGAGACGAGATGCAAAACGTTTACCGCGCGCCGGGCGCAACCATGAATTTCGAGACGCTCAAGCGACAGGCGGCCCTCGAACGCGCCATACGGGAGAACGAACGGCTGCACCCGCCGCTTATTTTGTTAATCCGCAAGGTTCTCAAACCCATGCGATACGGGGGGCATGTCGTGCCCGCCGGCGCGTTGGCGATGGTGTCGCCCGCCGTTTCCCACCGGTTGCCCCATGTTTTCGCGAACCCGGAGCGGTTTGCGCCGGATCGTTTCGCGCCCCCCGCCGCCGAGGACAAGCAACACCACTACGCCCTGATTGGATTTGGCGGCGGCAAGCACCGATGCATGGGAAAACATTTTGCGTACATGCAATTGAAAGCAATCTGGACCCTGTTGCTGGATCGCTTCGATTTCCGCCTGGACGCTGCGATTCCCGCCCCGAATTACGGTAGTTGGGTGACGGGTCCCAGGGCGCCATGCCGAGTCCGTTATCGCCGCCGCCCGGAAGCGAGCCTGTTCCAATGAGCGACGCCGCATTGCCGCACTATGACGTAGCCATCGTTGGCGCGGGTCCGGTGGGCAGCCTGTGCGCGCTCGCGCACGCGCGAAAGGGCGCGCGGGTCGCCTTGTTCGAAGCAAGCCCCAATTCCACCAGGCGAATGGCGGGGGAATGGCTCCACCCGCCCGCCGTGCGGATATTGCAAGACATGGGGATCGCGCTCGGTACGCCGCCGCATAGCGCCGCGGGCAGGGGGTTCGTCGTGTTGCCGGAAGACAACTCGGCCCCGATCGTGCTTCCTTATCCGAACGGATCTCACGGTTTGGCGTGCGAGCATACAGCGATTATCTCGGCTTTGCGCGACGCCGTCCAGAACGAGTCGGATATCGACTTTATTTCCTATGCGCGGGTGCGGGCGGTCGCAGACAAGCGGGTTGATTTCGCCCATAAGGGCGCCATGAAATCCGTGACCGCCGATCGCATTGTCGGGGCGGACGGGCGGGCCTCCATCGTGCGCAGATCGCTGGGCTTGTCGATAAACCCCAAAGAGATGACCTGCTCCCGGATGGTGGGGGTTACGGTGCGGGACGCAACGTTGCCGGTGGAGGGGTATGGTCATCTGGTTTGCGGCGGGCCGGGTCCCATTTTTATATACCGCCTGGGGCCGCATCGCATTCGGGTTATCGTCGATATCCCGCTGGAATACTGGGCGCCGGGGGACCGGGTTGGCTTCCTCTCGGACGCGGTCGGTTTTTTGCCGGAAACGCTCAGGGCGGCGTTCGTCGAAGCGCTGCGGGCGGGCGAATTCCACGCGGCGGCCAATGCGCTGAGTCCGCGCGTTACGTACGGAAGCCCGGAACGCGTGCTTATTGGCGATGCGGCCGGGTATTACCACCCTCTGACGGCCGTGGGGATGACGCTGGGTTTCGGCGATGCGCTTGCACTCGCCGAAAACGGGGATTTCCGCGGCTTTGTCTCCAAACGCTTCCAGGCGGTCCGCACGCCGGAACTGCTCGCCATGGAGATCTACGAAGTGTTCGCCGACCATCGGGTCGAGACCGTGGCGGTGCGGCGTATGGTCTACCGGCGGTGGCGGGCAAGTTCCGCGTTTCGGAATCGGACCATGCGCCTGCTTGCTTGCGAAGACACCTCGACGGCTCGTCTGGGGCTGTCGGGTTTCATGATCGTGGTCCGGGCGGTGGCCTCAGAGGTTCCGCGCTCCCTGAACCGGTTCGCCTGGCGCCGGGTTCGCGACGTGGCGAACGCGCTCGCTTTTCGCGTGAAGTGGCTCCTGCGGGGCGTTCGGCAGCTGCGCAAAGCGCAAGGCGCGACCGAACAAAAGGGCGAAAACAAGGGCGATCAATCCCCGTACCCCTTCGCCCGCGCGCTTCTGATCTCCTTGCCGTCGAGTTTTCGCGCGCCCCCGCCCGTCCGCCCGAAGGACGTCGCGTCGCCGGACGCCGCGCCGGCGTTGCGCAGCGCCGCCGAGCGCTTGCTGCGCCTCCAGAGCGAAGAGGGCGCCTGGGAAGGCGAAATGACCTGGTGTTCCATGCTCACCGCGCAATATGCGCTGTTGCACTACATTATGGCGCGCCCGATTGCGCCCGAACGCCGCAGGCGCCTGCTCCGCTCCTTCGAACAGACCCGCCTCGAAGGAGGCTTGTGGGGTTTGCACGAGCAGGCCCGGCCCAACCTGTTCGTCACCACGCTGGTGTATGTCGCGGCGAGAACGCTGGGCGTCGAGCAAGGCGATCCGCTGATAGAACCGGCCCGCCGCTTCCTGCGCGCGGAGCAGGTTCTCAACATTCCGAGTTGGGGCAAATTCTGGCTGGCGCTCCTCAATCTCTACGACTGGCGCGGCGTGCGCGTCATCCTGCCGGAATTGTGGCGCTTGCCGCGCTGGATTCCGCTGCATCCGTCGAACTGGTATTGCCATACCCGGCTCATCTACATGGCGATGGCGGCGATGTATCCGCATCGGTTCCAGGCGCCGCGCACGCCCCTGATTGCATCGCTTCGGGAGGAGTTGTACCCCGAAGGCTTCGCCCGCGTCGATTTTGCCTCGGGACGCAATCGTTTGCGGGACGCCGACCTGTATGCCCGCCCCAGCGCGTGGCTTCGGGCCGGGTATGGATTTGCGCGGGTCTTCGAACGATTCCATGGCAAACGCCTGCGCGCCCGATGTACGGAAGCGTTAATCCGCCGCGTCAAATGGGAGCTGCGCACCACCAGCCATGCGAGCATCTCTCCGGTCAGCGGGTTCCTGAACATCCTTGCCTTGTGGCTGCGCAATCCAGACGACGCCGATTGCCGCAAGGCGTTCGACAAGCTGGATGACTGGATATGGGAGGACGAGGCGCTTGGCGCGCGGGTCACCGGAGCCCGAAGTTCTTCGTGGGACACCGGATTTTCCTTGCAGGCGCTGGCGCTGGCGCCCACGTCCGACGGGGTCCGCAACGCCCTCCAGCGAGGAGCCGCTTTCCTGCGCCGACAACAAATCGACGCCCGCTTCGAAGGATTCCGCGAGGCGTATCGGACCGATCCGAAGGGCGGTTGGTGTTTCCCGGGGAAATGGCATGGCTGGCCGGTGACCGACTGTACCGCAGAGGCGCTGCTGGGCATTCTGGCGGCCAATCCGCAGGCCATATCCGCCGAGGCGGTCGGGGATGCGGTCCGGTTCATGCTGCGCGGCCAGAACCGCGACGGCGGTTTCGGCAGTTACGAAGCGCGCCGCGCGGCGATCGGCCTTGAGTGGTTGAATCCAGCCGAAATGTTTGGCGAGTCGATGACCGAGCATTCCTGGGTCGAATGCACCGCTTCCTGCCTTGCGGCGCTTGCTGCGTGCAAGAAACATTTTCCGCAGGGTGCGGACCCGGCGGCGGCGAACGCCATGGCAAGGGGCGAAGCCTGGCTTCGCCGGGCCCAGGCAAGCGACGGGGCATGGCGCGGCGTATGGGGGGTACAATTCGTGTACGGCGCCCTTTTCGGGATCCGGGGCCTGTTGGCTGCCGGGGCCCGTCCGGGCGATCCGGCGATTCGATTGGCCTGCCGCTGGCTTCTGGACCGTCAGTTGGCGGACGGGGGGTGGGGCGAGCGCCACACCGGCTGCCTGATTGGCCAATACGTTCCGCATGAGGAAAGCCAGGTCATCCAGACGGCCTGGGCGTTGATCGCGCTCCTCGAAGCAGACGATCCGAACTGGACCGCGATTTCGCGGGGCGTCCGGTTTTTGATCGACGCGCAGCAGGCGGACGGGACATGGCCCAGGCAAGACATGGCCGGCGTGTTTTTCCGCACGGCGATGCTGGACTATGCCTTGTATCGACAGTATTTCCCCTTGTACGCGCTGGGCGTTTACGAGCGGCGGCGGCAGGCGCGGCTCAATCCGGAGACGTCCCCGCTCCCTGCCTGCGACGCCGCCGACGCGGAAACAGGCGTTTTGTCCAGCGTGTCCTTAGCGTCCCCTGCGCGCCGCGCGGCGTCTTCGAGCGGAACGCAGCGCTTGCTTGCCGTAGATGCGAAACGTGCGGAACAGGGTCGCTATGTCGAGCGTGCTAAATAAGGTGTCTGCAACGCCGAAGGGCAGCATGGAAGGCACCGATCCGCGCGCGTATTCAAGAATCCAGCAGTGATCAACCATGCGGTAGGCCTTGGCCTCGCGTCGCCGCAAATGCACGACGTCGCCCGGGCGATATTCCTCCCGCTGCGTACTTCCCAGGCCGTAGTGCCACATTTCTCCATCCAGAATCATCGCGTAGTCTTCGGCGAACGAATACCGGCCCGTGTGTCCCGCCGTCCCGATGGGCGTGCCGAAAAAAATCACGTATTCCCGCAGCGAGGCGTAGAGGATCGAGAGCTGTCCCATCGCGCCGCCTGCGTTGGACAGGAACCACTCGCGTTCGGTCTCGATCAGGCCCGGATAGCGTTCGCCTAGATCCTTCGTAATGGCGGCGAACATGTCCTCCACCGGCAGATCGAGATGGGCGCGGGCCGCCTCGTGGAGGATTTCCGGGTCGAAAACGTACTTCATTCCGCCTTTCCGGGTTTACGCGCCACAAACAGAAACATGGGCGTAAAAACACCGTGTTCGCCCCCTTTGACCAGCGCGTCGGCTGCTGCATTGAGCAATGTGCTGACAGCCCTCGATCCCTGCGGGACCAGACGCAGCCGTTCGCCAACCCGCAAGGTCAGATTCGTCAGGGCGCGGCCGGCAGGCGTACGCGGAATGCTCGCAAGGGAGAAGTCGCGGCCTTGCAGGGCGCGGTACCACGGCGTTTCCGGATCCGATTCGGGGGCGAGGTCGCGGGCTTCGAGCAGTTCGAAACCGGCGTCGCGCAACGCGCTGCAAATGTCAGACGGACTGGAAATGTCCGGGAGCGCGTCTCCTACCATGATATCGTGTTTGATGCGCAAATGCTCCGGGTCCTCGGGGTCGAAACGCTCGGTAAGACACCACTCGTAGCCCGCAAACCGGGCTCCTGGCCGCAGTACGCGAAAAATTTCCCGAAACGCCGCTGTTTTGTCGGGCGCGTGCGGCATGGATTCGATCGCGAAGGCCGCGTCGTAGGCATGGTCGCCCTCGGGGATATTCATGTAGTCGGCGTGCAGGAATCGGCATAGCGAGCGGACGTCCCCGGTATGCTTCCTGGCGCGCTCGATCTGATACGCGTTGTTGTTGACGCCGACGAAGCGGGCGCCGGTCCAGCGAGCCATATTGCCCATGGGGCCTCCGACGCCGCATCCTGCGTCCAGCACCTGCATCTCCGGTTTCAGGGACAGCGTATCCGCAAGGTAACGCTGGTGCCTGAGCAGCGACGCCTTGAACCGTTCGCCCCGGCGCCGGGGGGCGAAGTGAAAGGATTGCCCCCAGCCGAATTCGTAAAAATCGGTTACGAGGTCGTAGTAGTTGTTGACGAAGGACTGATAACGTTTTTTCCTGGTCTCCAATCCTTCGGCGTAGATCTCGTCGTACTCGTTTACAACGGATTGTACGCCGTTCGCAGCGATAGAACGAGCGGCGGATCGTTTTGCGGACGAAAGGGCCATAAATCAAGCGGGCATAAATGCAGGATAGCGGCGGGCGCGTCGTTTTCGGCCTGTAGTATACGCCGTCCGCCACGAGATTGTCAAGGCCGCGCCGATCAAAACCTTTCGTCCGGCGCGCCAGCGCCTTGCGGCATACAACGCGGACTTGGCCAGGCTCTATTATGCAAAAATTGCATAGACACAAGTATTTTTATGCAAAAAACGCATAGACAAACACGTCTTCTATGCAAAAAGCACATAGGCAAACGCTTCTCTATGCAAAAAACGCATAGACAAGGGCCTTTTCATGCAAAAAACGCATAGTTGCCTTGCAGCGCCCTGAAAATACCCAAACGCGCCCTGATTTGCGTACATTCGCCCGCTCCCTTCCCTGGCTAATCCGGGAAATCCGAACCATTTCAAATATTATTTTTGCAAGTAATCCATAATTATCTTATTGTGTTGCTTCTGGAATCAGATTCCGTTCGGGATTCAGGCGCCATGCAAGCAACCGTATCCCCTGCCCCCCAACGCCCTGAGGCCGGGAACGCCCGCCGCGCGCATCGCGAGGCGCCGCCCAATCCTTCGCATTCCCATGCCCGCCCATTGCGTAGCCGCTATCCTGTCGCCATGATCCCTTGCGCGCGATTTACATATAATCGTCTGTGGCTGGCCGTTCTGCCGCTGGTTGTTTGCGCGATGGCTTCGCTGTCCGCAGCGGCGTTCGCGGCGCCGTCCGGGCCCACCGGAAAAATATCGGGCCGCGTCACGGAGGCCGCCACGGGAGACCCGCTTCCGGGCGTGAATGTGGTGATCGCGGGCACCGTGCAAGGCGGGACTACGGATGCGGACGGCTATTACTTTATCCTGAACGTGCCGCCCGGCGCGTACGCCGTGCAGGCCTCGTTCATCGGATTCGCGACGGTTACGGTGGAGAACGTCAAGGTCGTGCAGGACAATACCACCACCGTGGACTTTGCGCTGCGCGAGGAAATTATCGAGGGCGAGGAAGTGGTCGTGATCGCAGAGCGCCCCATCGTCGAGATGGACCGCACGACCACCAAGGCGGTGGTCGATAGCGAGCAGCTCGAAGCCTTGCCCATCACGAACATCGGGGACGTCATCAACTTGCAAGCCGGGGTGGTGGACGGCCATTTCCGGGGCGGGCGCATCGGCGAAGTGGCGTATCTCGTGAACGGGGTGCCCATCAACAACGCCTTCAGCCAGACGGCCTCGTTCGACGTAGAACAAAACATGGTGTCGAGCCTGGAGGTCATTAGCGGCGTGTTCAACGCAGAGTACGGGCAGGCGCTGTCGGGCGTGGTGAATATTGTAACGAAAGACTTGCCCGACCGCTGGTCCGGCTCGTTCCTGAGTTACGCGGGGGCTATCGTGAGCAACCGCGAGTTGGAGTTTCTGAACCGCACCGTGGAGCCGGGGACTTTTCTCGCGCCCTCCGATTTCGTGTCCGAGCGCTATAGCTACACCGAGGCCGCCGCATTCCCCAACATCGTCGACGCGCAGGCGTCGCTGGGCGGCCCGTTGCTTCGGGACCGGCTTGGGCTGCAAGCTTCGGTGCGGTATCTGCGGGATCATTCCCATTTCATCGGGCGCGACCTTTTTTCGCCCTCCGACTCGTCGGCCAACCTGAATACCGGGCTGCCGCCCGAAGCATGGCTTGTGGAATCCACGGGCGACGGCGATTTCACCTCCCGCAACCGTACGGAACGCCTGTCGGTGAACGGCACGGTCGGGTTTCGGATTACCCCGAAATTCAAGGTCGATTACAACTTCTTTTTCCAGGGCGGCACCTTCGATCCGTTCAGTCATTTCCGCAAATACGTTCCGGACGGCATCAACCAGGTCGAATTTCTGAACCAGACGCACATCGCCGGGCTGCGCTGGACCGTAGACAACCGGTCTTTCGCCAACCTGTCCTATAGCTACCTGCACGACAAAACCGACGTGCGCCTCTACGAGGATCCTACCGATTCGCGCTACCAGTCGAGCCAGCTGGGTTCCCTGCAAGGCCAGTTCGCCTTTGCGGTGGGCGGCAACGATTTGAACACCAGCGACCAGCTTACCGCCACCCATAGCATCGTCGGCGACTACACCCGCCAGGCGACGCGGGTGCACCTGGTGAAAACGGGTTTTCTGCTCCGGCTGCACAACCTCGACAATCGGGATTTCGGCATTGAAAAGTCCTTCCGGACCGGCAATCTTCCCCAGCCTTCGCCGGACATGTGGGGCGACAACAGCCTCAATACGTCTCCGAAGGAATTTTCGGCCTACGTCCAGGACAAAATGGAATTCACGGGCCTGATTGCGAATGTGGGCCTGCGCTTCGATTATTTCGACCCGGACTACCTGATTCCCCTGGATTGGCAGCAGGCGAACCTGACGGATATTCCCGATCCGTCCAATCCGTCCGCCTCGATTTCGAATCGGGAAAAGGCGCCTGTGCAATACCAGTTCAGCCCCCGCGTAGGCATCGCCTTTCCCATTTCGGCGACGGGCGTGATGCGGTTCTCGGCGGGGCTGTTCTTTCAGGTGCCGGCGTTCAGCATTTTGTATTCCAATCCCGAATACGAAATCAACCCGACGTCCAGCGTGAACAGTTTCGGCAACCCGAATCTCAAACCGGAACGCACGCTTTCCTTCGAAGTGGGGCTGCAACAGGGGTTGACGGACGATGTCGGACTGGAACTGACGATCTTTTCGAAAGACGTGCGCAACCTCACCGGACAGGACATTTTGCGCAATCCCAACGGCGACTTCGCCATTCGCTGGATCAATCGGGACTTCGGCACCATTCGCGGCATGACCTTCTCGCTTTTTCAGCGTCCCGGCGGCCGGCTGAGCTGGACCCTGGACTACACGTTGCAATTCGCCGAGGGCACCTCGTCGAGTCCCGGGGAGGCGTTCGGGCGGCAGCAATCGGGTCTGGAGGCCATTCTTTCCCTCGTTCGGCTCGATTGGGATCGCCGCCACGTGCTCAACAACACGGTCACAATCAATCCGGTCAGCGGGCTGAACCTCACGCTCATCAACCGTTTCCAGAGCGGCACCCCGTACACCACGATTCGCGACAACGTCGTGTCCACCCTTAAAAACAACGCTGCGCGGCCGATTACGTACGGCACGGACGTGCGCGCGTACTACAAGCCGCCGTTCCTTGGCCCGAACGTCCAGCTCTTCTTGCAAGTGCAGAATCTGTTCGACATCGAGCAGGAAGTCAACGTGTATTCCGACACGGGCCGCGCCGACGAGTCCGTGGAACTGGAGCGGCTGCGCCGCACGGGCGGCGAAGTGGGCGGCCTGAACACCATCGACGAGTGGTTCTACCGACAGGAATTTTTCGGCGCCCCGCGAAGAATCAGCCTGGGACTCAACTACCGCTTTTAAGCCTAATCGCTACGCCTGCCGGAGCCCTGCGCCATCATGCACGCTTTCCGTTTCCTGTTTCCGACGCCTCCTGTGCGGCTGCTTGCCCTGGCCGCCGCGGCGTTCGTTGCGGTCGGGTTCGCTGGCGCGGACGCGGCGCGGGCGCAGAACGCCGAGGCCATCCCCGCCGATTTGCGCGGCAACGAAACCTTTATCGCGCGCGGCATCCTGGACGGAAACCTGATCGAAACCAATTTTCGCAACCACGGCGAACTTTCCCGATGGAACGACCTGCCGTGGGGGGTCTGGCCAAGGGGCATCGGGGGGCGGCACATCGACGGCATCGGCGCCATTGTGGCTGGACAGGTGCCCGGCGAACGGCTCAAATGGCAAAGCCGCGGCTTCTATGCGGGCGCGCGGGGCGACACCACGCTGAATCCGTTTATTCTCACCTACCGGGACTTTGGCAAACGGACCGGGCCTACGGGCGAACTCTGGGGCTGGCTCCCGCTGGAGGGTTTCAACAACCCCAACCGCCTCGATCCCATTACGATGAACCGGACCCCGACGCCGGCCATCAGCTCCGATCCCGGGTCGTGGCCTGTATTCTGGCCCGACCGCCTCGATAGTCCCGACGATTCCGGCTGGCGCAACGACGAGATCGACCAGGATCCCTCTGTGGCGGCGTGGAACGGCTTTTTCGGGAAGGGCGTGTTCAACGCCGACCTGGAAAGTTATTACGTGATGGACGACCACTCCGACATGGAGTACGCCATCGATCCCGTCACGAAAAATCCCAACAGCGAGTTCGGCGTGTATTACCCAAGCCCGTCCGATTCTACGATAGGCGGCCTTGGCATGCTGAATCAGGTGCGCATTTTCCAGTGGGCGAACATCCTTGCGGAAGACATCATGTTCATCCTGTACCGTTTCTTCAACCGGGGAGAGACGGAGCACGACCGCCTGTATTTCGCCCAGATCATGGACTTTGGCCTTGGCAACGAGGAAGGGGACGAAGTCGGCGCGTACGATCCGATTCAGGACGTGGCGTACGGTTGGGATCAGGACGGCATCGGGACGCGGGCGTCGGGCGGGACGTACGACCTGGGCTACACGGGGTTCGCCTTTCTGGAAAGTCCGGCGCGCGCCTTCGACGGCATGGACAACGACGAGGACGGCATGACCGACGAGTCGCGTTTCGGCGGCGCGGGCATGCTTATCGAAGGATCGGCTGAAATCCTGGCCGCGGCCACGGCGACGCTGGACGTGGCCAACTTCGTGCGCGCCAACGGCCCTATCGAAATGCGCCCGGCGTACCGGGCGGGCCGCTGGTGGACGGGCGACGAAAACATGGACTGGGTGGGCTATTCGGATACGAACGAAAACGGGCAGTGGGACACGGGCGAACAGATAAACAACGACGTAGGCCGCGACGGTCTGGGGCCGTTCGATCTGGGCTATCCCGGCCCCGACACCGGCGAAGCGGACGGCGTCCCGAACCTTGGGGAACCCAATTTCGACGAGCTGGACGTGGACGAATCCGATCAGGTGGGCCTCACCGGCTTCGACTTGCAAACGCGCCCCTTCTACGAATCCGGCGACAACCTGCGCGACGACGAATGGATGTGGGATCGGCTCTTCAACGTGGCGCAGTTCCCCCTCGGGACCACGCCGGACGTGATCGAAGCGGATATCGAGCCGTTTCTCATGTTTTCCTCCGGTCCGGTCAACCTTCCGCCGAAGCGCACCGATTTTTTCTCCACCGCCTGGATATTCGGCTCCGACGAGCGCGACTTTTTCAAGAACCGCCGCACGGTGCAGAGTATTTTCAACGCCGACTACACGTTCGCGCAGCCGCCGTTTACCCCGACGCTCACGGCGGTTCCGGGCGACGGGCGCGTGGTGCTTAGCTGGGATACGCTCGCCATAGCCAGTTTCGACCGGTTTTCCCAGGAGTTCGACTTCGAGGGCTTCAAACTCTACAAGGGAACGGACCTGTTGCTTAGCGACGCCCGGAACATCACCGACGTTACGGGCGAGGGCACCTTCTTCGAACCCATCGCCCAGTTCGACCTGAAAAACGGCATCACCGGCTCCAGGACCGTGCTGGAAGGCGATGCGGTGTACTACATGGGCGACGACACCGGCTTGCAATTCTTCTATGTGGACGAAGAGGTGACGAACGGACTTACGTATTATTATGCGCTGGTGGCGTACGACCGGGGGGTGGGCAGCATCGATCCGCAGGAAAACACGTTCCGGATCAGCGCGACGCAGGCCGGAAACATTACGGGCGTCACGAAAAACGCCGCCGTGGTGATCCCGCGCAGCCTGCCGGCGGGCTACGTCGGCGGCGGAGCCAACGAAACGCTGGAGCAAGTGAACGGCGGCATTGGCACCGGCGCTATTTCGGTCAGCCTTTTTCAGGAAGAAGTGGTCGATTTCGACACCTTCTACCGTCTTGAATTCTTCGACTCCCCCGATCCGGACAATCCGGACCTGTACAATACGACGGGATACCAGGTTATGCGTCTTTCGGACGGGAAGGTCGTTTTCGGCCCGGCCCGATTTAGCGACGTATCGCCGCCCATCGAAGGATTCACGGTGTCGTTCGCCAACGACACGCTCGTGGTGCTGGACGAAGAACGCACGGGGTACGTGTCCAACCCCGGATCGCCAAACGAATTGCTTGACCCGGACCCCACTACGCTGGACGGTTTCTCGACCGACTGGGTGGCCCATATCCGCGAAGACACCACGGCGGCGTACAGGCCCTCGGCATGGACCTACGAACTGCATTGGGTAGACCCCGCGGATTCGCTGTATCGTCCGCCGCGGGCGTTCGGCTTCCTCCGCGAGGAGGTCCCGATCTTTCCCGTCAATGCAACCAAAAAGCGGCTTGCAGACATGCTGATCGAGGACCGGAACGAAAACAGGATGTTCGATCCCGGGGACGATCTGATCATATTCGAGCGCGTGGATAGCAGAAGTCCGCGGCTTTACCGCTACCGGGTCTCCTTTTCCGCAGGGGCCAACGCCACGCCGCCCAGCCCGGGCGACGTGCTCCGCATCTCTGTCACCCGACCCTTCGCCACGGGCGACTTTTTCCAGTTCTCGCTCAAGCCGTCCGTCATCGACGCCGACGCGGCGCGGAACGAACTGGAGGATATCGCCGTGGTCCCGAATCCGTACGTGGGCGCCTCGGCCTACGAGCCGCGCTCCCAGATCGAAGGCCGCGGCGAGCGCCGGGTGCAGTTCATCAACCTGCCCCAGCAATGCACCATCAGGATATTCAACATCCGGGGCGAGCTCATAAAAACGCTGGAGCACGACGGATTCCTTGCGGACGGAGCCATGTTCTGGGACCTCCGTACGGAAGACCAGCAGGACGTAGCCTTTGGCGTGTACGTATTTCACGTGGAGGCTCCCGGCATCGGGGAACACGTGGGCAAGTTTGCGCTCATTAAATAGGGGACCTTGCGCCCCGCCAATGCTTATGCGACGAATCTTGCCTCTCATGCTGGCGCTGTTGCTCACGGCGCCGAGCGTTGTTGCGCAAAGCCGGTCCGGCACCACCGCGGCGCCCTTTTTGACGCTGGGCGCGGGCGCGCGGGGCCAGGCGCTGGGCCACGCCTACACCACAATGGCCACGGGCGGCGACGCGCTATTCTGGAATCCGGCGGGCGCGGCGCGTCCGTACGCGGGCAGCCACCGGGGCAACGTGTTTCTGACGCACTACGAATGGTTCGCCGACATCCGCTACAACGCGGCGGGCGTCGTCGTCCCCGTGCTTGGGACCGGCGCCATCGGGCTCAGCATGGCCATGGTCAACTACGGAGACATGGAGGTGCGCACCGTTGCTTTCCCGGAGGGGACCGGCGAAACGTTTTCGTCGAACGACATGAGCATGGGCCTGACGTATGCCCAGCCGCTTACGCAGGCGTTTTATTTCGGGGGCACGGTCAAGTACGTCCGGCAGCAGATACGCGACATGGACGCGAGTGCCGTGGCGTTCGATTTCGGCTTCATTCTGGAAACGCGCTACCTGAACGGCATGAACATCGCCGCGTCGATTCGGAATTTCGGGAGCAAGATGCAGATGCAGGGGATCAACGGGCAGGTGTTCGTGGATATCGATGAGACGACGGCGGGCAACAATCCCGATATTCCGGCGCGCATCGACATGGACCGATGGGACTTGCCGCTGGCGTTCAAGTTTGGCGTCATGGTGCCCATCCCCCTTGCGTTCAATACGGAACTTCAACTGCTCGCCGACGCGAATCAGGGGAACGACAACAGCCTCAACGGCGACCTGGGGGCGCAACTTCATTACGGCTCCAATACGTTCAATCTGGACCTGCGCGCAGGATACAAGGATGCGTTCATCGACAATGTGGACAGCCACTTGACCTTTGGCCTGGGGCTGGACGTGCGCGTGAGCGCGGTGCGGCTCGGGTTCGATTTCGCCTATATTCCGTTCGATATGCTGGGCGACACGCAGATGGTCGACCTGCGCATCTATTATTAGGGCCGCATGCGGTGCAGGGGGTTTTGCCGGGCGTTTTTGACGTTGCTCGCGTTGGGTCTGGCGGCCTGCGGGGGCGACGTCCCGCCGGACGAGCGCGACCGCGTGGTGACGAATGCGGACGGAACGCCGATTACCGTAGCGGATTTCGAGACGTCCTATGTGGCTTTTCTCATGGCCACGGGGCAAAACGACACCCCCGAGAACCGCTACCTGCATCTTGCGCAGCGGGTAGACGCATCGCTCCTTGCGGACGAAGCGGCCCGCCGCGACTACGGAGCCGACAGCGCATTTCAAGTCCTGATGGAGCGGACGCGGCGGCAAGCCATCGGCGGGCGCTTCTTCGAAACCGCCTTCCTCGAAACCCTGCCCCCCCTGGACGACGCCGAGGTGCGGCGGGCGTTCGTCCGGTCGAAGCAGCATGTGGTGGCGCGGCATCTTTTTTACCGCGACCAGGCCGAGGCGGAAGCCGCCCATGCGCGCCTGTTGGTCGGCAGCGATTTTCTGGAAGAAGCCGTCCGGTGCTACGACCTCCCCGCCGTCGATTCGTCGGCGGGCATGCTGGGCCCCATCCGGTATTTTCAGGTGGACGACGCCTTTGCCGAAGCGGCCTTCGCGCTGGACGTCGGCGAAATATCGCCGCCGGTTCGGTCGCGCTACGGCTACCATATCGTCCGGGCGGAAGAAAAGACCAGTACGCCCATCGTTACGGAATCCGAATACCAGTATCGCAAGGAGGGCCTCGCGTCGCAGGTGGCGCTTCGGACGCGGCGGCTGGAAGGGGATCGCTTCGTCCGCTCGTTTATGGAGGGGCTGGACGTACAGGTGGACGCGCCCGCCGTCCGCAGCCTTGCGCAGGCCGTGCGCCGCCTCGAAAACCGCGCCGCCTCGGCCCCCGTGGCGCTGGACGTCGAACCGGAGACGGCTCGCCCCGACCTGCGGGCGCTACGCAGCGAACTTACGCCGGACACGCCGTTGGCCACCTACCTTTTCGAAGGCGAAACCGTGGTTTTTACGGCGGGCGATTATTATTTCTGGCTGCCCGAACTGCCGTTTTCCGAAGCGAGCGCCCGGACGGCCGCCTCTGTGGGACGCGCCTTGCGCAACGACGCGCTTTTTCGCGCGGGTCTGGAGCGGGGGCTGGATAACGACCCCGCCGTGGCCGACGAAATGGCGCGCGAAGGCCGCCGCGAACGTACGCGCCGTATCCGCGATACGCTGCGCGCCAACCCGCCTGTCGCCCTCCCCGAAACGGAGCTCCGCGCTGCCTTCGATCGCAGCCCCGCCGCCCGCCGCCGCCGCTGGATCGCCGATTTCTGGATCGTTCCCTTCGCCTCGCAGGCCGAGGCGGAAGCGGCGCAGGCCCTGCTCGCGTCCGATCCGTCCGGGGCGGCGCGCTACGCAGGGTACGTCCGGCATACGGAAGCGAACCTGGACGACTTGCCGGCATGGGCCGCGACCGTGCGGCAGGCGCCCCTTGCGCAGACGCTGCTTGCCCGCCAGGCTTCCGGCGCCTGGGCGCTGGTTCGCGTGGAGCGCCGCCGCTCGGAGCCGGCCGCTGTGTACGACGACGCCGTACGGGATTCGCTCCTGCGGGCCGTGGCGCCGCGCTACAACGAATATCGCCTCCTTCAGCGTTTGCACGAGCGGGCTACGGTGCGCACGGACAGCACGCTGTTCCGGCAGATGATGCAGCTGGGCCGGGAATGACGCGGCGGGCTTTCCGCAAACGACGCGCCGGCTTGCGACCGCTCTGCGCCGGATCGGATTTCCGCATGGGGGTTATATACAACAGGATACGCTGAGCGAAGCGGCTTTGATCAGAGTATCCTGTTGTCCCGAGGCCTTATTGCGGCGGCCGCTGGAGCCGCTCCCGAACCCCCTCTACCGCCGGATTCCCTTCGCCGTACCGAAAGGCGCGATGCAGCGCAGCGTCCGCCTGGGCCCTGTCTCCCGCCCGCAGATACAGCAAGCCAAGGTTTACCCACGCCTCGGCATGGGTCGAATCCGCGCGCAGGACCTGACGAAACAACGCTTCGGCTTCGCCCGGCCGGTTTGTTTGCGCATAGAGCGTGGCGATGTTGGCTTGCAGCGCCAGGTTATTCGGTCGCAGGCTGAGGGCGACATGATAGGCGTTCAGCGCTTCCGCAAGCCGCCCCGAACGCCGCAGGGCGTCGGCGTACGTCAACCACCCCTGAAAACTTTCCGGCGCAAGGCGGGCCTCGCGACCGTAGCGTTCTACGTCCTGCTGCTCGGCGCGCAACCGGTTGCCCTGGTCCAGCACGCGGGTTGCTTCGCCCAGGCGCCCCAGATCCCGCAGAGACTGCCCCAGGGAGAAGGCGGCCTGGTAATTCCAGGGCTGCGCGTCCAGCACGGCGCGCAAGTGCGGCAGGGCCGCCGCGGGTTGTCCGGTTCGTCGCAGCAGGGCGCCTGTCTTGTAGCGCCAGTCGAGGTGGTTGTTGTCGAGCGCCAGCGCCGCTTCGGCGTGGGCCAGCGCGGTCGGGAAATCGCCCTCGCGTTCGTGCCAGTCGGCCAGCGCGGCATGGGCGGGCGCGTAGTTCGGATCGACGACAAGGGCCTGTTCGTAGGCTTCCCGCGCTTCGGCGGGGTCGCCCAGCGTTTCGTACGTAGCGCCCAGTCCGTGCCATGGATTGGGGTCGCGGTTGCGTTCTGTTTCGCGTACGTAGTAAGCCAAGGCATCGCGGTACCGCTTCTGTTCGAACGCCACATTGCCGAGGTTGTGGGCCAGGCCGGGGTAATCGGCCTGTATGCGCTGGGCCTCGCGATACGATGCCTCGGCTTCGTCCATGCGTCCCAATTCGAACCGGATCAGGCCCTGCACGAAGTGCCCGTCGGGGGCAAAGGGCGCATGGGTTATCGCGCTGTCGGCCCACGCAAGCCCCTGCGCGTAATTCCGCCGGCCCAGCGCCCGCCGCGCCTCCCGCACGAAGCGTTCTGCGTCGGGGGACAAGGGAATGACCGCCGGGACCGATGCGGGCGCCTCGGCTCGCTTGTCGCCCTCGTTTGCGCCAGAGCGGCACCCGCCCGCAATGATGCACGCCGTGGCGACGAGGAGCGCAAAACAGGAGATATGGCGAAGAAACCGGGCCGGGCGCATGCCGAATTTCCAGAGGAAACGATGGATCTATGCAGTAATTGCATAAAATACCCCTTTATTATGCAAAAAATGTATAGATAGATACTTACGAACTGAACCACCAGTTCATTTTCAGCACGAATACGTTTCTCGTGGGCGCGTCGGCCAACTGGTCGAAGGACGAGCCGAATGCGAAGTACGGGTCGTCCGTAGCGTCGGACCGTTGCTGCGTCCAGACCAGATACAGCGTGGAGCCGGGCCGGTATTCCCAGCGCGCCACCGCCGTTCCCCGGAGCGAGGCGAAGTTGAAATCCCGATTGGGGAGTTCGAACGCTTGGGCGGGTCCGCCGGGCCCGTCCGGGTCTGCCGTTCGCGTTTCCTCGTCGAACGTCGAGCCTTCTTCGCCGTAGCGTATGAAATCGTAGGACCGGGCGCGCGCCAGTTCCTTGTATTCTGAATAGTCGCCCACGGAAACGAGCGGCTGCGCGTACAGCTGGAAACTCAGTTCCGGGGTGAATGTCCAGTTGAGCCGTACGGCGGACGACAGCGTGATCTGGTCGAGATTGGCGAATACGTAGCGTTTTCCGAAGGTTCGGTCGGCCAGCGGATCGTCGAACGCGTCGACCCATTGGGATTTGCTGGTTGTCCATTCGACGGACGGGTTCAGGGACAGGGCCACGTTCGAGGCGGCTTGCCACTCGATGTCTACGCCCAGTTCCGTTTCCTTTCCGGACCCCCTGCGCTCCAGGTCTGCCTCAAGCCCGAACACGAACGCCTTGCGCCGGTCGGAGTACGCGTTCAGGCCCATGCCCCATCCCCCTGGTTGCAGCGTCAGCGGGCCGCCCCGCGTCCGCCGCGTATTTACGGTTTCCGGGTTTGCGAAGAAGCGTCCGAACATCGAATAGTAATTCGGAAACAGCGCGCGGCCGAAAAAGAACGCGCCCGACGAGAACACGTTGCCGTCGTAGTCGACGCCGCGAAAGAGGGCAGCCATTACAAAGGCGTCTCGCGTAAATCGGGTGGGATCGTTCCAGCTGTATCCCGTAGCGACATGCCCATTCACGTTCCCCGAACTGTACTGGAACCCCGCGTCGTTTACGTCAAAGGAAGGGGATACGGCTTCGACCGCCGTATTGACGCTCAACCGTCCGCGCTCCCTGGTCAGGCCCATGCGCCCGGTCCATCCGCTCAGGGAGGTGGCCGCGCTGTCGATGCGGACATGTTTTCTGTCCGGGCGCTGGAAGTAATGCACCGAACTTCGCTGAATGTCCAGGAGCCGCGCTTCGGTTCCTGTCACGCGGGACCATCCCGCAGAACCGTTCAGCACCCAGGTTTTTTCCTCGTCGAGGAAGGTCCACCCGTCCATGCCGAAGACCAGCGACTGTTTGTTCATCTGGTCCATGAGGCGCTCGTCCGAAAAGAACCGCTGGTTGACGGTGGACAAAAAGCCCAGGCCATGGC
This sequence comes from Rhodothermales bacterium, assembly GCA_022821845.1. Lineage (GTDB taxonomy): Bacteria > Bacteroidota > Rhodothermia > Rhodothermales > VXPQ01 > VXPQ01. The sequence goes on along the minus strand of JAJECT010000024.1, from coordinate 52,888 downwards.
GCCCCTCCGCGAATTCTTTCTGGGCGCGGTATGCGCCGTACCAGGCGGTCGGCTCTATTTCTGCTTCGGATTGCGCGCCGGATTCGCTTTGCAGTCGGGCATGTTCCCGAGCCGTCAGCGCTTGCATGGCGCCTACGTTCCAGTCGCCCGCCAGTTTGCCCACGATTTTGGCGGCGCCAAGTATGCGCGTACCGTCCGGGACGTCTGCAAACGCATGGCCGGGCAAACTGCCTGTGGGCGCTCGCCCGATGCGGCGGCTGTAGAAAAAGGAGGGGCCGTTGTGGAAATTCACATTGAAACTGGGGCCGCCCCGTCCGAAATCGCCGAATACGGACGCGCCTTCCACGAAGAACGGACGTTTTTCCGAGAAGTACGTTTCGTAATCCCCCAGGTTGACAACGGCGGGGTCTACTTCCACCTGCCCGAAATCAGGATTTACCGTGGCGTTCATCGTCAGGTTGGAGTTCAGGGCGTATCGTATGTCCAGGCCTCCGTCCAGAGCGTACGCGGAGCCGTCGTTGAACGGGTCGTCCTCGCCGACCGCCTGATCGTAGTCGCCTCGGGACGTAACGTACGGGATCAGTTCCAACTGGCGGCGCGGGCGAATATCCCGAATGCCTTCCAGTTCCGGGAACCGGCTTACGAACCCGCTTTCGTCGCTGGGGGTGTACGCGAGGTAGGCGCGTTCCTGTTTACGGGAAATGCCGCGCATGAAGTTGATCCCCCATACATACTGGTCCTGCTGGTAGAACCGCAGCTGCGAATACGGGATGCGCATTTCGGCCGTCCATCCGTACGACGTGCGCTGTACGCGCCCCTGCCATACGCCATCCCAGTCGGAATCGTCGTGGTTGTCGTTCATGAATACGCCGTCGTGCAGCGTACCGGCGGCGTTCAGGCCAAAGTAGTACCCGCTTCGGCGGTCCCGGTACGGGTCCAGGGCGACCGCGAAAAAGTCGGATTCCAGGTCCGCGTCGCGGCGGCCCAGGCGGGCGACGATGGAGTCCGGCGCGCTATCGAAGAGGCGGGCCCCGACATAGATTGCTTCGCTATCGTACAGGACGATGGCTTCGGTGCGTTCGGTCGCGGGCGCTCCCTCGTCGGGGTCCGATTGGAAAAACCGGTCGGCGGGCGCGCCCCGTTCCCATGCAGGCTCGTCCAGCCGCCCGTCGATCCGTATGGTCTCCGTCGCCGCCGAGGCGGTGACGGTTTGCAGAAGGTTGCGCGGGGCCTCCGCATCTTCCGAGGAGGCGTCCTCTGAACGATCTGGCTGGGCGTATGTCTGACCCCGGCTTGCGGGAGCCGAAAAGATCAGTATGGAAAAAAGCAGAATACGCGCGGTCGCAAGCATGAAGGGGGTTCAGATGGGTTACTCGAAGCCTTGGGAAGGGCCAAAAAGGGCGAGACGGGCGCCGCCTCCTCGACGGCAAGCCCATCCGGCCCACGACCCTTCTTGCGCGATACGCAAGAAAAGGGAGATGGTTACGCCGGGGGGCGCAAATCAGTCGTTTTGCTCCAGACGATCGCTGTCGATCGCATCGATTTCCTCTTCGTACCATTGTTCGAGATAAAGTTCGCCAAACCCCTTAAGATCGTCCATCATGCCGATAACCATCTCTTTAAGATCAGCGTCTCCAAGGGCCGAAGCAAGATAAGCGCCGTCCCTTTTCAATGAAGAATACAGAGGATCATCGACAAGATGTTCTGGAACGTATCCTTGCATATAATTAATCGCAAGTTGCTTAAGCGTATCGTGCGTCCTGACGTCCAGAGGGCGCCAGAAACGAACAATAGACACGCAAACAAGAAAACCACCTCCAATTTCCGGTATATTACGTTCAGGAGAATTGATATAATCAATAACGATAGGCACAATATCAGGTCCAAATTCTGCAAGGGCAAGTGGAGCGGCGCCGCCAAATTGCGAAGCGCGAAGAAGCACGGGCATGGCCTCGTGGTCGTCTACTCGCGTAAGAAACACAGTAAGAGGCGTAATTACGTATTCAAAGAGAACTTCACCTCCTTCGCCTATGTCTTCGGAAAAAAGATAATCCAATTGCGTATCAAGTGCGGAAATAAGACCTTTTGCAACGGAAGGATGTATGTCGACAAGCACTGAATTGTTCTCATAAACATCCTCATAATACGGAAAACGATCAAGCGCTTGTCCGATACGATACGTATCGCCGCTATGAAGTTCTGCCGCGAGCGCTTCAGCGTCGGGAGAGCCGATTTTGTATTCTTGGGCCAAGGCAGAAGATGCAAAAAGAAGTAACGGAGCCAGTAAAATCACTGAGCGAAAAAGGCGAAGGAAAGTCGTCATAGCGCAAAGCAAGGTTAGAGGTTAACGAGCGGTGCGGTCGTACGAACCGCGAGGAAGGTCAATATGCACGTGCGAGGTACTAGAATATATTTGAGATTGAGAAAGGCTTCGTTGTCCCGTAGAATCATTGGGATCAAGAAATAATTGAAGATTATACTTTACAATATCATTTTTTACTTCGGAAGTCCAACGGGAATCGTTGACAGTGGCAGAACTAATATCTGCAGCCTTACCAATAACATGACGGCTTACTTGGTTCTTGACATCATACGGAGTATCGGCAGGATACTTATCAGTTCCTTTACCATTATTAAGACTAATGTACACGTCATGATTACCTTTAGGGCATCGATATCCAGAGGTTACCCTGAGCGGAATGTTACCATGATTTTTAACCAAATAATTCTGAACATTAGCAAATAATACTTTAAGAGATGAATTAATATGCCCATATCCTTTATGTTTTCCTTTCTCAGTACCTTTAATCTTTGGTCCACTTGGTACGAACATCCCATGATCATTTCTGAATTGATCGCACTTGAAAGGAAATGTATGTTCCTTATGCTCATCGACAAGATCGCAAATAGCCTCATCAACTTCCTGGCCATTGCACATGCAAGGTTTATTTTCTGAAGTATCTGTGCCAGTACTATCCGAAGGAGTACCGGAACCACCAGAATTAGGAATAGAATCAGGCGGGGAAGGAGGATTGGTAGGCAGAGGGTCAGTTCCGGGATGTCCTACAGGTTTACTTCCGCCAGAATCATCGGAAGGACAGAAATCCGAACAAACATAGCCTAAAGCTCTCAATTTAGCTGCATCAATATGTGTACAGCCGTAAAACGGTCCGTCGCCTCTCCTTCGGCATTGACGAAATTTACTACATTCGTGACAAAAAGAACACGTTCCTGAAGATGCAGAATCTGTTCCCGAAGATGCAGAATCATTTGGTATTTGTGTTGCCCCACATGTGTTTTCAGGATTGTTATTAACAATTACTACTTCTTCCGGAGGCATAGGTGGTTGCGAACTAATGGAACAGGATTGAGCGCAGTAGGCTCGTATAGAATTCATTGCGGAAGACGGGACACTGGTGCACTTGCTTCCTCCGGTGCCCAATCTTTTCTTGCCGTCTGTGCCAGCCGAACAGCCCCAGATGCTCGGTTCGCAGATTTTGCAATCGGTGTACGTACGACCGGGATACATAACGACATTAGCCTTTCCGGCGGCTATTTTTATTTTAATGTAACCGCCGCCGAAAGAACCTGAGAAGGTGACATAAGCATTGGAGGGCGTTTTGGGAGTAGGCTTAGGCGTAGAAGTGGGCGCGGGTGGAGCAGGTGGAGCGGGTGGCGCAGGAGGCGGAGGGAGTGGCGGCGCAGGATCGCCCAAATTAACAGAGCAGGATTGGGTGCAATATTTCTGTACGGCAGACAATGCAGGGCGTGTTAAGGGGCTGCATTGGCTGCCTGCGATGCCTAATCGACGCTTTCCATCGTAGCCAGTCGAACACGGATACACATTGGGATTGCATATTTCGCAATTATTATGATAAACGCCTGGATACTTGCTAATCTTTGCTTTGCCCCCCGCTATTTCAAGGAGAAAATAACCGCCATTAAAAGAGCCTTTGAACGTAACGTCGCCTTGGGCCAGAGCTTCGGCGTCCGAAACGGATAGCACAAGAAACAGCGAAGACAGCAAGAAAAACAGATTTTTCATAGCAGATACGATCCGAAAAGCCGCCCAAATCCTTCAAACGAGTTTATAATATAAACCTGCTCCCGAACATTGTCAAGCCCATTGGACCATTCGCGGTCACAAATTGGATCCGGCTCAGACTTTACCGAATCGCTGTCAGGGGCGTCGTCAGGAGGTGGGTTCGCTTGCCGTCATCGAGGAAGAGGCGCGAGAAATACATGCCGGGGGGCAGCGTCGGGCGTAGGGCCATGGCGTGCGTTCCCGTTGCGAACGCTTCCGGGGCCCGGGCATATACGGTGCGGCCCAGTACGTCCACGATTTCGAGGCGGGCGCGTACGGGCCGGTCGGTTTGGAACGCCAGCTGGACTTCTCCGGAAAACGGATTGGGCCAGGCGCCTTCCAGATGCATCCCCTCCGGTATTTCCTCGGCTTGCTCGGCGGAAGTGGCCTGCTTGAGCGTAAAGCGCATCCGGTTTACGTTGAAGCCCCCGGTGCGCACATTCATCCTCAGGATATGCTCCCCGGCGGTCAGCGTCACGTCGCGCAGCCATATCGAGGTCCATTTTTGCCATCCGCCGGTGCCGGGCGCCCGGACAAACGGGCCGATGCGCTCGCCGTCCATCGCCAGGCTCAGAAGGCCGCCGCTGCCTCCCGAAGCCACGCGAATCTCCACGTCATAGATTCCTTCCGTATCGACGTGCACCGTCCAGGTTAGCCATTCGGCCGTTTCGATCCACCCCACGTTATATTCGAATCCTTCCGGGTCCTCCGATTTCTGGATGTCTACGCCGTCGTTGCGGTATTCGTACCCCTGATTGCCAACGCCGTCTCGTCCGTCCACGCGCATGAGATCGCGGTCCTGGTAGGTGGTCCCCGCATGTCCGACGTCGTAATCCGCGGCATTGATAACGCCCGGAATGCGATGTTCCTTGAAGGGTTTGCGGAGCCTGGCGTAATTCGGGTCCAGCAGCGACGCCAGAACGCCCGGCCGCACGTCGCAGGAATCAAGGTCCAGCCCCATGGCCATGGAAAAGAGTCCCTCGGCAGCCGCCCGACTGTTCGGTCGGGGGTTGTTCTCGGGATTGTTCAGGTAATTGATCACGTTTACGTATCCCGGCGTAAACGGCGCGGAAAGCGGACTCGTGATCGTGGCTATTTTCTTGTGCGTCCACCAGTTCCACCCGATGCCGTGCGTTTCCGCAAGCCGGGTCACTTCGAAGAACCACGGATTGGAGTTCTCCCCCGACTCGCCCAGCCACAGCGGCACATCGGTTTTTTTGCTAAAATCCAGAAGATAGTTGATGGTGCCCACGTCCGTCGCGTTCCAGTACTTGTGGAAGGCGTAGACGATATTGTCGTCCGCGAAATTTTCCAGTTGCGGGGGGAACGTGGTGGCGTAGTAATTCCCTTCTATGAAGAGGATATGGTTCTTGTCGATCTGGCGGATGGCTTCGATGAGGCGCACGTACAAGGCGCGCAGGGCTTCCGATTGCGCCACGCCGTCGCCGATGGCGTCGGGCGTTACGGGTTCGTTGATCAGGTCGTACCCGATGATGAGCGGCTCGTCTGCGTAGCGCCGGGCGATTTCGGTCCATATAGTAACCAGCTGGTCCTGGTAGGGGTCGGGTTCCGTCCACAGGCGGGCCGTGCCGTCGCTGTCGCTGATGGGGCCGTCGTTCTGTCCGCCAGGCGCGGCGTGCATGTCCAGAATGACGTCGATTTCGTATTTTCGGCACCACTCGATGAACGTGTCGATGAGTTCGAACCCGCTTTCGACGAACGCTTCCGTATCGGGGTCGAAGAGCAGATTGTAATGCATGGGGAGGCGGAGATGGTCGAATCCCCAGTCGGCGATGGCCGCAATATCCTTTTCGTCGACGTAGTTGGCCCGGTATAGCTCGAAGAAACGGTCTGCACCCGCCTTTCCGATCAGGTCTTCGATTTGCGCCCGGATGGTACGGGGAGAGCCGCCGTCGATGGCGGTCATATGCACCATGTAGCCCTCCGGCACGAGCCAGCCGCCCAGTCCGAGGCCGCGTATGACCACCGGATCGCCCTCCCTGTTGAGGATCTGCGTGCCTTCGGCCCGGAAGAAACCTTGCGTTTGCGCCTGCGCCGGAAGGATCAGGAGGAGCGCCGCCAAGGCGCCTGCAATTCGGAGGAGGTTCAGTTGGATGTGTGTGCGTTCGCGGCGGCTTTTCATGGTTTCGTCCAGGCGTGGCGAGGGGGAGGGCGCAAAAAAAATCCTGTTTAATGAATTTATCTTGCATGTTATGTAAATTTATTGTAAATAGCCATGCACTACGCATTTTCCTTCCACAATAATCCTCAAGAGGACCTTATGACTTTGCGTTACCGTATCAGCCGCGCTACGCATTCCTTTCGCCACGCCCTAACCCGCTATGCCGGAGGCGCTTTCGCGCTTCTGCTTTGCGCGGGCATCGTCGCGCATACCGCCGAGGTGCAGGCCCAGGCGCGGGGCGATAGAGATGACGATCACTTCATCTTTTTCGTGGATGGGGTGAATGTCGATATTGAAGCGGTCTTTGGCGGCGAGGTCGTCGACGATCCGAAAGGCGGCGGCACCAAGGTGATGAAGCTCAACCATGGAGAATACTCGTATCACGGGTTTTATTTTGTCACGGACGATACCACCACCACAGGCACAGGCAGCCCGCACGACCTGACGGCCAACCGGGACGCCGGAAACGTCCTCCATTTTCGCATTATGGTGGACCCGGCCAATCCGCAGGCAGACGCAAGCGGCAACATCGTGCAGCAGTACCGCCTTGCGATCCAGCTCGAGGATTACGGGGAGAATATCGGCGACGGCGGAAATAACCAGTTCCGCCTGCGCTGGGCCATAGCGGACAGCCTGCGCGACGGGGAATGGCACAAGGTGTCGGTGCAACTGCCGCCCGCCACATGGGCGGACCTCGAGGCCGGCAAGAAGGACGGCTCCCTGTCGGGACATGAATCCCAGTGGCTATACGCCGGTTCCTGGGTAAACAATGGAGGATTCCCGATCGGGCTCGATCTGTTGGGGCCGGATACCGCGCAACGGCCCGATCTGTGGACCGAATTCGAATGGAACAGCGTCCGGGCCCTGGGCATTCAGTGGGACTGGCAAGGGGCTGGTGACGAGGGCGCCCCGATTTATCTGGACGATGTGTATATCGGCCCGGCGGGCTTGGATCTTTCTGACGCGAAAGGAGAGCCTGCGGCCATGTCCAATATAATGGGCGACGGCGACGGCCCCGTCAATGTGGTTTCCTGGACCCACAATCCCGATTTCGGGGGGTACAATGTGTATTGGAGCGCAGCCCCGATCACGGATGTGACTGCTGACGAGGTATATTTTCTCGCGAAGGTGTCCGAGGCTCCTTACGAGGCGCGGCACGAAATTGAGATTCCTCATTCGTTTTCTGTGGAAGGCTCGACGCTTTACTATGCGGTAACCAGTCTGAGCCAGTTTGGCGTGGAGAATCGGGACGTGTCGGGCAGCGCGGTGGCGGTAGACAACCAGAACCTTGCCGTTTCGCCCGCGATCCTGTCGTTGACGTCTGCCCAGGACGAAATGTTGTTCGATGCGGTCAATGCGGGGATGGTGTCGAAGGAAGGTTTTCCCGAGGAGTCCATGCCGTTCGTGGTTGACGACATGCATTCGCAGCTTTCCGAGAACGGCGTCACCTTGCCTGCAAGCAACGACGACCTTTCCGCCTCCGTATGGGTAGCGTATTTCGCAGGGGACGACGATCTGGGTCTGTCTCCAAACATATGGGTGTACGCGGAGGTCATCGACGACGTGGCGGATTACGCTCCAGACAACATTGGAGAGAACGAAGCCTGGAAATACGATTCCATTGAAATCGGCTGGGGCAGCTACGATGTGCGCGACGCCGGCGGATCGATTCTGAGCGGCTCTCCGCACGAAGACTTTATGCGCGGAAACTTCCCCGATTACCAGCTCCGCCTGTCTCCGCACGGAGCCAAGGCCAACGCGGAAGCAAGGACATTCGCGTTCAGCGATGTCGACACGCCGAAGGCCGGCGGCGCGGCGTACGCCTCTACGGCGACAGGGTACAATATCCTGGGTTTCTTCGATACGACCATTATGCAGAAACCCGAGGATTCGCCCAAACCGTTCCCGGGCGAGGGCGAAGTCCGTTTCATGCCGTTTACGATCACCTTGAACGACGCAGACGGGGAGGGGAACGATCCGCCGCGCGTACACCAGATCACCTGGAGCAACAATCCCACGGTGGACAATACTTGGTGGAATACGCCGAGCCAGTGGCAAGTCGTGGGGATGGTCGGTCCCGGGGGCGTCACTTCGTCGGAAGGGGATTCGGAACTGCCGACGACGCATGCCCTCGAACAGAACTACCCGAATCCGTTCAATCCGGCTACGACCATTCGTTTTCAGTTGCCGCAGGCCGAGCAGGTGACGCTGCGCGTATTCGATGTGCTGGGCCGCGAAGTGGCTGCGCTGCTGGACGATGCGTCGATGACGGCGGGCGAGCATACCGTCCGGTTCGACGCTTCCGGGCTTACGTCCGGGGTGTACTTGTACCGTATCGAAGCGGGGGCCTCCTTCGTGCAGACCCGCCGCATGTTGCTGGTGAAATAGCCGAAAAGCGTTGAAAAGCAGGGGGCGCAGGCTTTACTGCGCCTCCTGCAACGCTTCCGCGAATCCGTAGTAGGCGGGTTTGGGAAGCAGTCGCGCATCGAACAGGAGCGGCCATTCCGGGCGGTCGTAAAAATCGATGAGCCAGGTGTCCGGGTCGCGCAGTCCCCACAGGGTGATGGCGAAGCGCTGTTCTTCGGGAATCCGGTTGAAGGCGGCTACCACCTCCTTGACGCGCTGTTTCTGAATGGCGCCTCGCTCTTGGCTCCAGGATCGCAGGCTGCCGTCCGTGTTGATGCGCACGTCCAGTTCGGAAAGGTGCAGTTTGAGGCCGCGCTTCCTTACTTCGTTTATGGTGGCCGTAATTTCTTCGAGCGGCGGGCCGTCCCAGGCCATGTGCATTTGCAAGCCCACGCCGTCTATGGGAATGCCGCGTTCCTGAAAATCGTCAAGCATGCGCATCACGGCGTTCCGCTTGGGCAGGCTCCAGGTGAGTCCGTAATCGTTGTAGAAAAGCAGCAGGTCCGGATCGGCTTCCCGGGCGTACTGGAACAGTCGGGCAATGTAATCGTCGCCCATTCGCTGTCGAAACACGCTGTTGCGCAAGACGCCCTCCGCATCGTCGAATGCTTCGTTGATCACGTCCCAGCTTACGATGCGTCCCTTGTAGCGCTGTATGACGGTCGTAATGTATTCCTTGACGGCCTGCTCGAAGGCTTCGTCGTCTCCGCTGAAGTTTTCCAGCCAGGAGGGCGCCGTTTGATGCCACACGAGCGTATGCCCGTGCACCTGCATGCCGTTTTCCTCGGCGAAATCCACCAGCGCATCGGCGCCGGTCCAGTTGTACGCGCCCGGCCCGGTGGATATGGGGTTCATTTTCATTTCCCACTCCGCCGTGATGCTGTTGAAGACCTTTTTGATTACGGCGGTGCGTTCCGTTTCGGACAAATGCCTTGCCTGAATGGCTACGCCGACCGGGTGTACGGCGAGGGTTTTGAGCGCCGGGTAATCGCGGTTCGTGTCTGGTTCGGTTTCGTCCATGCCGGAATCGGCGCTGCATCCGTACATCCAGAGTGCAAGGAGGCACAGGAGCGTGGCGGAGGGGGAGAGTGCGGGGCGCATGGGGTCGGGCGGGGATGCGGGGACAGGGCGGGGCATGGTTTATCCTATTGCCTGCGCGTCGTTTTCGTTCCGCCGGACTTAAGGATACTCTGATTAAAACCACTTCGCTCAGCGCGTCACTATTGCCCATAAAAGCCGTCATGCTTGTATCTTTGAAATTAGCAGAAATTGCTGTGGATTCCTGTCATCAGGGACGTGCCGCGCCCTTCGGGAGGTTGCGAGGGGCACGCTGGCTGCGTCATTCCTCATTACGTGGGGCCTGCCACGCTGCTTCGTCATTCCTTGCCAGCGCACCCCTCGCAAGCCTCTGAGCTTCGTGGACTTAATCAGAGTATCCTTTCAGCGCCGTATGGCATTGCCGTGCTTTTCGCGTATATTCAGCGTATCGCGAGAGGAGCAATTGATCGCTATTTCGACGAATCTGATACAAGGAAGGGTTTTCTCATGACTGTCGCCACGATGGAACGCGATGGCCTGGAGGTTCTTTTGCCAACCACCAAGGTGCCGTCCGGGCTCCTCAGGAAGGTCGAAGAGGCGGGCAAGCGAGAGATTATCAGCGCTTCGTATCCCTACAAGACCAAACTTGGACGCGCCGAATACGAGCGCCAGAAGGCGAATTTGCAGGTCGAATTGTTGCGGATGCAGCGATGGGTGCACGAGACGGGGCAGCGGGTGGTTCTGCTTTTCGAAGGGCGGGACGCTGCGGGCAAGGGCGGAACGATCAAGCGCTTCATGGAGCACCTGAACCCGCGTAGCGCACTGGTGGTGGCGCTGCCTGCGCCGTCCGAGCGGGAGCGCGGACAATGGTATTTTCAACGCTACGTACGGTGTTTGCCGTCGAGGGGAGAGGTGGTGTTCTTTGATCGCTCCTGGTACAATCGGGCCGTGGTCGAGCCGGTCATGGGGTTCTGCACGCCTGCCGAACGGCTCCGTTTTTTGCGGGATGCGGCGACGTTCGAAGAGATGCTGGTCAACGACGGATTCCACTTGTTCAAGTTCTGGTTTTCGGTGAGCCGCGAGGAACAGTTGCGGCGGTTCCTGTCGCGCGCCCGGAATCCGCTCAAGCAGTGGAAAATCAGCGATGTGGACGTTCAGTCGCTTGCGCTTTGGGATGCGTACACCGAGGCGAAGAAAACGATGTTCGCCGCCACCGACACCAAAACGGCTCCCTGGGTGGTGATCAAGTCGGACGACAAGAAGCGGGCGCGCCTGAACTGCATGCGCTACGTGCTGAAGCACCTGCCCTATCAGGAAAGCGCTCAGAAGCGGGTGACGAAGCCGGACGGAAAATTGATCGGGCGGGCGCAGGATTTGTACGCGCCGGGAGAAGTGTGGTAGGGAACCCGCAGGGCGTTTGCGGGCTTGACAGGGGTGGCGCGGGGGCGTATTCTGGTTGCGGGGGTATTCCTGTATCAAATTTCCTTTTTATCGCCCTTGCCGCCGTAGCAACGGAAATCCGAAAAAGCCATGCTGGAATGGGTTAAAATCACAAATTTCCGCCGGTTTCGCGAACTGGAAGTCTCGCCTGCGACCCGTATCAATGTGATTACGGGCAGCAACAATGCGGGCAAAACCAGTTTGCTGGAAGCCATTTTTCTCTTGTCCAGCGGGGGGAATCTATCGGGTGTGAATATAGGGCGGTATTTACAGGGGCTTACTGAAGATACACGGTCGCCCGCAGCGGTTCAGAGAATTCTGTGGAAGCCGATGTTTTCGGCATTGGATACCGGCGCTTCCATTGAAATCGCCGCCGATCATGCCGCAATTGGCGCGATATCGGTGAAGATATATTTTGGGGATCCTGACGAGGGACAGCGCAAGGAAGGCACTCCTGGAAAACAGTGTCTGGTCTGCACTTTTTGGCGAGGTAACGAGGAAGTTGGAAAGAGTTTCCACCTCCCAGACGGTACGGATGTCCGGTTTACACCGGGAAGTATGGCAAGGGACACAGAAATTCCGTTCAGCGCGAAGATTCTGCCGCCCTATCTGGATATGGATACCACCAGCAGCGAACCAGCCAGACTCCTCGGTGTTTTGCGACAACGCAAGCAAGGCGATCTGGTGCTCGGGGCATTGCAAGCGATCGAGCCCCGACTCCAGAGTATCGAAGAGAATTCGTCAAGTGGTTCCCCGATGATATGGGGAGACCTTGGCCTTCCTGAACTTGTGCCTTTGTCGGTTATGGGAGGGGGCATGGTGCGCATAGTAAGGCTTGCGTTGGCTATGGCTGCGGTCGAAGGCGGCGTCTTGCTTGTGGATGAAATCGAAAACGGCATACACCATTCCGCGCTCGCGGATGTTTGGCGCGTGATTGACGATACCTCCAGAAAACTGGGTACGCAGGTGTTCGCCACCACGCATAGCTACGAATGCCTGCAAGCGGCGGCTTCCGCTATTGAAGGAGACGATCTTTCAATCCATCGGCTGGAGATAGACGAGGACGCGAGCCGATGCGTGACCCTTGACCGCTCCCAAATCGACAGTGTCGTAGAATATCGTATGGAGGTGCGCTGAGCCGTGGAGGGGAAGTCTGTAAAAATACGCGATCCCATCCAGCTTCTTGTCGAAGGCAACGATGGGCGAAATTTTTTTGAAGCATTCCGGAAGCACCTTGATCTTTCGGGGGTGCAGATTCATAACTACGAAGGCGTCCATGATTTGCCGAAATTCCTGCGTGGTTTTCCGGGGACATCCAATTTTAGCCAGGTTCGACGTATCGGAATTGTCCGGGACGCCGAAAAATCTGCCGACAGCGCATTCCAAAGCGTCCAGTCCGCATTGCGTAAAGCCCATCTTCCGGCGCCGTCGAAAAGCAGTCTTTTTACGGAAGGAAATCCCCAAACGGGCGTATTGATATTGCCCCAGGACGGTCCCGGTATGCTGGAAACCGTGTTGTCGCAATCTTTTGCGGGTACGCCCGTCGATTCGTGCATCGACGAATTTTTCCGGTGCGTCAAATCCGAGGTTGGCGTTGAGACTCGTCATCCAGAGAAGGCGCGCGCCCATGCGTATCTTGCGACGATGCCGGAACCCCATGTTTCCGTTGGTGTCGCAGCAAAGAAAAAGTATTGGAATCTGGATCACGAGGCCTTTCGCCCGATCCGGGATTTCCTGCAGGCCCTTTGCGCGGCGTAATTCCTTGTTCAACATCAGCCAGTCCCATGGAACGCAGACCTGAACCCAACGAATACGGCGAATTCTATCGGCCGTACGTAGCCGCCGCCCCGGATGGCTCCATACTGGATACGCTCCGGGAGCAGCGGTATGATTTTCTCCGTCTGGCGGCGGATGTCCCCGCCGATATGGAGCAGTATCGGTACGCGCCGGGCAAGTGGTCCGTGCGCGAACTCGTCGGGCACCTGACGGACAGCGAGCGGATGTTTGCGATGCGGGCAATGGCTTTTGCCCGCGGCGACCGCGCCCATTACCCGGGATTCGACGAGAACGAGTATGTTGCTGCGTCGGGGGCGGACGACAGAACCCTTGCCGCGCTGGTCGAAGAGTGGGACGCGGCGCGCTATGCCACGCTGTTGTTATTCAAGGGCTTGCCGGACGCCGCCTGGAATCGCCGCGGTCGCGCCAGCGGCTTCGAGTTTACCGTCCGAAGCATGGCCTGGATCACCGCCGGCCACATGCAGCATCATATGCGGATGCTGCGGACTCGCTACCTGGGACAGCCGGAACGCGAAAGGGCCAGTCGGGAACCGTCGGCGAATCATGCTGTCTTTCGTTACCCGGAGGCGGGTGGGGCGGCGGAGTATTAACCTGCAAGGGGTACTTGCGGGTTTGCTGGGGGAAGGGAGGGGGCCGCGAGGGTGTGGCTACTGCAATTCCGACTATATTCCCTTTTACGCGTTCGGAAGGTTAACCACCAGATCCCGCCCAAATTCCAGGTTAAGCAGAACACAGGCTTCCCGGATCCGTTGCATTTTCTGCGCATTGCTGCAATGAGTGGATATCCACCACCCACCAGGCAGAGGAAGCGCCTGTCTCAGATTTGGATTTGTCGGGTGAAGCTCTTCCCGGGTTTGGGCCACGTACTTTTTCGAGCGGCCCAGGTATGTTTCTGAGTACGTTCTACAGAAATAAGAATCCATTTTGGCAAACATAGTGAATAGCGCGCCGAGTAATTCGTTGCCAGAGCGGAACTCCTGCGTCTGTCCCCTGAATGTGAATGATCCCTGTCTTGAGGTATTCCTAACGGTTGGCGGCGGCGAATAGTGGGTCACGGGTTGTGTTCGCCGCCGTTTTCCGGTTTCTCCTGATTTTCCCGGTGGCCTTGTCGGCCTTGCACTCTCGTCCTTGGCTTGGCTGCGGATAAATTCCACCGCTTGGTCCGAATTTGGTTTGACTTGGGCTTCTTTTTCGACTTCTTTCAGGAATAAGGTCAATAGCGATGATTTAGCTGGTTCCGAAAGGAGTTTATTCCAAACGGGTACAAATTGAGAAGCCGCCTTTCTCTCAAGTTGTGCTTGCTTGTGGTCCTGTCTTGCCCGGTCCCATGTCGCACGCGACCTGATGTCCTCCATATTCAGATATCGGGTGAGTGTATTGGCAACAGCACGATGGTCGTGGATAAGCAGGTCGATTTGGGCAAATAGCCTGTCTTTGTAATTGCTTCCCCCTCCCGCCGGATAAAAGAAGCTCCAAAGGCGCCCATCGGTTAGAATTGCAATGTTTACGCCCTCGTGAAAGCAGTATTCGAAAAGTTGTGTCTCGCCTTTCCCATCCGCTTTACCTATATCCTTGACTTCTATGAGAATAGCTGCTTCTCTTGGTGGGTGGCAGAGTGCGTAGTCTACTTTTCTTGCGCTATTACGAATGGGGAATTGCGGGGTAACGACCTGCGTGTCGTATACATCCCAGCCCAGCGTAGCCAGAATGCGCGTCACGACGCCTTGGCTGATTGCCGCCTCGCTTTGGAATCTTCCGGCGGCGATGCCTTTGGCAATATCTTGGATCGTTGAAGCGAGTTTTTCGGACATGGGCTATGCTTAATTGCTGGTGACAGGGCCTGATTCAGGGATTCGTATGTCGTGATTCTGGCGCTAATTCAGCGAGGCGGGTCGATGCGTATGGCAAGATTCTGGCGAAAATCACGGGAAATATTACGGTTTTGTGACGATAAAGTCAATTCGGCGGCAAGCCGTGCCCTGAAGGCTATGGCTCGTGACCCCAACGCTCCATTTATTGGCCACTTTGATCCGCTTTTGGCCGTAAAGCCTGTTTGCTGGCCACAAGTGACCGCCAAGATCGTTTTCTGGCTACTTTCCCTCTGCCGCAATGGCCGCTGCAGGGCGATGGATGCCGTCGTCGAAAAAGGACAAAATCAGCAAGCGTCCTTCGGCCAAGGGCTGTTTCCAGTTTTTTGGGATTCGCATTCGGTCAATTCCTCTCGCTGGGCAAATCGCCAATATCGCCCGCCATCCGGTATTTGCCCTTATGTATAACAGACGGGGCATCTTCAATCGTTCCGCTGACCTTTTGCTGGAATTTGAGGAAGAAATTCTACCATTTCGACCTCCACAACGGGGACGAGAATAGCATTTTTTTCGATTGTATCGTTTTTCGCACTATCGTTTGCTTCCTTTGGTAAGGATAACCATTCGCCCTCTTCAATGAGAAAATGTCCTTTATCCGGCCTGCTTGGCCATTCTGTAGCCCATCCATAGAGACGTCTTTCTCCATGCATATGTAATACGATATAACATTTTGAATATCGCGCAAAAGCGAAATACCATTCTGATGGATATGAGCTTTCTCTCGTGATTTTTAATTTGGATGAACGAAAAATTTGATGTATAATATCATTATTCATCAAATACGAAGATATTATTCCTAATAAAATAGCGATAATGGTTGAGAATAATAATTCTAAATTGTCGTCATTTAAAAGATCAATTTCTATTAAATATATTAATGATATAATAGATTGAATGATAGTAGTCGAAATCAAGGCATATACAATTTGCTCAAATGTGTTGGGTTTTGGAAATGAAGTAAATGAATAAAAAACGGTAGTTGTTATAAACCCTGGTAATAAAAATTTGAGCACTTCTATTATTTCAACAGATATGTTTGGCATGTTTCTTGATTAGGTTTAAAAGGTGAAATGACATTATTTCTTTTTTGGCGGCGGCGGTGGTGGCGGCGGCGGCTTGGTAGCCCCAGAGGATCGTGGCGGCGGCCCGTTTCGACCTTTGTAGGATAGCGTACGCTGCTGCCTCGCAGTTGCATTGATTTTTTTCGACATGGCTTCTTTCCCGGGTTCGTTGGTGCTTTCCTTGTTAGAGGAATGCCTTCGGTCGATGTCCGGTTCCCGTGCAATCCCAAAATCTTTCTGCGATTCGTTCGGGGCCCTGCTTTTGTCGTTCTGTTTCTGGCGGCCTCTGTGCGCCACAGTAAGCCCAACGCTCCATTAGATGGCTGATTTCTCCTGTTTTTGACTGACAACCTGCTTTTGATGGCCACAAATGATCATCAAATGATTTATTTGGCCACTTTAGGAAACATTTGGCCGGAAAGTGTGTTTGCGGTCAAGTATCGAATCTGTTTCGCAACCCTTCTGTCGCATTGTTTACCGGGACGGAACAGGCATTATCCAACATGGAGAAAGACCAATGGCCCCAGTGCATTATTGTACAGGTCGGTTTCCGCCGGAAGACCGGCTGGAATGGTCGCAACTGATCCCATTGCTTGGGCCGGCTGCCGCTGCCGTCGCGCGCTATGACGAGACGCTTGCGGCGATCCCGAACCCCGATGTGTTACTGTCGCCGCTGACCGTGCAAGAGGCCGTGCTCTCGTCGAAAATCGAAGGGATACGGGCTACTCTTGGCGAAATCCTGGGGTTCGAGGCGGGGCAGAAGGTTGGTTCGCCGGAATTCCGCAACGACATCGAAGAGATTCTTAACTGTCGTATGGCTATGCGCGACGCCGTAACGCTGTTGCAGGATGCGCCGCTCTCGATGCGGGTTGTGTTCGAAGCACATCGGGCGTTGCTGGACGGGGTTCGCGGTCGCAACAAAATGCCCGGCGAACTGCGGCGCATTCCTAACTGGATCGGTCGGCCCGGGTCCACGATAGAGAATGCCACCTATGTTCCTGTTGGCGCCGACAGACTCTCCAGGGGCATGTCCAAATGGGAACGCTACATGCGCGAAGATGCGCCTGACCGCCTCGTTCAACTCGCCATTCTCCATGCCGAGTTTGAGGCGTTGCACCCCTTTCTGGACGGCAACGGGCGCATAGGGCGTATGTTGATTCCCCTGTTTTTATGGAAACGCGGTTTTATCAGGCAGCCTGTGTTTTGTATCAGCGCTTATCTGGAGGCGCGACGGGAATGCTATTTCGCCGGGCTGCTCTCGGTTTCCCGCGACGATGACTGGACCGGCTGGTGTCGGTTTTTTCTGGAGGCGGTGCAGGCGCAGGCCGAAGAAAACGCCCGCAAAGTGCGGGAGATGCTTGATCTCTACGAGGACATGAAGCGTCGGGTAGCAGCGATGACCCGATCCCCTCATGTCGCCCACGCCCTCGATGCAATTTTCCGGCAGCCCGTTTTCGGCAGTACGGGTTTCGCCAAAACCGCCGGGATTCCGGGGCGGACGGCAAGACGTATTCTGGATGTACTGCATGAAGGCGAGGTGCTGGAGTTGCTTGATGCGGGTGGCGGGCGGCGGCAACGTTTTTTCCTGTTTCGTCCTCTGCTGCATCTCATTGAAGGCGTTGACTCCTTCTGATGAGTACCCTCAGTGCTATCTGTGCAACACGTCATTTTTGACTGTCAAGTCGATTTGCTGGCCACAGATGACCGCCAAACGACGTTCCCGGTCATTTTAACCCATATCTGTCCACAAAATCTCGTCCCCGTCATGGGGGGGCCGATTATTTGCCCCAAAACCCTGACGTCCCCCAAAAAATTCCAGCGCGCAAACCCCTTATCCGTATTATAAGGCCCAAACGCCCGCAACCGGATTGCTTCTGCTGAAAACGCGCCCCGGACCCCGCCGAATTTGTCTTTTGCCACGATGCCCTCTATGCTCCGTTCGCTTTTAGCCTGTATTCTTCTGGTTTTTCTGCTGACTGCTTGCGGCGAGACGATGCAGGAGGAACTTCCGACCGAGCCGGACATGCGGCAAACGGCGTATATCATAGGCGGCGACCGTCCCGCCAGCCTGCAACTTCCTATGGGATACGACGCCATGGGTCCCCTTCCCGTTGTAATCAGTTTGCATGGCTATTCGGGCAATCCTGCGGGTCATGATGCGTACTGGGATCTTTCCGGGCGGGTGGACTCCGATAATTTCGCGCTGATTCTGCCTGGCGGCACCCGCGATTCCGTCGACAATCGCTTCTGGAACGCCACGGATTTCTGTTGCGACTTCTTCAAGTTCGAGGTGGACGACGTTGCGTATCTTTCCAGCCTGATCGACGAGGCGGGCAAGTATATTTCGGTGGGCCGCGTATTTTCGGTCGGACATTCCAACGGCGGTTTCATGTCCTATCGCCTTGCCTGCGAAGGTCTTCCGGGTTTGAGCGCGATCGCGTCGCTTGCAGGGACCTCCTTTCTGGATTCAACCCGTTGCGCGTCCGCGCCGCCGGTCGCCGTATTGCAGGTTCATGGCACGGAAGACGCCATCATTCGCTATGCAGGAATTCCCGTCGGCGTCGGGTACGCTGGCGCCGAGGATGTGGTAGCGCGCTGGGCCGAACGCGCGGAATGCGATCTTTCCATGGCCGAAGAACTGTCTCCCATCGATATCGACCATGCCAACGAGGGCGCGGAAACCGACCGCATTCGCTATCGCAAGGGTTGCCGGGATGGCATTACGGTCGAACTCTGGAAGATCAACGAGGGTTCGCACAGCCCCTGGCTCAAATCGAACTATGCGGAGCGTCTCATCGACTGGTTGCTGAACGAATCCCGGACAGAGGCCTCGTAAGGCAATGGGCCTCATGGGCAGATTTTTCTGGCCACGTTAATAAATATATGACCACTAAGTCTGCATGAAACTCCAGCCCGTTGTCTATTCCCCAGAGGAAGCGGTTCGGCGCGCGCAGCGCTTTGCGGACGACATGGCGCGCCGCCGCACCGTGCGGGATTTCGATTCCCGGCCCATCCCGGACGAAGTGATTGCCGCTGCGTTGCGGGTTGCTGCGTCGGCGCCGAGTGGGGCGAACCGGCAGCCGTGGCGTTTCGTGGTGGTGCGCGACCCGGAGATCAAGGCCCGCATCCGCATAGCGGCGGAGGCCGAGGAGCGCGCATTCTACCGCCGCCGGGCTACCCGCGAATGGCTGGACGCATTGGCCCCATTAGGTACGGACGAAAACAAACCGTTCCTTGAAGAAGCCCCGGCGCTTATCGCCATTTTTCTCGAACGCTATGGGCTGGACCCGGACGGCAAGCGCATCAAGAACTACTACGCGTCGGAATCGGTGGGCATTGCCGCAGGCTTTCTGATCGCGGCGCTGCATCACGCCGGCGTCGCCACCCTTACGCACACGCCCAGCCCAATGCGCTTCCTGAACGAAATCCTGGAAAGGCCCCGCAACGAAACCCCGTTTCTGCTGCTCGTCGCGGGCTATCCCCGCCAGGACGCCGAAGCCCCCGACATCGAAAAACTGCCCTTCGATACCGTGGTTCGGTACATGGGGTGACGGGCCGCTCGCACGTTTGTTCTCGGCGACCCCCTTGGCCCGCTGGTTCAGAACCGGTATGAGACGCTCAGAATAGGCCGGACGTCAAAGTCCTCCTCAAGCCACCTGGAAAATCCCAGCTCGGCTCCTAATGAGTTGGTCAGGAATCGTGCGCCCGCAGTGAGAATCGCAAAACTTTCATTCACCCAAACGACTCGTCGAAATTCACCGAATATCTTGATTTGGCCCTGGCCGGGCGTGAACGCCAGGACATCCCCGCCAAAAGCCAGTACTGGTTCCGTTTCATACTTGTCTTCATCGAACCTGTCTACGGAATACCCGGCGAATCCGACAGAAAGGTGTCCACTGACCCCTTCCCTTATTTTCGAAGAGAGCCCCAAAGAAGCCCCGTACAAAAAACCCGCGGCGTCTGTCGGAAGAATTATAATGCCTCTTATGCTGGTGGTCAATTGCCCCCTGTTGTATATGCGCAACTTGGGCGCCAGGTACGGATAAGATTCGGCTTCCGATATGATAGTGTCATCATACCACTCATACTCGTATCTCCAGTGGCCAGAACCAAGCTCCACGGTCAAATAATCCTGAATGCCGTAGGCGGCGTGCACGATAAACGTCAGGGACGTTAATTCGTCGTCGGAGAATTGCGCCCACCAGTCGGCGCCGGCGTATCCCGCGGCCAGGAAGCCCCTCCCGGTCGGGAGCGTGTATGCGTTAGAACCTGTGAAACCAGTCGTGGAAAACATCCTCGGCGGAACCGGATCCGGAACGGAGGCGGTCTGGGCCTGGCTCGCGGATGCGCCGAAACCCAGGACGATGATTGCGATGGCGGAGGCGATGACGGGTCGGGGCTTCATGAGGTTCTCTCCGGTTAGACAAATTGGCTTGGAGACGCATCGGCTTGGGTACTTTTGCCCGACCCGATACATTAATAAATTGAATAAGAAGGTAAATGTTGCGAAAAAATTCGAGGGGGCGCAAAATCAACGAGGATGCGCGCCCCCTCGTTCGCGTCGGACTGTACAATCGGACGATGCGGAGCGCCTGCTTGCCTCGTTTCCGAACGGATGCGCGACCGAATCTGCAACCCAGGAACGTTGACCCCGAAATTCCTTACCATGGAGAATCGCCTGTCGCGGCGCAACAGGTTGCTCCCATGTCCCGCTCCTTCCAGCCTCATCTTTTCGTTATCCTAGGCGCCAGCGGCGACCTGACGACGCGCAAACTGGCGCCCGCCCTGTTTCGTCTCATGGAGCGGCATGACGAACTGCGTTGTTGCCATATTCTTGGCGTGGCCCGCTCCGACCTGTCCGACGCCGCGTTCCGGGACCGTATCCGCGAAGCGCTGCGCGACGAGCCGCATGCCGCGGACGCCGATCTTTCCGCCTGGTGCGACGAGCATGTGTTCTATCAGTCGCTGGGAGGGGGAAGCAATGGCTATGAACGCCTTGCCCATCGGGTTGCCGCCATCGAAAAGGCCTGCGGCCTGCCCGGCAACCGGGTTTTTTATCTTGCCTTGCCTCCAAAGACCTTTCCCGGAACCATCGAAGCCCTTGGCCAGGCCCATCTCCACGAGTCGGCGGGATGGTCGCGGCTCGTCGTCGAAAAGCCGTTCGGACGCGATCTGGCGTCTGCCCAGGCCCTGAACGACCTGGTGCACCGCTATTTCGACGAGTCCCGGATATTTCGCATCGATCATTACCTCGGGAAAGAAACCGTCCAGAATCTGCTGGTCTTTCGGTTCGGCAACGCGCTTTTCGAAAGCGTATGGCATCGGGGACAAATAGAGCGGGTCGATATTCAGGTGCACGAAGCCCTCGGCGTGGAAACGCGGGCAGGGTATTACGACCAGTCGGGGGCGTTGCGGGACATGGTGCAGAATCATCTTACGCAGTTGCTTTCGCTGGTCGCCATGGAGGCCCCCGCCCGGTTCGACGCCGCCTCCATCCGACAGGAAAAAATAAAGGTCCTGGAATCGGTTGTGCCGCTCCGGCCCGAGGATGTGCTGCTGGGCCAGTACGCCGCTGGCGAAGTGGATGGCCGGCCCGCAAGGGCGTATCGCGAAGAAAAAGGGGTTTCGGAAGGATCCGTCACCGAAACGTTCGTCCGCCTGCGCATGGAGATCGCCAACTGGCGGTGGCGAGGCGTTCCGTTCCTCCTCGAAACCGGCAAGCGCATGCCCGAAAAGCGCACCCGCATCGCGATCCGGTTTCAGCCGGCGCCGGTCTCGCTTTTCCGCCCTTACGAGGATACCTGCGACGTTCGCCCCAACATCCTCGAAATCACATTGCAACCGGACGAAGGATTTAACCTGCATTTTGAGGTCAAGCAGCCGCGCATGCCGCTCAGGCTCACGCCCCGAAGGCTCCGTTTCCGCTACGACGAGGTGTTCGGCGACCTCCCGCAAGCCTACGAAACCTTGCTTGGGGATGTGATCCAGGGGGACCAGACCCTGTTTGTGCATGCCGACGAAGTGATCAACTCGTGGCGGCTCTACACGCCGATTCTGGAAGCCGGGCTGCCCGTGCATCCGTACGCTCCCGGGTCGCAGGGGCCGCATTCCGCGCCGCAATAGCGCGGCGGGCGCCTACGCGTCCGGCACGTCTCGCCGGAGCGCCTCCATCCAGGCTTCGGCTTCGGCGTCGCTGGGGGCCCGCCAGTCGCCGCGCGGCGAAAGCGAGCCGCCGGACCCCACCTTGGGGCCGTTGGGCATGGCCGAACGCTTGAACTGGCTGATTTTGAAAAACCGGTACAGGAATACGCCCAGCCAGCGCTTGATTTCGGCCAGGTCGTACGCACGCGACGACAATCCGTCGGTCTCTGCTTCCTCCCGGTGTTCTGGCGCGCTGCCCCAGGCATGATGGCTCAGGAACGCAACCTTTGCAGGCCGAAACCCGTATCGCGTAACGTAATACAGATTAAAATCCTGCAAGTCGAACGGTCCGACGACCTCTTCCGTGCGTTGATGCGGCTCGTCGGCGTCGCCGCTTGCCGGCGGAACGAGTTCCGGGGAAATTTCCGTTTCCAGCACGGATTGCAGCACGCCGGCGACCGGCTCGTCGAATGCGCCGGACGCCATGGCCCACCGGATGAGATGCCGGATCAGGGTTTTCGGGACGGACGCATTGACGTTATAGTGCGACATATGATCGCCGACGCCGTACGTGGTCCATCCCAGCGCCAGTTCGCTCAGGTCTCCGGTGCCCAGGACCAGCCCGCCGTGCAGATTGGCCAGCCGGAAGAGATGGGACGTCCGCGCGCCCGCCTGTACGTTCTCGAATGATACGTCGTACGTCGGTTCGTCGTTTGCAAACGGATGGCCGATGTCCCGAAAGGTTTGCATGGCGGCGGGCCGAATGTCGATCTCCCCGGCGGTAACCCCCAGCGCGTCCATGAGCGTCCGCGCATTCTCCAGCGTCCGGTCGCTTGTGGCGAAGCCGGGCATCGTCCAGGCCAGAATGTGTTTTCTGGGGCGCCCCAGTTTGTCCATGGCCCGGGCCGCCACGAGCAGCGCCTGCGTCGAATCCAGCCCGCCCGACACGCCGATGACAATGCGGTCGATCCCCGTGCTTCGCAGTCGCTGCATCAGGCCATGCACCTGAATGTCGCAGGCTTCCCGGCAGCGCGCGTCCAGCGTGGCCGGATCGCTCGGCACATACGGAAACCGCTCCACCACGCGCCGCAGCGGGATATTTCCCTTCGGAATATCGAAATCGAAGGGGATGCGCCGCAGCGCCCGCACCCGGTCCCCGTGATCGCTTGCCGCATCGTGAAAACTGGTCAGGCGCATCCGGTTTTGCGCCAGCAATTCCAGGTCCACATCCGCGAGCGCCATCTGTTCTTCCGTCGAAAACCGCTCTGTTTCGCCGAGAAGCCGCCCGTTTTCCCAGATCATGCCGTGCCCGTCCCAGGCCAGGTCCGTGGTGGATTCGCCTGCGCCGGCGCCCGCATAGAGGTACGCCGCCACGCATTTCCCCGATTGCATCGCGCACAGCCCGCGTCGGTACGCCGCCTTGCCGATCGTGCTGTTGCTGGCCGACAAGTTGGCCAGTATGTACGCGCCGCCCAGCGCGGCGTACGTACTCGGAGGAACAGGCACCCAGAGGTCTTCGCACAACTCCACATGGAGCGCGAAATGCTTCAGGGAAGGCGTCTCGAAGATGAGATCGTTTCCGAAGGGGACCGTGGCGTTTCGGAAGCGCGCCTCCTTGCGCAACGCGGCGGCGGCCCGCGTAAATTGCCGCTTTTCGTAGAATTCGGCGTAGTTCGGCAGATAACTTTTCGGGACAATGCCCAGGATGCGGCCCCGGTATATCACCACGGCGCAGTTGAATAGCGCGGCGCCAACGCGAAGGGGCGCGCCGACCGCCAGCGCCGGCGTCAAATCTTGCGAAGCGTCCGCCACGCGGGATACGGCGTCCGCCACGCTTTCGAGCAACGCATCCTGATGGAACAGGTCGTCGTTCGCATACGCCGACAGGCCCAGTTCCGGGAACACAGCCAGCGCCGCCGACGCGGCGGAAGCCTGCTCGGCAAGACGAATCGTTTGTTCGGCGTTATACGCCGGGTCCGCCATGCGTACGCGAGGCACGCATACAGCGGTCCGGACGAAGCCGTGCGAATAAATCGAGTGAAAGGGACGTTTCATGGACCTGCGTAATCGAGTCCTGCGCGCCAGTAAGATACGCGATATGCGCTTCCCGGAAGGAGCGTCGCTTGCGTCAGGTTGCTTTTCGTATTGCGGCGTCCCTGAGGCCATTCATGTAGGCGGCCCCCAGCGCGCGGTCATACAGGCCGTATCCCGCCAGTCCTTCTTCTCCCCAGATCATGCGTCCGTGGTCGGGCCGGGCCGGGCCGTCGAAACCGGTTTCCAGCAGGGCCTCCATGACCGCCGCCATATCCACGTCTCCGTCGGGGTGCGTACTCTCCTGAAAAGATCGCTCGCCGAGACGCCGAACGTTGCGCATATGCGCAAAATGGATGCGTCCCGCCAGCGAACGAATCGTCTCGGGCAGCCGCACGGCTTCGGCGGGGTTCGCGCCCAGGGAACCGGTGCACAGGGTCACGCCGTTCGCCTCGCTGTCCACCAGTTGCGTAACCCGTTTCAGCGCCGCCCCGCTTGTGATAATGCGCGGAAAGCCCGCCACGGACCAGGGCGGGTCGTCGGGATGGATGGCGAGGCGGACGCCCGTCCGCTCGGCCGCAGGCACGATCCGCTCCAGAAAATACTTCAGGTTCTCCCATAAGTCTTCTTCCGAGCGTTCGGCGTAGGCGGCCCGCAAGGCGGCTATTTCTTCTCCCGCGTAGGCGGCATGCCACCCCGGCAAATCCTGCGTTCCTTCGGAAAAATCGATGTTTTCCATTGCCTTCTGGTCGAATTGGAGCGCCGTCGATCCATCCGGTTGCGGCATGGCCAGGTTGGTGCGCAGCCAGTCGAAAACCGGCATAAAGTTATAGCAGACGACCGGTACGCCTTCTGCCGCTACGGCCTCCATGCTTTGCGCGTATCGGGCAATCAGGGCGTCCCGGTCCGGCAGGCCCAGTTTGATGTGCTCGTGCACTGCAATGGATTCCACCACGGAAAAACGCAACCCCGCCGCTTCGATGGTTTGCCGCAGCGCGCGCACGTTGTCCCTTGGCCACGCGGCGCCCGGTTGACAATCCTGCAAGGCGCTCACGACGCCCGTCATCCGGGGAATTTGCCGGATGTACGCGAGCGACACCGGGTCGTCGGGGCCGTACCACCTGAATGCGAGTTGCATGGAAATACGCTGATTAAGGATACGCTGATCAAAGCTGCGAAGATCAGAGGCATGCGAGGGGCCGTCGGGTCACAGCATCATGACCTTGTCCACCTTCGCCGCCGCCTGGTACAAGGCAATGATTTCGTCGCTGGAATGCATTTGCATTTTCGCCGTGACGCTGAGATACCGCCCTTTGGACGACGCCCGCACCGTAACCGGGTGGCGTCCGAATATCTTTTTGAGCGCGGGCAAGCCGTCGGCGGGCACAATGAATTTGAACAGATATTCGTCGGGAAAATCAATCTGTTCGTCCAGGAGGCGCTGAAAACCCTCCCACCATGCGTCTTTTTCCGACGGCGCGTTCTTCATCATTGTTCGATATCCAGCGATCCCTGAGGTTGTACCGCCCGTTCAAACGAGGGGAAACGCCCGCTCGTTCCTGTCCGTGTTCTGCCAGACTGTCAGTAGTCGGCTTCCGGTACGCTTTTCGCAGAGGCTGATCCTGCAACGATGCGCAAGGCAGCCCGTTCATTCGCAATATAGTATCGGGCTGCCGGGCGAAATGCGCATCGAGACAGGAATACGCAGCAGCAAAAGGTATCCGCATGAATCCCCGGCAAGCAAGCCCGCAACAGGAAGGCGCCGAGCGGCGGGCGCTCGAACGTTTTGCCCGCGACCTTATCGAACAGGCAAAGAAAGGCGGCATCGACCCCGTAATAGGCCGGGACGAGGAAATTCGTCGCGTTCTGCAGATTCTTTCCCGCCGAACCAAAAACAACCCGGTGCTGGTCGGGGAACCTGGCGTAGGGAAAACGGCGATTGCGGAAGGCTTGGCTATTCGCATCGTGCAGGGCGACGTGCCGGAAGGGCTGAAGGACAAACGGCTGGCGGCGCTCGACATGGGCGCGCTGATCGCGGGAGCCAAATATCGGGGCGAATTCGAGGATCGCCTCAAGGCGGTCGTCAAGGAAGTGAGCGAATCGGATGGCCAGGTTATTCTTTTCATCGACGAAATTCATACGCTCGTGGGCGCAGGCGCCGCCGAGGGGGCCATGGATGCGGCGAACATTCTGAAGCCCGCCCTTGCCCGCGGCGAACTGCGCGCTATCGGGGCGACCACGCTGGACGAATATCGGAAGCATTTCGAGAAGGACAAGGCGCTGGAACGGCGCTTTCAGATGGTGCTGGTGGCGGAGCCCTCCGTCGCCGACGCCATTTCCATTCTGCGGGGCATCAAGGACCGATACGAAGTGCATCATGGCGTACGCATCCAGGACGCCGCCATCATTGCGGCGGCCGAACTCAGCCACCGGTACATCGCCGACCGGTTTCTGCCCGACAAGGCGATCGATTTGATCGACGAATCGGCGGCCCGCCTGCGCATCGAAATCGATTCCATGCCGGAAGACCTGGACCAGATGGAACGGCAAATCCGCCAACTGGAAATCGAACGGGAAGCCGTGAAGCGAGACGGCGTGGAAGGCAAACCCGAACAGGTCAACGAGAAAATCGCCCGGCTCGAGGAGGAGCGCAACGAACTTCGGGCGCGCTGGGAACGGGAAAAGGACGTCATTCGGACGATTCGGGATACCCGGGAGCGTATGGACCAGCTCCGCATCCGGGCGGACAACCTGGAGCGCGCGGGCGAGTATGGCCGCGTGGCGGAAATTCGCTACGGACAGCTTCCGCAGGCCGACCGGAAAATCCGCGAAGCGCAAGCCCGCCTCGACGACATCCAGGCGCAGGGCGCGCTATTGAAGGAAGAGATCGGGCCGGAAGACATTGCCGAAATCGTATCCCGATGGACGGGCATTCCCGTGGCGAAAATGCTTGCCGGGGAGCGGGAGAAACTGTTGCGGCTCGAAGAAATGCTGGAACGCCGCGTGGTTGGGCAGCCCGAAGCGCTTCAGGTTGTTTCCCATGCGGTGCGCCGGGGACGAACCGGGCTTCAGGAAGCGTCTCGTCCGATCGGAAGTTTTATTTTCCTTGGCTCCACCGGCACGGGCAAGACCGAACTGGCGAAAGCCCTCGCCGAGTTCCTGTTCAACGACGAGCACGCCATGGTTCGCATCGACATGAGCGAATATCAGGAGCGCCATGCGGTCAGCCGGCTCGTGGGCGCGCCGCCCGGATATGTCGGATACGAAGAGGGGGGCCAATTGACCGAAGCGGTGCGTCGCCGCCCGTATTCCGTGATTCTTCTGGACGAAATAGAGAAGGCGCACCCCGAAGTGTTCAATGTGTTGCTGCAAGTGCTGGATGACGGGCGCCTGACCGACAACAAGGGGCGCGCCGCCGATTTCCGGAATACCCTCGTCATCATGACGAGCAACATGGGGTCCGAGGTCATCCGGGAACGCATCGAAGCGGCCCGAACCTTCGACGACAAGGCCTTCGCCGACATGAAGGACAAGATGGGCCTTCTGCTCAGGGAGCGGCTGCGACCGGAATTTCTGAACCGGATCGACGAAATTGTGCTGTTCCGCCCGCTTGGGCCAGAACAGATTCGCCGCATCGTGGATATACAGTATGCGCGGATCGAGGCGCTTGCCCGCCGAAACCAGAATCTTTCGCTTGCGTTGTCCAGTGCGGCGCGGGACTGGCTGGCCGAGCAGGGCTACGACCCGACGTTCGGGGCGCGTCCGCTCAAGCGCCTGCTGCAACAGGAAATCTCCAACAAACTCGCAGAAGAAATTCTGGCTGGTCGCATTGCGGACGGAGACCCCGTGCATATCGACCTGGCCCCCGACGCCGCAGGATTGACCTTCGACGCGGCGGCTTCCGCGGCGGCATAAAACATAATTCTTATGAAAGCGCCTGCTTCCCGGACCTCGTTGCCGGGTTTTACCATCCGGCTTGCCGTCCGGGACGATGTTCCGCTCCTTCACGCCTTCATTCGGGGCCTGGCCCGGTTCGAACGGCTTGAGCACGAATGCGTGGCGACGGAAGAAGCGCTGGAGAACACCCTGTTCGGCGCCCGCGCTTATGCGGAAGCGCTTATCGGGGAATTCGAGGGCGCTCCGGTGGGGTTTGCGCTTTTCTTTCATAACTATTCCACCTTCCTGGCCCAGCCTGGCGTGTATCTCGAAGATATTTATGTGGAACCCGCCTGGCGCGGACGGGGCTTTGGCACGGCGTTTCTGACGCGGGTGGCCGAACTTGCGGCGGCGCGGGGGTGCGGGCGCCTGGAGTGGTCCGTACTGGACTGGAACGAAAACGCGATCCGGCTTTACGAACGGCTTGGCGCGAAGCCCATGGCCGAATGGACGACCATGCGCGTGACGGGAGAAGCGCTCGCCGCGCTGGCCAGCGGTTCGGACGTTTGAGGCTACGCTGATTAATTCTGCAAAGGGAGTACGCCGCCTGCGTTTCCCTGCGCGTTCTTGCCCGTACTTTTTCTGCAAAATAAATTCATAAGCGTTACCTTTCCGGGTAGCGTAGCCCTTGTCCTGCCCACAGACCTCAAAAGAGCCATGACGTCCAGAAACAGACGCGATTTTTTGAAAACCAGCGCGCTCCTTGCCGGCGGGCTTGCCTTGCCAGCCATTGTTCCGGCGTCTGCGCTTGGGCGCGGCGGCCGCACGGCGCCCAGCGACCGCATTACGCTTGGGTTCATCGGCACGGGCAATATGGGGACGGGCCACCTGCGGCAATTTCTGGAGAAAGAGCAGGTGCATATTGCAGGCGTCTGCGACGTAAACCGGGCGAGTTACGGTTATTGGAACGGCGCCTACGCGGGCAGGGAGCCCGCCCGGCACCTGGTGAATTTCCGCCGCGGCAAGGAGATGCGCTCCGGGAAAGCTTCTCCCTGCGAGGGGTACGAAGACTTTCGGGAGTTGCTGGCCCGCGACGATATCGATGCGGTCGTGATTTCGACGCCGGATCACTGGCACGCCATTCCGGTGATTGCCGCTGCGCACGCCGGGAAACATATTTACTGCGAGAAACCGCTTTCGCTTACCGTCCGGGAAGGACGGGCCATGAGCGATGCGGTCAAGGAGGCGGGCGTGGTTTTCCAGACCGGGAGCCAGCAGCGCTCCGGCGAAGGGTTTCGCCATGCCTGCGAACTGGTTTTGAACGGGCGGATCGGTACGCTGCGCACCGTGCGATGCGGCCTTCCGTCGGGCCATCCGGATTTTGGCGAAACCGCCGACCGAAAAGAACCCGAACCCGTGCCCGAAGGCTTCAACTACGATTTCTGGCTGGGTCCCGCGCCCGAAGCGGAATACAGCCCGGCCCGGTGTCACGTCAATTTCCGCTGGATTCTCGATTACTCGGGCGGGCAGGTGACGGATTGGGGTGGGCACCATCCCGATATTGCGCAGTGGGGCATGGGCACGGCCCGGACCGGCCCGATAGCCATTCGCAACGCGCGGGGCACCTTCCCGGAGAACGATTTGTGGAATGCGGCTACGGATTTTTATTTCGAAGCGGAATACGCCAACGGCGTGACCATGGTCGTCACCAGCGACGAACAGCGAGGCGTCCGCTTCGAAGGCGACGACGGATGGATATTCGTCTCTCGCGGCGGTCACGAGACGTCCGATCCCGCTATCTGGAGCACCGTCCTGAGCGATCAGGATACCCGCCTGTATCGCAGCGACGATCATCGCCAGGACTTTCTCGATAGCGTCGTCGCCGGCACGGAGCCGGTTGCGCCGGTCGAGGAAGCGCATCGTTCTATCACCGTGGCGCACCTTGGCAACATCGCCATGCAGTTGGGCCGCGACCTGAGGTGGGATCCGGATCGGGAAATGGTCCTTGACGACGCTTCGGCCAACGAGATGCTGGGGCGGCCCATGCGGGAGCCCTGGTCGCTCTGACGCGCCCACGTAGCCAATAAATATAGAGGAGGGCCAGGCACGTCGGGGCTCCAGTCCGTATGCAAGGCCCTCCTCTGTGGCACACACCGTCGGCGGAGGTAGAACCGAAGGGCGTGTTTTTGCGCTTCCCGCTGCATTGCGCAGGCGGGTCGCGCGTCATTTCATCAAGCAAATTTCCTGCCGTTTCCGTACGGGCCTGCGAGCCGCTTACGCAGTGGTTTACGGAAATTTATTGCGCAGGTTACGCGCGGCGCATATTCTGTTGCAGAAAAATTCGACAGGATTCGCTGAGTAAGCATGCGCTGATCCGGTCCGCAAGGCGCAGCGGCTCCGCGGCGCGCGCTGGCCCCGATATGCAATAACGGATTATGCGGGCGTACGCCGCACATTTTTTCCTCCTTGTCCGGGAAGCGCAACATATTTTTCCACAATTCGGCAGAAAGGGCAAATAGGGCTTGCATAACGGCTTTATATGATTTTTATTATATTATTGCCTTCACAGGCGTGCGCAGGCGTCGGACGGGCGCAGCCTTGCGCCGACAGCCGCTCGCCGCGTACGCTCGTTCTTGTCCGCGCTTTTTCCGATTCGTCCTTGCAGATGGCGTTGCCGCTATGTATCTGAGCAAACTCGAATTGCATGGCTTCAAAAGTTTTGCGGATCGCACGACGCTGCGATTCGATGCGGGCATTACGGCTATCGTAGGTCCTAACGGATGCGGCAAGTCGAATATTGTGGACGCCGTGCGCTGGGCGATCGGCGAGCAACGCACCCGCGTCCTCCGCTCCGAAAAGATGGAGAATGTCATTTTCAGCGGCGCAGCGAAGCGCAAGCCGCTGGGCATGTCCGAAGTGCTCCTGACCATCGAGAACAACCGGAATATCCTTCCTTCCCGGTACGACGAAGTGCAATTGGGGCGCCGCCTCTACCGGTCTGGCGATTCCGAGTATGCCATGAATGGCGTAACGTGTCGCCTGCGCGACATTATGGACCTGTTCATGGATACCGGGATGGGCGCCGGGGCGTATTCGGTCATCGAGCTCAAGATGATCGACGAGATTCTGTCCGAAAACACCGACGACCGGCGACGGTTGTTCGAGGAAGCGGCGGGCGTTACGAAATACAAGGTGCGTCGGCGGCAAACGCTTGGAAGACTGAAGGCGACCCGGGTCGATCTGGAACGTATCCGGGACCTTACGGACGAAATCGCCAAACAGGTTCGCAGCCTGAAGCGGCAAGCCGGGCAAGCCGAACGCTACAAGCAGGCCCGGAGTCGCCTGCGTACGCTTGAACTGGCGATCGCCGCCGCCGAATATATTCGCCTGGCAGCAGACCAGGACCTGCTTGCCAATGAAACGTCCGGCCTGAGCGAGGAAACGACGCAGGCGACGCAACAGGAAACCGAGCAAGCCGAGGCGTTGACTGCGCTTCGGGAGCAAGCGCTTGATTGCGAGAAGCGCCTGGAGGCCGCCCGCGCCGATCTGTACGCGCATATCGACAAGCGGCGCGAACTGGAAACCCAGCAACGGCTTTCGGAAGGACAACTGGAGTCTGCCCGCGGCGAACGGCGACGCATGCAGGAAGAGCGGGAAACCGCTGCGCTGCGCCGCACCGACATGACGCAGGAAATCGCCGAGGTGGAAAAGGCCTTGAAGGAAGCCGAACCCGCTATGTACGAGGCGGAAACGCGGCTGGCTGTCGCGGAGCGCGAACGGGATGTCCGCCGCGCCGCCCGCGAGGAAAAGCAACAGGTTGCGCTGCATCTGCGGGAAGAGGAACGCGCATGCGAAGAGAAACATGCCGTGCAACGCCGTCAACTCGACAAGATCGTTGGTCAGCGCGACCTTGTGCAGAAGAACGCGGCGGATATGGAAACGGAACGTCGCGAGGTAGCGACATTGCTTGCCGACCTGCGTACGCTTGCGGCGGATAAAGAAACCCTGAAGGCCGCCGCTGCGACCGCTGTCGAAGAGGCTCGCCTTGCTTTTGAACAGGCCGCGCAGGAAGAGGTCCGCATCCAGGCGCGTCTTGACGAGGCGCTTGACCGATTGCACCAACTGGAACGGGAGCAGGAAGCGCTGGTCGCGTCGGCCCGGTTGCTGGAGAGCCTCCTTGCGTCCTGCGAAGATTGCGCCGGGGCCGTGCAGTATCTGGCTGCCTCGGAATGGTCTCGCGGGGGCCTGGTCACAGTGGCCGATCTTTTTGCCTGCGAGGGTGCAGATCGCGTGGCGCTGGCTGCTGCGCTGGGGGCGTTTGCGGACTGCATTGTGGTTCCTTCCGACCGCGAGGCCCGGGCGGCCATCGAACAATTGCGCCAGAGCGGGCAGGGGCGAGCCACTTTCGTCGTACTGGATCGGATACCGGACACGATAGCGCCTGGCAGCGTCCGCTCCGAAGCGCCTTCGTCGCTTGCGGCGGTCGTGCGCATTGCGGACCAGAATATGGATGCGGACCAATGCGCCCGCCTGGCCCGGTTGCTGCTGCGCGATGCGTACGTGGTCGATACGCTTGACGAAGCGGAGCGACAGGCAGCGCAAGCGGCCCCGGGCGCGCGATTTTTTGCGCGCACCGGCGAATGGGTCGATGCGCAAGGGGTTTTGCATGCGGGCAGCGAAGAGGAAGGAGATACGGCGGCGCTCGGACGGCTTGAGCGACGAAACCAGTTGGAAACCGCGCATCGCCGCTTGGAGGCTATCGAAAGCGATATCGACGCCGCGGAAGCGACCGTCGCCGCGCACCGCGCCGAAATGGCTGCTGCCCGCGCCGAATCCTTGCGCGAACGGTTTGGCGAAGCCGAACGAAACCTTGCCAACGTAGCGCAGGAAGCCGCTCAGGTTGCGTTCAATCTGGAAGCAGCCGAACGCCGCCTGGAAGCGCTTTCGAAAAAACGCGAAGAGGCGCAGGTTTTCCTCGAAAGGACCGATTCCGAGCGCCAGCGCCTGAACCAGGAGATTTCCGGGTCCGCCGAGGCTTTGGAGGGCGTACGGATCCGCCTCGCCGAAGCAGAAACAGCCTTTCAGGCCGCCGAAGCCGAAAGCCGCGTGGCGGCGGGGGTATGCAGCGAGGCCGGGCTTGAGGCGCTCAAGGCGCGCAACCGCTGCGAGAATTTGCAGCGGGACCTGGATCGCGCGCGCGGGCGGCTGCAGGATCTGGACGCCCGCGCGGAAGCGTGCGAACGCCGCATCGCCGAACTCGACCGGAAGATACAGCAAGCCCGGGATCGGTTGGACAACCTGGCTGCCGATTGGCCCGCCCTGCAAGCAAGGCAGGCGGACCTGCAAGAAGCGGCGAACCGCCTGGAAGAGGCGTTGCAGTCTTTCCGGAAGGAGGCATCGGTCCTTGAAAACGCCTTGCGTGGACTGCGGGATCGCCGCGAGCAACTGGTGCAACAGGAGCATACGCGCGCGCTGCGGCTCACCGAAATCCGAACCCGTATGGAGGCGCTGGTCGAGCAGGTCGCCGAAGATTTTTCCGTTTCGCTTCCCGAAGCCGTGGCGGAAGCGTCCATTCCGTCGCCGGAAGACTTTGAGGAGGCTGCGGCCCGCGAGGAAGCAGGCGCGCTGCGTCAGCGTTTGCGCGCCATGGGGAGCGTCAACGAGTTGGCGTTGGAGCACTGGGAGGAAGAAACGAAGCGGCTCGAATTCCTGATGCAGCAACAGCAAGACCTCGAAACCGCCGAAAAAACGCTGCTCGAAACGATCAACGAAATCAATGCGACGGCTTCGGCCCGGTTCATGGAAACGTTCGAGGAGATTCGGCGGCATTTCCGGGAAACGTTCCAGGATTTGTTCGGAGAAGAATCGGTGGCCGATCTGGCGCTGGAAGACCCGTCGCAGCCGCTCGAAACGGCCATCCGCATCAAAGCCCGCCCTGGCGGCAAGACCTCGTCGAACACGTCGCTGCTTTCCGGAGGCGAGAAAGCGCTTACGGCCATTGCGCTATTGTTTGGCATCTATCTGGTGAAGCCGAGCCCCTTCTGTATTCTCGACGAGGTAGACGCTCCGCTTGACGACAAGAACGTGCGCCGCTTCATGCGCATGATCCGCCGATTTGCAGAACACACGCAATTCCTTCTCGTTACACACAACAAGTTGACGATGGAAGCGGCGGACCGGTTGTATGGCGTCACCATGCAAGAACCCGGCGTTTCCCGTATCGTAGGCG
The DNA here is from genome assembly GCA_022821845.1 of Rhodothermales bacterium. Lineage (GTDB taxonomy): Bacteria > Bacteroidota > Rhodothermia > Rhodothermales > VXPQ01 > VXPQ01. The sequence continues at coordinate 18,735 of JAJECT010000024.1, read as the reverse complement.
TACAATTCGACGAAGCGGTTCAGATCGTCGAACGCGCGTCCCGGGCGGCGTAGCGATTCCGACGACGCGGTGCGCCGGCGGGCCGCTTTCGCCATTCGGGCCGCTGTTTCATTTGGCGGAGCGATTTGCAAGCGGCATTTCCCATGAATCCGGACGCACACAGGCAACCTGACCTCGACGGAAGCGAGGAGGCCGCATGGCCGCATCATGTCCTGTTGCTGATTTTCGTTGCGCTGTGGGGCGGGAATTTCGTGCTTGCCGAGGTAGCCTTGCGCGAAATGTCCCCCATCGGATTTTCGGTTTCCCGATTTCTGCTTGGGGGCATGGCCATGATCGCCATGTTGTATTGCCAGCTCTTTTTCGGGAGCGGCAGGGCGGCGGGCGCCCGCCTCTTTCCCCGGGTCGATAAAAAAGACTGGCCGCGCTTGCTTCTCGTGGCCGTGCTGGGCGCCACGCTTGCTCCCTGGCTGGGTATCGAGGGGCTGGGGCTTACCCATGGGGCCCGGGCTTCCTTGTGGCTGGCGCTGGGGCCGGTGCTCAGCTGGGCGCTGGGGTATATGCTGGGCACGGAACGCATCGGTCGTTTTGGATACGTTGGCGTCGTATTGGCGGCGCTGGGCACATTTATCCTTGCTTTCGACGGTTTCCGGCCCGGCACGGGCTATTGGCTTGGCGACCTGCTGCTGGCGCTGGCGTTGCTTATGGCGGTCGCCGAGTTGCATTTCATCAAACCCCTTGCGGCCCGATACGGAGCCACGGCCATGGTGACGGCCCGCACTGCTATCGGGGGCATGTTCTATCTGCTTATCGCCTTGCCTGCGCTTGTGCGCGAATCCTGGCTGGATTTGGGCGCCTGGACCTGGATAGCCATTGTTTTCGGGGGAGCGGTAGGCGTGGGCATCGGCCAGTGGGCCAAGGTGCGCGCCCTGAGAAAGTTGGGACCGACCCGCGTGGTGCTCTACGGCAACCTGGTTCCGCTTGCCGCCCTGGCGCTTGCCTGGGCAACCATCCGAACGCAACCGTCCCCGCTGGAAATTCTGTCCGGGTTGTTTATCGTCCTGGGCGCCATCTGTATTCAGGCGCTGGATATGCGTTCCCGGAACGGGAATGACAAAACAGGCGGGGGGCGGACCGCTAATTTCCTCAACAGCGTGGCGATGCGGTCCGGCGACGCTTGAGGGGTACGCTGGGCGAAACCACTGCGTCCGGCGCGTTGCTTTCGCCCCTGAGCGCTACGCGAATCAGGAGGCGTCCGGCATCCTCACGACGAGTTCGTCCGGCAAATCGTTGCGTTGCGCTTCCGGGTTGACGAGCGGGCCGGTCAGCGGCATATGGAACCCTGCGAGGAAGGGCGCCATCGTCGAAAAGAAGAATTCCTGCTGGAACTCGTAAAAATCTGCGTCGAATCCGGCGTATTCTCCCGTGTGCCCTTCTACGTCCAGGTAAAGTACGCGCGGCCAATCGGGAAAATCTTCCTGCGCTTTTTTCAGGTACTGGAAAACGGTGGCGGCCGCCTGCTCGAATGCGTCCTCCGCGCGCACCGTATGGCGGATGGCGACCGTATTGTCGAACTGCATCCAGACGCCGTCGTCGTCCGGCTTGCTGTAGGCGGGGATAAAAGGAGGTTCCGACATGGCCGCGAAAAACGGGTATGGCGCTCAGGCAGGCGAAGCAGCGGAGACCGTTGCGCCTTTCTCGTACTCCGATTCGGAGACAAGGGCGTCCAGGTCCAGGACCTGGCTTTCTTCTTCGTCGGCGGCTCCGTTGAAGCGTTCCAGTTCTTTCCGCAAAAAGGCGGCGGTGCGGGTGTCCGTGCGGACAAGGTCTTCCGGCGCGCCCGAAAACAGAATGCGCCCGCCTTCCGCGCCGCCGCCGGGCCCCATGTCCACGATCCAGTCCGCCACCTTCACCACATCCATATTGTGCTCGATCACCAGCACGGTGTTGCCCTTTTGCACCAGCGCCTCAAGCACCGCCAGCAAGTGCCGAATATCCTCGAAATGAAGCCCCGTAGTAGGCTCGTCGAGAATGTACAGGGTACGCCCGGTTCCCGGCCTCGAAAGCTCCCGCGCCAGTTTGACGCGTTGCGCTTCGCCGCCGGACAAGGTGGTGGAGGGTTGTCCCAGCCGGATATAGCCCAGTCCCACCGAATCCAGCGTGCGCAGTTTCCGTTCGATGCGCGGAACATGCTCGAAGAACGCCAGCGCCTCGGATACCGTCAGGTCCAGCGCGTCCGCGATATTTTTTCCCTTGTAGCGCACTTCCAGCGTTTCCGTATTGTAGCGACGGCCCTTGCAGGTGTCGCATACCACATATACGTCCGGCAGGAAATTCATCTCCAGCTTGACGATGCCCGCTCCTTTGCACGTTTCGCATCGCCCGCCCTTCGTATTGAAGGAAAATCTCCCCTTTTTGTATCCCCGGATTTTCGCTTCGGGGAGTTGGGCGTACAAATCCCGGATCAAGGTAAACAGATTGGTGTACGTCGCGGGGTTCGAGCGGGGCGTTCTGCCGATCGGGCTCTGGTCTATGTCGATGATCTTGTCTATGTGTTCTACGCCTTCTATCGATGCGTACGGCAACGGCAACGCCCGGACGCCGTGCAACCGTTTCGACAGGATCGGAAACAGCGTCTGGTTGACCAGGGTGGATTTCCCGGACCCCGAGACGCCCGTAACGCATACAAGGGCCCCCAGCGGAAGGGCAAAGGCGTCGCCTTTCAGGTTGTGGCCCGTAGCGCCGTGGAGCACAATGCGCTTTTCTGTGTTGTCCCGACGGCGTTTCGGTATCTGGATGCGTCGTTTGCCCTGGAGATAGGCTGCCGTAAGGCTGACGTGGCCATTCGTGGCGACCGGCAGCGCGTCGGGGGCGGTGGCGCCCAATACGCGCCCGCCGCGCTCCCCCGCCCCCGGCCCAAGGTCTACCACGAAATCGGCCGCCTCGATCATCTCCCGGTCGTGTTCGACGACCAGCACCGAATTGCCGAGGTCGCGCAGCTGCTGCAAGGAATCGATCAGCCGGGAATGGTCGCTGGGGTGCAGGCCAATGGAAGGCTCGTCCAGCACGTACAATACCCCCGTCAGCCGCGTACCGATCTGGGTGGCCAGGCGAATACGCTGGCTTTCTCCGCCGGACAGCGTACGCGCGGTGCGATTCAGGTTCAGATAGCCGACCCCCACATCGATCAGAAAGTCCAGCCGTTCCCCGATTTCCTTGACGATGGGGCGCGCAATGATTCGCTGCCTTTCTGAAAACGACGCCTCGTCGAAAAATGCGCGAAGCCCGATCAGGTCCATGTTCACCAGGTCGGCAATGGTGCAGGGACCGATCTTGTACGCCAGGCTCTCCTTCTTCAGTCGCCCGCCCTTGCATTCCGGGCACGACATTTGCCGCATGAACGATTCGGCCCATTGGCGTTGCCCGTTCGAGGACGTGGTGTCGTACGTGTGCCGGATGTATCCGTAGACGCCGTTGAAACGGTGCTCATAGCATACCTCTCGCTCTTTCCAGGTATACACGATGTTGAACTTTTCTTCGTCGGCGCCGAAGAGCAGGGTTTCCCGCTGCGCTTCCGTCAGAGCGCCCAGCGGGGTATCGAACCCGAACCCGCGCGCGGCGGCTACGGCCCGCACCTGATTGAATATCCAGATATCGCGCGGCTTGCCCAGCGGCGCCAGTCCGCCTTCGGCAATGGTCAGGGACGGGTCCGGAATGATCAGCGCCGGATCGATTTCCCGCCGATAGCCAAGGCCGTTGCATTCGGGGCAGGCGCCATAGGGCGTATTGAAGGAGAACATGCTGGGCGAGGGGTCCTCGTAGTACAGGCCGTCTTCCGGGCTGAACAGATGTCGGCTCATCAGGTGGTCGCCTTGCTTCGGGCCGTTCGTCGCATGCGCGATCAGCGTGCCGCCGCCCAGGCCGAGCGCGCTTTCCGCCGACCGGGCGATGCGAGAGCGAATGCCCTCCTTGATCACGATCCGGTCCACCACGACCTCGATGTCGTGCGTCTTGTACCGATCCACGCGCATGCCCGGCTCGATTTCCTGCGTTTCCCCGTCGATTCGTACCCGCTGAAAGCCCTGTTTGCGCATCTGTTCGAACAATTCCCGGTAGTGTCCCTTGCGGGCGCGCACGACGGGGGCAAGCAGCATCAGCCGAGCGCCTTCGGGAAAGGCCGCAATCTCGTCGATAATTTCGTCGTCGGACTGCTTTCGCATGGGGGCGCCGGAGATATACGAGTAGGGCGTTCCCGCCCGCGCAAAAAGCAGTCGGATGAAGTCGTAGATTTCCGTGACCGTGCCTACCGTAGAGCGGGGATTGCGGCTAACCGTTTTCTGATCGATAGCGATCACGGGGGAGAGCCCGTCGATGAAATCCACGTCGGGCCGTTCCATCATGCCCAGGAATTGCCGGGCGTAGGCGCTCAAGCTTTCCATGTAGCGTCGGCGGCCTTCGGCGTAAATCGTGTCGAAGGCCAGGCTCGATTTGCCCGAACCGGACAGTCCCGTGATGACCACCAGCTGCTCTCTCGGAATATCTATGTCGATATTCCGGAGGTTGTGGGCGCGCGCCCCCCGAATCGTGATCCGATCATCCATGGAAGTGACAAAATCGACAGGTCGTCCCTGCGCTGCGTTGCGTTATCTGAACGCTGCAAACCGCAACGTCCGCAGCAGGAAGGATACTCTGATTAAATCCGCGAAGCTCAGAGGCATGCGAGGGGTGCGCTGGCAAGGAATGACGAAGCGAGTAGTGTGGCGGCCCCGCATAATGAGGAATGACACAGCCAGCGTGCTCCTCGCAGTCTCCCGAAGGGCGCGTCACGTCCGCAACGTACCAAACCTACGGTGTTTTCTGCTGATTTCAATGATCCGGGCATGACGGTCTTTGCGGGCAATAGTGACGCGCTGAGCGAAGTGGCTTTGATCAGAGTATCCTTAAAATAAAACGAATCCTGAAGACCTCTGCCGTAAAAAACGCATGCAAATATCCGCGGCGAACCAGAGCGGCAGCCCGGCGCGAACGGGTATCTTTGCCTATATTGCTTATTCCGTCGTGATCGCCCTCGTTTCCGCAACCCGAACGTTTTCATGAAAATATCGCTTTCCGTCCTGCGCTTTTGCTTCTGGTCTTTGCTGGTTGCGTTCGCCGCCGCGCCCGCCCTTGCGCAGGAGCGGCCCAATATCGTCTGGATTTCCGCCGAAGACGTCAGCCTGCGGTTCGGCGCCTACGGCGACGCCGCGGCGAACACGCCGAACCTGGACCGCCTCGCCGCCGAGGGGACCCGCTACCTGCAAGCGTTTACGACCGCCGGCGTGTGCGCGCCGAGCCGGGCGGCCATCATCACAGGCATGCACCAGAACGGTTGGGGAGGGCATCATATGCGCACCACGCACGATGCGCCCGGCATTCCCACGCCATACCATGCCACGCCGCCTCCCTACGTAAAGGCCTTCACGGAATATCTCCGGGCCGCCGGGTATTTCGCGACGAACGACGTCAAGACCGACTACCAGATCGGCAACCCCGTCACCATCTGGGACGAGCACAAGCGCGGAGCGCACTGGCGCAGCCCGCTTCGGAAGGAGGGCCAGCCGTTCTTTTCCGTATTCAACTTCGGGGTCACCCATGAGAGTCAAAGCTGGGTCGAGCCGGGCGAGGAGACGACGACAGACCCCGCTACGCTCGCATTGCCCCCCTACTACCCGGATACGCCGGACGTACGCCGCCAACTGGCCAAACACTACGACAACATTGCCCGCCTCGACGCGCAGGCCGGAGAAATTCTGCGCCAGCTGGAAGAGGACGGCCTGGCCGACAACACCGTCGTCTTTTTCTGGGGCGATCACGGCGACGGCTTGCCCCGCGCCAAACGCTGGCTCTACGATTCCGGCATCCATGTCCCGCTCATCGTGCGGACGCCCGGACAGCAAGGGGCCGGTTCGGCCAGCGAGCGGCTTGTCAGCCTGGTCGATCTGGGGCCCACCGTCTTGTCCCTTGCCGGCGTACCCGTTCCCGCGCACATGGACGGCATGGCTTTTCTCGGAGATGCGGAGGCCCCGCCGCGCGAATATATCTACGCCGCCCGGGACCGCATCGACATGGCGTACGACATGGTCCGCGCCGCCCGCGACAAACGGTACAAGTACATTCGCAATTTTCACCCGGAAAAGCCGTACGTACAGTTCGTTCCGTACCGCAACCGCTCGTCCATCATTCAGGAGATATTCCGCCTGCATATCGACGGCGAACTTGACGACGTCCAGCAATTGTGGCTACGCGACAGCCGCCCTCCGGAAGAACTGTACGATGTCGAGGCCGATCCGCATGAGGTTCGCAATCTGGCGGACGATCCCGCGTTTGGCGATGCGCTCAGCCGGATGCGCGCCGAACTGGACGCCTGGATGCGCGACATCGACGAGAAGGGGCACATGTCCGAAGATCAGATGGTCCGCGAGATGTGGATGGGCGAAAAGCAGCCTGTTACGGCCACGCCGCTCATCCTGAGGCGCAACGATACGGACAGGGAACTGGAAGCGGAGCAGGACGGTCCGGTCGAGATCATTATGGAGGCTGGTACGGACGGCGCCTCCATTGCCTGGACTACCGACGAGGGCGAGGAGCCGCACTGGAAACTCTATGCCCGTCCGATTCGCCTCGAACCGGGAACGACCGCCACCATCCGGGCCAAGGCCATTCGCTACGGATACGCCGAAAGCCCCGAAGCCACCGCCACCGTTACGGCGCGGCCATAGGGCGCGTTCCGGGCCAGAAGCCGCTGCGCTTTTCCGCGTTCCGCGCTCAAACAAAGGGTTCCCGCCGCGCTTAAACCGAGGGTTCCCAGCCGGGTTCGTATTCCCGCGACCAGCGTTGCATGGCTTCGGGATTGCCGTCGATGCGTCCGTTTTCCGGATTGCAATGCAGCGCTTGCCCGATGTCCTGCGCGATGTTCGCAAGGTGGCACAAGAGTACGCTTTTGTGCCCCTCGTCAATGGGGGAATGCAGCGGACGTCCGTCCCGAATCGCATCGAGGAAATTGGCCATGTGGCGGTCTGTCTGGCCTCCGCCGCCGGTCGTGTCCATGGTGGCCTCCAGATTCTTTTCCTTCACCTCCTTCACGACGGCGTTTTCCTGGTCGTACATTACGTACCCGTTCCTGTCAATCAATATCGTTCCGTCGGTGCCGTGCACCAGCGCGCCGCGTCCCCGGTCGTGCACAGGAAAGCCGTTGCAACTTCTGCCTTCCCAGGTGATCGTTTTGCCCTCCTCGAAATCGTAGGACACGTCCTGCGTATCGTAAAACTCCCAGTCGTCGTCGTAGTGATACCGTCCGCCGCTCGAATTGACGCGGGTGGGAAAATCCACGCCCAGCGCCCACCGGGCCACATCGATTTCGTGCGTACCGTTGTTGCACACCTCGCCAGTGCCCCATCGCCAGAACCAGTGCCAGTTATAATGCACCACATTGTTGCGGTACGGCGTCCGCGGCGCCGGGCCTTGCCATAATTCGTAATCCAGCCACCGGGGAATATCCGCTGTCTTGCCCCGCCCGATGGACTTCCGCGTATTGGCGTACCAGGTGCGCGCAAAGTACGCCCGCCCTATCGCGCCCTCGTGGATGCGTTGGATCGCTTCGATGGTTGCGGGGCCGGAGCGTTGCTGCGTACCCATCTGCACGACGCCGCCGTACCGCGCTTGCGCGGCCACAAGCAATTCTCCTTCGCGCGGATTGTGCCCGCAGGGTTTTTCGACATATACATGTTTGCCTGCCTCCAGAGCAAGGATCGTGGCGGGCGCATGCCAGTGATCCGGGGCGGCGACGACGAGCGCATCGACGTCCGGGTCTTCCAGGGCGCGGCGGAAATCGACCAGGCCCTCTACCTTTTCGTCCTGCATTTTGCCTACGTTCCGCGACACTTGCCGGACTGCCCGGGAATCGACGTCGCAAATGTATCGTACGCTTACGTTATGTTGCTTGAGAAACGACTCGGCCAAACCGCCGCCCCGGCTGTTTACGCCCATTACGGCGGCCCGGATCGTATCGCTGGGCGGGCTGGACGCGAATGCGCGTATCGTCGCCGGGGCGAAGCCAAGGCTTGCGCTTCCCAGCGCGGTCGCTTTGAGGAATTTCCGTCGGTTCATTGCATTATGCCTGCGCGGCGCCGATGATATTTTACAGAAATGGGAGAGCCAGAATTATATAAGGCAAAACAGTACAACCGTTCCCGCCGTAAAGGATTTTTTCGCCCGGATGCGCAACAAGGCGGGCAACGTATCTTTTCGCCCCCTCGTACGTATACGATGTGGGCGCTTTTCGCGCATTTTTCGTTCGTCGTCTTTCCATGCTTGCTCCTGCGCCGTCCCCGTGGTCAAGAAACTGAATTTTCTACTGTACGAATTGCTTGAGGCAATCCGGACCGGGTTGCGCGCGATCGCTGCGCATAAAATGCGGTCCGCCCTGACGATGGTCGGCATCGTGATCGGCATTACTTCGGTTACCGCCATGGTCACTGTGATCAACGGCATCGAGCAATTTTTCGAGAATACGCTTTCCGAGCTGGGCACGGACGTCGCGTACGTCGAAAAATGGCCCTGGACCGGCGGTCCCAACACCAAATGGTGGGAATACATCAACCGTCCGGAGATCAAGCCGGAGCTTGCGGAAACCATTTCGGATCGCGCCCGGCTCGTGGCGGCCGCCGCGCCGGTTGTCTCCACGTCCAGGCCGGTCACGCACGGGTCGTATTCCATAGCCCCGGTCATGATCGAAGCGTCCACCAGCGCATACGAACGCGTGCATGTGGTGGAACTGGCCTCGGGCCGGTTCTATTCGGAACTGGATAACCGGACGGCCCGCCGCGTCGCCGTCATTGGCGCCAATGTGGCGGAGACCCTGTTTCCCGCCGAAAATCCGCTCGGCAAATCCGTTCGCATCGCCGGACACCGGTTTCAGGTGATTGGCGTGATGGAGAAAAAGGGGCAGGGCGCCGAGGGGCCGGGTTCCATAGATCAGCGCGCGCGCATTCCGCTGGAAACGTTCGCCAATATTTTCGGCTTGCGCTACCGGGGCGTTTCCGTGCAGGCCAGGATTGCGCCGGGCGTCGATCCGGATGCGGCCAAGGATGAATTGACGGGCATCGTGCGCGTCGCGCGCGCGGTCCCCGCCGGCGAGGACGACAATTTCGAGATCAACGACCTGGAAGAACTGCGCGCCGAGTTGGCGCCGGTCAAACGTATGATCTACGGCGTCGGCATCTTCCTGACGGCGCTGGCGCTTCTGGTGGGCGGCATCGGCGTGATGAACATCATGTTCGTTTCGGTGAAGGAGCGTACGCGGGAAATCGGAATCCGCAAGGCCGTCGGCGCGAAGCAGCGTACGATTCTCATCCAGTTTCTGATCGAGGCCGTGGCGATATGCCTTGCAGGCGGCCTGATCGGCGTCGGATTCGCCACCATTTGCGCCCAGCTGCTCAGTATGGCGTTGTCGCTGCCGACCTTGCTGCCCATCGGAACGATTTTCCTTGCTTTTGCAATCTGCACCTTCGTAGGGCTCGTTTTCGGCCTGGCGCCGGCCTGGGCAGGCGCCAAATCGGACCCCATCGAATCGCTTCGCTACGAATAACCCAACGCTGTACGTCCGTTCATGGAACTGCGGGACATTATAGCCTCTGCCTGGAATTCATTGCGCGCCAACAAGATGCGCACCATGCTGACCTTGCTCGGCATGGTCATCGGCGTATTCGCCATTATCGTGTCGATTACGGCCGTGAAGGTGATCGACGTGTATTTCGAGGAAAAGATGTCTTTCCTTGGCACCTCCACCTTCACCATTTCCCGCTACGAAAATTTTCAGGTCGGGGAGCGCGAGTTCAAGTATCGCCAGCGTATTACGATGGATCAGGTTGATCGCCTGAAGCGGGTGCTGGATGATCGGTACCAGGTCAGCGCCATAGAGGATTTCGACGTGACCTCCATTCGGTACGCCGCCCGGGAAACAGATCCCAACGTAGCGATTCTGGGCACCGACGAGAATTTTACGGGTAATTTCAGCTACGAGATCGAATTCGGACGCTCCTTTACGCCCGAAGACATACAGTACGCAAGAAAGGTGGTGATTCTGGGCTCGGCGGTGTCCGAAGAATTGTTCGCCACCGAAAACCCCATTGGCAAGGTGGCGGAGTTCGGCGGCGCGCGCTATCAGGTGATCGGCGTACTGGAGGCCAAGGGGAATTTCCTGGGTTTCAATATGGACAACCGGGTGTTTGTCCCCATGGGTACGCTTTTTCTCCGGTATGGCGGCGCCCGGCGAAACATTGCTTCGACCAGCGTACGTACGCCGGGCCCGCAGTTCGTCGCCGCCGGGATGGAAGAGGTGATCGGGCGGTTGCGGGCCATTCGCAAGGTTCCTCCTGGCGAGGAGAACGATTTCGTCGTGGAAACGAATGATTCCATGCGCGCCATTTTCGATCAGTTTACCGCCGTGCTTACCCAGGCCGGCGCCGCCATCGGGTTTATTTCTCTTCTTGCGGCGGGCATCGGGATCATGAACATTATGCTTGTTTCGGTTACGGAACGCACCCGCGAGATCGGCATTCGCAAGGCGCTGGGCGCCCGCCGCCGGGATATTATGCGGCAATTCATTCTGGAAGCCATCTTTCTGTGCCAGATCGGGGGCGGCGCAGGCTTTCTTTTGGGCGCGCTGGCCGGGAACGGCACGGCGCTGTATTTTAACATCTCCGGCACCATCCCCTGGGTCTGGGCGGGCGTCACCATAGTCATTGTGACGACGGTGGCGCTGGTTTTCGGCGGCTATCCGGCGCTCAAGGCGGCCCGCCTGAATCCCATCGACTCCCTTCGCTACGAATAATGACGCTGTCCTGCGCCGCGCGCCGCGCCCGTATCGCTGCCATTCCGTTGTTGCTGACGGCGAGTCTTTTGTTCGGCGGCTGCAACGCCGCGCCGGAGGCGGTCGAAGAGCCGCTCCCGGAGCCCGTCCTTTTTTCGGCCATCGGGTACGGGCAGTACGGTACGCTGAGGGACACGCTGGAAATCGTTATTCGGGACCCCGAAACCTGGGCGGCCTGGCAAGATTCGCTGCGTCCGGTGGCGCCTTTCCTGCCTGTGGATTTTTCCCAGGCTGTTGTCCTGCTTGCCGCGCTGCCGCAAACCACCAGCGGCTACGCCGTCTCGTTTCTGTCCCTTGACCGGATGGATACGGTCCTTGTCGCCGAATACCTTGTGGAAATTCCTTCGGACGATTGCCTGACGGCGGCTGCCGAGACCGTGCCGTTTCAGGCCGTGCTTACCCCTGCGACGGATTTGCCGATCCGCTTCAAGCGGCTGGAAGAAGAATATCGCTGTACGTTCGGACCTCGCCGCCGCGGCAGTTCGTAGCGTATTCCCACCGAGGCAGTTTCCGACCCGAACGTCAGGCGGCGACGGAAGCCAGCACGGGATTTTCCACAGACACGTCGCTGTCTATGTTGCCGTCTACCAGGCGAATGATCCGGCGCGCATGTTGCGCCACCTCGTTTTCGTGCGTAACGACTAGCAAGGTGTTCCCCTGTCGATAGAGTTGTTCGAACAGGTGCATGATTTCCTTGCCTGTTTTCGTGTCCAGGTTGCCCGTGGGCTCGTCGGCCAGAATAATCGAGGGCTTGTTGACCAGCGCCCGGGCCACGGCGACGCGCTGCCGCTGCCCCCCGGACAATTCGTTTGGTTTGTGCGATATCCTGTCGGCCAGGCCTACGCGCTCCAGGGCGTCTTCCGCCATCTCGCGGCGTTCTCTCCGCCGGATTCCGCTGTACACCAGCGGCAATTCCACGTTGTGCAGGCAATCGGCCCGGGCCAGGAGGTTGAATGTCTGGAAGACGAACCCTATTTCGCGATTGCGTACGTTGGCCAGTTCGTTGTCGGTCATTTCGCTGACGCGCTGTCCATTGAGGTAGTAGGCGCCTCCTGTCGGCGAATCCAGGCAGCCCACGATATTCATCAACGTGGATTTTCCGGAACCGGAAGCCCCCATAATCGCTACGTATTCGTTCTCGAATACGTCCACCGATACCCCGGCGAGGGCATGCACTTCATGTTCGCCCATGTAATAAACCCGGGCGATGTCGCGCAATGCTATAAGCGCTTGTCGTTCTTCCATGGGAGGGATTGTCGCTGTGCGTGATAGGACCTGCGGAGGGCCGAGCGGGCGGGGTTACGAACCGGCCTGGGATACGTCGGGCGCATTGTTTTCCTCGACGCGTATCGAGGCGTTGTGGTTCAGCGAGCGGCTGACGGCGCTGTACGGTCCTGTAACAACCTGATCGCCGACGGCAAGCCCCGCCTTGACCTCGATGTGCGTGTCGTCGGATATCCCCGTTTCCACCTTAACGACGCGGACCTTGCCGTCCGCCGCGAGGAACACCACCTTGCTTAGCGCCTCCTGCGCCGGGGCGGCCCCGGACGAATCCGAAGCCATTGCGTCCGCGGCGTTCTCCTCCGTTTCCGCAGGGGCTGCATCCTTTTCGTCCTCGTCGCGCATGCGGGATACGTCGCGCACCGTAACGGCCTGAATCGGAATGGCTACCGCATCCGTGACGGTTTCCGTATAGACGTCCACGGTTGCGCTCATGCCGGGCCGGAAAAGCGGCGCGTCGTCAAGGGGGGCGGACACTTCGGCCTGGGTGATCGTGCCCCGCTGCTCCGAATAGCCTTCCTGGATGTTGTGGGCGTCCAGAATGCGCACCTTGACGGGGAATTCGGTGACCTGCTCCTGCGTTCCGGCGGCGGTCGTGCGGGCGGAGTTGGCGATCTCGGTCACCACGCCCCGGAAATTGCGTTCGGGATACGCATCGACTTCGATGGACGCGGTGTCGCCCAGCGCCACATTGACGATCTCGTTCTCGTTCACCTCGATTTCCACCTCCATATGGTCGAGGCGGGCCACGCGCATCATTTCCGTGCCGGCCATCTGGCTGGTTCCAACCACGCGTTCGCCCAGTTCCACGTGCAGTACGCTGATGGTGCCCGACATGGGACTGTAGATGGCAGTCTTACGCACCTGCTCTTCGGCTTCGCGCAGGCGCGCCTCGGCGCTTTCCACCGCATATTCCGCGCCCTCCAGGCCGGCCCTCGCTACTTCGTAGCGCGTTTCCGCCTGTTCCAGCACGCTTCGCGCAATGGCCTCGCGTTCGAACAAATCCCGCTGGCGCGTACGTTCCGATTCGGCTTCCAGCAAATCGGCTTCGCGTTGCGCCATGGAGGCCTTCGCTTGCAACACGCCTGCGCGCGCCTGTTCTACCTGCGTAGCGTAGAAGTCGGGCTTGATCCGGGCCAGGAGCATGCCGCGTTGCACAGTGTCGCCTTCCTTGATGGGCAGCTGGATGATCTCGCCGGACACGTCCGGGCTGATCGCGACTTCTGTTTCGGGCTGCACTCTCCCCGAAGCCGTCACGATCTGCGTAATGTTGCGGGCTTCGGCTTGGGCCGTTTCCACCTGCGTGGCGTTATTTCCGTCCCCGAATATTCCCGTGACGCGCCCTGTGACAGCGACGGCCGCAAGAAAGAGGATCAATCCGCCCAATATCCACAGCAGGCGTTTCGTAGCGCTGGATTTTTTCGACATGTTCCTGAATAGCGGAAGGTTTTGAAAAAGTTCTTGTTCCCGTCGCCTTGTTGCGAAGTCAGTCGAACAGCGGCGTCGAAAGGTCCAGACGGCCCACAAAAAAGTCGACCAGTTTGCTCTGGAACAGGAAATTGTACTGGGCTTGCACCCGGTTGCTTACGGCGGCGACATACTGGGCTTGCGCCTGCGAGAGTTCTACAAGCGTACTGGCTCCTACGTTGTACCGGTTCTGCGAGGCTTCAAGCGCGCGTTCGGCGGCAAGCACCTGCGTTTCGGATACTTCGAGGCTCTTCCGCGCCGCTTCGTACTCGAGGTACCCCTGCCGCACCTGCAAGGCTGCGTTTTGCCTCAGGCTTTCCATTTCCAGCATGGCGTTCCGGTATTGCACTTCGGCTTGCTGAACCTGTGTTCTCCGGGAAAAATTGTTGAAAATGGGGTAGCTGATGGTGAAACCGAGCGAGTTGCCCCGGTTGCCTTCGAGCTGATCTGCGAAAGACCTGTTCATGGGGTCGTTCGGCGTGTAATTTGAACGGAAACTGCCGCCAAGGCCCACGCTCGGCCAGTACGCCGACTTTGCCATGCGTATGCCCTGCTGCGCGGCGCGGATGCGCGCTTCCTGCGCCGCGAGGTCGTCGCGCGATGCGAACGCGATATCGAAGAGTTCCTGCAGGTCGTAATCCTGCGGAACGACAGGTATGTCTTCGTACCGCGGGGCAACGAATTCGTACTCGTCCCTCGGGTCCAGTTGCAGGACCTGAATAAGCCGGGCCTTGCTGAGTTCCGCATCCCGCTCGGAGGTAAGTACGTTCAATTCGGCTTGCGCCGTTTCCGCCTGTTGCTGGTACAGATCCGAGATGGGCCGCGATCCGACGTTGACGAATTCCTCGATCTGCGCCAGGAGTTGACGCTGGGATTCCAGATTCTCCTGCTGGATGACCACCAGTTGCTCCCCATTTACGTACAGGAGAAAATTGTTCGCCACGTCGAACGCCACGGTTTGCCGGGTTTGATCGTACTCGAGTTCGCTGGCTTGCAGGACGTGTTGCGATTGCCGGAGCGACGCTATATTCGCAAATCCGTCGAACAGGTTGATTTGCCCCGAAAGCGATCCGCTCAGATTCTGGTTCGTGAACTGGATATTGCGCCCCGCCTGGTCCTGCGCGAAACCCGATCCCCGCGATCCGCTGGTGGACATCGAGAAAGAGGGCAGAAAATCCATCCGCCGCTGAAACACATCCCGCGCGTTCAGTTCGATGTTGTTTCCGGACTGCTTAACCTGGATGTTCCGGTCGAGCGCAATCCTGAGGGCTTCGTCGAAGGTGATGACGCGGGACTCTTGCGCCTGCGCGACAGGCGCTCCGCCTGCTGCAAACAGAAACATACCTGCCGCAAGAAGAAGCGCAAAAAGCGGCGTCCGGCGGAAACGACCGGCATGGTTCGCCATATACATGATTTCGGTCTGGACTGAATTTCGGGGTGTTCCGTACAGGAATGTCTCTGTGCTCCGGGGCGGAAGCGCAAGGCAAAATGTCGGGCCTAACGTGCCGTTACGAAAATAAAGCCCCGGTGTTGCGCTTTCCGCCGCAGAAAAATTTGCATTCCCGAAAATCGGCGGGGGAGGGAGCGCGGAGGGGGAGGGATTCGAACCCCCGGTACCCGCGAGGGTACGCCGGTTTTCAAGACCGGTGCATTCGTCCGCTCTGCCACCCCTCCGGGAGCCGTTCGATCATTGTTTGGCGCAGGCACTGTACAAGTTGCCGTTCCCTCTGGTTCCTCAAGGGCAACGGGCATGCCTGTGACGGCGAAGGGTTTTACGCGCCCGCCGCGCCCAATATACTATAAGCCAGCCCGGCGAGCGCGCCCCCGGCGAACGGACCGACGACGGGAACCCATGCGTATTCCCAGTCGCTGTCTCGCTTCCCTTTTCCGAGGGGAAGGAGGGCGTGCATGATGCGCGGACTCAGGTCGCGGGCCGGATTGATGGCGTATCCCGTCGTGCCGCCAAGGCACAGGCCGATGGCCAGCACCAGTAGCCCCACCGGCAAGGCGTCCAGGGCGCCCAGACCGGTGTCGGGGGTCGCCATGTACAGCACGCCGAAGACGAGCACGAATGTGCCGATGACCTCTGAAAGAAAATTCGCTCCCCCGCTTCGGATCTCCGGGGCGGTGCAAAAAACGCCCAGTTTGCGATCTCCGTCCTCGGTATGGAGGAAATGCGGGCGATAGTGCACATAGGTCAGGAAAGCGCCCAGCGCGGCGCCGAGAAATTGCGCGATCAGATAGGCGGGGACCTGCGCCCAGGCGAATTTGCCTGCGACGGCCAGTCCAAGGGTTACGGCCGGATTGATATGCGCGCCCGAAAAGGAGGCGACGCAGAATACGGCCGCGAACACGGCCATGCCCCACCCGAACGTGACGACGATCCAGCCGGCGTTCTCGCCTTTGGTGCCTTTGAGCAAGACATTTGCTACGACGCCGTCGCCCAGCAAAATGAGCAGGGCGGTTCCGATGAATTCAGCCAAAAAGGGGGTCATGGCGCAGGGAGGAGGAGTGGGAGGACAGTGTGTGGAAGGAGTGCGGGTCGTACGTTGCTCAGGAGGGGGTTTCCCAGTCTTTGGCGCGTTCGAGCGCGCGGCGCCATTGCCGGAGCATGTTTTCGGCGATATTTCGGTCCATGGCGGGTTCGAATCGCTGATCTGCCTGCCATTGCGCGGCGATTTCTTCCTGGTCTGCCCAGAAGTTCACCGCAAGGCCCGCAAGGTAGGCGGCGCCCAGCGCGGTTGTTTCGGCGATGCGGGGGCGCACTGCGGGGACGCCCAGCAAGTCGGACTGAAACTGCATGAGCAAATTGTTCGCCGTGGTGCCGCCGTCGACGCGGAGTTCGGCAAGGCGCAACGCGGCGTCTGCCTCCATGGCCCGAATCAGGTCCGCCGTCTGGAACGCGATGCTTTCCAGTGCCGCGCGGGCAATGTGTCCGGCGGTGGCGCCCCGCGTCAACCCGACGAGGGTTCCCCGGGCGTACGGATCCCAATGCGGAGCCCCCAGTCCGGTGAACGCAGGCACGAAATACACCCCTCCGTTGTCGGGGACGGAACGCGCCAGGGATTCCACGTCCGACGAAGCCCGGATGACGCCAAGTCCGTCTCGCAGCCACTGCACGACGGCGCCTGCGATAAACACGCTTCCTTCCAGGGCGTATTCGGTGCGGTCCCCGATGCGCCAGGCAATGGTCGTGAGCAGACGATGCTTCGATTGCACGGCTTGCTCGCCCGTTTGCATCAGCAGGAAACACCCGGTGCCGTACGTATTCTTGACCATGCCCGGCTTTGCGCATACCTGTCCGAACAGGGCGGCTTGCTGATCTCCGGCGATGCCCGCGATGGGGACGTTCGGCAGAAACGCGCGGTCCGAAGTTTTGGCGTATATCTCGCTCGACGAGCGGACCTGGGGCAGCAGGCTGCGGGGCACCCCGAAAATATCGAGGAGTTCGTCGTCCCATTCGTTCGCATGGATGTTGTAGAGCAGGGTGCGGGAGGCGTTTGTGGCGTCTGTTACGTGGACGCTGCCCGCCGTCATGTTCCAGATCAGCCAGGAATCTACGGTGCCGAAAGCCAGTTCGCCCCGTTCCGCTTTGTCCCGGGCTCCGGCTACGTGGTCAAGCAGCCAGCGGACTTTGGTTCCCGAGAAGTAGGCGTCCAGCACGAGGCCCGTCCGGTCGCGAATCAGGTCGGCGTGCCCGGCTTCCCGGAGCCGGTCGCACAGGCCTGCGGTGCGGCGGTCCTGCCATACGATGGCGTTATGGATGGGTTTGCCGGTGCGGCGGTCCCATACGACGGTCGTTTCCCGCTGGTTTGCGACGCCGATGGCGGCTATGTCGGAGGCGGCGAGGTTTGCGCCCGCCAGCGCTTCGGCGGCTACGCCTGCCTGGGAAGACCATATTTCCTGCGGATCGTGCTCGACCCAGCCCGGTTGCGGGAAAATTTGCCGGAATTCGCGTTGCGCCATGCCCCGGATTGCCCCGCTGCGGTCGAACAGCATGGCCCGGGAACTGGTTGTGCCCTGATCGAGGGCAAGAATATATCCTGGATCGGGCATGGGTCAGGGGCGGTTTGCAGGCGTTTTCGGGGTTGGCGGGGTTGCAATATAGGATACCCGGCGGTCAGTAGCTTTCGATGCGGTCCCCGACCCGGATATTCGGGTAATTCCAGATACCGATGCCGCATTCGTAGCCGCGCTGGATTTCTTGTACGTTCTTCTTGCGGTGTTTGAGCGAATCGACTTTGCCTTTATGGATCGCCATGCCGCCGCGGATGATGCGTATCTGGTCGTCGCAGGCGATTTTTCCTTCGAGTACATAGCAACCGGCCACCGTGCCGACATTGGATATTTCGTACAATTTGCGCACTTCCGCCGCGCCTTTCGCAGCGCGCTCGTTTGCGTCCGGGAACGGTTCGCCTGGTTCGCGCTGTCCGTTGCGGGCGTTTGCTATGGCGCTGCGAAGGGCGGAGAGGGGGACTAAACAGATATCGACCGTCTTTTCTGCGAACGCAAGCAGGCCAAGGCGAATCGATTTTTTCTGTTGCGTCGCGGGAACAGGAGGCGCTGTTTTCGGGGCGGATTGCGTGGCCTTGGCTTCTTCCGCTGCGTCGTTTCCAGCGCGGGTTTTTGTTTTATGCCGTTCAGCCCATTGATAGGCCTCGTCGTGGTGCCCCACATAGCGCAAACGCAGATGATTTTCGCGCTCGTTCCAGTCTGCAATAATGCGCATGTCGTGGTTGACGCGGGCGGACCAACTCCCGTCGCGCAACTTTTTCAAACGCAGTCCGCGCCCGCGGCGTTTGCTGACCAGATCGAAAACGGATGTCTTTACGGCTTTCTGTTCGTCGTTGGCGAGTCGGGCGAGGCTGTCCAGAAAAGTGTCGTCAATGCGAAAATGCATGGCGTATGCTTGCGAAACTACGTTTTAACCACAGATAATATAAAAGGATACTCTGATCAAAACCACTTCGCTCAGCGCGTCACGTTTGCCTGTAAAAGTCGTCATGCTTGTATCGTTGAAATCAGCAGAAAACACCGTAGATTCGTGTCTTAGAGTACGTGACGCGCCCTTCGGGAGGCTG
>JAJECT010000028.1 GCA_022821845.1 Rhodothermales bacterium | reverse complement strand
TGACGCGCCCTTCGGGAGGCTGCGAGCGGCACGCTGGCTGTGTCATTCCTCATTATGTGGGGCCTGCCACATCGCTTCGTCATTCCTTGCCAGCGCACCCCTCGCAGCCTCTGAGCTTCGCGGATTTAATCAGAGTATCCTGTAGCGGATTGCAATGGCCCCGGGCCGGCGTATCCTGAAATTATTCGCTGGTTTCGCGCTGTTCGCTTGCGGAGGGGGGCATGTTTGCGCCGGGCCATATTTTTTCCCGCCACGCGACGAAGCCGAAGTACGCCGCGCCGGCGGCCATGGCTGCGAGCCCCACAGCCCAGGTCGGCCATATTTCTCGGGTTAGCCAAACGCACGCTACGAGGGGCAGCGCAATCAGCGCATAGCGTACGTAGGCGCTTGCAGCGTCTCGCAAGGAGACCCCGGCGTATTTCAGCATGGCCCCCAGCTGAAAAATACGCCCCGCCGATCCGGCGATAGCCATCAGGCCCATCGCAAACAGGATATTGCCGGTGGTTCCTCCCCAGACGAGGGCGGCGCCGAGCAGCAGGAACGATCCGATGCTGATCGCCAGTTCCGCCCGCTGAAGTTCGAGGATGTCGAAGAGCCGCGTGAGCGGAGAGGCGACGGCGCTCAGGAAAAACCAGCAGGCAAGATATTGTTCGTAGACGCCGGCTACGCGCCAGTTGGCCCCGAAGACGAAAGCAAACAATTCCGGCCCCGCGGCGATAAGCAGCAAGCAGGGAAACATCCCGACCATGACCAGGCGGGCATGTACGTTTTTCGTAAAACCGGCCAGCCGGTTTTCCCGGTAGGCTTGCGCGCCGTCCACGAAAAAAACCTGCGCTACCGCTGTTCCGATAAAGCTTAGCGGGATCGCCAGCGCGGCGAAGGCGCGTCCGTACAGGCCTGTCGCGTCCCATCCGAAATATACGGGCAAGAGCAGCACCGGGAGCCGTCCGAGTACGGTGTTCAGCAACGAGGAAGGCGTGGCGTACAGCGGAAACCGCCGGTAGCGTCCGGCTACGGATCGGAGTTCGCGCATCGAAGGCCGCCATGCCCTTGCCGTTTCGGCGCGACGGAACAGCGCCGCCGCGAACCAGGCCGCCCAGGCTGCCTGTCCGACGATGAATCCGCCAATCAGTCCGCCTGCCCCGAGGTTCGTGGTCGCCCCAAGCCCGATGCGGCTGGCCAGAATGCCCAGTTTGTTGGTGGCTTCGGCGCCGGTAATCGTGCGAAACGCCCGTTTACGGGTGAGCCATGATTCGGCGAGCCGCGCGAACCGGATAAGCAGCAAAACGGGGGCCACCAGCCATAGCCAGGGCGCGATTTCGGGAAGCCCCAGCAGGGCGGCGATTTCTTCGCTCCATAGCGAGGCGATCGCCACGAGGGCCACCGTGCCCATCGAAAGCGCGCCGGTAAGCCACAGGACGGCGTACGCTTTCCTGTCGTCGTCGGGCAGCATGACCGCGTCGTCGTACCGGAAGGCGGCGAACGCGGCGAGGACGCTCACAATGGTCACGAAATAATCCGAAACGCCAAAGGCTTCGTCCGTGAATAGTCGGGTAAGCACCGGTATGGCCAGGTACGAAATGACGAGCGTCGCCGCCGTACCGGAAAGCAGGGTAACGACCGGCCCCCGGGACCCTTCTTTCGTATACATCTGTGCGATCCGCGCCCGCAACTTCTGCATGTGTTCCCGTGGTCAATTGGATTATCTGGGCGCCTGCCGGACAGGGGTATGCGCTCGTTGCGCTACCTGCTCTTTTCGCGGAGGCCGGCAAGCCACTGCAACATGGGTTTTTTGCAGAACCCGATGCGGTAGTATGGCGTGAGCCAGGCTCCGAAGCGCCGTTTGAATTCGGCGACGCCGGGCGTATTGGCGCCCATCAGGTCGAACGCCTCGACGCCGGAAGCGTGCAGGTTCGGAAGCATTTTTCCAAGCAGTACGGTCATGGAGGGTCCGGGGACGCTGCCCGCCACCCAGTAGTAGGCCTGTCGATCCGACCGGAGGGCTACCACGGCGGCATGGATTGCGCCGCTGTCCCGATGGCGTACGGCGAAGGAGGAAGCGAGTCCAATTTGTTCGGCGCGGTGCACGAGCGTAGCCAGCGCGTCGCTGCCGAGGGGCATGTTCCGGCGCTGCCGCGCGTAGCTTGCTGCGGCGAGCCGGACGGCGTCCTGGCCCGTTTCGTTTCCTTCGAGCAAGTCGTAGGCGTCTTGTCCGGTCCGAAAGGTTCGCGCAGTTCCTTTCGACCATGTTTCCGGCCCGTCGGCGGTGCGCAGGCGGTACGTATACAGGGGGCGAACGGTCCATCCGCGCCACTGGGCGGGGCGGACGTCCGCGTATTCCGGGCTCAGGTGCATGTGCACCCGGTCGTATCCGGTTTCCAGTTCGGCCAGCAGGGATTCCAGCGGCGTGGTCCGCGCATGGACGTCGGAAGCGTCCGGGAGCGCGCGAAGAAGCGCTGCCGAGAACGGCGTAAACGGCGGCGGCATGGCCTCGCGCCAGGGACCGCGGCGCTTCCATGTAACCGCTGCGCCCGCCACATCCTGCTGTTCGCCGGAAACGATGTGTACGCCGAGACGCCATTTCGCTGCGGCGGCGACGGCGCGTACGTAGTCGAGGCGCGCAAACGGCGTACGCACGGCGGCGGCCTGATGCAATGCGTTCCAGCGTACCGCCTCGGCGTCCTGCGCAGGCGGGGCATGGTCCGGGCAGACGCGGGTCATGGAATATGCTGGAGATTATGTTGCTTGCGCCGGGCGGCGATACGCATTGCCTGAAGTATCCAGGATTCTTTACAGGCTTCTTTACAAAATATATTGGCTGAGGTCCCGGTTCTCGACCACGGCATTCAGCGTGTCGTTCACCATCTCCTCGTCGATCAGGATTTCGGTCCGCTGCGCGTCGGGCGTTTCGAAGAGAATGTCTTCGAGCAAGGTGGTCAGGATCGTGTGCAGCCGCCGCGCGCCTATATTTTCCACGTCGGCGTTGACCTCCGCGGCTACGGCGGCGATGCGCCGCACCGCGCCGTCCGTGAATTCGATGCGGACGTTTTCGGAAGCAAGCAGCGCGGCGTACTGTTTGAGGAGCGCGTTCCTCGGTTCCGTGAGGATTCGGTAGAAATCTTCCTCGTCCAGGCTTTGCAGTTCGACCCGGATCGGAAAACGGCCCTGCATTTCCGGGATCAGGTCGCTGGGTTTCGAAACGTGAAAGGCGCCGCCCGCAATAAAGAGGATATGGTCCGTTTTCACCATGCCGTGCTTCGTGGTCACATTGGACCCCTCCACCATGGGGAGCAAGTCCCGCTGCACGCCTTCCCGGGACACGTCCGGGCCGCCCCGTTTCCCGCTGCGCCCCGCCACCTTGTCTATTTCGTCGATGAAGACAATGCCGGAATTTTCCACGCGTTCGATCGCTTCCCGCTTCGCCTTGTCCATGTCGATCAGCTTTTGCGCTTCTTCTTTCGACAGGATCGCGCGGGCCTCGGAAATTTTCACCCGGCGCTTTTTCCGCTTCCGGTTGCCCATTTCCCCGAAAATATCCTGGAGATTCATCCCCATCTCTTCCATGCCCATAGGGCCGAATACCTGCACCATGGGCGTATTGTCCGAGGAGGCTTCTACCTCTATTTCCCGGTCCTCCAGTTCGCCCCCCGCCAGTTTTTTGCGAAATTTTTCCCGCGTTCGGCGCACCGAATCGTCTTCGCTTTCGTCGGGGTTTTCTCCATTGCTTTCGGACTGCTGCATGGGGAAAACGCCCTGGATTGCCGTCGTTCCCGGCTTGCGCGGCATGGGGACGAGAATATCCAGAATGCGTTCCTCGGCCAGTTCCTGCGCGCGTTCCCTGAGCGTATCCGTCTGTTCCTCGCGCACCATATTGATGGCGATATCGACCAGGTCCCGGATCATGCTGTCCACGTCGCGCCCTACGTAGCCGACCTCCGTGAATTTGGTGGCCTCTACCTTGATGAAGGGCGCCCCGGACAGCTTGGCGAGCCGCCGCGCGATCTCCGTTTTCCCAACGCCGGTCGGACCGATCATCAGGATATTGTTCGGAATGATCTCGTCGCGTATTTCCTCCGCCGCATTCCGTCTCCTCCAGCGATTCCTCAGCGCGATCGCCACGTTTTTCTTGGCGTCTTGCTGTCCGACGATATACTTGTCGAGTTCCGTCACGATTTCCCGGGGGGTCATCTCCTCGGGCTTCGAGATCGTTGTGGTCGCGCTATACATATAAATAAAGATCCGTTCGCAGGTTTTTCGGGCGTCAGGCGCTGGCGCCGAGGTCCCGGTCGTATTCGTCGTACTCGTCGAAGCCGAACGTATCGTCGTAGTCGTCCCCGGAATCGCCGTCCTGGTCGTTCTCGATGCGGCCATTGTCTTCGGCGTCGTCGGGGGCATCCTCGTCGTAGTCCCAGGGCGAAGACGAGGCGAAAGCGTCCGTTTGGCTTTCGCTGCGTTGGTTGCCGGACAAAATGCGCGCCACGGTCGGGTGCCGCTCGTCCAGGATGAGCACCGTGTAATCGTGCGGGAAACCGCTGCGTTTTTCAAGCCGCACCGCTTGCCGCGCTTCGAGATCGCTGATGAGGTTTTTCGGGTCGTACCGGCGCTCGTCCACGAGATCGGAGAGTTTCCGAAGGAGCGGCGTCAGGTATACTTCGTCGTATTGCCCGAAATGATCGTCGATGATCTCCAGGGTGCGAACGAGGATCGGGTCGTCCAGCTCTTCTACCGGCCCCATGGCGGGGGGCGGCGTGGGCCGAGGCTTGCGTTCGACCGGAGGCGGCGGGGCGATGCGCGCCCTGCGTTGCGCGGGCGGCGCGGCGCTGCGGACGGGCGACGCGGAAACAGGCGCGTTCAGAAATTCCTGCGCGGACGCGGTCAGCAGTTCGCGGGCCGACATAAACCAGTCGTCTCCGCCGGAAAAACCATGCTCCGGGGAAGCGGGATCGGCAAGTCCGGCGACGAGAATGCTGCGTCCGTATTTTCGAAAAGCCTGCACAAGCGGAAGGTACAGGCGCTGCCCGCTGAGCAGCACGAGCCGGGTAACATCCGGGCGCTTGTGGAGCAGCTCCATGGCGTCTACGCCAATCTGCAACTCGATGGTGCTTTCCCGGTTTGCGCTCGGCGCATAGCGGGTTTCGATGCCCTTCATGTAGAGCATGTTTTTGGCCTGGTCTCCAGCGCGGAGGGACGCGAAATCGCCGTACGCGCGCGTTTCCGCGAGCGGGCTTTGCTCCACGGCTACGTTGTTCCGGAGCGTGTCGATCATTTCCGCGACCACCTTTACGGAGGCGCTTTCGTTGCGGGTAAGGCGGGCCAGATTTCGGTGCAGATCGTCGTAATCGACAAAAAGCGCCGTGCTTCCGGCGGGCTGGTTTGCTTTGTTCGTACTGGTCATGGTATCAACAGTGTGCTGGTTATAAAAGATATTTATGGGGGAATTTCGGGTGGCGTCCGGCGCCGTTCGCTCGCGCGCCTTTAGCCTTCGTCCGTTGCGTCTATTTCGAGCACGGACAGATGATCGTTCGTGTATATGCAAATGCCGGCGGCGATGCGCAGCGCTTGTTCGACAATGTCTCGGGCGTCGAGATGGCCCGCGTGGAGCAGGGTAGCCCGGGCGGCGGCCAGCGCATAGGCTCCGCCCGACCCGATAGCGACCACTTCGTCGTCTGGTTCAATGACGTCTCCCGTGCCGCTTACGAGCAACAAGCGTTCCGGGGCGCCAACGGCAAGCAGCGCTTCAAGCCGTCGGAGATAGCGGTCCGTGCGCCAGTCCTTGGCCAGTTCTACCGCCGAGCGGGTTACGTTTCCGCCATACTGTTGCAGTTTTTCCTCGAAGCGCTCGAATAGCGTGAATGCATCGGCGGTGGCGCCCGCGAATCCTGCAAGAATTTTGCCCTCGTAGAGCGTACGCACCTTCTGCGCGCGATGCTTCACGACGACATTGCTCATGGTAGCCTGCCCGTCGGAGCCAAGCACGACTTTTCCGCGGTGACGAAGCCCCAGAACCGTTGTGCCATGCAGGGGAGGGTATACGGAATCGCTGGCAGATGTCATTCAGGCCGTTTGTCGTTCGATTCTCGAAACAATGCTCTTTTAGTATCTGACTCACCCTGATATACGTCGCGCTATTTATTCAGTAGACGGGAAAGAGGGAGAAAAGTTCTGTTTAAATTTCGTGCGGACGCAGTTTATCTTCGCTTTCGGGAGATTATTCGAATTGCGCCAGCCGCTCCACGATGGCGTCCTGCGCTCTGCGGACGTCTCCCGATCCCCCTATATGATGGTTGGACATAATGGAAAAAGCGAGCATGCGCCCGCTCTGCGCCCGCACGTACCCGCTCAAGCTGCTTGCAAACGTCAGCGTGCCCGTCTTGCCGCGCATGTTTCCCGCCGCGGCCCCTTGCCGCAGGCGGCGTTTCAGCGAGCCGCTTTCGCCCGCCACCGGAAGCGAATCGTAAAAGGCGTCGCGCACCCTTTCGTTCGGATGCGTCCACATGAAGGACAGCAGCGACGTGGTCATCTCCGGGGCAATCAGATTCAGTCGGGACAGCCCGGATCCGTCCACCAGCCGGATGGCGCTCGTGTCGACGCCCGCCTGCGCAAAGGTCCCCATGGCGGTCTGGACGCCCATGGCCGCCGACCCCGGCGCAAGGTCGCGGTCTTCTTGCGGCAGCTCCGCGCCGATCGTTTTCATGATCAGGTCGGCGTACAGATTCTGGCTGGGCTTGTTGACCATGGCGGCCACGTCCGACAGGGGCGCGGAACGATGGGTCGCCACCTGCCGGTACGCGGGCGTTTCGTACGAAGGCTTGATGGACAAGTCGTCTGCGTCCACGGGGTCGCCCGCCACGGCAATGCCCGACGCCAGCAAGGCTTCCCGCAACACGTATACCGTATAGGCCGTGGGGTTTTCGACGGTGATTTCTTCGAGTTCGCTGGCCCCGGGCGGGAGCGTGACGGAGACTTCGACGATGTTGCCGCCGCGCAGGCGACGGTACCGTTCCTTCAGCCGCGTGCCCGCTTCGGTCGTGCGCGTCCGGTTGACGACCTGCGCGTACCCCGTATTGAGCGGTTCCCAGGTCAGCGTGGCGGGCATGCCCGGCGATTGGCCGTGCACGTACAGGTGAATGACGTTGTCGTGGAAGGTGAGTCCGCCGAGCTGCGCGGAATAGTACCAGGTTTCGTCGTCCCAGGCCCAGTTTGCGCCGAGCGGTATGTCGTCGATTATGTCGTCGTCGCCTATGACGTCGCCTGCAATGCGGCGTACGCCGGCGGCGCGCAGCGAATCCGCCCAGGCGCGAAAGACGGCGAGCGCGTCGATGTCCTCGTCCCAGTCGCCGGAATCGGCAAGATAATGTCCGCCCAGCGTGGGATCGGCTCCGCCGCGCACGATGACATTGCCCTGGAGCGCGCCGTCTTCGTCCACGACGCCGTCGATATACACGCGGGTTTCGAAGCGGTAGTCCGGGCCCAGCAAGTCCAGGGCCGCCGCCGTCGCGTACAGTTTGGCGTTCGAGGCCGGGACAAAAGATTTGCCGGCGTTGCGGGCGTACAGGGTGCGTCCGCTTTCGACGTCCAGGACATGCACGCCCCAGAATCCGTGCTCGAACCGTTCTGCGTCCAGCACCCGATTTATGTCGTTGCGGAGGCGGCGAGGCCCCTCGCGTTCTTGCGCCGCCGCAGGGCCGCTTGCGCCGGCGCACAATAGCAGCAGGACGAGGAAACGTTTCAAGGCCATGGGTATCCGGGTTCGGGAGAGAAGGAAGAAAAAGGATGCCTGCGCGCCGGTTTTAATCAGAGTATCCTTAACGGATGGGCCGCCGCTGGAATTCGATGCGCTCCGGGTCCGGTGGCTCCTGCACGACGAACACATGCCGCGCCGTCGATATGGATGCGGCGGGGCGGACGAATATGTTCAGGTCGTATCGTCCGGGCCGGACGGCGATAGAATCTATCGTACCGATCGGGAGGCCTGCCGGAAATATGCCGCTGTACCCCGCCGTGACGACCAGCTGCCCTGTTTCCACGGGTTCTGTCTTGACCACCGATTCGATATGCAATCGGTCTGTTCGGACGCCGTCCCATCGAACGATCCCGTAGGCTTGCGAAGGAAGGATTTTGGCCGGGATATATACTTCTGTATTGATATAGGAGATGGCTTTAGCGTACTGCTTGCCCACCAGCGCCGTATATCCGAGGACGCCATGCTCGTTGACGACGGCCATATGGTTTTTTACGCTGTCCGCTTCGCCTACGTTGAGCGTAAAATGGTTCCATTGCCCGGTGATGTCCTTGTTGACGATGCGCGCGGGAAGCAGCGCGTACGGCGCTTCGGCGCGATACCCGATAAGCCGCTGGAGCCGTTCGTTTTCGAGAAGCGCCCCCCGGGATCTTGCAATCTCGCTGGAGAGCCGGATGTTTTCTTCGCGCAGGACATTGTTTTCAGAGACTGCATTGAAATTCTGAACCGCCCGCGCGTAGAGCGCTTCCACCCGCGACGTGACTTCCATTGCGCCGATCCGCATGCTGCGCACGACGCCCCGATTGGCCGTCAGCATGACGAGCCCGGCGACGAAAAGGAGGCCGCCGAGCAATAAGCCATCCCGAATATGCGTCAGACGGGGGTTCATGTAAGGACATTCTGGTATTCCTTCAGGTTTTCGAGCACTTTTCCGGTGCCCTCCGCCACGGCGAGCAATGGATTTTCCGATTGATGCACGGGCAGTTCGATACGGTTGCGTATTAAATTGTCGAGCCCTTTCAGCTTGGCTCCCCCGCCGGTCAGCATAATGCCGCGTTCCAGGATGTCGGCGCCAAGTTCCGGGGGCGTATGTTCCAGGCAGCGCAGAATGGCGGCCACGATCAATTCGATCCGTTCGCACAACGCCTCGCGTATTTCTTCCGACGAAATGTTGCGCACTTTCGGGATTCCTCTTACCAGATCGCGGCCCCGCACCGCAATTTCCAGTTCCGGGTCCAGTGCGGAGGCGCTTCCCACTTCGCACTTCATGCGTTCGGCGGTGCGCTGCCCGATAAGGAAAGAGTGATTCCGCTTGAAATACTGCACGATGGCGTTATCGAATTCGTTGCCGCCGACGCGTATGGATTCGTTCACCACGATGCCCGAAAGCGTAATCACCGCGATTTCCGAGGTCCCCCCCCCGATGTCCACGATCATGTTGCCGATGGGCTCGTTCACGTTCAGGCCGATGCCGATGGCTGCGGCGATCGGTTCGTCGATGAGATAGACCTTGCGCGCGCCCGAGTGCTCCGCCGAGTCGCGCACCGCCCGTTTTTCCACTTCGGTGATGCCGCTGGGTACGCAGACCACCATGTGCTGAATGGACGACAGGAAGCCTTTGCGCACCTTGCGTATCAAGCCCCGGATCAGCTCCTCGGCAACCTCGAAATCGGCGATGACCCCGTCCTTCAACGGATGGATGGTTTCTATTTCCTTGTGGGTGCGCTCATGCATTTTTTGCGCGTCACACCCGATGGCTACCGTCTTGCGCGTGTTTCGATTCACGGCGACAATGCTGGGTTCGTCGAGCACGATGCCCTGTTCCTTGATATAAATCAGGGTATTCGCCGTGCCGAGGTCGATAGCGATATCCGAAGAAAAATTAAAAAAGCCCATAACACTTGTGCTGTCCGAAAAGAGATCGCCGGGCGCCTTGCGCGCGCAGTACATTCGGCGCGCCGAAACGGGGGCGCCGGGGGCCCGTTTTGCGCAAGGCGGCTAATGGCGAAAATGGCGTATCCCCGTATGTACCATCGCCATGCCGTTTTCGTTCGCTGCGGCGGTAACTTCGTTGTCTCGCACAGAGCCGCCGGGCTGAACGACGGCGCTGGCGCCGCTTTGGGCCGCGGTGATCACCCCGTCTGCGAACGGGAAAAAGGCATCCGATGCTATCACGGAATTTTTGAAGTCGAGTTCCGATTTTTCGCCTTTCGTTACGGCGATTTCGGATGCGTCGACGCGGCTCATCTGGCCTGCCCCGATTCCAAGCGTACGCCGACCTCGGGCGTATACGATCGCATTGCTCTTGACATGCTTGACGATCCGCCAGGCGAAATCCAGGTCTTGCCACTCGCGCTCGTCGGGGGCGCGTTCGGTTACGACCTGCAGGCGGGCGCGCATTGTTTCCGGATCGGGAAGCGGCGCGTCCATCGTTTGCGCGAGTATATTTCCGGATATGCTGCGCAGGTCGAGCGCCGGCGTTTCGCTTGCGGCGGCGTCCAGGCGGATCAGCCGGCGGTTTTTTTTCTGCTTCAGCAAGGCCGCCGCGCCCGGTTCGAATTCCGGGGCGATGACGATTTCCGTAAAAATGCCGTCGATGGCTTCCGCGGTGGCCCGGCCCAGCGGACGGTTGACGACGACCACGCCGCCAAATGGCGATTGGCGGTCGGTGGCGAACGCGGCGGCCCAGGCGTTTTCCAGCGTATCGGCAACCGCCGCGCCGCATGGATTGGTGTGCTTCAGGATGGCGCAGGCCGGCTCGTCCGCGCCGAATTCGCCGATGAGGCGCCGCGCCGCGTCGAGGTCTATCAGGTTGTTGAAGGACAATTCCTTGCCATGGATTTGCGTCCAGCCATTGCGGGCGTCGCCATATACCGCCGCCTGCTGGTGCGGATTCTCGCCATAGCGAAGCGACCGCCGGCGAGGCCCCCGGATATGCAGGGTTGGCGGCAGGTCCGCCGCGCTGCGGTCCTCGTTCGGCGCCCCGTCGCCCCCGAACCAGGCAGCGATCGCCTGGTCGTACGTTCCGGTCCGCCGGAAGGCTTCCCCGGCAAGCGCCCGCCGCGTCGCCATGGTCAGGCCGCCGTCTCGTTCGGCCAGTTCGTCCGCGAGGGCCTCGTACTGCGCAGGCGAAGTGACGACCCCCGCGAAAAAATAATTTTTGGCCGCCGCGCGAATCATGGCTGGCCCGCCAATGTCGATATTCTCGATGGCTTCGGCTTCCGCAACGTCCTCGGATACGACTTTTTCAAAGGGGTACAGATTCGCCACGACGAGTTCGATGGGGGTAATGGAAAGCGCTTTCAGGGCTTCCATGTCCTCGCTGTCGTTGCGGCGGGCGAGCAGGCCGCCATGCACGGCGGGATGCAGCGTTTTGACGCGCCCGTCCAGTATTTCGGGATATCCCGTGCGTTCGGACACATCGATAACCGGCAAACCGGCTTCCCGCAAGGCGCGCGCGGTGCCGCCCGTGGAAATCAGTTCGATGCGGTGTTCGCGCAAGCGTTGCGCAAAGGGAACGAGGCCTGTTTTGTCGAATACGGAGAGCAGGGCCCGGCGCACGGGCAGGATATCGGCGGGCGGCGGCAGGCGCTTGGCGGAAATCATGGAATTTCGGGCAGATCGTTGGGTTTCGGTGGAATCAGCAGGGTTGCGTGGCGGCAATGCGTACGCGACGTTCCTCGAACGATATCCGGCCCTGCGCGAAGAGCCGTAGCGCCTCGGGCAAAAGCCGGTGCTCCACGGCAAGCACGCGGGCCGCGACCTTGTCCGGGTCGTCTTCGGGAAACACCGGCACGGCTTCCTGCAAAACGACGGGGCCGGTATCGTACGCGTCTTCTACGAGATGCACCGTCGCGCCTGTCCAGTGGACGCCGTATTCCACGACGGCTTCGTGCACGCGCCGTCCGTACATCCCCGGCCCGCCGAAGGCAGGCAAGAGCGACGGATGCACATTCACGATGCGTCCCTTGAACGGCTCGATGACATGCGTCGGAATCTTTTTAAGAAATCCGGCCAGCGCGATAAAGTCGGCGCCGTACGCGCGCAGTTTTTCGAGCAGGATCCGGCTGTAGTCTTCTTCCGTCGCGAAATCTCGCGGATGCAGGACCACCGCGGGGAGGTTGCGTTCGGCGGCCAGGTCCAGCGCGCCTGCGTTGCGCCGGTCCGATATGCAGCAAACCACCCTGAAATCCGGGTCCGGCTTTTCTGCATGGTCCAGGATGGCCTTGAAGTTCGAGCCGCGTCCGGAAGCGAAGACGGCTATGCTGAGGCGGGGGCGCGTCATACGACCTGCGTGTGCATGATGGTACAGAATGTTACCGGGAAGGATGCGCAACCGGTTCGAGGATGCTCAGTTGCGCCATGGCGGAAGTTACCCGCAGTCGGGCGCGAACGCCAACAGGCAGCGAACTTTTCACGGGAAAATGACCGTAGACCAGCCCGCAGGCGACGGGAAAACGGGCGTCGCCGAAATATTCGCGAAAGATTTCGTCCGGCGAAGGCGCGGCGCGGTCCGGCTCGCTATCCGCGCGCCATCGGGTGAAGGCCCCAACGACCAGCCCGCCCAGTTTGTCGAACGCGCCTGCGAGGCGTAACTGGGCCAGCAGCGCGTCGATGCGATAGGGGGCTTCGCCGACGTCTTCCACGAACAGGATCGCTTGTTCGAACGACGGCAGGTATGGCGTCCCGACGAGCCGAATGATCGTGGACAGGTTGCCGCCCAGCAAGGTCCCCTCGGCCACGCCCTCGCGGAGCGGACGGAGCGGCTCTCCAGAGGGCCCGGTCAAGGCGTCGCAGGTTTCTCCGCGGGCGATCGACCAGAATTGCGCTTCCGAAGCGAAATCCAGATCCGGCCAGTCGACGGCGACCATGGGGCCCGAAATGCCCGGGAGCGCAGCGTGGCGCCATAGCGCAAGATGCAGCGCGGTGACGTCGCTGTACCCTGCAAGCAGCTTGGGGCAGGCCCGCGCCGCCGCGTAATCAAGGCGCGGCAACAAGCGCAGGCAGCCGTATCCGCCCCGCGCCGCAATAAGCATTTTTACGTCGTCCCGGCGCAAAAATCCGTTTAATTCGTCGAGCCGCTCGTCGTCGGTTCCGGAAAGGTAGCCCTTTTCGGCGAAGACGGATCGACCGGCTTCTACCCGATAGCCCCGCCGCTCCAGCTGCACGATCCCGGCGCGAAACCGGGCCAGGCTGGCGGGCGCGCTGGCCGGCGCGACGACGCCGATCGTATCGCCCGGTTCGAGAGGAAGGGGTTTCACGCTGTCAGGAAGGTTTTTCTTGCGAGAAATGCGGGGTTCCGGCATCGCTGGAAAGCGTGAACATACGCATAAAGCCGCGTTTCTTTCCGTAAATTCGTCCTGCTTTTTTGCTTCTTCGTTTGTATATTCTCAAAAATACATTCGAAGCCCGGCAAGCGCAGCGGCGACGGCTGCAACGCGCCCGGCCAGTTTTCGGCCATCGTTTTTGCGCATTTTCAGGTCGCTATAATCGGTTTCAAGCCATTTTGCGCCATGCGGATTTTTCGGTCAAACGTCGGGCTTTGCCTCCTTGCGGGGCAGCCTGCCTTGCGGTCGGGAGATTCGTTCGTCGTACTCACACGGGCATATTCGGCCATCTTACGGAAAACATTATGAACAACCGCATTTCGCATATCGACGCATTGCGCGCGCATTGCTCGTCGTACTGCCTTGCATTCTGCCTGCTCTTTGGCGCGATTGCGTCGTTTTCGCCGCAAACGGCGAGAGGGCAGCAGCCAGCGCTTAAGAAGTGCGTGAGCTTGAGCCCTGTAGCCTTGTCTCTGGCGGAAAGCAGTTTGCCTGGAGAATATGAAGTCTTGCTTCTGTTGACGTCGCTGCAGCCAACGGACATCGTGTATGTGGTGCCCACCGTGGGGCAATCCAGCGCCTCCGTCGAGCTATCTTTTTCGCCGAAACAGATGCAATTCACCGCCGCTGATTTTCCGTCCGACGGCGGCGTCGCGATGAAGAAATTCAGCGTGGGCGTGCGTCCGGACGCCGACGCGGTTGGAGGGACGGTAGAGATTGACCATGCGGTGGTGTTTACCGGCTGCGAAACGGAGGGCGGAACCGTGACGGTTACGGTGACCGATAGCGGGCCGCCGGTTCCGGGCGTCACGGTCAGCAAGACGGAACTCATTCTTGCGGAGGCCAGCGCAACGACCGATCCCATCGATGGCGAGTATGCGTTAAGCCTTGCCTCCTATCCTTCGGGCGACGTAGCGGTCGAAATAAAGAGCAGCGACGAGGCCGCGGCGGAAGCGACGCCCAAAAAGTTGACATTTACCCAGGATAACTGGTTTGCTCCCCAGACGGTTGCCGTGGCGCCCGTAGACGACGCCGACGGCGCCGAGGAAAACGTTACGATAAGCCACAAGGCGACCGGAGGCGGGTACGACGCAGTAAACATTCCCGACCTGAAGGTGCGCGTTCTGGACCTTGATCCGGACGTTCCGGTGCCGGGCGTCACGATCTCGGAGTCGAAACTGGAACTGCACGAGGGGCAATCGACAACGTATACGGTCAAGCTCGATACGGATCCGGGGGCCGCCGTGTTCATTCTGGCGCAATCGTCGAATAACGCGGCTGCGCATGGCCTCCCTGTGACGCTGGAATTTTCGGCGGGGGATCTTACGACGAACAATGTCGATACGCACTGGTCGACGCCGCATGTGGTTACGGTAAAGGCGCCGGACGATCCCAATGCGTTCTCCGAGGAAGTTACGATCAAACACACCGTCGTCACGAGCGGCGATTACGACGGCCTCGTCGTTTCCAGCGTTGTTGTGAAGGTATGGGACGACGAAGCCCGCAGCGTGACGCTGTCGGAGTCTGCCCTGGTCATGGACGAAGGAAAACAACAAGGCTATACCATCGTGCTGGGTTCGCTTCCTTTGAGCACGGTGGTCGTTACGCCGACAAGCAGCGTTCCGGACAAGGTTTCTGTCACGCCGTCGTCCTTGCGATTCACGACGGCGAACTGGAACGAACCGCAGGAGATCGTGCTGAAGGCGTTGCGGGACGCCGATTCGAACGCCGATACGGCCACGATTACGCACAAGGCGGCGGACGGCGGCTACGACAATGTCCAGGTCGTCGATATTACGGTGGTCGTCAACGATACGGGCACGGTCACGAGCGCGGAAGACGCGGAGGATACGCTGCCCTCGGACTTTGCGCTGGAAGAAAATTATCCGAACCCGTTCAATCCGTTTACGGAAATCGCGTATTCGTTGCCGCGGCAAGCCCATGTAACCCTGACGGTGTACGACACGGCGGGCCGGGAAGTGGATCGCCTGGTTAATGCGTCGCAGCCCGCGGGCCGCTATCAGGTGCGCTGGGACGGAACGGACGCGCAGGGCGCACCCGTGCGGAGCGGCGTGTATTTCTATCGCCTGGCGACGGAAGACTGGCGTGCAACGCAAAGCATGGTGTTGTTGAAATAGCCGCCATGCGTTCGCTGGTTGCTGTCCGCCCCCCTGAATACTGGCCGCGTCCGATTTTTCTGGCGTTGATGGACGCCGCCGACAGGATGGTGCTGGCGGATACGTTGCCGTATAGCCGGCAGTCTCACCAGAACCGGGTCCGGGTCCGCAATCCTGCGGGCGCGCAATGGCTGAGCGTACCGCTTGCGGCGGGCAAGAAGGGGCGCGCGATTCGGGAAGCCCGCATCGAAGGGTCGAACCGCTGGATACGCAAGCACTGGCGGGCGCTCGCATACAACTACCGCGCGACCCCCTTTTTCGAACTGTACGAGCCGGAACTGGCGGCTTTTTTCGAGGCGGAATGGGCGTGGCTTGGCGAGATAACGTGCGCCTCCGTGCAAAAAATAGCCGAATTATTCAAAATAGAAACGCCGCTTGCGCGCGCGTCCGGGATGGAAGGCTCGCCTGCTTCGGTACGCGAAGCGCACCGGCTGACGGGCGGAGGTTTTCTTTCGGCCCGGGACACGGAGGCGGCGGATCGAAAACTTGTGCCCGTGGATGCGGTCGTGCATTTGCGGGAACTTGTATACCGGCAAAACTTCCAAGGATTTTTTCCGGGCATGTCTGCGCTGGACCTGCTGTTCAACTATGGGCCCGAGGCCCTGCCGATGATTCGCAGCAAGGCATACGTCGCGCTGCGCGAAGAGGCGTAAGCGACGTATGCGAAGAGCAGGGGACGGTCGCAGCGCGTTGCATGCCGGGATCGCCCCCGCTGCGCCGACATTTTGATGCATCATTCGCAGTTATGACCTTGCGTTTCAGCCTTTTTTCACAGGATTTTCTTTTGTCGCGCTGCGGCCCCGGGATTTTCGCGGGGGTTTTCGCGCTGGCCGCGGCTTTCCTGGCGCCGCCGATTTTCGGGCAGCCGCTTATGGATGGCGAGACCTGGTTCGCCAAGGGGGATCATATTGTCATGGTGGGGAGCGCTTCGGCCGAGCGCATGCAGCGGTTCGGCTATTTCGAGGCCTTGCTCTCCGCCGAGTACCCCGACAGCGCCCTGACGTTCAGAAACCTTGCATGGAGCGGCGACGAAGTGGCGCTCCGCCCGCGCCCGCTCAATTTCGGTTCGCTGGAGGTGAATCTTGCGCATCAGCAGCCGGATGTCGTCCTGATGTTTTTCGGGACGAACGAATCGTTTGCGGGCGCCGAGGGGCTGGAAGCGTATCGGGAGGCGTTGCGCGACCTGACGGCCAAGGTTCGGGCGCAGCGGTTCAATGCCGTGGCGCCCCCCCGGGTCATGCTGATTTCGCCGACGGCGCAGGAAGAAGCGCCGGGCGTGGCGGTGGATATTGCGCAGCGAAACCACGATCTGGCCTCGTATGCCGCCGTCATGCAGGAAGTCGCCGAGGAGTTGTCCGTAGGGTTTACGGATCTGTTCGCGCCCACCCGCGCCATCATGGAGGCGTCGGATCGGCACTTGACGTTTAACGGGATGCACTTCAACGCCTACGGGAATCTGGTCATGGCCGGGTTGCTGCTCCGGGGGTTCGGCGCGGCGGACTTGTCCGACGCCGCGTTGATGGAGGCGTCCGCCAACGCGCTGGGGTCGCTGCCGGAGGATAGCGACTTCGAACGCTTGCGGTCCATGGTTATCGACAAAAACAAGCAGTTCTTTTATCGATATCGCCCGGTGAACGGCGAATATGTGTATGGCCGCCGCCGCCGTCCGTTCGGCGTTACGAATTTCCCCTCTGAAATGGCTGCGCTGGACGAAATCGTCGCCCGCGCAGAAGGGCAGATTCATGCATTCGCCCGCAACGTTCGCCCCCGGATTTTCCCGCCTGCCGAAGGCAGATAAGCAGTTCAGGATACGATGATAAAAAACAATCGCCTTGCGTTTCTCCGTTTCGTTTCGCGCCGTTCGCCGGTTGCGTGGTTTGCGCTGGTTTGCAGCCTGGCGTTCGTCCCCGGGGCCTATGCCCAGGCACGTTCGGAAATCAATCGTTCTGTCGAGGCCGACGAACCCAATCGGGGCGGGGTAATGGATATGTCCGCCACGGATACGGACGTGGCCTTGCAACGCCTCATGACAGCGGAAGGCTACGCCGTGAACCTTTTCGCCTCGGAAGAAGATTTCCCCATTGGCAATCCGGTCGCCATGACCTTCGACGCGCAAGGCCGGCTCTGGGTCAGTTCCATACCCGCGTATCCGCACCAGGAGCCCGGCGTGGCGCCCGACGACAAGCTGATTATTCTGGAAGACACGGACGGCGACGGGCGGGCGGACAAGCATACCGTTTTCGCCGACGGCTTGTACCAGCCCGTAGGGTTCGAACTGGGGGACGGCGGCGCGTACGTGTCCCAGCCCCCCGACCTGCTTTTTTTGCGGGATACGGACGGAGACGACGTGGCCGACGAGCGGCGGGTGTTATTGCACGGTTTCGGCACGGAAGACAGCCACCACGCCATCCACAGTTTCGTATGGGGGCCGGGCGGGGCGCTCTATTTTCAGGAGGGCACCTTCCATCATTCGCAGGTGGAAACGCCGTACGGGCCCGTCCGCATGCAGTACGCCGGCGTGTTTCGGTACGAACCCGGCAGGCATTTCCTGGAGCGCTATGTGAGTTACCGCTTCGCAAATCCCTGGGGCCACGAATTCGACCGGTGGGGACAGAATTTTATTTCGGACGCCTCCAACGGAAACAATTATTTCGGGCTTCCGCTGACAGGGTATCTGCCCTATCCCGAAAAGCACCCCCAAATGAAGGTGTTTACGACCGTTGTGCGGCCTACCGCCGGATCGGAGTTCGTAAGCAGCCGGCATTTTCCCGAGGAAGCGCAGGGGAATTTTCTGTACAATAATGTGATCGGGTTTCACGGAATCAAGCAGCACCGCGTCCGCCCGGAAGGGTCCGGTTTCGCAGGCGAAGAAATCGAGCCGCTCATTACATCCGTCGATATAAATTTTCGCCCGGTCGATATGCAGTTCGGGCCGGACGGGGCCTTGTATATTGCGGACTGGTTCAATCCGCTGGTGGGACACATGCAGTATTCCCTTCGGGACGTCCGCCGCGACAAGACGCATGGACGCATCTGGCGGATTACGCATGCGGAAAGCCCGCTGCTTGCGCCGCCGGATATTGCGGGCCGTCCGATCCCCGAGTTGCTGGATTTACTGAAGGTCTACGAGGATCAAGTGCGTTATCGCGCCCGCCGCGAATTGCGTTCGCGCGACGCGGAAGCGGTCCGGGAAGCGCTTGAAGCCTGGGTCGCCGGGCTCGAACCGGAGGACGAGCAGTACGAACACCTCTTGCTGGAGGCGCTGTGGGTTCGCCAGGGGCGTCATCTGATCGACCCGGCGGCGCTCGAACGGTTGCTTGCGGCGGACGATCACCGCGCCCGCGCCGCCGCCACCCGCGTATTGCGGCACTGGCGGCGGGATATCGACGATCCGCTGGCGTTGTTTGCCCGGCAGATTCGGGATGCGCATCCGCTGGTGCGGCTGGAGGCGGTCGTGGCGCTGAGTTACATGGATTCGGCGGAGGCGGCCTTTCTTGCGCTGGAAGCGCTGGACAGCGACATGGATTATTACCTTGACTACGGCCTCAACGAGACGATTCGGGCCCTGAAGCCAAGGTGGGAGCCGACGATAGCGCACACGGCGCCGCCCGTTTCTACGGAAGGAATCTTATACTTGTTGCGCCGGGCCGATCCGTCGCTGATGCAGCGGCCCGTATTCTCCCGGCACGTATACGAATCCGTGCTGCGGGAGGAGGGGTTCGAGGAGGCGCATCGGGCCCAGGCGCTGGCGCGGATGGCGGAAGCGCCTGCTCGGCCCGGCGCGGCGCAGGCCGGGGAGGCCGCGGCGGCCGCCGAGGCGTTGATTACGGCGCTATCGGCGGAAAATCTTACCGAAGAGGCCGCCGAGGACTTGGGCGCGTTGCTGCTTGGCGAGCCGATCCAAACGCTGCGTACGGAGGCGCCTGCAGATTGGTCGGAGGCGTTGCGGACGGCGTCGATGGACGGCGTTCCCGAAAATTTGCAAAGGATTATGTATGGCTTGCTGGAAGTGGCGATGGATGGGCGCGCGGACGCGGCGCGA
The DNA here is from genome assembly GCA_022821845.1 of Rhodothermales bacterium. GTDB lineage: Bacteria > Bacteroidota > Rhodothermia > Rhodothermales > VXPQ01 > VXPQ01. The sequence goes on along the minus strand of JAJECT010000028.1, from coordinate 52,116 downwards.
GAGGCAGGCAGCGCTGCGCTCATGATGCTGACAACCCCGGAGCAGGTTCTGCAGGACGTAGAGGATTTGGTCGCCAATCCAGTGGAACGCAATCCGGATATGGACGAATACGCCGAATATATGGCGGTTGCCTTGCGAGGCGGCCTTCGCATTCCTTCGGACGACCTGCGCCTGCAACTGCATCGGGCGATGTTGCAGCGGATGGACGCCTGGGACGATGCGGCATGGCGGGACGACGCGCTGGAAACGCTGAGCGGCCTGGGCGTCGGCGCCGCCGAAACGTTCGCGTTTTTTGCCGGACATATCGCGGCGGGACGGATCGATTCCGCCCTGGTCGCCGCGGCGGACGCCCTGCCCGAAGCGGCCTGGGGCGCGCATGATTACGCAACCATGGCGGAGCGGCTCATCGAAGCGGCGCGTCAGGTTCCCGCAGCGGATCGGCATGGGGCTGCGTTTCGGCAACTGGTTTCCCTTGCGGAAAAAGCGGCGGCGCGCCTGGACGATCCCGCCTCGCTGGCGGAGGCCCTTCGGGCTTTGCAGACCCGGATCGTGGAAATAGCGACGGTCGAGGCGCAAATGTCCTATGACGTTACGACGTTTCGGGTGGCGCCCGGACAGCAGGTGGAGATCGTTTTCCGGAACGAGGACGTGCTTCCGCATAACCTGGTGGTCGTGCGGCCGGGCGCCGGCGAACTGGTGGGCCGGGCGGCGGACGCGATGGCGACGGACCCGGACGCGTTTGCGAAAGAATTCATTCCCGATACGCCTGCGGTGCTGCACGCTACGCGGATGCTCCAGGCGGGCGAATCCGTTCGGCTCCAGTTCGCCGCGCCCGAACGCGAAGGGAATTATCCCTATATCTGCACCTTTCCCGCCCACTGGATTACGATGAAAGGGGTCATGGAGGTGGTCGGCTACGACGAGTAGCAGATAACCCCTTGGGTCCTGTCCCCATGGTCCTCCATGATCCCCATTTGAAATAACGCCCCGGTTTCTTCATGCTCTCGTCTCGTTTCGTTCGTTCGCCAAAGGGATCGTTTATCGCGCTGCTTGCCTTGCTTGCGCTGTGCGCGTCGGCGTGGGGCGGTTTTATGGCGGCGGGCGTCGAACGCGGCGACGAAAACGACGATCACGCCGCTATTTTGCGCAGCCTCGATGCAGAAACGCTGGCGGCGGGCCGGGAGATTTACGAGCGGGCCTGCGTGGCCTGCCATGGCGCGGAGGGCGGCGCGCTGTTGCCGTCCGCCCGGTCGTTCGATGCGGATACGTTGCGGTATGGCAACGATCCGTACGCCATGTGGCAGACGGTTACGTACGGCAAGGGGCAGATGACCGCCCAGAACTGGCTTACGCCAGCAGAGCGCTACTACGTCATTCAGTACATTCGGGAAGAACTCGTCAAGCCGAAGAATCCCGGGCAGTATTTCGAGATTACCGAGGAATACCTTGCGGGATTGCCTGCCGTGGAGGAGGCCGGGCTGGATGTGGTCGCCGCGGCGGCGGACGGACTTCAGGCGGCCGGGATGCGGTGGGCGCGCCAGTATCCGGGAGACTACGGATACGCCACGTATTCCCAGTTGGAGGGCCGAGCCAGCGCGGCGCTTACCCTGAAACTCGACGAGGGAATCCATTTGAGTTACAATGTGTTGCGCATGCGTCTCGCCGCCGCCTGGCGAGGCGGACTGGACCTTTCCGAAACGAAATTCGAGCAATACCGGGGCGAAGGCCAGCCGGTCGTTGCGGGCGAAGAACTGGGCGGACTGGCTGTCTGGGGCTGGGAATTTCCCGAAGCCTACGCCGCGCGCGACGCAAACACCTCTCCGCGCGCGCCGCTTCCGCCGGACATGATGACGTTTCATGGACACTACCGGTACGGCAAGGAGGCGGTATTGTCCTATTCGATTCTGGGTCGGGAGGTCCTGGAATGGCCTGCCGCGCGGCGGGACGGAGACGACCTGGTGCTTGCGCATGCGCTTCGCATCGGTCCTTCGGAGGAGGCGCTTCGCTTGCTGGCGGGCCGGAATGCGCTGGTGGAGGCGACCGGGGACGTCGAAGGCATGACGTCCTCGCGGGAGGCGGGCGATGTTTTTCTGCATATTCCGGCCAGCGACAGGGTGCGCGCCGTAGAGATTCGGCGCCGCGCGGGCGCGCCGGGGGAGGGGGCGATCAATTTGTTCGCGGGAGACGCGCCCGACCTCGCGGAGATGATTCAGGGCGGCCCGCCGCAATGGGAAGAGACGGTTGCGACGTCGGGCGAACTGGACGTGCCCCGCGCCCATTACGACCCGCTGTATTACGAAGACGAGGACCGGGAGACCCCGGAGAAACTGGTTGCGTTGCCGGAAGATTATCCCTACACGGTAGATCGGATCGGCCTGCCGTTCGCGAATCCGTGGAACAGCTGGATACGCCCCACGGCGCTTGCCTTTTTCCCGGACGGACGCCTCGTGCTCGCCACGTATCCCGGCGACGTATGGATTGCCGACGGGCTGGACGGCGCGCTTGACGCGGTCGAGTGGCGCCGCATCGCTACGGGCCTGCACGAGCCGATGGGCGTCGAGGTGGCGGGTAGCGCCATTTACGTGACGGCCCGGGACCGGATTCTGCGGCTACGGGACCTGAACGGGGATATGGAAACAGACTATTACGAAACGTTTTACGCGGACAAGGACGTGTCGGACTTTTTCCATTCGTTTTCCTTTGGCCTTCAGACGGACGCCGCGGGCAATTTCTATTACGCCAAGTCCGGGCAGTATACGAACAACGCCTTGCCCGGCGACCTGGTCCGCGTGGCCCCGGACGGGACTGGCGGCACCATCGCGACCGGGTTTCGTACGCCGAACGGGCTTACCGTGGCCCCGGACGGGCGCGTATTCGTCACGGACAATCAGGGCAACTGGACCCCCGCAAACAAAATCAGCCTGGTGGAACCCGGCAAGTTTTATGGATATGTGAACAATTTCGCCGAGCGCGGATGGTCTCCCGGCGGATTGGACGTAGAAATTCCCGAAGAGGAGTGGTACGCCGTCATCGATACGGCAGCCGTGCCGGATGCGTTCACCGAGCCGGCGCTCTGGCTGCCGCAGGAATTCGACAATTCGCCGGGCGGAGGCATCTGGACGGACCCGGACTGGGGCCCCCTGGGCGATCGCATGCTTCACACCAGTTTCGGCAAGGGCTGGGCGTATTATTTGATGTTCGACGAAGTGGACGGCGTGACGCAGGCCGCCGCCGCGGCGCTGCCTTTCCAGTTCGACGCCGGTACGCAGCGCGTCCGCGTGAATCCGGCGGACGGGCAGATTTACCTGACGGGCCTGACGGGCTGGGACGACGGATTCGCCACGCGCTACGCGCACCTGGACCGCATCCGGCATACGGGCGGAGCCGGTCGCCATGTAACGGAAACCCGCGTAACTTCCGACGGCCTTGAATTCGCCTTTAACTTTCCGGTGGACGCGGCGGCTTCGGACCCCGCTCGCTACGAGGTAAGCCGCTGGAATTATCGATGGGAACGCCAGTACGGTTCGGAAGACTGGTCTGTAGAAGACCCCGAACGGGAAGGCCGCGACATTGTGCCTGTAGCGGCGGCGCATGTCGATGGGCGTCGCGTGCGCCTTGCGCTCGCGGACATGCGGCCCGCAGACCAGATGCTGGTGCGCATGCAGGTTCCGTCCGCCGAGGGGGGCGTTCTGCAGGAAGCCATTTACCTTACCGTACACACGGTGCCCGCAGACTGATTTGCTACGGGTTGCGTTCGTTGATTCCGTGGCGTAGTATGTTTATTCCTCGCATTATGCCCCCGAATGGTTTGCGCCCCCTGTTTCCCGAATCGCATTTTGCATCATGAATCCACGACTTTTTCTGTTTGTCGCCCGGCTTTGCGCCGGATTCTTCGCCTTGTGCGCCGCGTTTGCGCTCGCGACGCCGCCTTTCGCCATCGCGCAGGCGCAGGACGATACGCCTTGGGTGGTCTACGAAGGCTCGGGCGGGCCGGGCGCAGGCAAGCATATCGCGCTCGTAACCGGAGACGAAGAATATCGCTCCGAAGAAGCGCTGACCCAGCTGGCCCGCATCCTGGCGTTCCGGCATGGGTTCAAAACCACCGTCCTGTACGCCATCGACCCGGAGACCGGCGCCATCGACCCGGAATATCTGCATAATATTTCCGGGCTGCATCTCCTTGAGGAAGCGGACCTGATGGTGATGTTTACGCGCTTTCGCGATCTCCCGGAAGACCAGATGCGGCATATCGAGGCGTTCACCAATTCGGGCAAGCCGATTATCGGACTGCGCACCGCTACGCACGCCTTCCGTTTCGAGGACCGGGACCATCCGTTCATCCGCTACGATACGTGGAGCGAAGTCCCCGGCTGGGAAGGGGGATGGGGCAGGCAGGTATTGGGCGAAACCTGGATTAACCACCATGGCCGGCATGCCGTGGAAGGGACGCGGGGCCTTGTGAATTACGCGTACGAAGACGATCCGATATTGAACGGGATCGGGGACAACGTATACGGCGATACGGATGTGTACGGGCTTACCGACTTGCCAGAGGGCACGGAGGTCCTGCTGTACGGATTGACGCTGAAGGGCCTGGATCCGTACGCCCCGCCCGAATACGAAACGTCTATCGTGCCCGTCGCCTGGCGCCGCCTCTGGACGGGGGAGACCGGCAACGCCACGCGCGTTTTCGCTACGACGCTGGGCGCTTCCGTGGACCTAAAAAGCGAGGGGGTTCGCCGGTTGCTGGCGAATGCGGTATTCTGGGGCCTGGGCATGGAGGACAGCATCCCGGAAGAAGCCGACGTGCGCTACGTAGGGAGCTACGATCCTACGTTCTACGGGTTCGGGTCCCATGCCGCCGGGGTGTATCCCGCGGACCTGGACATGACCGCCGAAGAAGCATCCGAATGGATAGAATAAACAGGAGGCGTTTATGACGCGGCAAGCCGGGGTTTCAATCCATCGCCACGCTTGGCGGAAGGCGTTCGCCCGAACGGTCTGCGCAGGCCTTTTTCTCTGCGCGGCGTGGTTGGGTCCGATGGGCGCCGCCGCTGCGCGGGCGCAGTCCGCCTCTGCGCCCGTCACCCGGATTTTTGAGGGGTATCCCGGCGCCCGCGCCGGCGGCATGTACATGCAGAACTTCTATCTTCCGCCCGCCCCTTCGTCCACGCCCTGGTATCCGAGCTGGCATCCCGACGGGAAGCACATCGCCGTAGCCATGCAGGGGGCAATATGGCGCGTGGAGGCGGCTACCGGCGTCGCGACGCAGCTGGTGGCGGGGCCGCGCTATTATTCGTCCCCGAATTATTCGCCCGACGGACGCTGGCTTGTTTACACCGCCGACGACCACAGCGCGGCCATCGGGCTGGAAATGCTGAATGTCGAGACCGGAGAAACCCATGCGCTTGGCCCCGGCGGGCAGCACCTTGTTGCGGACCCCCGGTTCAGCCCGGACGGAACCCGCATTGCCTACGTTTCGACCGAGCCGAACGGGTATTTCAACGTGTATATCCGGGCTGTTTCGGAAGGGGCGTGGGCCGGGGCGCCCGTGCCGGTGACGCGGGACAACGATTTTGGGCGGGATCGGCTGTATTTCGGGCCGCAGGACATCCACACCAGTCCGGCCTGGTTGCCTTCCGGAGAAGAATTGTTGCTGGTGGCGAATCGCGATGTGGCCCTCGGAAGCGGGAACGTCTTTCGCATACCGGCCCGCGAGGACGGGTTTGCGGACCGCGTACCCGTACTGGTCGAGCAAACCTTGTATCGCACGCAGCCAGACGTATCGCTGGACGGAAAGCGGTTCGTGTTCTCGTCTACGCGCGGCGCGGCGGATCAGTTCAACAACCTCTACGTGCAGCCGACGGTGGGCGGCGAGCCATACAAACTCACGTTTTTCGAGCACGACGCCTTTCATCCGCGCTGGTCGCCGGACGGGGAATGGATCGCGTATATCGACAACCGGGATGGCTTGCCCCAACTGAAACTGCTTGAAACCTACAGCGGGAAAATCGTGGACGTGGACATTACGGAGCGCCGCTGGAAGCATCCCGTGGGCCGGTTGTCTGTGACGACGACGGGGGCGGGCGGGTTGCCTGCGGGGAGCCGGATTCATCTGGTCGCGTCGGATGGAAAATTTTATGCGCCGACGGACGCCTATGTGCGCATTGCGCCGCGCGCCGCGCAGTGGGCGTTTCATCATACGGGCACGTTCGAACTGGAACTGCCGGAAGGAGAGGCGGTCGTTCGGGCGGTCAAGGGACTCGAATACGCTCCGGTAACGGATACGCTGCATATCGCGGCGGGCGAAACGCTTCGGCATGAGATGACGCTCGAACCGGTGATCGATATGGGGGCGAAAGGATGGTACGGCGCCTCTACGCACATACATATGAATTACGGGGGCAATTTGCACAATACGCTGGAGAACCTGATGATGATGTCCGCCGCGGAGGACCAGGACCTGGTGCTCGAACAAGTGGCGAACAAGGACAATCGGGTCCTGGACCACCAGTTTTTCGTGCCGGGCGGGGGGGCGCATCCCTTGTCCACCCCGGATATGATTCTGGTGGTCGGACAGGAATATCGTCCGCCGTTTTATGGCCATGTGTTTCTCTTCGGGATGCGGGACCACCTCATTTCCCCGTACGTGACCGGGTACGAGGGTACGGCCATCGAGAGCCTGTATCCCTCGAATACGGACATATTCATAAAAGCGAAGGAGCAAGGCGCCTGGACAGCGTATGTACATTCCTTCTTTGTTGGCGATCCGCTGGAAGACGACCTGAGCCATGCGCGCGGGTTTATGGTGGATGCGGCGCTGGGCACTACGGATGCACTGGAGTGGTCTACGGCCCAGGACGGTTATCCGCCGTTGTACGCTGTGTGGAACAACGGCATCCGGACCGCGCTGGTGGGCGGGGAGGACGCCATAAGCGACCTGCAGCAAACGCCGCTTGTGGGGTCGGTGCGGACGTACGTCAAGCCGGCGGACGGCGCGCTGGGCATGCGGAGCTGGTTCGAGGGCATGGCCGCCGGACATGCGTTCGTTACGAGCGGCCCCCTCGTGGATTTTACGGTGGACGGGCGCATTCCGGGCGAAACGGTCGCTATCGACGCGGGGGCGGAGGTAACGGTGCGTTTCGAGGTTACGTCGATTACGCCGCTGGAGAAAGCCGAACTGGTGTTCAACGGCGAAGTGGTCCGGGAAATGCCGTTCGAGGGCGACCGTATGTCCATGACCTTCGAGGATGCCTTCCGTCCCGAGCAGTCGGGATGGTATCATCTGCGGATACGCGGCGCGCCCGAAGAGCGATTGCCGCTGGACATTGCGTATGCGTTCGCCTTGACGAATCCGGTTTGGGTGATTGCGGACGGCGTTCCAATTCGGTCGGTCGAGGCTGCCGAGTACGGAATAGCCTGGATCGACAAACTCCACGCCCTGGCCGAAGAATGGCCCGGCTGGCGCTCGCAACGGGAAAAGGACCATGTCTACGGGCAATTCGAAGAGGCCCGCGAGGTCTATCGGCGGTTGAAAGCGGAGGCGGAAGACATTGCGCGGCAGCGCGGTCGCTGATCGTTTCTTGCCGACCATCCCTATTCTACGCAAAAAACGCGGCGATTACTTCTTTCCACCATCTATTCTTCGTAAAAAATGCGTCGATTATTTATTTCCAGTATTTATTCTCCGCAAAAAATGCGTCGATTACTTCTTTTCATCATTTATTCTCCGTAAAAAATGCGGCGATTATTGCTTCATAATGCCATGTGGCCTGGCCTGGTGGGGAAAGGGGCGGGCGCGGACGAACCCGTTATCGGGCTGGAGCGGATGCTTCGGCTTACGGCGGACGCCCGGATCGCAGAGGACCCGTCCATTCGATTCGATGGCGTGGACCTGTTCTTGTACGAACCCCATATCGATATTCATGCTTCGCCGGACGCAATTCGCGCCCTTGCGGATCGCATCGCTGCGCTGGGCCTTGGGGTAGGGTCCGTCGTGGCGCCCGTGTACCCCGACATGCTGGGGGGCAGCGCGATGGGCAGCCGCGACGACCGGCGGCGCTTCGTGGAGGCGGTGAGGGCTGCGTGCGAATATGCGTCCGTGCTGAATGCGCACGGCGTTCGGTCCTGCGGCGTGATTCGGATCGATTCGGCGGCAAGCCCGGTCGAATGGGCCGCGCATCCCGTCGAGAACACGACAAAGATTGCAGACACCTTTCGCGAGGCGGCGCTCGTTGCGGAAGAGTACGGGGAACGCATTGCCGCGGAAGGGGAGATTTGCTGGGCGGCCATGCATTCCTGGGTGGAGATGCTGCGCTTGCTGGAAGAGGTAGGCCGTCCCGCTTCGCTGGGTTTTCAGGCCGATCTGGCCCACACGTATTTGTACCTGCTTGGATACAATGCGCCCGAAGCTGCTTTACTGGAGGACGGGTACGCAGAAGAAGCATTCAGGGAGGCGTACGGCGTCATGACCGCCGCCCTTGCGCCCTATCTGTTCGATTTTCATGTGGCGCAGACGGACGGGTCTGTGTTCGGGAGCGGTTCGCACGACAAGACGGGCAGGCATTGCCCGGTCGATGCGCCCGACGGCAAACTGGACCCGGTATGGTGCAGTCGGCAGTGGTTGCTGGACGAGCGCGGCGAACTGCGGGAAGGCATCCGGCATATCTGCTGGGACGGGTGCATGTTTCCCAACGCCGTACTGGAGCGCCCGGAGACCTGGAACCGGGTGCTTGGGGCCATGGAGGCGGTGCGGCGTGGGGTATAGCAGGGGTGCGGGGGCGTGGCGCGGCGGGCTATGCTGGCTGTACATGCCGATAACGGAACAGGTTGCGGTTATGCGGCGAGGGCTTGGGTTACGATCTTCATCAGTTCCTTGGCAAGGGATTCCCGGTTTGCGCGCAGGTTGCGATGAAGATGGACATACCGCACGAGAATCTGTTGGCCGGAAGGCTCGTTGGAGCGATCAATAATCTTGAAATCGCGATTTTCGGCGCCCGATACATGAGGATAGAGAAGAATGCTGCGTTTACAGCCATATCGTTGGGTATAGGCATAGAGTTGGTAAATATCGGCGGTCCCTGCGCCGCCGCGTCCGCCGCTTCCGGAGAGCCGTTTCCATTTGGTGTCCAGAACAAGCCTGCGGTCGTCTTCCGGGGCTTCCGGAGCCTCTATGAGCAGGTCGGGACGAAGCGAAAGTACGCCTTTCTCGTTGCGGGTTATCAGGTGGCGTTGTCTGCGTTTGGCCTGGGGGTAGAGCCGATGTTCGGGGAAGTCATGCAAAGGCATCACCCATTTTCTCATAAAGGCGGCCACGAAGGCTTCGAAGACCTGGTTCATATCGAACAACAGCGAAAAACTGCGCTGTTTTCCTCTATTCGTCGTAGGCGAATGACCCTGGAGGATGAGCCGGCAAAAATGGAGCACGTCCGCGAATCGTTCGTTCTGTCGCGTAATGGGTATCTGCTCGAACAGCTCGTCATGGATCGATACATCTTCGACGCCGTCGAGCAGTAGCAGGCAATGCCGGAGTTTGTCCTGGGTGGAGGGGGTATGCGTCCAGGGAAGAAGCGTGGCGCATGCGAATCGGAAGATGCGATTCATTGCCGTGTCTTTGGAAAATTCGTCGAACCGGCAAAAGAAACGTTCGTGCCGCGCCGAATTATGCAGTATTTGCGCAGGGATTATTAATTTGCCCTTGAATCGTCGGAGGTTTTCTTCCCGCTGCAGGTAGGCATGTTCGGCGCCGAGCAGCAGTTCCTCCCGAAGGCGATTCGCGAAGATATCGACGAGCAGTTCGGAGAGCGGGGCCTTGCGGTTTGCGAGATGCGCTACGTCGCGGTCTCTGAATGGTACCTCGCCTGCGATAGCAAGCATGTACAGGAGGTTGTGGCGGGCTTCGTGCGCTTCCTGACGGTCCTCGCTGGGTTCCAGACTATCCACCTTGGGAAGAATTTCCACCTGAAGCCCCGGCGCCTGAATGACGCCAACCCATTGCTGCGCCCGGGCGCGATTATCCCCCCAGGCGAAGACCTGCTCTTGCGCTGTGCGCTCGCGCTGGTCGAAACGCTTTAGCTGGTCGTAAAGGCGGGGATGGAGGCGTTGATTGTCGCCCGGGTCTGCGCTGTCCTCATCGCTTCGAACGATCCGCTCGTGCTCCCGGATGACGATACTTTTGTACGCGCGCGTCACGAATCCTCCTCGCCTGTTTCTTCGTCGCCGCTATCCTGATCCGGCGGGGCTTCCTTGTCCATAAGTTCATTAAGGCGCCTATCGAAATCCTCCTGTTTGAGTTGCAATACGCCGAGGAATGCACGGACGAGGTTGTCTTTGTTCATTTCCTTTTCCGTATTCTGAAATTCCGGCGCTATGCTGAAGTCCACCCGGTCTTCGTAGTCGTCGTGATCGAAGCCAAGGGTGTCCCTTTCCGAAAATGTATCCGCCTGGATGATCGGATGCTGATTTTTATTGGAGAGGGATGTTCCGGCCTCGCTGTAAGGACAGCCAAGGACCATGCATATCTTGTGCCAGTCGCCATAGAAATACTCCTGGAGGAGAGGAATCACCCGCTTGGCGAAAACAAAGCGCAAATCGCTCAGGCTTTTCACGCGAAGGAAGTAGGCATGGCCAATCTGGTGATCCCGGTCGTAGAGGAAGCGGATCCGTTTGTTCAGGACCTCGAACAGGTCGACAACCAGTTGTACAAGGGGGGAACCGTTTCCCAGGCGTTCCTCAAGAATCCTCTGGAGACAATCCTTGTCCGGCATAACCTCTTCGAACGTGAAGCGGCGTCGTAGCGCGGCATCCATTAACGCAATGGAGCGATCCGCCGTGTTCATGGTGCCGAGGATATGCAGATTGGGCGGTACGCCAAAGCGCTGTTCGGGCGAGTAGGCCAGGGGCAGTCTCAATTCGTTCTCGGCCCCAAGCCGCTTGTCCGGCTCCAGCAGCGTTATCAACTCGCCCAGGATCTTGCTTACGTTGCCCCGGTTTATTTCGTCGATGATGAGGACGTAATCTGTAGGGTTGGCTTCGGGGGAGTCCTGATCCTGCATGACTTGACTCTTTGCTTTCAAGGCCCTTAAGGCCATGCGCTTAAATATCCCATCATGTAATTCGTAGCGTATCTCTTTGTTATCATCTTTCAAAATGGGGCGAAGTCCTTCAATAAATTCTTCGTATCCATATGATTGATGAAAAGTAACAAATTCAATGTGTCCGCTCTCCTGGTATTTGCGAAATAGATTGGTTATATCCTGTGTTGAAAGATTTTTTGGGACTTTTTCTCCCAAAATCAATTCAATTGCCCATTGTCGGATTGTGTAGGTCTTACCAGTGCCTGGCGGGCCGTAGAGAATGATGTTTTGTGCAGAATATGTTTTTTTACGATCATTTCCATGATTATTTACAGATTCATCTTGATTGTTTTCGTTATCAATGTTTTGAATATTTTGTAGTCCATATCTTTCATAATATTTAGGTTCTTTAAGAAATCGATCTATAGGCTGTGATTTGTTATTAAATACAAAATCAAGCAACGCATCATTTTCCCACCTTCCAGGTTTAATTTTTTGAACAGGAGATGCTTGAAAAAGATACCATTTACGATCATTTATCAATGAAGTTTGCCAATTAACCGATACCGACTTACCATCGTTCATGTTTTTAGTAATTATTCCAATTACTCTAATATGCATAACAGGTACCTTCTTGTTTTGATTATCAAAAGGTACATCGGATGTTCTTCGACTCGATGATTTGATGACAATTTTATCATTAGGTCGCATGGATAATATCTTTTTTTTATATTTATTATCTTCTCCGCGGAATTCCCAAATTCCTTTTTGTATAAATTCTTCTATATGAGATTTTCCATGCCATCCGTTAAAAGCTGCATTTACGAACCAGCTTGCTGGAGATTCTGTATTGTCTAAATCGGTGCTCATATTGTGTTAGGTATTTCAATTATTAGAAGTAATTCGAGTCAGGCATTATACCACAAGGTAACCGCCGCGATATATCGGGCTAATCGGTGCGGGGAGCGGACGCAGGGCATTTCGTATGCGACGGCGGACAATGCAACGGGTTCCTGCTCGGCTTGGGGAGCAAGCGCGGAACTTGGCTGTGCAGGGATCGACGCAGGCGCGGTATTTTCCCCTGTTGCCTTGGTAGGCGGGGGTGCCTCAACGGTATGCAAGGCGCGCATTTCCGCCCGCAAGCCTCGAATGTCTTCCCGTACGTCCGACCGCAAGGCGTGAATTTCTGACCGTAAGTCTTGAATCTCTGTTCGTACCTCGGAACGCAAGACGCTAATTTCCGTTCGTACGTCCTGTATTTCTGTTCGTACGCCTTGCATTTCTACTCGCATGTCTGTCCGGATTCCGCGCATATCCGCCCGGATCGTTCCGTAGAAGGTAGCCAGCACGCCAAGCAACGCGATTCCGGCAACGATTGGTTTCCAATTCCAGTTTTTCATGGTTCCAGGGACTTCGTGGATTGCTGTCAAAGGCGTTTCGCGTTCCATGCGTACGCCCCGTTTTTCGGCGGGTTCGCCCTGCCCGGAAGATTCCGAGCGGGCATTTCGGCCGATGTCTGCGTATCGGGGGGACCGGCATTTCGGCGGCGGAAGGGGCACTCTGAACGCAGTAGCATTATACGGCGTAGCCACCCGCAAGTCAAGCCCTCGGGAAATAAAAATCGGGGAGCGCCGCCTTTTTTTCGTCGTCTTGTCCCGAGATGTCTCGCAGCGAATACGGGGGCGGTCGGCGATGGCTATATCGTTTCAAAAGTCGTGAAACGATATTTTGACAATTTAACAAAATTACTGTATTTTATAGACATAATCGTTTCACAGCATTGGCAAATCGTTTCATGTCGCTCACGGACCAGGCCATACTCGACTACATCGCGGACCACCCCGGCGCCGGCCGCGAGGATATTCGCCGCGATGTCGCGCCGGATGTAAGTTTGTCGACTATCTGGCGGGCGCTAAAGCGGCTTGCCGATGAAGGCCGGCTGGAAGTTTCGGGCAATGCCCGCGCCACCGGCTACCGCCTGGCGGGCGCGGGCGTGGTGCGCGCCTATCTGCAAACGCCCTATAACCGCCGCAAACCGGCAAGCTACAACAAGGCGTTTTTGGACCGGTATATTCCCGGCAAGACATTCTACCTTGCCGCAGCGGACCGGCAGCGCCTGCACGAGGCCGGGCGTCCAGAGCCGCCGCTCCCGGCAGGGACCTATGCGCGGCGCATCCTTGAACGGCTGCTCGTGGACTTGTCTTGGGCATCATCGCGCATGGAAGGAAACACCTATGATATTCTTCAGACCGAACGGCTCATCCGCTTCGGCGAGGAGGCGGCTGGCAAGGACCGCAAGGAAGCGCTGATGATTCTCAACCACAAGGAGGCGATTCAGTATGTCGTCGATCATCTTGACGACATACATATCAGCCGGCCGGATATGTTCAATATGCACGCTCTCCTCGCGGGCGGCCTTCTTGTCGATCCCGCCATGGCGGGACGGCTGCGCCGCATGCCTGTCGGCATCGCGCATTCGAGCTACAGGCCGCCTGACGACCAATATCAGATTGAGGAAGAGTTTGAAATCCTGATCGGCAAGGCGGCGGCGATCCCAGATTCGTTTGAGCAATCCTTCTTTCTTCTCGTTCATATTCCCTATTTACAGGCTTTCGCCGATATCAACAAGCGGACCTCGCGCATTGCCTCGAACATCTCGCTTCTAAAGGCCGATCTTGCGCCGATGTCGTTCTTGACAATGGAAGACAGGGACTATATCGACGGACTGATCGGCGTCTACGAACTCAACAACGTTTCCTTGCTGCGCGAGGCGTATATCGAGGCCTATCTGAGCTCGGCCGAGAATTATCGGGTGCTGCGCGCCGAAGTCGAAAGTCCGGAGAAGGCGGCGCTGGCGTACCGGGATTTTGTGCGCAAGGCCGTGCGCCGCTGCGTACTGGAATGGAAGGCGTTCCGCGCCGAGGACGTCATAGCCATGGCCGCTGCAGACGGCGTCCCCGACGCGGACCGCGAACAGGTTGCCGCCTATGTCGGGCAGGAGTTTCGCGGCCTGCACGAGGGCAATGTAATACGCTACAGGCTACGGCCCGAGGACCTTGAGGCCATCCGCTGAGAATAGCAGGAGGGGTTGTGATTATGACCAAAGTCTGGTTTGCCCCCGAGGCAGGGGAACCGACAAGAAGCGGCGTCATTTCATGGATCGAATTCCGGTCGGTCCGGTCTGCAAACCAGTCGAACGGTGCGCTGATGCGGGGCATGAGACGGCAAATGCCACAACCGTATTCAAGAGGGCAAAATGACTGATTTCGAGAACTTGACCGAGCAGCAGAAGTTCTTCTTTTAGAGATATAGGAAATCCGCACCGGCCGGAAAAACGCTATTTTGCGTGCTTCCATTCACAAACCCGCTAAAGGACAAAATGACTGATCCAGCCTGCACAGAACTGAAAAAATACACTTACGCAGAACACAGGTTCAGATTCGCGGCATGGGCTGCCGGGAGTGCATTGCGGGGGAAACAAAACAACGATGCTCGCAAAATTTTGAAGAGAGTGGGTTTTTTCGGACTTGCCAAGAAAGGGGTTAAATGGCTGCCCGATCCGCAAAAATTCGATAAGAAACATCACGCTTGGTGCAAAAAAGTTCGCAAAGAAGCAAAACGTATAGAGATAAAAGACTGGTCATATGGACACTCCGCCAAGCTGATCAACGTCTTCATAAAAACCTTGGCTCCCCTAAACCTTGACAATCTTCCTGAAAAGGAAGCAAATAAATGGCTTGCCGTTCATCCTCCGATTGACCGAGAGGTTCTGAAAGGCATGAACGATTCGAAACGCGGAAAAAAAAGGTTCGGTAAGCGGTATGAGAAGGATTGGATTACCCTGCCCGGCACAAAAGGACGCCCCTCAGGGATACCCGCATGGCAAAAATTCAAGTACGAGGATTATGAGAAAATTATTTGTATGATTCGCGAAAACCTGCGCGCCTGCGGCGAAGAGTGTCCTTTACCTCTTTGGAAAAACGAACGATTCTTCAAACCGTAGCGCAGAAACTCCAGTTGTACTCAAAATCGTCGATTCCGCCTCCGTCGGCGATGCTTCTTAGAGGCGGCAAGGGTGGGTTATAGCGGGGGGCGGGCGTGGTATACTCCGAATACCTTCTGCATCTGTAGCGAAAAGCCCGGCAGTATTTCAGGGTCTTCGAGACGATCTGCGCCGATGAATCGGGTGTTTGTCCCATCCGCCTTGTGAATGACGACAGTTCGGGTTTCCGGATCTACGATCCATACCCGGAGCGCCCCGGCATTGAAGTAATCGCTTGTTTTGTCGCGCATTTCCTGCGGTCTGTTCGAGGGGGACAGCACTTCGATCGCAATGTCTGGCGCGCCTCGCACGCGGCCATGGAAGGCATTCTCCGTATCGAACGGCTGGAGCAGAACGGCTACGTCCGGTATGCGAATGGTGTCCGGGGTTTCGCTGAGGAGGCAGTCCACGTCTACGCCTACTTCGCCGTGTCCGAATTTTTCCATCCATTCGTCGAGATAGCGGTACAATTTGCCTTGTACGGACGAATGCGTCCAGGACACCCCCGGATCGCGTACAACCAGCGTGTCCTGCACCAATTCATAGGAGACGCCGTTTTGCCGGTCGGGGAGCGTAACGTATTCCTCCGCGGTCATGACCTGAGGGGCCTGGCTGCCCATTCGGGGTCGGTCAGTCGTCTTTTTGGCGCTGGTTTCAGGCATGGGGCCTCCAGAGTGTCGGGCCAAGAGATACAAAGGGGTTAGCCTCTTGTATCCCTTGGTTCCTGCCGTATGGGAAAATGCGCGGTTGTACAGTTTCCGGGACAGGTTTTGCGCCAGGGTGTCCTTGCGTTATGTACGTCCGCCGGGAAATTTCATGCGGCGCTCGCCGTACGGGACTTTCTTTCGAGCGCGCCCGTATCCGTATTGCTCGTTTCGGATCGGGCGCGGACTACTTTTTTGCCGAGGAGACGTACAGGTCGTCAATACGGGTA
The DNA here is from genome assembly GCA_022821845.1 of Rhodothermales bacterium. Taxonomy (GTDB): domain Bacteria; phylum Bacteroidota; class Rhodothermia; order Rhodothermales; family VXPQ01; genus VXPQ01. Next base: position 36,065 of record JAJECT010000028.1, on the reverse strand, counting down.
TTGACTCCGTCAATGCGCTTGGAAAGTTCCGTTTGCATAGTGACGAGGTTCGCGTTCGTGTCGTCGATTCGTTGGCTCAGGTTCGCGTTCATGTCGTCGATCCGTTTGCCCAGGCCCATGTTCACGTCGTCGATTTTCGTGTTCGTATCGTCGAGTCGCTTGCTGAGGCTCGCGTTGACGTCGTCGATTTTTGTGTTCGTGTCGTCGAGTCGCTTGCTGAGGCTCGCGTTGACGTCGTCGATTCGCTTGGTCAGGCTCGCGTTCCCGTCGTCCATTCGCTTGCTAAGGTTCGTGCTGACGTCGTCGATTTTCTTCCCAAGCGCAGCGAATTGTTCTTCCATAGCCCGTTTGTCGTCTCTGTTGTCCGTTTTCCTGTTGCGGCGGCCTTGATAAAACCAGCCAACGCTTGCAATCAATACGGCAACGACCGGGGCGATCAATACGGCGAAGTCAAGGTATTCAGACATGGCTTGTAAGGATTTTCGGGTTCTTGTCACACCTGTGATCGTACAGATCGCCAGGATCGTTTCTGCACCGTTTTTCAACGGGTTCGCCCTACCCGGCAGGAGGGGGTTCCGAGCGGGCGTTTAGGCCGATGTCTGCGTATCGGGGGATTGGGCGTTCTGGCGCGGCAAGGCGCGACCGGAACGCAGTAGCATTATACGGCGGCGGCGCCGAAAAGTCAAGTCCTTTGGCGACAAAAATTTTGGAGTGCAACCCACTTCTTCGCCGTTGTTGCCCGAGGGGTCTCGATGTCCATTCGGGGGCGGCCGGTCGTCTTCCTGACGCTGGTTGCGGGCATAGGGAGCCTCCCGGATGTCAGGCAAAGGGGTACAGCATTGCGAATACGCCCTTTCCGCTTTCCTCTGTGGCGTTTACATTGCAGGATGAACCCCGCCCACCGCAATCTTGCCGGAACGGCAGTCCGGCCACCCATGTCCCAAACCATTCACGACGTCCTCCGCCGCGTCTTCGGCTTTCCCGGCTTTCTCGGTCAGCAGGAAGCCGTGATCGAGCACACCGTATCTGGCGGCGACAGCCTGGTCCTCATGCCCACCGGCGGCGGCAAGTCGCTTTGCTACCAGATTCCGGCCATTGTGCGGGACGGAGTAGGCGTGGTCGTTTCCCCGTTGATTGCCCTCATGCAGGACCAGGTCGAGGCGCTGCGCCAGACGGGCGTCCGGGCCGCCTGCCTCAACTCGACGCTCTCTTACCGTGAGGCGCAGGAAGTCGAGACCGCCGTGAAGGACGGGTTGCTTGACCTCCTCTACATTGCCCCGGAGCGTTTGTTCGGCGACCGCACCCTGGAACTCCTTGCGCGCGCCCGGCTCGCCCTCTTCGCCATAGACGAGGCACACTGCGTCTCCCAGTGGGGACACGATTTCCGTCCCGAGTACCTTCAGCTTTCGGCCCTTCGCGAGCGTTTCCCCGACGTCCCCCGGATTGCGCTTACCGCCACCGCGGACGAACCCACCCGCCGCGAGATCGTGCGCCGCCTGGGCCTGACCCGCGCCCCGCAGTTCGTAAGCGGTTTCGACCGGCCCAACATCCGGTACGCCGTCGTGCCGAAGAACCGCGCTTGACAGCAACTCCAGCGCTTCCTGGAGGAGCGCCACCGCGGCAACGCCGGCATTGTTTACTGCCTGTCGCGTCGTGGCGTCGACGAGACGGCGGAGTGGCTGCGCGGCATGGGCGTACATGCGCTGCCGTACCACGCGGGGCTCGATGCAGACGTTCGCCGCCGCAACCAGGACCGCTTCCAGCGCGAAGAGGGCATCGTGATCGTGGCCACGGTCGCCTTTGGCATGGGCATTGATAAACCCGACGTCCGTTTCGTCGCCCATCTGGACCTCCCGAAAAGCATAGAGGCCTATTACCAGGAGACGGGGCGGGCGGGGCGCGACGGCGAGCCTGCCGACGCATGGATGATCTACGGTCTTAAGGAAGTGGTCACGCTGCGCCAGATGGTGGAGGGATCAAGCGCCGGCGAGATGCGCAAGCGCCTGGAGATTCGCAAACTCGACGCCATGCTTGGCTATTGCGAGTTGACGACCTGCCGCAGGCAAACGCTGCTCGCCTATTTCGGCGATACCCTCCCGGAACCCTGTGGCAACTGCGATAACTGCCTTGCGCCGGTCGCTTCCTGGGATGCGACCGTGGCGTGCCAGAAGGCGTTGTCGTGCGTGTCGCGCACGGGGCAGATGTTTGGTGCGGGGTATCTGATCGACGTGCTTCGCGGGCTGGAGAATGAGCGCATACTCCGCTTCGGCCACGACCGCATTCCGACGCACGGCGTGGGCGCCGACCTTGATCCCTATCGCTGGCGTTCGCTCTTTCGCCAGCTGGTCGCGCGGGGTCTGCTCAGCGTGGACATGGAACGGTACGGTTCGCTTAAACTGACCAAGGCCAGCCGGCCCGTGTTGCGAGGCGAGGAACAGGTGCTGCTGCGAGAGGATCTGCGGCCTGCTCGCGCGAGGGCCAGGCGCAAGTCGAAGGAACCCCCGCCACCCCCCGATCCCGCCACCTGGGACGAAGCGTTGTGGGAGGCGTTGCGTACGCGCCGGACCGAGTTGGCGCAGGCCCAGAAGGTTCCTCCTTACGTCATTTTCCACGATGCCACGCTCCGCAACATGGTCCACCAGCGCCCCGCTACCCTGGAGGAATTCGCGCGATTGAGCGGGGTGGGCGAGACGAAGCTGAACCGCTACGGGGAGGCGTTCCTTGCCGTGATCACGGGCGTCAGCCAGGTTTCGCAGGGAGGGTAATATATCTGCGTCAAAACCGGCCTGCTCCCGCTTCTGCCCGCCTCATGTCGTGCCGGGCGATGGCATGGCGCGTTTCCTTGCGCCGCCGCATGCCCCGCTTCGCCTCACAGCGCCGCCGTCGACTTTTTCACGGTCGCTGCAAGACCGTCCACCGTGCACGAGTTCGTAATGCTGCGAAGCCGGGTCAGGCTGATGGTCTTCTGCTTCTGAGGCAAGTCGCGCGTCAGAACCACATAGAATTCCCAACGAGCAGGGTCTCGCTGGTCCGCTCGCTCGTGCGGCTCGCTATGCCAGGCGAACACATAAATATCCGCAAGGCGTCCGGGCTTAGACAAGGGCACCCAGGTTTCTTCCTCTTCCCAAAACCCTTTCCGGGGAGCAATGTCGAATCGGGGAAAACTGCGGTTGGTGCCGCTTCCCCATGTTTGCGCCGCGGCGGACTGCTTGACTTCCAGCCGCAGGCCCGATTCGTGCTCGCAATCCCACCCGTCCCATGGCTTCATGCGGATCCACCCGCTGTCTCTGAGCGCGAGCACGACGATCGCTTCCGCGTATTCCGAGCGATGGGTGTTGTTCATTACGGGTTGTTCATAGGATCGAACGACCTCCGCCAGCACACAGGCGGACGTAAGAGGTAATTTCGGCAACTGCATTTCGATATGTTCATGTTTTTCTGATTTTTTATGGGGGATTGCGTGTGCGGGGGGAGCGCACAGGCTGAGTGCCGGGCGCTTGTTCCCGCGCGCAAGGAGTACGAGACTTGCTCCAGCCTGTTTTGCCCGAATGATCCGTCGTTTCCGGATTTCGCCGACAACGAACCGGCGCAGCGGTTTGCGCGAAAGAGGCGGTTTTTTATCAGCGTATCCCTTGCGATGTCCGTATATTATAAGGATACTCTACCGGACAAGGCAAACGATGACGGGAAAAGACCATATAGAAGGCGCAGGAGGTTGGCTGCTGGTTTACCTCGTCGGGTCGATACCTGTCCTGCTGTTCTATTCGATGGGCCTGTCGGGATGGTTCTTCGAATACCCGGCCATACTGATGGCTGGGATTTTCCTGGCGTTGGCCGCGCCGCTATGGCTTCTTCTCCGAAAACACCCCGCAGCCCCAAGGTGGAACGTAGCGGCGTTGTGGGCCGGATCGATTCTGATGACCTTGCGCATGGCGTATGGCGCGTTGTTCGACGGGATTCTGAAGGGGTGGCCGCGGCCGCATAGCGGGGCGCTGCTTGGCGAACTGGCGATTTTTCCGGGGATCATTCTCTTTTCGCTGGCCTGGGCCATCGTCTGGACGCAATACTTCCGCCGCTCCGCGCGCATCCGAAACACCTTCTCGTAAAAGGCCGCCCGGAACCCCGTACAATATGCCCGCCGCACCGTATCATCCATGCCTGGCCCCGATCCGCCGCAGCGATACCCCGAAGTCCCATGCCCTCCGCCACGCTTGACATTCTGATTGCCGCGGGCTTGTTGCTGGGGCTGATTCGCGGTTTCGCAACCGGAGCCGTCCGTCAGATTACGGGCCTGGCAGGCACCGTCCTGAGCATCGTTCTGGCCGTCGAGTTTATGCGTCCCGTCGGGGACGCCGCAGGCGGGCTGCTGGGCCTGGGGCCGCAGGTCGCCCTTGTCGTCGGCTTTATGCTGGTGTTCGCAGCAGGCCAATTGGTCCTGCGCCTGCTGACCCGGCTCATCGAAACCAGCCTCAAGGTGCTCCGCCTGGGCATATTGAATCGGGCGTGCGGGGCGGTATTGGGCGCATGCAAGGCCGCGCTGCTTCTGAGCGTACTGTTTCTGGCGCTGGGTTTCTTTCGCGCGCCGACGCAGAAGCACCGCGAGGCGTCCATGCTGTACGGGCCCGTCGCAGCGGTTTTTCCCGCCAGCTGGGATTTTGTCGCAGGCATGTTTCCTTCCGTTCAGGAATTGTCGGAGCGGTTCGGTCGCGAGGCGCGCGGAACGATAGGGGAGATCGGGGAAGATATTTTGCCGGACAATCCGCTGCCGGAAGCGGATCCGCCCGAAAACGAGGCCCCGCCCGATTCTGTCGCCGAAAACGCCCCGGCAGAGGCCAGGGCGCCCGTTCCAGACGCCGCCGAGCCCGCCGAAACATCCGCGGAAGCGCCAAATTTTGAATCAGACGCAGGATCAGGCCCGGGATCGGGTCCAGAGGCAGAAGAGGAATCCGCCCAGGAGTAATGCGGCGGGCGGGCCGGGCGCAAGACCCGCGCCGATTGCGTACGGGCGATATTAAGGATACTCTGATCAAAGCCGCTTCGCTCAGCGCGTCACTATTGCCCGCAAAGATCGTCATGCCCGGATCATTGAAATCAGCAAAAAACACCGTAGATTCGGTACGTTGCGTCCGTGACGCGCCCTTCGGGAGGCTGCGAGGGGCACGCTGGCTGTGTCATTCCTCATTATGTGGGGCCTACCACATTGCTTCGTCATTCCTTGCCAGCGCACCCCTCGCATGCCTCTGAGCTTCGCGGATTTAATCAGAGTATCCTAAAATACAGGAAATCCGGCCCGAAAAGACAGCGTTTTTTATCTGCTTTTCGGGACATGGCCACCATCCATACTACGATCCCATGCCGCGACGCTTTCGCATTCTGCTCTATATCGTTGTTCCGCTTATCGTCCTGAGCATTTCAACCTCCGTCATTTTCGAATGGATGTGGATGCGCCAGGTGGGGTACGAGGGCGTTTTCTGGACGCTCAAGTTGGCCAAAATAAGCCTTGGCGCGCTTGCGTTCGTGGTTGCGGGCGTTTTTCTCGTCGCCAATGCGCGCATGCTGGCCGGGGAGTTGCGCTGGGCGACCTTTACGGGCACGCCCCTCCAGGATATCGAGTTGAACCTCGGCCATCCGCCGCATTTCCGGCGCGTCAGGAAGATATTGACCGGCGCCGCCTTGTTTTTCGCCTTGCTGTTCGCGCTCACGTTCTACCTTGGGTGGGACGAATCGCTTCGGTTTCTCTGGAACGAACCGTTTGGACAGAACGACCCCATTTTCGGGAAGGATATCGGCTTCTATATGTTCCAGCTCCCGTTCTGGGAGATGATGCAGACCTCCTTTGCGCTGCTCGTTTTCCTTACGCTGCTTGCGCTGCTCGCCGTCTACTCGACGCTGCGCCTCCTGACGTTCGAAGGCCTGCGGCGGGGCGTACAGGCCCGCAAGAATGTCCGAACGCACCTCAAACTGAACGCCGCGCTCTGGTTGCTACTGCTTGCGGCGGGCCTTTTCCTGGAGCGCTACGAGATTCTTTTTTCCTCGCAGGGGATTGTTTTCGGGGCGGGGTATACCGACGTGCATATTGTATTGCCCGCGCTCTGGATCGTGCTGGTCGCGGTGACGTTGCTCGCCGCATTCCTGTTCGTCAGTACGCGGTGGGCTGTTTCTCGCCGGATGATGGGCGTCGCGGTGGGCGTGGCCGTGGTGGCCTGGGGGCTGGGACGCATGGCGCTTCCCGGCATGGTGCAAAAGTTTCTCGTCGAACCGAACGAACTCGAACTGGAGACGCCGTACCTGGAGCACAACATCGCCATGACCCGGCTGGCGTACAATCTGCACGACGTTACGGAGGTAGAGTACGAAGCCAACGACACGCTCCGCATAGAGGATATTCGGAACAATCAGGACGCCGTGGACAATATCCGGCTCTGGGATCCCCGGTTGTTGATCCAGACCTACAAGCAGCTCCAGGAAATTCGTACGTACTACGAATTTTTCTCCGTGGACAACGACCGCTACGAGTACGGCGGCGATGTGACGCAGGTGATGATATCGGCGCGGGAAATATCTGCGGACTTGCCGGGCCAGTCGGACAACTGGGTCAATCGCCGCCTGATCTTTACGCACGGGTACGGCCTGGCCATGAGTCCCGTTACGGAAATGAATAGTCAGGGCGAGCCGATTCTCGTGGTCAAGGACTTGCCGCCGGATTTCGGATACGAGGAACTGACGGTGGAGAATCCGGCGATTTATTACGGCGAAGAAGAGGTGGGCGGCTACTACATCGTGAATACGGGCGCCGAGGAGCTGGATTATCCCAGCGGGGACGAAAACGTGTACAATTCCTACGCCGGCCAGGGCGGACTGCCCATCCGCTCCGTGCTGCATCGTTTGTTGTACGCCTGGGAGCTTCGCGACGTCAACATTCTCCTCTCGGACTACATTCATTCCGAAAGCAGACTGCAAATATGGCGCAGCGTACAGGAGCGCATCCGGCAGATTACGCCGTTCCTTGAACTGGACAGGGACCCCTATCTCGTGATGGGCGACGACCGGTTGTACTGGGTGCAGGACGCCTATACGACCTCGCAGAATTTTCCGTATTCCCAGCCGTTCCGGAATTTCAATTATATCCGGAATTCGGTAAAAATCATGGTGGACGCCTACGACGGCGCCGTCGATTACTATGTGATGGACGCCGAGGACCCCGTATTGCAGGTGTACCGATCCATCTTTCCGAATCTCTTCAGGGCGCGCGAAGAGATGCCCCCGGCGCTGGAGCGTCATTTCCGGTATCCGCAGGATCTGTTCGAAATCCAGCTCGAACGATTCAATCGCTACCACATGACCAATCCGCAGGTGTTCTACAACAACGAAGACCTGTGGACGCGGCCCTTCGAGAAATACGGCGGTCAGCAGCTGGTTATGGAGCCGTACTACGTGCTGGCCCGGCTTCCTTCGGCGGCGGGCGCCGCCGAGGCGGAAGACGCCCGCGGACCGCTGGAATTCATGCTGATCAGTCCGCTTACGCCCGAAAACAGAGACAACATGATTTCGTGGATGGCGGCGAAGTCCGATTCCGAAGAGTACGGGCGCCTCGTGGTGTACAAGTTGCCCAAGCAGCGCCTTATTTACGGCCCGGCCCAGATAGAGGCCCGCGTCGACCAGGACCCGGAAATATCCCAGCAGCTGGCGTTGTGGGATCAGCGCGGTTCGCGGGTCATTCGGGGCAATCTCATGGTGATTCCCGTCGAGAATTCGTTCCTGTACGTCGAGCCGGTGTTTCTCTTGGCGGAAGGCGTGGATATTCCGCAGCTGCAGCGCGTGATCGTGGCGTTCGGGGACGACATCGCCATGGAGCCGACGCTGGACGAGTCGCTGGCCGCGTTGTTCGGGCGAGAAGCGGTTGCTCCCGTGGAATATGCCGGAGCATCGTCGCCGGACGGCGGGGAGGCGGGCGCCGCTGCGCCGACCGTATCGCCGGACGATCTGGAGCGCGTACGCGCGCTGTGGAGCCGCTTGCGCGCGGCTTTCGAAGCCGGAGACTGGGCGCGCTACGGCGAGGTGATGGAAGAACTGGACCAGGCGATTACGGAATAGGGTTGGGGGGTTATAGGAGAAACGGTTATGAATAAACGATTTGAAAATCTATGGGAGCGGCTTGATGGCAAGCGGCCCCACATGCCTCACTTCCTTGACGAGATCTATCTGTCGGGCCTTCGCGGCATTAAAGATTTGCGGGTGAAATTCAGCTATCCGGTGAGCGTGATCGCCGGTGGCAACGCGAGCGGCAAGTCAACAGTGCTGTTCGCTGCTGCCTGCGCCTACAAGGTGCCTGGAGCCGGCGTCAAGGATTTCGTGCCCTCTACGCTTTTTCCCGATTATCGACCCAAACACCGGGGGCGTACGGATGCAAGGCAACCGATCGTTATCGAATTCGAATACTCGACGCCTGTTGGTCGACGCGCTATGCGCTGGCGCCGCGCCAAAGGCTGGAGTCGCAGCTTCTTTGGTCGGAAAGGCGCCGTACAACCCGAACGCCCAGTGTATTTGCGCACCCTTACCAACTTGAGCGCGCCCTCTGAGGTGCGCGGGGTATTGAGGATGTCTCACCTTAAAGCGCCTCCCGACGAGACGGCGCTGACGGCCTCCCAGATCAACTTTGCACAGCAGATATTGCCCTTTCGCTATTCCGAGGTGACCAGGCTCTCCAGTAAAAACAAGAGCCTGCTGTTTGCCGAGCAAGAGACGGGCGCCTCCTATTCCGAGATGCATATGGCGGCCGGGGAACGCGCCATTCTGCGGCTATCCCAGGATATATCGCAACTGAAAGACGCGCTTATTCTCATTGACGAAGTGGAAGCGGGCCTGCATCCGTGGGTTCAGCAAATACTTATGTTGCAATTGCAGCAGTTGGCGCTCCGCAACAACCTCCAGATCGTCGTTACGTCGCACAGTCCCGTAGCGCTTGACTCGGTTCCGCCGCGCGGACGCATTTTTCTCGAACGCACAGACGACGGGGAGGTGAAACTGCTCCCGTCCTATCGGGATCTCGTCCAGGATGCGCTTTACGGGCGGTGCTATAATACGCTGAATCTCCTCTGCGAAGACGATGTCGCCGAAGGTCTTCTGGATGGCGTACTGGATTGCCTCGTGCCGGACGAGGGGATAAAGCGAGGGGCTATTCGCGTCGGTCGCGATACGGGCGCAGCAGAGTTTCCAATGCATGCCGCGGCGTTCAGAAAATTCGGCTCGCTGGACGACTTTGTGTTCGTTCTTGACGGGGATCAGCGCGCTACCGGCCTGGAGCGAAAAATTCGCGACGCCGGCGGCAGCGCCAATGTGCCCGTTTTGTTTTTGCCGGGCAACGATATTCCAGAGGTTTGGCTATGGAAGCGCTTGCAACAGGCGCCCGACCGATGGGCCAGCGATTTGGGAACGGATCCTGCAAGTCTCGCAGATGAAATCCGTCGGCTGGACGCCGTCTACGATTCCGCGTCGGATACGCCAGCCAATATCGCCAAGTCGAAACTCTACGATCTGGCGCAGGCGCAAGGCCGGACCATACCCGAGGTTTGCCGCCGGGTTGCATACCTTGAAGCGGCGGACAAGACCAGTGAAATTCAACCGCTGCTGGACGCGCTGAAAGATGTTCTGTTGAGATGGCGCGCGGATTGACGCACTGGCGTGCGGCGAACGTGACGCGCTGAGCGAAGGGGTTTTGATCAGCGCTTCCTAAAATAGTTGTCCCTGCCCCGCTGCCGCGTTGCTTTGTTCGAGGGCGAGCAGGAGCCGTTTGCGGTCCAGGCCGCCCGCATAGCCCGTCAGGGATCCGTTTGCCCCGATCACGCGGTGGCAGGGTACGATGATCGATACAGGATTACGTCCGTTGGCGGCGCCGACCGCCTGCGCCGCTTCGGGCTTGCCGAGGGACCTGGCCAGGTCGCCATAGGATCGCACTGCGCCGTACGGTATGGCCTGAAGCGCTTTCCAGACGCTTTGTTGAAATGGCGTGCCGCGCAGGACAAGCGGTATTTCGAAATCCCGCCGCGCGCCAGAAAACCATTCGGCCAGTTCCTTCGCCAGCTGGTCTGTCAGCGGGTGGCTCGCCGAACCGTTCCAGGAAACCGGCAGGTCGAGCCGCTGCGTCGTATTCGCAATATATTCACAAATAGACCCCGGCTGCGCGTCCGCCTCGGCGAGCGTTTCGTCGGGCGGAAACGTGAGCAGGCACAGTCCGCCGCCAATGCCGCCGGCCAGCGCGGGTCCAAGGGGCGTATCCGCAAACCACAGACGGACGGGGTCCGCCGCGGCGTCTCGCCCGCCCTTGCCGGGCGAGACATAGGCGTCGGACTGGCGCGTCGCGGCGCGCAAAGCCTTGTTCAGCGTCGCCGCCGACGGGATGTTCTGATTCGTTCCCCGGTGGATTCCCATGTCGAAATTTCCTATTGTTACGTTCTGAAGCGTTTTCGCCGCCGCTGCGTTAGCATACGGCGCGTTCGCCCCCGATGTTCATCCCGTATTGTTTCGCCATGCCTTGTGTCGTCCGCCGTTTTCGCCGGTTCTTTCCGGCGCCGACCGCGTTTTTCCTCGTTGTGTTTTCCGCCTGCGGTCCCGCGGGCGATCCCGACGGCGAGCGGGCCGTCGTTGCTCCGGATACGCTGCCCTTCGTTTTTGCGTCCGAGCCGCCGATTGAGGCGGATCCCGCCGCAACCGCCGCGAAGGCGCGGGAAATCGCCGCGTCCGTCGATGCGGCTCCCGCAGCGGGGCTTGTGCTTTCCCTGTACGCCACGGAAGACCTGATCGAAGATCCCGTCGCCATCGACGTAGCGAACACTGGCGAGGTGCTGGTGACAAGGTCCAGCCGCACGATGGGCTTGCTGGACATACGACAACACCCGGACTGGCGCCTCGAAGGGCTTGCGTTGCAGACGGCGCACGACTTCGAAGCCTTTCTGAAGCGGGTCATGGCCCCGGAGGCGAGCGACGAGAACGCCTGGATGCCGGACCTGAACGAAGACGGGTCCCGGGACTGGCGCGATATCGCCGTGGTCAAGGAGCGGCTCTATCGACTGGAGGATAGCGATGCGGACGGCGTAGCGGATCGGGCGCATGCGCTGGTTGCCGGGTTCAATACGCCGGTTTCGGATATTCTTGGCGGGTTGATGGCGCACGACAACGATATCTATCTGGGCGCGGCGCCGGGCGTGTACCGGCTGGCGAACGCATTGGGGAATCCCGCGCCGAGCGCGGCGGACGTAACGACGCTTGCCTGGGGATTCAATGTGCATCCCGGATTTTCCGGCCATGGCGTGTCCGGCATGATCATGGGGCCGGAAGGACGCATTTACTGGGGCGTCGGCGATATGGGCCTGAGCCTTGCGTCGCAGGAGGGGGAATCTATCCACTATCCGCATCAGGGCGCCATTCTCCGGGCTTTTCCCGACGGCTCCGGGCTGGAGTGGTTTGCCCGCGGGCTGCGCAATACGCACGAATTCGCTTTCGATTCGCGCGGCAACCTGATCAGCGTGGACAACGACGGGGATCACCCGAACGAAAGCGAGCGGCTCGTATACCTTGTCGAGGGTTCCGACAGCGGTTGGCGGACACACTGGCAGTTCGGAAAATATCATCAGGAAACGAACAACCCCTACAAGGTCTGGATGGACGAGGGGATGTATTTGCCGCATTTCGAGGGGCAACCGGCCTTCATTACGCCCCCGATCATGAATTACCATGACGGCCCGACGGGTATCGTATACAATCCGGGCACGGCCCTGAACGAAGATTGGCATGACCGGTTTTTCATGTCCGAGTACACCGGTTCTGCTTTCCGGTCGAATATTCATGCGTTTCGCCTTGCGCCGAAGGGGGCGGGTTTCGAGCTTGCGGAAGAAGACGTCGCCGTAAAAAGCGTACTGGCTACCGGGCTGGCGTTTGGCCCGGACGGCGCCTTGTATTTCACGGACTGGATCGATGGATGGCGCTCCAAGGGGGCCGGGCGCGTCTGGAAACTGGCCGCCGCCGAGCCGGACGAAACGCGGCAGGAGGAGGTGCGTACGCTTCTTGCTGCGGAATTCGGCGCGGTTTCGACGGATGTGTTGTCCCATTTGCTGGGCGATTCGGACCTGCGGGTGCGGCGGAAGGCGCAGTTCGAACTGGCGCGGCGGGGGGATGCGGAAACGCTTTTGCAAGCTGTTCGGCAGACGGAAACGCTTCTGGCTCGCATCCATGGCGTATGGGGTTTGTGGCAACTGGCGCTGCGGGATGGCGGCCAGGCCGCGCCGCTCATCGATTTGCTTGACGATCCGGACCCGGAAATGCGTGCGCAGGCGGCGAAGGTTTTGGGCGACGTACGCTATGCGGCGGCGGGCGATGCACTGGTTCCGTTATTGTCCGACGAATCCGACCGGGTGCGTTTCTTTGCGGCGGAGGCGCTGGGGCGCATGGCCCACCGGCCTGCGCTGGACGGGTTGATTGCGCTGCTGGAAGAGGCCAACGGACAGGATGTGTATCTGCGCCATGCAGGCTCGCTGGCGCTGGCGCGGATCGGGGACGCCGAAGCGCTTACGGACCTTTTGGGACACGCTTCCGTCGCGGTGCGCATCGGGGCGGCGCTTGCGCTGCGCCGGATGCGGCACGAAGGGGTTTCGACGTTTCTTGCCGATCCCGACGAAAGCGTGGCGACCGAGGCGGCGCGCGCCATCAACGACGATGGCGGCATCCCCGCAGCGCTTCCCGCACTGGCCGCCTTGCTGGATGTGACCGACTTTGAGAACGAGCCGCTTTTGCGTCGCGCTGTCAGCGCCAATCTGCGGGTGGGGGGCGACGCGGAGGCGGAGCGCCTGGCGGCCTACGCCGCGCAAACCGCCGCGCCTGCGGCCATGCGGGCGGAAGCGGTTGCGGCCCTGGGGGTCTGGGCGGAGCCGTCTACGCTTGATCGGGTGGATGGCGCGTATCTCGGTCCGGCGTCGCGTCCGGCGACCGCTGCGCGGGAAGCGGTTTCGCCTCTCGTCGAAACATTGCTGGCGGATGCAAGCGCAGCGGTCCGCGAAGCCATGGTGGTTGCGGCTGCTCGCTTGCAGGTCGATGGGGTGGGGGGCTTGCTTGCGGATCGGTTGAACAGGGACGATGCGGAAGAAGTCCGCGCGGCGGCCCTGAGGGCGCTTTTCGCCCGGTCGGACGCGGATCATGACGTCGCGCTGCGTCGCGCGCTGGCGGATTCGAGCGCCGAAGTGCGCATGCTGGCGCTTGAACTGGTTACCGAAGCCGATTTGAGCAACGACGCCGTGGCGTCCGTCCTCGGCGACGCGCTGCGGCAGGGCGGGACGCCCGAGCAGCAAAGCGCGCTGGCCACGCTAAGCGGGCTGCCTTCTGCGCAGACAGACGCCGTCCTGGGCGAATTGCTGGACCGCCTCGAAAGCGGAGAAGCCGCCCCGGAAATCCGCCTGGACATTCTGGAAGCCGCGGAGGGGGCCGGGTCCGACGTCCTTAAAGCGCGGGCGCAGGCCTGGCGGGATGCGAATCCGCCGTTTGCTGCGGCCCTCTACGGAGGAAACCGGCGGCGGGGCCGCCAGGTTTTTCTGGGGAACGCCGCGGGGGAATGCACCCGCTGCCATGCGACGAGCGGAGAAGATGGCGTGGGACCGTCTCTTGCCGGGATCGGATCGCAGTTGAGCCGGCAGCAGTTGCTTGAATCCCTTGTGGACCCGGCGGCGCGCATTGCGCCGGGTTTTGGCGCAGCCGGAGGGCCTTCCGCCATGCCCGACATGTCCGTCTTGCTTTCGGAGCGGGAAATCCGGGATCTTGTGGAATTTATGGCTTCGATACGGTAGCCCTGTTTCCGAGACTGGAAAAATAATGCGACGTCCATTCAATCCATAGCCATGAACCGTTCCGCCACATTCCGCATCGCCCTGGTTTATCTGCTTGGCGTCCTGGCGTTTGCCGCCGCTTCCCCGACCTCTGCGCAGAATCAGTGGGAAGAGGCTATCCGGGCTTTCGAGCGGATGGACGAGACAGATCCGCCGCCGGAAGGCGCCGTGCTGTTTGCAGGCAGTTCGTCCATTAGGATGTGGTCCACGCTGGCGGAAGATTTTCCCGACGAGCCGGTTATCAACAGAGGGTTCGGGGGCTCGCAGATGTCGGACCTGATTCACTTTGCGGGCCGGATCGTTACGCCCTATGCGCCGCGCCTTATTCTGGTGTACGAAGGGGACAACGACGTGGCCGCGGGCAAGACGGCCGAACAGGTCTTTACGGACTACCGCCGCTTCGTTTCCCTCATGCGCAATCAGCTTCCGGATACCCGCATCGCGTTCATCGCCATCAAACCGAGCCTGGCCCGTCGTTCGCTCATGGACGAGATGCGCAAGGCGAACGAATGGATCAAGGCGTACGCGGCCGCCCGCGACCATCTTGATTACATCGACGTTTTTACGCCGATGCTGGGCGAGGACGGCGAACCGTCGCCGCACATTTTTCTGGAAGACGGCTTGCACATGAACGCGGCCGGCTACGCTATCTGGACGGAAGCAATCCGTCCGTATCTCGCCAAATAGCGGGCGTTCGCCGGCCTACGATCCGCCGAAGAATGCGAACGTCACCACATTTCCAGCGGGTTCGCGCACAGTAACCTCGTCGGCTCCGTAGAAGGTGTTTCTGCGGGGAATAACCCGCTCCGCGTCGGATAGCGCTTCGTCGATGGCGTCCAGTTCTTCCAGCGTACTCGTTCTGACGAACAGCGCGTTGCCTCCAAGGGGCGTATCGACCAGTTCCGGCACATCCTTGCGGACGCTCTCCAGGGTCTGATACATCACTTCGATCAGGCCGTTCGTCAGGATAACGAATCCGAGGCGCGCTGCTTCGTTCACCTCCGCAGTGATGGTAAATCCGAGGCGGTCCACCCAGAAGGGCAGCACCGGCTCGATGGCTTCGACGAGGATGTTCGGCGTGAGCGATTTCATGGCGACAAGGTTTGGTTTCGACCGCAGGCAAAATCAGCGTATTCCAAGATACGCCAGAGAAAAATGGCCGCCTGCAAAAAAAATGACAAAAAAAATTTACGCCGGGAGGTCATATTCGGACGCTTTATGTGTCTTAAGGCGCAGAAACGGGGAAAGACTCCGTAATTGAACCGCTTTCCGGGGCGCAAAACCGAATCAGGCCTTTGCGCCGGATCGGGAGCCGGTTCGCTTTATCTCAAAACCTTATTGCGAGGTGACGTCATGAGAATACTCTCAGCAGAAGAAATGCAAATTACGGGCGGCGGCAACGAAGGCTGCGGCAAGTTGACGGCGTATATCGTAGCCGGGTGCGGCGTGTACGGCAGCATTGTCGGATACTTCCGGGGCGGCTGGTCCCAAGCCTGGGTTACGGGCCGACGGTACGCCAGGGCTTGCCGCAGATTCTGCAGTTAGCGGCCGGGCGCATGCATTCTTGCTGCGCAAGCGAAGAAACGACGGCGGCGGTTCGTCGGGACTATTTCCAGGGGCAATGAAAGCCGGTCGTCCGGCTGCATTCGTAGAGGATGGATATGGATTTGCAAGACGTCAAGCGGGCATTCGCTCGCGCTATGGAGGAACATTCGGGGGAAAGCGTCTGCGTGGCGGCCTTGCTTCGCCATCACGGCGCAGACGGGGAGGAGGCGTATGTTTCCGGCGAATCCATGCTGGACCTGTACGGCGCGCTTGCGGACGCCGGTCTCGACGTGCGCGGGTACGAAGGCACGCTGAGCGGCCTGCGAGCGCTTGAGGCGCCGGGCATCCTGTATTGGGAAGACGAAGAGAAGGAGGGGCAAGGCCGGTTCGTGGTGTATTACGGTTTTCGCGCCGGCAAATACGTCATAGGAGATCCGCGGCGCGGCGTTCGTCGCATGGCGCCGCCGGATCTGGTTCGTTGCTGGCGTTCGCGCATGTTGCTGTATGCCGACGGTCCCGCGCGGATCGCCCCGGCGTCCGCCGCCGAGCGGTATCGTTGTTTCGATGTGGAAGCGGTCGGCATGGGCAACGAGCGCGTACTGGTTCGTTCGCGACGCACGGGCGCGGTCAAGGTATTGCGCGCACTGGAAGCGCAGCAACTGTTTCGCGCCGACCGGTTTCGGAGCATGGCCGCGCACGAGCACCGGATCCGTCGGGATTTCGCCGGTAGCGCGGCGGAGGCCGTGGATTCCGAAACGTGGCGCGCATGGGCCGAATCCGGGCTGCTGACGTCGGAATCCGACGTACGACAGGAAGCGATGCGCTACGCGGCGGGCGGTACGGATTTTCCTGAAGAAGAGGGCCATATATCCTCCATCGGCATTCCGACATGCCATCGCATGGGCAGCGTGCTTGCCGCCATTCGATCCTGGCGCGAGCATGCGTCCAGGCATGGGCGATCTGTGCGTTTCGTCGTGGCGGACAGTTCGGAGCTGGCGGAGCAGGCGCGGCTCGCAACGGCGCTCAGGGCCTTGCGAAACGATATCGGCGCCCAGGTGGAATATCTGGACGAAGCCTGGCGAGCGACCCTGATACGCACGTTGGCGGACGAGACTGGTTGCAACCCGGATGTGTTGCGTTTTGCGCTTTGCGGGAGCGAAGCGTGCAGCACGAATTACGGGGCGAACCGGAATGCGTTGCTGCTGGCTACGGCGGGGGAGCTTTCCTTGCAGGTGGACGACGACGTCAGCCCTCCCTTGTTCAAGGTCCCGGGCGCGCGATCCGGCGTTGCGCTTTCTTCGCAAGTGGATCCCAACGAGTACTGGTTTGGCGCATGCGACTGGGAGCAGGCAGAGGAGGCGGATTTCGTCGGGATGCACGAATCGCTGCTTGGTCGTTCGGTTGCGCCTTTGCTGGAGGAGTCCGGTTGGGACGACATAGTCATAGACGATGCGCAGCCTCCGCTCCTGCGGCGTTTGTCGAACGGCTCTGTGGGGCTAACCTTCGTCGGGCATGCGGGAGACGCGGGGACGTCGTCGAATGCGGCGAGGCTGTTTATCGAGGGGGCTTCTCTGGGTCGATTGATTCGGGCCGGTTATCCGGAAGGCATGCGCACTCGCGAGGTGGGACGCGCCGTCGCGCGTCCCACCATCGGCGACGGGCTGTTTTGCCTGGGGATGAACATGGGCCTGGACAATCGGGAGCTGCTTCCCCCGTTTATGCCTGCGGGCCGCAACGAGGACGGCGTATTCAGCACAACGCTGGACGCCGTTTTTCCGTCGCTCTTGCGGGGGTTTTGCGGGGGATACGTCATTGGGCATCGCCCTGCGGAAGAACGCGCGTCGTTTCCAGCGGAGATCGGTTTCGAGGGCTTCAGGGTCAACGATATACTCGCGGCCCTGATTGCGGAATGGGGCGCTTCGCAGTCCGACGCGCTTCCGCGCAGGCTGTACGACCTCGGGAAACATCTCGCATCGTACGCTTCGCTCGATCAAGCCGATTTCAACAGGGCATGCCGAGGCGCCGTAGAACGATCTATTGGGATGTCGATGCGCTATATCGAGGATGTCTTGTCGGGCCCCGCCGGATCGATTCCGCCCATGCGGGCGGATTTGAGGCGGTTTGCGGATACGCTGGAGCAATTCGTAACGCAGCAGGAATGCAATGCGCCGGTCGATTTGGCCGGCGGCGTCGACGAACGCAGGTCGCGCCTGCGCGATCTGGTCGGCGCCTATGGAACACTCGTCAAACACTGGCTCGACATTGTGTTGTGCGCCCGGGAGATGCGGATGGACGAAGCGGTCGTTCTGCGCATGGGGGCGTTTTGACGCGGTCGAGCCAGCGCTATTTCAAAACCCTTTTAACCAACGAAGAACCATGAAAACACTAACCATCGAGCAAATGCACCGCACGAGCGGCGGTTGCAAAAGCATTGGAGCAAGAATCGGCGTGATGTACGCGTCATCCATGAGCGTGGGTATGATCGTCGGCGGATTCGCGCTGGGCCTTGCTACGGGCGGCGTGGCTACAGCCATTTCTGCCGCGGGGATTGTGGCCGGCGCCGGGGTAGGCTATGTGATCTGCCGGTTGTCAAGGAGCTGACCTGTTCCGTATTCCACCTGAACCCTAAACCAAAGGTGATCGCTATGAAAACCCTGAACGCAATCCGAATGTCCGCCGTGCTTGGCGGCGCTGCCCCGTGCGAGGGCAGATCCGCCCGCGCCCTGCTGGACTTGATCATACGCAATGGTCCAGGTCCGTTTAATCCGCACGGCGTGAGGTACGCGCTGAGCTATCTGCTGTGCGCCAGCTAAGGAAGGGCGGGGGCGGGCGCGTTCCGCATCCGCCCCCGCATTCCGGGCCGTCCTTTTTACCATACGCCGCCGCGCAACGAGGCGCGGCGGCGATACCCTCCGAAATAAGATATACCAGAGGCAGTTTACAATGACTTATGGAAGCGATCCGGTGCAAGCCGCGCCCGCCGCCAGCGGGTGGGCCGCTCCGCAGGGCGGCGAGCCCAAAAGCAATACCGAAAAATGGATGTTCTGGCTGCTTCTGTGCGGCTATGCGTCGCTGTACGCGATCACGAGCTGGGTAACCACCGAATATGTGCAGACGGCGCCTGCCGAAGGAGGCGTTCTGCAACTTCCCGAAGCGCGCGGAGCGTTCCGCTGGATAGGGTATGCGTCGACCCCGTTCTACGTGCTCGCAAAGGTTGGCTTTACGGCGCTTTGCCTTGCCCTGGGCGCGGCGATTATCTCGTGGAAAGTGCGATTTTCCAGGCTTTTTCATGCCGCCATGATGGCCGAAATCGTGTGGGCCGCGGCGGAAGTCGTACGTCTTTTCTGGATGCTCCTCGCGCCGGGCATGGATCCGTTTTTCTACCCCCTTTCCCTGCTTGGCCTTGTGGAAGTCGAGGCGGGTTCTATGTGGGCCGTCCATATCCTGCGGACGCTGAATCTGTTCGAGGTGGCGTATGTCCTGCTTCTTGCGCGCATGATTCGCCTCTCGACCGGGCAAGCGCCAAAAAACGTGACGCTGCTCGCGGCGGTCTCGTACGGCGGCGTCAAGGCGCTTTTGATCGCTGCGATCACGTTTATCCTTCTTTCCGTTTTTTGACAGGAGCGCGCCATGAAAAAGACAGGGGCCGTGCTGGTCATAATCGCGCTGCTTGGCGTTGTCGCATGGCTTGGGATCGCGTTCCGGGACCTGCGGATCCGGCGTCTTGAAGCCGTCGAACGCCGCGTACGTCTCCCGGAAACGCATCTCGTAGACCTGAAAGAAGCGCCGGTCCTCCTGCGCGCCGACGGGCGGCAAAGCGTGGTGCTCGTGTTTTTTACGACCACTTGCGAATACTGCCGGGCGGAATTGCGTGCGTTCAGCGAAAAATCGATGCTTTTCAAGGAGCACGAGGTGTTTTTCGTGGCTTGGGAGGAGCCCGCCGCGTTGCAGTCGTTCGCCGGGGAAACAGGCGTCGCCGCCGTGCCCTGGTTTCGCGTACTTCGGGACACTGCTTCGGTGCTTGGCGATACGCTGGGCATTGCCATCGTGCCGACGACATTCGTATATGGACCGGACGGTCGCTTGCGCGATACGTTCGAAGGTATTGCAGCCATTGAACGCATTGCGGCTGCCGCTCGCGGCGAGGAATCGTTATGAATCGAAAGGACAAGGCTTGCCGGGCAATAACCAGGCGAGCGACAAAATCGATCGTTAGGCAATTCGATCAGTCCGATTGCGGGGTTGCCTGCCTTGCCTGGATTGTTCGTTTTTTCGGAGGCGAGGAAACCATGGAGCGGCTTCGGGGCCTCAGCGGCACCATGTCGCAGGGCACCACGCTTCTTGGATTGCACCAGGCGGCCGGGCAAATCGGGCTTCGATCCGAGCCGTACGAGGCCGGGATCGACGACCTGCGGGGCCTGGACGCGCCCGCCGTGCTGCATGTGGTGCTGAACGGCGTCCGCCAGCATTACGTCATTTTATTCGGGTGTTTCGGGGGCCGGTTTTTGATTGGCGACCCGGAAACAGGCATTGTCTGGCGCAAGCCCGCAGAACTCGAAAAAATATGGGAGAGCCGGGCGCTTCTGCTCTTGCGCCCGGATAACGGATTCGTAACCCGAAAACACCGGGCGTCGGTCAAGCGGGCATGGTTGTGGGACGCGGTGCGCGAAGACGTCCGCATCCTGATGTTGTCGGTTGCGCTGGGCGGCCTCGTGTCCGCGTTCGGGCTTGGGGTGGCCTTCTTTTCCCAAATCCTCATCGACGATATCCTGCCAGAGCGGAATACGGAGCAACTCGCGACAGGATTGGCGCTGCTTTTCCTTGTGCTGGCGGCGCAGGGAGGCATGGGCGTCGCCCGGCAGCTATTGCTTCTGGGGCAGGCGCGCGCATTCAACAACCGCATCACGAGGAGATTTCTGGACGATTTGCTGCGCTTGCCCTACGCTTTTTTCAGTTCGCGCAAGACAGGCGACCTGATCGCCCGCCTCAACGACGCCGAACGGCTTCAGCAAACCGTAACGCATGTGCTGGGCAATGTGATTATCGAGGCGCTGGTCCTCGTGGCGGGCATGTCGTTCATTTTCGTACACAGCCCGGGCATTGCCGGGGCGGTATTCCTTGCGCTGCTTTTGTTCATGCTGGCGTCGCGGCATTTTCATCGGCCTGTCGTAAAGGGGCAGCAGCGCATCATGACGGCGCATTCGCTGAACCAGAGCGGGTACGTCGAAGCCATTCGGGGCATCGAGGCCATCAAGTCGGCCAACGCCGAGGCCGTTTTCACCCGGCTGATGCGCGATACGTACCTCCATCTTCAAGAGGAAATTTTTCGTTTGGGCCAGGTTGCCGTACGGTTCAGCGGCGTACTGACGATCGTGGGCGCCCTGATTACGACGGGCGCGCTGGCGTGGGCGTCGATGCTTGTGCTTGGCGACGTCCTGGGGCTTGGCGCCATGGTCGCTATTTTGCAAATGATCGGGATGGTTGTGCCGAGCGCCCAGGCGCTGGCCACGTCGAACGTGGATTTTCAGGAGGCCAAGGTCGCATTCGACCGGATTTACCAGTTTACTTCGCTTCGTCCCGAATACGATGCGGAGCAAGAAGCGGCAAAGAGCCCCCTCGGCCATGTCCGCCGCATCAAGGTTTCCCGCGTCGTTTTCAGCTATCCCGGCCAGTTGACGTTGCTCGGCGACGTTTCGTTCTCATGCTATTCCGGCGAGCTCATGCTGATTGTCGGGAGCACGGGGTCCGGCAAATCGTCCCTGTTGCGCATGTTGCAGCGCCTTGCCACGCCCCAGTCCGGGGAGGTGCTGGTCAACGGATGCGACTGGAACGAATTTTCGGTCATCGGATGGCGGGATATGCTTGGCGTGGTTCCGCAGGACATCCGGATATTCAGCGGGACGCTTGTAGACAACATCCGGCTGGGCCTTGCGCTCGCTCCCCGCGAAGCCATAACAAAATGCGAAGAGGTCGGGCTTTCCGATTTTTTCGAAACGTTGCCGAACGGGTATATGACGCTCGTGGGGGAGGGGGGCGCCGCCTTGTCCGGCGGACAACAGCAGTTGGTGGGGTTGGCGAGGGCGCTGGTCCGCAGCCCGCAGGTGCTCCTGCTCGACGAACCCACCTCCGCCATGGATAGCGATACGGCGCGGCAGGTTATGGATATGCTGGATCGCTATCGCCAGGATTGCATAACGATCGTGGCCTCCCATTCGGCGTCTTTTCTGTCCCGGGCCGACCGCGTATATCGCATTGACAAGGGCGCGTTCCGCCCGGAATTCACGCCGCTGGACCGCGCCCGCCTCGCTGGAACGTGACGCGCCCGCCTTGCTTGCCCGCCGCCCTGCCCCGAACGTCAATTTCCCCTTGTAACAGCGTTACCTTAATAAGTAAGGGGCGGAAATCCGGAACCTTATTTATTAAAGTCCGCGCTGGCAAGGGATAACGAAACAGCCCGATCTATTCCTCCCGAATCAGAATCATGGCCGTGAGCGGAGCCAGTTCCAGCGCGAGCGCGCCTTCCTCCGACCGGAGGACCGGGGCCTCTGGCGCAAGCGCGTTCCGAAAAGCGCCTTCAATGGGAATCGCTGCCGTATGCGCCTCCTCGGAGGCGTTGAACGCCACGAGGGCGGTTTCGCTTTCCGAGGCGCGCACGTAGGCCAGGAGCCGCCGGTCGTCGTCGGCCAGCGCATAGTCGAGCGTTCCGCGCGCGAACAGATCGTTGTGCGCCTTTCGAATGCGCGCCAGCTCCCCGATGAACGCATATAAATCCATGTCCGGCGCAACCGGGTCCGCCTGCCTCGCTCCCGCATGGGGCATGGCGCGCTCGTCTTCGTACGAAAGGTCTTCCCACAGGAGCGGTTTCCGGCAGTCGGGATCGTCCGCGCCCCACATGCCCACTTCGTCGCCGTTCCAGATATGCGGCGCGCCGTAGTAGGTAAATTGCTGGGTCAGCACCAGGCGCCGCACGGCCTCGGCTCGTTCGTCCGGGCGGTCGATCTTGTACTCGGGGTTGCCGCGGGGGTGGGCCTGGTATTTGTATTTCGTCTGGTTGTTGTAGAGCGAGGTCCCGAGGCGCGGGGAATCGTGGCTGGCCCCGAGATTCATCATCGCTTCGAGATGTGCCCGGTCAATCCCGCGTTCCACAGAATCAAGGTGCGCGATATAGCCCGTGGCCGTAAGATGGGGCGGCGTCCGGGCGAAAAAGCTTCGCGTGGGCATGTACCACCGGTAATTCATCACCGCGTCGAACACGTCCCCCTGCACCCAGGGCACCGGATCGGCCATGTGGTCCGGCCACTGCTCCCACCAGACTTCGCCCACAAGGTACGCCTCCGGGTTGATCTCCCGTACGAAGTCCCGGTACGCGCGCCAGAATCCCTTGGGCACCTGCTCCGCCACGTCGAGCCGAAAGCCGTCTACGCCGTCGCTCGGGTCGCCGTCCCCGTTGGGGTCCATCCAGCGCCGCGTCACATGATATACATGCTGTTTCACGGCGGGGTGCAGGTTGCCGCCCGCCATGCCCTTCGTCTCCACCTCGACTTTTTTCAGGTTGGGCAGCGTGGAGACGCCCGCCCAGCCCTCGTATTCGAATTCGTTTTCCCCGGTGTCCGGGTCGTCGAACCGCACGATTTCATACCAGTCCGCATAGGGCGAAGCGGCCTGATTCTCCAGAATATCTTCCCATGCCCAGAACGTAATGCCCGTATGATTCCATGAATAGTCCAGGATGACGCGCATGCCGCGCTCGTGCACGGCGGCGACGAGGTCCAGAAACAGCCGGTCCGCCGAGGTCCATTGCCAGGTGGCCGGGTCTGCCGGATTTTCCTCCGCCATGATCGCCGCGTCTCCTTCGGGGTCCGGCCCGAAGTTACGGTCGATATGCCGGTAGTTTCGGGCGTCGTATTTGTGCAGCGACGGCGCATCGTTGATCGGGTTCAGGTACAGCGCCGTCACGCCCAGCGCCTCCAGATAATCGAGCCTGTCCAGTATGCCTTGCAGGTCGCCTCCGTAGCGCCGCGCCTGTACGGTTCGGTAGAATTCTTCGCCGGACGCCGCCGCCCAGTCTTCCTGTCGATACCAGTCCTGCGTCCACGAGGTAGGGCGCCAGCCTTCGAACGGCCGGTTGGGGTACGCTCCTGTGGTCTGCTCGAACGCGGGGTCGTTGGACGGGTCTCCGTTGCGGAATCGCTCCACGAAAATCTGATACCAGATGGCGTCCCGGCTCCATTCGGGTACGCGGGCGGGGTCGTCGGCCGCCGGGGATGCGTTCGCGGCGTTCCCGCCGTTTCCTCTGGCTTCCGGTTGGCAGGACAGGCCGCCGGCGGCGAGCACGAGGGCGAGCAAGAGGGTCAGGGCGCGGCTTTCCGCGGCGCCGCAGGGCATAGCGTGGCGTTTCATAGCGACAGGGTTTGATCGGCGTATTCTTTATTCGGTGCTTGAAACAATGTAGTTTTTCCAGTTCGCAATGGCTTCCATAAACCGGGACGTCAGGTCGGGATGGCCGCTTGCGACGTTTTCGGATCCGTCCGGCTCGCCCGCCATGTCGTAGAGTTGCATGGAAGCGGCGTCGGCGCCGCCTGCGCGCGCGTCCCATACGAAATGCCATCGCGCCGTGCGTACGTAATAATGATCGGCGGGCTGTCCCATCACGTCGTTTTCGCTCCGTTGCTGCGTGGCGTGGCCTATCAGCATGTCGCGTCGGGCGCGCCCGCTTCCCGCTATGACCGGGCGCAGCGACCCGCCCGGCCACAGGTTTTCGAGTTCTTCGGGCAGCGCTATGCCTGCGTAGTCGAGCAGCGTGGGCGCGATATCCGTTGCGCTCGCCAGGTCGTCCCGGAACGCGGCAGGCTCGATCACGCCGGGCCAGGAAAAAATAATCGGCGTTCGGAAAGCGAGGTCATGCAGCGACAGTTTGCCTTTCGGGCCGCCATTGGCGTACAGAATGGGATCGTCCGCATACTCCGCGAACGGAGGCTGCTCCCAGCCATTGTCGTTTACATACGCGATGAGCGTGTTTTCTCGCAAGCCCCGGGCGTCGATATGGTCGAGCAGCGCGCCAAGGCCCGCGTCGAACCAGGTGCAGTTCGCGTAATACTGCCGGGCCGATTCGGAAAGCCGGTTGTTTTTTCCTGACCCGGCGTTAGTATACGGCGCATGGTACGCATCGGGCGCGTCCAGCGGCGTATGCGGCAACGAGGGAGCGTACCAGACAAAGAAAGGCTGTTCCGCATGCCGGTCTATGAAATCGAATACGGGCTGCATGGTTTCTCTTCCCGCCGCCAGTCCGTCGCCGCCCATAAACTTCAGAAACCAGCCCGGCTCGCCCCAGTCGTCCTCGTCCCATCCGGCAGACATTCCTTCCGTAAATCCTCCGTTTTCATACGATCCTTCCCACCATTTCCCCGCCTGAAAACTTGCGTAGCCCTTGTCGGCGAGCAGCGTGGGGAGCGTCGTGAACCGTCGCATGATTTGCGCAAGGAACGCGGCGTCTCGTCGGCGCCGCGCGTCTCCAGAAGCCGCCGCCCAGTCCGCCTCGCCACGCATTGCCTCGGCATGATAGCGGTCGGCAATCCGCCGATACTGCGCCGGATACAGGCCCGTAATCAGGGTTTGCAGCGAAGGGCGACAATAATTCGACGTTGCGTGGGCCAGGAAGAAGGTGGCGCCTTCGCTTGCCAGCCGGTCCAGGTTCGGGGTGCGCGCGTGCTCCGAACCCGTGAATCCGAAATAAGGGAATCCATGGTCGTCCCCGATGACCAGCACGATATTCGGGGGGCGATCCGACGCCTCTTGCGCGTACGCCGCCCGGCCCGCCGCCGTCAGGCACAGCGCCGCGAGAAGCGCAAGCGCGCCGCAGGCCGCGCCGGACAGGGCGCGATGCGGGAGGGGCGGGGTGGGGAAACGATGCGGGCAATCCGCCGCGCGGGCAATGCCACAGGTCATGGTTCCAGGCGGGATCGGGGAACGTGCGGGTTCATAATACGCAGGTTTAAGCATTGCATTCCGCTTTTCGCCCGGCATTTTCCTATATTTTCGCCTCGGCCTTCCCTAAAAGCCAGGATTTCGCCAAGATATTTTGAAATTTCTTTACATTACTCCAAATTTTCTTTCTTTTGGACATGTTGCTTTACGTTCATTTATATTTCTTTACTTTTCGTAAAATGCTTTACCTTTTAAAAATATTATTTACTTATAGATGTATTGATTTGCCATTGTATTTTCCGCTTTACTTTTGTGTACGCCCCGGACAACGGATTCCGCCCAGGCTCCCGTCTCCGCCCGCGCAGGCTCCCGTCTCCACCCACGCAGGCCCCCGTCTCCACCCGCGCAGGCTCCCGTCTCCGCCCGCGCAGGCCCCCGTCTCCGCCCACGCAGGCTCCCGTCTCCGCCCACGCAGGCTCCCGTCTCCGCCCGCGCAGGCTCCCGTCTCCGCCCGCGCAGGCCGCCATCCTCGCCCGCCCAGGCCGCCATCTCCTTGACGCATTCATGCCCCGAGGCCTTTATATATATCGTATATACATAGGAATTTGCGCGGCCATGCTGCTGTCCTCCTGCGGCGGAACGCCAGAGGGCGACGCGGTGGCGGTCGTGGCGGGCCGGCCCATTGGCGTGGAGGAATACCGGACGCGCTACATGGATTTCCTGCTTTCCTCCGGCCTGCCGGACGAGGGAACCCATCGGGCGGCGTACCTGGAGCAATTGATTACCCTCAAACTCATGGCCCGCTACGCAATCGACGGCGGCCTTGCGGCGGAGCCGGTCTACCGGTTTGCAGAGGAACGCCTGCGCCGCAAGCTGCTCGTAGCCGCCTGGATGCGCCGCGCCGTCTATGACACCCTCGCCGTTTCGGAGGAAGACCTTGCGGATATGTTCGTTCGGATTAACACGACCGTAACGGCCCGCCACCTGTACGCCCCCACCCGCGCCGCCGCCGATACGCTGTACGAACGGCTTCTTCGCGGCGCCTCGTTCGAAGCACTGGCCCGGGAAACGTTCGCCGATACTGCCCTCGCCCGCAGCGGCGGGCACCTTGGTTCCTTTGGTTTCGACGAAATGGACCCGGCTTTCGAAGACGTGGCTTTCGCCCTGTCGCCGGGGGAATTCAGCCCGCCGGTCCGCACCGCGCAAGGCTACTCCATCGTGCAGGTCGAAGAGCGCTTCACGAAACCCCTGCTCACCGAAACCGAATTCGCGGCGCAAAAGAACAAGATGCAATGGTACGCGCTCGAACGCAAGCGCCGGCAGGCTCGCGCCGCGCTTTCCGCCCGCTTCCTTGAGGAAGCCGCCCTGTCGTACCATGCCCCGGCGTTCAACCGCCTCCTGGCTCAGATTACGAATACGCCGGATCGCCCGGAAGACGCCGCCGCGCCTGCGCCGGACCTCGAAGACGCTGCGTGGCTGCGCGATCCGCTGGCGACGTTCGGCCCGCCGCGCAATCGCCGAACCTGGAGCGTCTCCGACTTCCGGGAGCGGGCCCGCTATACCGATCCCCGGCAACGCGGCCGGGTCCGCGACGCCGAAATGCTGCGCCGCTTCGTTGGCGGGCTGATCGTGCAAGAGGCGCTGCTGGAGAACGCCCGCCGCGCGCGCGTGGATCGTACGCCCGAATTCGCCCGCGCGCTGGACCGCGCCATGGAGGAATGGGCCTTCGAGTACGCCTGGGACCGCCTTGCCCGCAACGTGGCCGTGCCGGAGGATTCTGTCCGCGCCTGGTACGAGACCTACGGCGAACCGGCCGAGCCCCCGGCGCTTGTACAGGCCCGCCTCCGGGAACGCATGACGGACGAGGCGCTTCGGGCGCGCGCCAGGGACTTGCGGGCGCGGTACGAGGTGAAAATATATCCCGAAATGGTCTCTGGATTGCATATTTCGGGCGCCGCGCCCTGATCCTGCCTGGCCTCCATAGTGCGCCGGGATTGGCTTGCCGCCCAAACGCGCCCCGTAATCTTTTATTTTTCATATTTTTTCCGCATCTTTTGTCCGCCGCGCGCCGCGCTTGTTCGTTTTTCGCCCGCCTTGCCTTTCGATCATGTTTGTCCGTCCGATATTGGGCCTGCTGTTTCTGTTCGCCGCGGTTCCCGCCGCCGCGCAGACCGGCAAGATTGTCGGCGAGGCAACGGATTCCGCCACCGGCGAGCCGCTCCCCGGCGTCAACGTGGTTATCGAGGGCACGACGCAAGGCGCCGTAACAGACCTTGACGGCGAATATATTATCATTGGCGTACGCCCCGGCGCATACGACGTGGTGGCGTCCTTCATCGGGTTTGCCCGGCAGCGCCGCGAAGGCGTACAGGTGAACGTGGACCTCACCACCACGGTCGATTTCGCCATGTCGGAAGAGGTTATCGAGGGAGAAGAGATCGTTGTGACCGCCGTGGCCGAGCCCGTCCGCAAGGATCTTACCAGCTCCGAGGCCCGCGTCACGGCGGAAACCATCGACAAACTGCCCGTAACCGAGCTTTCGCAGGTGCTCGACGTGCAGGCGGGCGTTACCACGCGGGACGGCATTCACATTCGCGGAGGCCGCAGCAGCGAAGTCGTGTTCATGGTGGACGGCGTGCCGGTCAGCGATAGCTACGACGGTTCGTCCGTGATCCAGCTAGAAAACGACGGCATCGAAGAGTTGCAGGTTATTTCCGGCACGTTCAACGCAGAGTACGGCAACGCCATGTCCGGCGTGATCAACGTGGTTACGAAGGAGGGGCGCAGCGATCGCTTTTCCGGGTCGGCGCAGGTATATTCCGGGGGCTACGCCGTGGCCGGCGAAGGCGGCGCCGACTTCCTGCGGGGCGTTCGCGCCGAGGAGCGCACCCAGGCGGGCATTCAGTACCGGGACGTCGATCCGTATTCCTATTTGCCGTTCCAGCCCACGCATTTTCGCAACGCCACCGTGTCGCTCGAAGGCCCCGTCTGGAAGGACCGCATTACCTTTTTCGCGCTGGGGCGCTATTTCAAAAACGACGGCTGGCTCTACGGCGCCCGCCTCTTCGGAATCGACGGCGCGGCGGGGGATTCCTCGCTGGTCCCCATGAACAATTTCGAGAAGACCAGCTGGCAGGGGAATCTCAGGATTCGCCTGAGCCGCAAACTGATCCTCAACGTCATTGGCCTGGGTTCGTTTTCCAGCAGCCGTCCGTACAACCTGTTCCGCCGCTGGGCTCCCGACGGACGCTTTCGCAGTTTCGACGACGGCTACGACGCCAAACTGAAGCTGACCCACCTCATCAGTCCCCGCACGTTCTACACGTTCAACGCGGGCGTTTTCAACCGCGAGGCGAAGGGCTACGCGTACGAAGACCCCTTCGATTCCCGGTACAACGATTTCGACCTGGTCGCCCGGGATTCCGTCGAATATCTGCCGGGCCAGTACATCGAGGTGCTGAGCGGCGGGCAGCGGTATGCGCGCGGGGGGACCAACCTGTCCCATTTCAACCGTACTTCCCGTTCGTACTTCGTCAAGGGCGACTTGTCCAGCCAGGTAACCGATCATCATTTGATCAAAACCGGTTTCCAGCTGCGCATCGACGACATTGCGCTGACCGCGTTCAACCTGATTCCCGCGATCGCCGAGACGGGGCAGCGGATCGAGCCGTTCCAGCCCGCCATTCCGACCGAGTCCAGCGTGGCGTACAACAGTTTCAGCGACCTTTCCCCGCGTACGATCAGCGGCTATGTCCAGGACAAGATGGAGTTCGACGACTTCATCGTGAACGCCGGCGTTCGGCTGGATTATTTCGACGCGCGCGCCCGCGTCCCGGCGGACCCCTCGGATCCCAATATTTTCAATCCGCTCAAACTCACGAACCGTTTCCGCGACGCGAACGGGGACGGCGTGATCCAGCCGGAGGAAGAAACGCCCGAAAACGCGCTCGCCGTGGCGGATCGCGAGCCGTACTGGTGGGAGGACAGTACGCCGAGGCTGCAAATCTCGCCCCGTCTCGGCGCCGCCTGGCCCATTACGGAGCAGGGCGTGATTCACTTTTCCTACGGCATTTTCTTCCAGATTCCCACCCAGAACCGGCTGTTCGAGAATTTCGGCTTCAAGATGCCGGCGCTTTCCGGTTCGTACGGTCCCTTTGGGAACCCGGACCTCGACGCGCAGAAAACGACCATGTACGAGATCGGTTTGCGGCAGGGTTTCGGCGGCATTGTGGCCGACGTCACCGGATATTACCGGGACGTGCGCAACTGGGTCTCTACGTCGCAGCCCATCATCGCCGCGTTGCCCGGCGTCCGCTACGTCATCTACACGAACCGCGATTACGCGAACACCCGCGGACTCACCGTGCACCTGTCCCGGGCGTTCGCTGGCGGCTACGGCCTGGACGCAAGCTACACCTATCAGGTGGTGGAAGGCTCCAACTCGAACCCCGCGGACGAATTTTTCTCCTTGCTGAACAACAGCCAGCCTACCCTTGCGCTCTTGCCCCTGAACTGGGATCAGCGGCATAAACTGGCGGGCGCGTTCTACGCAGGCGCCGAGACGTACGGCGGGTCTATCCGGTTCCGCTTCGAATCGGGATTCCCGTATACGCCCACGTTCGCTTCCGCCGCGCTGACCGGCAACGATGTGCAGCCCGAATTTCCCTCCAATTCGCGGCGGGCCTACAACACGTTCGAGGTGGACCTGAATCTGTACAAGGAATTTCAGACGGGCCCGGTTCGTCCCCGCGTTTTTCTGGAAGTGTTCAATTTGCTGGACGCCCGCAACGTGGCTACGGTGTTCGCCGATACGGGCGAGCCGGACGTAACGCTGGACCAGTTGCGCACCGGACAGTTCGATCCGGGATGGTTCGTGCGGCCCGAACATTACCGCGAGCCGAGGCGGGTGCAACTGGGCGTCGAGGTTCGATTCTGACGGAGCGAGGCATGGTATCCATGAACGATCTACGCTTGACACGACAGCGCACGGCGCCGCGCCGCTTTTTCGGGCGGGCGTTTGCGCGCCTGTCCGCCTCGTTTGCCCTGCCGACGCTGGTCCTCGTCGCGTTGTCCGCCTCGCTGGTCGAAGTTGCCCGCGCCCAGGGCGTCATCGACCGGAACCACGTGCCCAGCACGGAGCGCGTCGATCCGTTCGAGCGCCGCCGCGACAACATCGACGCCAACAACGTCCGCGCCACCATCACCAACTGGGCGCAGTCGGGGCAGTCCGGGGATCCGGGGGATTTCTGGTACGAATGGCCAAAAAACACGGGCCGCCGCTACGTAGCCCTGACCCAGTTGTGGGTAGGCGCCGAGGTCGAGGACGAAAACAACGACACGCTGTGGGTCGTGAACGTGGCCGATTTTCGGGGGAATCCCGTAAACGACAACATTTCGTGGACGTTCGAGCCAATCAAGGGGTATGTGAATCCGGCGGGCGCCGAATATGGCATTGCGCAGTCGGACGAGCCCACGTCCTGGCCCGCCGCCTGGCCGGACAAGCTCGGCGACGTACAGGACCCGGGCTGGAGCTACTCCTGGAACGGCTTTTTCGGGAAAGACGTGTTCAACGCCGACCAGGAATTCTTCTACAAGATCGGCGACGACCAGTATGATCGGTATCCCACGTATTTCCCCGATTCGACCGACGTCAGCCGCCGGGGCATGGGACTCGTCGCCGAGGTGCGGGTGCTGGCCTGGAGCCAGATTCTCATTCAGGACGTGGTCTTTTTTATTCACGGCGCCAAGAACGACGGCACCCGCGATATTCGGAAGGCGGGCCTCTCCATGTGGCTGGCGGACTGTGTAGGCGGCGATTGCAGCGACGACATTCCCTATTTCGATTTGCTGGAGGACGTCGCGTTCATGACGGACATGGACGGCATAGGCAACGAATTTTTCGGGGCGGACCCGGTGGGAACGGCCACGTTCGCTTTTCTGGAATCGCCCGGCAACGCCGAGGACCGCATCGACAACGACGGGGACGGCTCCACCGCCGAAGACTGTAGCCCGATTATCAGCGAATGCAACAGCCCGGTGATTCCGGCCTCTTTCCTGCAGGGCGAGAACCCCGTGAACGCCATCGACGACAACGGCAACGGCCTCGTCGACGAGAACGGAACGCATGTGCCGTTCGTGACCGCCAGCGGGATACCGCAGGCGGGGGTAGGCTATGCGGATTATATCGACAACGACGGGGACGGCGAAGCGGGCAGCCCGGTCGTTACCGAGGCCATGGCGGCGCAGGCCGCGTCGGACCACTGGCGCCGGTGGCCGCCCGTGCTGGCTACGGACGCGAATGTGCGGGACGTGCACCTTGTGGGGGTGGAGGAGGACGACGTGGGGCGCGCGTTTCGGGACGGGATCGACAACAACGACACGCATCTCGAAGCGGGGAACTACCTGGGCGAGCCGGATTCGCCTACCGTCACGCAGGAGATGGTGGACGTTGCGGCCTCCGATCCGTACCGGCGGTATCGCGTCCCCGGGGCCGGGATCGTGCTGTACGACGTAGGTCCGGAAGATATAGGGAAGGCCTATGCAGACGGCGTGGACAACGACAACGACGGCGCCACGGACGAAGGGATCGACGAGGAAATCGACGAAATGATCGACGAGAGCCGGGCCGACGGAATAGACAACGACAAGGACTGGAACCAGTACCTCAACGACACCGGACTGGACGGGGTGCCGTTCAATGGCGATCCCGGCGACAACGACGCCATGCCCACGTCCGGCGCCGGCACGGGCTTCCCCGGCGAGCGCAATATCGACGTGACGGATATTTCCGAATCGGACCAGATCGGCATCACGAACGTGCGCATTTTCGGGGCAGGCACCCTGGGAATCGGCAGTTCCTCGGATCGATATCTGTTCCGCCGCTTCATGTTGCCGGGCAATTTCGATACGGAACTGCCCGATCCCGGCGACACCGATATTACCGTATCCAGCGGCATTTTCCCGCTCAAGGCCGGCCAGACCGAGCGTATTTCGCTGGCGGTCGTGCTGGGAGGCACGCAGGAGGAAGCGCTTCAGTCGAGGGATTACGCCCTTCAGGCATACCACGAAGATTATCAGTTTGCCCAGGCGCCCATCACGCCCACGCTGCGGGCGGTGCCCGGCGACGGCAAGGTGACGCTCTACTGGGATTCGATTTCGGAGCAATCCTACGATCAGTTCCTGGCGGGCCTTGGACGCGAGCCGTACGATTTCGAGGGATATCGCGTCTATCGCTCCACGGACCCCGCTTTCCTCGATCCGCAGATTATTACGGACGGTTTCGGCAACCGGCTCTTGCGCAAGCCCATCGCCCAGTTCGACCTCATCGACGGGTTCGGCGGGTTCCATCCGGTGGACGTGAACGGCGTCCAGTTCTATCTGGGGGACAACCGCGTCAGCCCGGGCGAAGGGAGCAATGGCCTGGCGCACCTTTTCGTGGACGAAGACGTGATGAACGGGGTGACGTATTTTTATGCGGTCACGGCCTACGACTACGGTTCCGCAGAGGACAATATTCCGCCGACTGAAACCCCCATTCGCATCCAGCGGCTCCCGGACGGTTCCATCCGGACCGGCCCCAATGTGGTGGAAATCTCGCCCGCCGCGCCCGTCGCCGGCTATGTGGACCCCACGCTTGGAGAGATGCAGCGCGTGGCGGGGACCACGAGCAGCCGCATTCTCTACGAAATCATCGATCCGGTCTCCATCGCCGACGACCGCCGGTTCCGCATCGTGTTCGAGGACACGCTCATTTCCGGCGGACGCTTCAGCCCCGACACCCTGACAACCAAGAATTTCTCGCTCGTGGACGTTACGGCGGACGACACGTTGCTGCGCCGTTCCACCGCGTTCCGCGCCGGACGGGAATTTCCCTTGCTGGCCGACGACGGCGATCCCATCGGGTTCAGCCTGTCGTTTTTCCCGGAGCCGTTTATTGTGCTCAACAAGGCGGAAACGGCCTGGAACAGCGAGGATATCTATCCCGTCTCCCTGGACCCGCATTCGTCCGCCGGGTTCGTGCGCGGATTGCGCAACCCGTTCGACTACCGCGTGAAAGTCGTTGGCGACGGACAAGGGCAGTCCATTGAAATGCAAGTGACCCGGCGGCTTACGCTGCCTGCGCGCCCGACGAACATAGAAGTGTATCGCCTGCTCCCGGACGGTACGGAAATTCCCGTCGAATATGCTTTCTGGGACATTACCGGCGACGATTTCGTCTCCTCCGTTTCAACCGCTCCGGCCTCCTGGACCGCCAATCCGGACATTGGCGAAAGCGATTTCATCGTGCTTCGGGAAACCAAGGTGGGGGACGACGACGGCGACCCCGTCATTACCTGGCGCATCGGGTTGAACTTCGTTTTCGCCGACCGCCGCGATCCGCAGGAAGGCGACGTCGTCACCATCGTCACCCGGAAGCCGTTCCTCGCCACCGACGTGTTCGAATTTACCGCCACCGGCCCCCGCGCGGATCTGAATGCGGCCCGGGACATGCTGGACCAGATTCGCGTGGTACCCAATCCCTACGTGGCGACCAACCAGTTTGAAGCGCTCAACCCGTTCAGCACGGGTCGCGGGCCGCGCGTCATCAAGTTTATCCACCTGCCGCCGCAAGCGACGGTCCGCATTTATACGGTGAGCGGACGCCTCGTGCGCGCGCTCCGGCTTGCCGAAGGCAGCAACGACGGCCTCGACCCGGCCTCGCTCCTCGACGGCACGCTGGAATGGAATCTGCAAAGCGAGGAGGGCCTATCCGCTGCGTACGGCGTCTATTTGTATCATGTGGAAGCGCCCGGCGTCGGCGAGCGAACCGGCACGTTTGCGATTATCAAGTGATCGGATGAACGGGAACCAGAACATATTGCGCCACGTATCCATAACGCCTTTTTTCGCGTTCGGAAAATCGTTTCGTGCTTCCGAATGGATATTGGCTGCGCGCTCGTCGCGCGGAAAAATCCAGCGCGAAAACGCCGTCCAAACCGGATCGCCCGCCACGCTGCCTCGCGCCCGCCGGTATTTTCACGCGCTGTCCCCCTGTTTGCTGGCGGCGGCGTTGCTTTGCTTCTCTGCGCCCGCCTTCGCGCAGCAGGATTTCGATAGCCAGACCCGCGCCGTCACCAAGCGGGGCACCACGGCGGCGGATTTTCTCGGCATTCCCGTGGGCGCGCGGGCCACGGCGCTGGG
This sequence comes from Rhodothermales bacterium, assembly GCA_022821845.1. GTDB lineage: Bacteria > Bacteroidota > Rhodothermia > Rhodothermales > VXPQ01 > VXPQ01. The sequence goes on along the minus strand of JAJECT010000028.1, from coordinate 1,548 downwards.
CGGCGCCATCACGGCCACGGTTTCCGATCCCATCGCCATTTACTGGAATCCCGCCGGAATCGCCGCCGTGGAAGACGTGCGTTTCACCGGCGAATACGCCGAATGGCTCGCCGGGATCGACTTCAATTTCATGGCCATGGCGATCCCTGCCCGGTTCGGGGTGGTCGGACTGGGGCTTACCGTTATGCGGACTCCGGCCATGGAAGTGACCACCGTGGCCATGCAGGACGGCACGGGCGAAACGTTCGACGCCGTTTCCTGGGCCGCCGCCCTGACCTATGCGCGGGCGCTCACGGATCGGTTCGCTATTGGCGGTTCCGTCAAGTGGGTGCAGGAGCGCATCTGGAATTCCGCTTCCGGCGGCCTGGCTTTCGACGTCGGCACGCAGTTCGAGACGCCGTTTCGCGGGGTGCGCCTTGGCGCCTCCATCAGCAACTTTGGCTCCAAATTGCAAATAACCGGGGACGACCTGCTGGCCCGCGTGGACGTGGACCCCAATAACCGGGGCAACAACGAAAGCAACCGCGCCTTGCTCAAGACAGACCGCTTCGATTTGCCGCTCGTCATGCGCATCGGGTTGTCCGGGGAGGTGTTCCAGCGCGGCGGCAATCGCCTGACGCTGTCCATCGACGCGCTGAATCCGAACAACAGCGAACAATACCTGAACGCCGGCGCGGAGATCGGCTTGCTGGGGGACCTGATCATGTTCCGGGGCGGGTACAGCGAATTGCTGCTGGAAAACAGTTTGCGCTCCTTTACGCTCGGCGGCGGGCTGCGCTACCAGTTCGCCCCCATCCATTTCGGCGTGGATTACGCCTTCGAGCAACACGAATACTTCAACGCCGTCAACCGCTTTACCCTGACGATGCGGTTTTGAGGGGGGGGGGGGAGGGGGCAGACACGCGGGAACAGGCAGGTTTGGTTTAGGTAAAAGAAACACCCAATAGAACAGCAGTGATTTTGAGACCCCACGCTTGTTTCAGATAAAGGTGAAACCATGAACGCCCAGTCTGATATAGAGACAACGCAGAACAATTATGCCATGGAAGACCAGTCGCCAGGCCAGTGGGATAATGGCGAGAAGCTGGAAGGATTAGACTCCAGGGTGGGCTCTTGGGGTGATTATCCTATCGACGATCTCCTTATTCGAACGCAAAATCGAACGATTTATGATGTTTATCGACGAATCGAACAGGGGTCTTATATAATGAACCCGGATTTTCAGCGCGATTTTATCTGGGATGAAAAAAAACAAAGCAAACTGATCGAATCCGTGATTATGCGGATTCCTCTGCCGGTGTTTTACATGGCAGAGGATGACGAAGGGAGGATAGTGGTTGTCGACGGCTTGCAACGCCTGTTTACATTTCAACGGTTTCTGGAGGGCGATCTTAAACTCCAACTTCCGGAACGTGCGGGACTTAACGGAAAAAGATTCTCGGATCTGGAGCCCAGGCTTCAACATCGTATCGAAGATTTTAACCTTACTTTTTATACGATTGATTCGAAGGTTCCGGAACAAGCTCGTTTGGATATATTCGAGCGAGT
>JAJECT010000035.1 GCA_022821845.1 Rhodothermales bacterium | reverse complement strand
ATATATTGCCCCGACCACAAGGGGATTGAAACCTGCAACAGGGCGGAATCGTTATCCCACACGCTGAACACGATTTCATATATTGCCCCGACCACAAGGGGATTGAAACGTATACGTGCTTTCCGACTGTCTGCTTTTCGTGGGCAACAGATTTCATATATTGCCCCGACCACAAGGGGATTGAAACTTGAAAAAACGCCGGTAGAATAATTCACGGTATCTGTATTTCATATATTGCCCCGACCACAAGGGGATTGAAACTCGCTGGAGGCGTTGATCCTGAAAACCAACTGTCCGTCGTCTGATTTCATATATTGCCCCGACCACAAGGGGATTGAAACGGGAATCATTTTGATTTTTTCCATTTTCTTGGGGTTTTCAGATTTCATATATTGCCCCGACCACAAGGGGATTGAAACACGTCATTGTATCCGCGCACATGGCGGCAACGATACGGATTGAATTTCATATATTGCCCCGACCACAAGGGGATTGAAACTCGAGACGAATTCAGCCATATTGCCCCAGACGATGACATTACAAATATTGCCCCGAACACAAGGGGATTGAAACCTTTCCACTCCCACCCTTCGAAAATCTTGAGAAGTGATTTCATATATTGCCCCGACCACAAGGGGATTGAAACTTGCTCGCGTATATGGGCTGGCATGCCTTCCATATGGGATTTCATATATTGCCCCGACCACAAGGGGATTGAAACGTGCTCATTTGTCTACCTTTCTTTAAGTGGCTGAAAGATTTCATATATTGCCCCGACCACAAGGGGATTGAAACTGGAAAAGTTTGTTGAGAGGAGGACGGGTCATAGCATCATTTCATATATTGCCCCGACCACAAGGGGATTGAAACCTCGTCGATCTCTTGGGGGTCTCCGACGACCGCCTTGCGATTTCATATATTGCCCCGACCACAAGGGGATTGAAACTCGCTATTGCGCGAAGGCTTGCTTGCGGTCATGGTGAATTTTATATATTGCCCCGACCACAAGGGGATTGAAACAGGCGGTCATCGCCAACATATGTACGTTGGCGGCTTGTGCTGATTTCATATATTGCCCCGACCACAAGGGGATTGAAACGGGCTTATACTTGCGGGAAGTACGAGGAAAATCCCTTTCTCCTATTTCATATTACACAAAACACAACGAGAACAATCATGAAGGAAAAGAAAACCTATCGCGACGACACGATCCTTATGTCTCCGTCAGACGAAGTCTTCGACAGCGTAGAAATGACGAGAGACTGGAGAGAGATCAATGCCATGCTGGAATCCATGTGCCTTCATAGTGTCGAACGCTATGGCGTCAAAAACTGGGATAGAGCGAGAAGCAACGAAGAAGAAAGACGGAAACTGACGAAAACCGCCATCTACTTGCTCAACTGGTGGACGTTCGGCAAGTATGAAGCCATGCCCCAAAGCCGACGCGAACGAGTCTACAAGCACGTAGACAGATTCATCGAAATCGACTGGGATCCGCCAAAAGAGTTTTATCCTGACGAAGCCTGATCAAGATTTCATATATTGTCCCGACGCAAGGGGGTATGAACTGCCTTGCACTGAAAATGACGGCCCAGATGGCCGGATGCCGCACAGCGATGAGATCGTAGCGAACGCTCGCCAATCCTGGTTCCGCCTTTTCCGCGTACACAACAGGCCGCCTGTGCCACCCTCTTTCTAAGCAACCCCCAACCCGGATGGATTCCGTTGCCCTCTTCCTGCTCCTTGTCGCCGCCATCTTCCTGATTGGCGTCATTGGCGAGTTGATCTTTGAGCGAACCGGGGTACCGGATGTGGTCTGGCTCCTTGGCGTGGGCATTCTGCTTGGCCCGGTATTCCATGTCGTGGACCGAGAGACGCTCGGCGACGTCGCCCCCTACTTCGGGGCCATTACGCTGGTGATCGTGCTGTTCGACGGAGGAAGCGAACTTAGGGTGGGCGACGCATCGCGCGCCGCGCCCCGGGCTACCTTCCTGGGCCTGGTCAGCTTCGTCATATCCAGCGGCGCCGTGGCCCTGATCTCCATGCTGGCCGCCGCAGTAGGCTGGCTGCCGGAGGGCTGGTCGTGGCTCCATGGCGTCACGCTGGGCGCCATTCTGGGCGGATCGAGTTCGATCGTGATCATGCCGGCCATCCGCCAATTGAAACTCCCGTCCTCCCTGTCGAACCTCGTGAGCCTGGAATCGGCCCTGACCGACGTGCTGTGCGTGGTTGTTGCGGTGGCGTCCATTCACATAGCCGTCACCGGCGCCACGGAACTGACGGCTACCATATCTACCCTGTTGCGGGCGTTCGGCATCGGACTGGGCGGCGGGCTGGCGGTGGGCCTGCTGGCGCTGCTGGCGCTCAAACGGCTGCGGCAAAGCGTACACGCCTACCCGCTGCTCCTCGGCATGCTGCTCATTACCTATGTGGCGCTCGACGCGCTGGGAGGAAGCGCGGCGCTCGGCATTCTGGTCGTGGCCGTACTCGTCGGCAACGCATCGGAGCTGTCCGGCGCCCTTGGACTCGTGCGCAGCGCCCGGCTGGGACAAGACGTGGTCTACACGCACGACCAACTGACCTTCTTCGTAAAATCCTTCTTTTTCACCTTCATGGGCGCCATGCTGGGGCCGCCATGGGGCCTTGTAGCACTCGGCGTCGGACTGGGCATATTGCTTGTGGCGGCGCGGATTCCAGCCGTCTTGATCGGAATGCTGGGCACAGGCCTCGGGCGAACGGAAAAAGGACTCCTTACGGTGTTGCTGCCCCGGGGCATGGCCGCCGGCGTCCTCGCCATCCTGCCCGCGCAGCAAGGCATGACCGCCTCGGACGACATGCCGGTCGTGGTCTTCGCCGCCGTGCTGACGACCATTCTCCTCTTCACGGTGGGGGTTTCCGTATTCCGTCGCCAACTCCCGTCCGAACCGGAGGAGACCACGGAGGGGGAGCCTTCCATGGAAGACGCCGCCGAAAAGGATGCAACGCCGCCCGCGCCTTCCCCTACCGACGCGGAACCAGCGGAACCGGCAAAACCGACAGAATTTTCTCCCATTGCCCCGGAATCACCGGAAGAAACTCCCGGCGAGGACGAAACGCCGTTGCCCAAAACAGGCGATACGCTCTGATCAGGGTAGCGCTTTACAATGTACAAACCGCCCCGCCTGCAAGGGGATTGACGCATGAACCAGGCAATGTCCCGGAACGACATTGAATCGACCAACGATTTCAAAGACGCCCTCCAAGCCGTTCTATCGCATATTCCCGTTCGCGCGCGCCGCCTCCTGCTAACCACGCCCGGCGTTACAGCGACCGTGCCCATGATACGAGGCGTGTGGGGCGCAGCCTTGCACCAGCTGGATCGTCAAACGTATCGGGATGTCTTTGAGGGCGGCGCGAATACATCGGGCCGCATCCCCGAATACATACTTCGCCCGGCCCCGCCCGACCCCAAGACGGCCCCGGCAATCGAATGGATATCGCTGGGCTCTGCGCTTGACCGCGATTCCATACTTGTAAACGCCTGGAAGCTGGCTGCCCAAATGGGCCTGGGAGCAAACCGCACCCCTTTCGATATCCGTTCCGTCGTTGCATTGCATCCCGAAAAAGATGTACGCCCCGGCAAAGCGCCTGCCCCTGTATGGACGCTCGACAAGGCAGTTTCCGCCGTGGCGCTCAAGGAAAATACGTCCTGCACGCTTATCTTTAACGCCCCGCTGCGATTGATACGTAAAGGCCGTATAGTCAGCAGGCCTTCACTGAGAGATATTGCGATAGGCGGTCTTCGCCGGTTGCGAGCGCTGGCGCCTGAATCTGTTCAATCCGATGTCAATAAAATATGGGGACCATCCCTTGATATTGCCGAACAAACGAAAGCGCAAGCATGGCGCGGCCAACGCCTGGACCTCGTTCGATGGTCGGCCCGACAGCAAACCGAAGTGGAATTGCGAGGAGTCGCAGGCTCCATAACGCTCCCTGACGGCCCTGGCCCGCTCCTTCCCTTGTTCGCCGCGCTACAGTGGGTTCATGTCGGCAAAGGCGCCACCATCGGCCTCGGCCAATTGATTGTCCAATAAAAAGGATACAGCCCACCCGCCCTTTTCCCTCCCGACGCGGAACCCCCCGCCAAGCCGCATGTAGCAATTTTGAGGATACCCTGATTACGTCCGCATTGCAGAATGGCTGAATCCACACCAGTCGATGCCGGGGTCCCAGACAGGTTTGTCAACCCGGAAGTACCGCCCGATTCCCTTCCCGACCCCGAAACCCTTGACTGGACGCCGCTGCACCCGCGGTTTGCCAGGCGCTGCCAGGTTGGGGCGCTGATTCCGGCGCTCGTCGTCGGGGCCGTCGTCGGAACATGCCAGTTCCTTTTTTTCGCGGGGGGCTCGTTCATGGCGCAGCGCGCGCCGTGGCTACCCGCGCTCGGCTGGATGATCGTCGGCGCGCTCTTGTTCCGCTCCCTCGTTTGGCCGCTCGTTGCAACGCCGCGCCAGGGGTACGTGGCGCGCGAAAAAGACCTCCTGTACAAGTCGGGGGTATTCTGGCGCTCCGTGCAGGCGTTTCCTTTTAACCGCATACAGCACACCATGACAGACAGCGCCCCGCTCGACCGCCGGTTCGGCTTGGCCAACCTGTCCGTCTTCCCGGCAGGGGCAAACGCAGGGCACAAGATTCGGGGTCTGGGAGAGGAGACCGCCGAACGACTGCGGGCGTACATCTCGGAACGAATCAAGAACGAGGCGGCGACGCCTGCGGAATATGGCCATGAACCCGCATGATCCCGAAGACTGGCAGCGCTCGTCGCCGTTCGCGATCGTCTTCTTTGTCGGCAGCGCCTTCAAGGTGTTCAGACAGATACTGATTCAGGGGGGACTCCCGGTCGTCGCGCTCGTTATCGCCTTTTGGGACAATTTGGGACGTATGAACGTCCTGCTCTTTCTGGCGGCGGCGGTCGCGCTCATGGTCCTCGCAGGCGCAGTGATTCAATGGGCGTGTTTCAGGTTCAGGATCGGCGAAGACCGCCTGCTCATCCGCAAGGGCTTCGTCAAAAAGACCAGGGTTGACCTGCCCTACGAGCGCACATTGGGCGTCCACGTTCAGCGTTCCCTCGTAGACCGGGTCATTGGCCTGGTCACGGTGACGCTGGATACGTCCGGCTCGACGCAGGCAGAGGGCAGGCTGCCGTCCATCAGGACGGAAGCGGCCCATCGCCTGCGGGCGCGCGTAGCCGCCGCCTTGCCGACGGATGCAGGCCCCGACGCGGCACGGGACGCATCGGACGCCGCGGACGGGTGCCTGGCCGCCCCATCGCGCCGGGGACGCGTACTCATAAAGCTGGGACCCGCCGACATGGTCCGCATCGGCCTCGGCAGCCGCAACTTCCTCTTCGTGGCCGCCACGATTGGCATACTTGCCGACCTGCTCCAGCCCGGGAACCTCGCCGACCCGATCCGGGAGGTAGTCGTAGACAACGCAACCAGCGCAGTGTCCAGGCTGGGCGCGCTCGCGCAGACGGCGCTGGCGACCATGGCGATCCTCGCCGTCCTGACCACGGCGCTGGTCCTTACGGTCGCGGCGGCGTTCCTGCGCCACCACGCCTTCGCCCTCTGGCACGACGGCAGCACGTTTCGCTCGCGCTCTGGCCTTTTCACGCAGCGAGAAGTCGTCGTCGAGACCCCCAAAATCCAGCAACTGAGCGTGAGCCAGGATATCGTGATGCGATGGTTCAAAAGATTCCGACTGTGCGCGCTGCCGGCCGTGGCGAACGTAGCGCAGGGCGGCGGTTCCCCCGGCAATCTCGACGCAGCGGGCGCCCTGGACATTCCCCTGCTAAGCGACCGGGCTGTCGAAGAGCTGCATGCGCGGGTATTCGGGGAGGAAGCGCAAAACATCGCGGCGCTCCCCCGTAGTACGGCGTTCAAGCGCGTCTCTCCTTACTATATCCGTACGCTGACCCTGCGCATCTGGCTCATTGCGGGCCTTTGCCTCGGACTTGTCTCTCTGGCGCTGCTGCCGTCGGGGGGTTTCCCGAACACGTGGATACTGATCGGATGGATCGCATCCCTCCCGGTCGCGGCAGGCATCGCATGGCAAGTGTGGCGGCGACGGGGGTACGCGCGCGACGAGGACGGCGTGGCGACCCGCAGCGGGTTCATTGGAAGCAAGGCGAACGCGTTCCTGATGCGCAAGGCCCAGTCGGCAACCCTGAAACAATCGCCGTTCCAGCGACGGAAGGGGCTGGCCACCCTGCAAGTCCAACTGGCGTGCGGGAGCATCACGGTCCCGTACATCGACGAGGGCGCGGCGCGGCGGCTGCGGGACTATATCCTCTACAAGGTCGAAACGTCGCAGCGGCGCTGGCATTGAAAAACAAGATTGAAACAGAGATTGAAACAGAGATTGAAACAATAAAGCCCCATGCCCACAGACTACGACCTCATTGTTATCGGCGGCGGCGCAGCCGGCCTCACGGCTTCGGGCGTGGGAGCAAGCCTGGGAGCCCGCACCCTCATGGTGGAGCAAGCCCGCCTCGGCGGGGATTGCACCTGGTACGGCTGCGTACCCAGCAAGGCCCTGCTGAGCGCCGCGCACGCAGCCCACGGCGCCCGCCGCGCCGCCGCGTTCGGCGTCCGGACAGGCGACGTATCGGTGGACTTCCCCGAAGTCGTTGCCCGCGTGCACGCATTGCGCGAGCAAATTTACGAAGAGGCGGACGCCCCCCGGATTTACGAGCAGATGGGCATCGACGTGAAGCAGGGAACCGCCCGGTTCGCAAGCCCCCGCGCCATCGAAATCGCCTCGAACGGAACCGTCGAACGGTACTCTGCCCGCAAATTCGTCATCGCTACGGGAGGGCGCGCCTTCGTTCCCCCGATTCCGGGCCTTCGGGAAACGCCCCATCTCACAAACGAAACCCTCTTCGAAGAGACCGAACAGCCCCGGCGCCTCCTCGTGCTCGGCGCAGGACCCATTGGCACGGAAATGGCGCAAGCCTTTCGGCGGCTCGGATCGGAAGTCTCCGTAATCGACCAGGCGCCCCGCATCCTCTTTCGGGACGACGAGGAACTCGCGGCCATGCTGCAAGCCCGCCTCGAAGAAGAAGGCGTCCGGTACGCGCTGAACGCCAACGTATCCTCCGTGCGGCAACAGGACGGCGGCGGCATCGAAGTCCGCATCGAAAAAGACCCTCCCGAAGAACCCCTCGTCCTCCAGGGCGACGCCCTCCTTGTGGCCACCGGACGGCAGCCAAACGTCGCAGCGCTCAATCTGGAAGCGGCGGGCGTGGCGTACGACGCGCGGGGCGTCCAGGTAAACAACCGGTGCAGGACGTCCCGCTCCGGGATCTACGCCGCGGGGGACGTAACCGAGCGGTTCGCTTTTACGCACATGAGCGAGCATATGGCCAAGGTGGCGGTGATGAACGCCCTCCTGAAAGCGCCCGCCAAAATCGACGCGGCGCATCTCCCCTGGACCACCTACGCGGACCCCGAGCTGGCCCATGTGGGCGCCACCGAATCCGCCCTGCGCGCATCGGGCAAGAAATTCGAAACGCTCCGGTTTCCGTACGACAGGATCGACCGGGCCATAACCGACCGGGAGGACGATGGCCTCATCAAGATTCATGCCCGCCCCCGGGACGGGAAAATACTGGGCGCATCCATTCTTGGCGCCCGGGGCGGCGATCTGATTTGCGAACTGGCCCTGGCCATGCGCCGGGGCGTCTCCTTGCGGCATATTTCGGACACGATCCACCCGTACCCGTCCTATGGACTGGGCGTGCGGCGGGCGGCGGACCAGTGGTATATCAAGCGGTACTCGCCCGCCTTCGTCCGCGTATTGAAACGCCTGTTCGGCTATCGGGGCAAGGTCCTGGCGTACGGCCCGGACGAAATCGTCTGATCAAGGCGGGTTTCGACCGTCGCAATCTACCGGTATTCCCTGCGCCCGATCCAGCGGCTTCCCGCCTCGCCGCCACGACCCTTCCCGCGCGCAGGGTCGGCAGGGCGCGCAGGGTCGGCAGGGCGCGCAGCGCCGCCAGTTCCGGAAGAAGGCCCGTCGATATGATGCAGGGCCGCCGCAAGCGCCGCCGCTTCGATCAGGTCATCCCGGTCTGGCGCAGGCAGTTCCCCGGAGAAATGCCGGGCAACGAAATGCGTGTCGAACTGCCCGGACCGGTACGCCTCGTGCTCCATGACATACCGGCAAAACGGAATCGTGGTGCGAACCCCCGCCACATCGTACTCGTCCAGCGCCCGCGCCATGCGCCGGATCGCTTCCGGGCGCGTTTCGGCCCAGGTCGAAAGTTTGGAAATCATGGGATCGTAATGCATTTCCACGCGATCCCCCGATTCCACGCCCGCATCCACGCGCACGCCGGGGCCGGAAGGCGGAACGTGGCGGGTCAGGTCGCCCGGATCGGGAAGAAAATCGTTTTCCGGGTCTTCCGCGTACACCCGGCACTCGATGGCGTGTCCGCGCATACGCAGATCGTCCTGTTTCAGGCGAAGGGGTTCACCCTCGGCAATGCGGATCTGTTCGGCCACGAGATCGACGCCCGCAATCCATTCCGTAACCGGATGCTCCACCTGCAAACGGGTGTTCATCTCCATGAAATAAAAGTTCAGGTCCGCATCCACCAGAAACTCTATCGTCCCCGCATTCGCGTACCCGCAAGCGCGCGCCGCCTCGATGGCCGCCTGCCCCATGCGCGCCCGCGCTTCGGGCGTGAGCGCGGGCGAAGGCGCCTCCTCGATCACCTTCTGATGCCGCCGCTGGATGGAACATTCCCGCTCGAAAAGGTGCACCGTCCGCCCCGCCGCGTCCGCCAGCACCTGAAACTCTACATGCCGCGGCGCCGCAATGTATTTCTCCAGGAAAATGCGCCCGTCGCCGAACGCCGCCCGGGCTTCGCTCTGCGCGGCGGCGACGGATCGCAGAAGATCGTCCCCGGAGCGCGCGACGCGCATGCCCTTGCCGCCCCCGCCCGCCGCCGCCTTGACCAGCACGGGAAAACCGATCGCCGCCGCCCTCTTCGCCACCTCGTCCGCCGCCGCGTCCTCCGCGATAGCCGGGGAGCCGGGCGTAACGGGCACCCCCGCCTGCTGCATCGTCGCCCGCGCCGTGGTTTTGTCCCCCATGGCCCGAATGGCTTCCGGCGGCGGCCCGATAAACGCGATCCCCGCCTCGGCGCACGCTTCGGCGAACCCGGCGTTCTCCGAAAGGAATCCGTACCCGGGGTGGATGGCGTCCGCCCCGCAGCGCCGCGCCGCCTCAATGATTTTCGGGCCGTTCAGGTAGGACTGCGCGGCGGGCGCCGGCCCGATCGGGAAGGCTTCGTCGGCGTAGCGGACATGCAGGGCATGGCGGTCCGGCTCGCTGAAAACGGCTGCGGCGCCAATGCCCAGTTCCCGGCACGTTCGAAAAACGCGCACGGCGATTTCGCCCCGGTTGGCGACCAGTATTTTGCGAATGGGTTTGCGGCGCATACGCAAGGGTCCCCGGCGCGCCTGGGGCGCCGGACGTTGGTTCGTGAAGGAGGGCGAAGCCGGAGGGAAAACGGAGTATACGGATGCGATCAGAAGGACGCAAGCAAGACTAATTCGCTAAATTTTTACGAAGATACAAAATTCTCTTGGCAACAATTTCCGTTATTTATACAATGCGTACAAGTTATAAAATAGGCTATTTCCGTTATTTTTTAAAATTTATTTTCGCAACATATCTGCCTTTCGATCAAGATAGCGTGTTGACTATCTTGAAAGCATGGCGTATCATTAGAGTCACTAATGAATGGGCTTAGCTCCCTCGGTAACATACGTTGATATCGTCAACAAAACCGGCACTATGAAAAAAACAATCACGTTACCTGACGGCACTACCGCCACGGGCGAGGCACTTCGCGTTGAGGCATCCACCGAGCCGTGGAACGACTTGACGATTGAGGACGGGGCCGTGATCAGGTTCAAGGCGGTCGTTAGCGAGGTAGTACGCCTGCATGATGAAAAAGACCCGGACGGTAATCCTGTATACCACCTGAAAATACATAACGTCATCAGCCTGTATAACCCAGGTAATCAATAAATAGAAAAAATTATGGCACAAATAACGCACCAGATTACGAAACAACTTTCCAATTGGAAGAAAACTTCCAATTGTTTTACTCAAACGACGTATTTCGATTATGGTTATGATAGTCGAATCGAACAAATGATTGAAGGTGTTTCTACAGGAAAGCAGAGCACCTTGGGAATATTTTATAAAATACAACACGAAAATTCTCTTGATATTTGCCTACAAGAAATTCCCTTTGAGCAGGGTGTATTGCGCAGGCATAAACCTTTAATGCTTAAAGCTATACTCTCTCCTTGCAGAGAATACGTAGATGTTAATTTTCAGGATGTAGGTATGGAACTCACATTTTCCAGACAAGACAATATTAAGGAAGGACTGGAGGAAATACTTTGCATGAAATGGAAGCGATATGCAATGGGCAACCCCAAAAAAATGACTCGATTGGCACAAAAGATCAGGAAACGCTTGCGCGATATGTATGAATATGCCTCTTAATAAATGCCATGTCGTTATCTAAAAGGAAGATACAATCTTCGCTTAGAAAAAAGGGGTTTGAAGAAGATAAATCCAGAAGCCATATAGTATATGAATATCAAACTCTGGATGGAAATGAATCAGGAATATCTACACACATGAGCCATGGGAGTAAGTCTAAAAATTTATCAAAACAAATTTGTGCGAAAATGGCAAAACAATGTAAACTTAGCCAAAAAAACTTCGCAAGATTCGTAGATTGCAGTATGGATCAGAATGAATATGAAGAAAATGTGAAAAAAACATTTTAAATAAAATTATATACAATGTTATATTAGTTCACTTTTTTGTTAAATTTTTCTTGAATTTTTCATATAATTTTCCCAGAAATTGACAACGTCTCTGATTGCAAGTGTATTAATATTAAGATACCCCTCAATCAAAATCATACAAGCATCAATGCTCAAAGGCATTTCCTTTTCCCAAATTACATCGACTGCACTTACAAGATAGATTTTCATCTACTGTTTCTCCACCCTTAGACCAGGGAATAATATGATCCACATGAAGCTCTATACCTGGCGACTGTATAGGGGATGCGCCACAAGAATGACAGCGAAATCCAGAATTAAGAAGAACTCGAAATCGCTGTCGATGTGAAATTTCTCGTCTCGTCCTTTTATGTTTCTGAGTAGATAAAACAAGAGAAGAAGTTGCTGGTTTTGATGATTCACTACTATGACGATTATCATCTTTGTTTGCCCAATTGATAAATTGATTCAAAGCTTTGCTCCACCTGCCAAAACGCTTCTCGTATGTTCCGGCACTATATTTAGATAATGGCTTCTTCATTTCATTATATTTAGGTTGTCTATTTAAACACATCCACACATTCTTAAGATTGTCGAAAAGATCTTCTTCAGAAATGCCTATCGGTGATCTGCTTGATTGAAGATTAGCTAACTCAAGTGCTTTAAACCAAGAACCAAATCTTCTTGTAATAGTAGTTGGGTGCCCTTTGCTTATCTTAGAAAATTCAGCCATAGTAACCGTATTTTTTTCCAGTTGATCGGCACACCGTCGAAGTTCCTGTAAAAGTTCGTCGTCCGTCGAACCTCTCAGCGTTGGTTCAATTTCAAATTTCATTCTAACCTCTCCATCTCCTATAGAGATTAATATTTTGTGGTTGTAAAGCGCAAAACGAGTTAAGCCTTGCACAGGTTTCGACGTACGTACCAACCACATCGAAAAAAGTTCCGTTCAACTTGGAATCAACGCTCGACCCACACTTTGTGTCCATACCACCTCTGATTTATTACGACATCGTCAAGCATTGAGGGCCTTTTAAATCCGTGAGATAGAAAAGCGCGAACGCGGCGATTCCAACGCACCAGGGAACACGTAAAACACGCTTACGGTTAAGCCAACAGGACGAATCCCAAAAACGGCGCAGACATTCCGCCCCCGAAGCCGCCGCGCATCGACTCCAGAGCCAAACATCTTTTGCCGTAAAAACGCAATGGGTACGACAAACGCCCTGAATGCCGCGACGATCAATTTCCTGGAGCTGATCGGCAACAGCAAAACGTACAAGGCTCCGCCGTATCAACGCGACTACGCATGGACGGAAGCAGAGTGGGACGATCTGTGGAACGACATCCTCGAACTTCGCCGCAACCCCGATAGCCGACACTACATGGGTGCCCTGGTGGTTCAGGGAGAAACCGATAGGGAATTTGTCGTAATCGATGGACAACAGCGGCTGGCGACGATCAGCATTCTGGCGCTGGCCGTGATCGACCGGCTCCAGCGCATGGCCGAACAGGGCATCGACGCCGCGCAGAACCGCGAGCGCGCAACGGAACTGCGCAATCGATTCATTGGCGAGAAGGACCCTGCCTCGCTCGTCGAGCGTAGCCGGCTCGCGCTGAACAAGACGGACGACGGATTTTATCAGGATTATCTGGTTCAGATCAGAGCGCCCCTGAATCCCCGAGGCTTGCCCAGGTCCAACAAACTCCTGCACAAATGCTTTGCGTATTTTTCCGATGCCCTTGAGCAGCTGACCGACGCGCAAGACGACGGCGTCGCGCTCGCCAGCTTGCTTTCCGAAACGGTCGCCAGAAAACTGCTGTTCATTCTCGTCACCGTAGAAGACGAAATGAATGCGTATACCGTGTTCGAAACGCTGAACGCGCGGGGGTTGGAACTGACCACCACGGACCTGCTGAAAAACTATCTCTTCTCCAAAGTAAACACGGCGGCAGACCTGTGCGCGCTGCAACGACGCTGGCAAACACTGATCGCTACGGTTACGCAAGAACGCTTCACGGAATTCCTGCGCTACCATTTGCTGTGAGAGCAGCCTAAAATCCGCAAGGAACGCTTGTTCAAACTCATCCGCGAGCGGGTTGCGAATACACAGGACGTGTTTGCGCTTCTTGACGCGCTGGAGAGCCGCGGAGAAATGTTCGCCTCCTTTTTCGACCCCAATCACGGGGACTGGATCGACCTGCGCGAAGCGAAGCCCTTGATTCGCGAACTGGTTCTGTTTCGGACGCGGCAAATGACGCCCCTGTTGTTCGCTGCGCGCGAGCGTTTTTCCGACAGGGATTTCGTGCGCGTATTGAAACTCGTAAGCGTACTATCCTTTCGTTACACGATCGTGGGCAGCCTGAATCCCAACCAGCTCGAACCAGTCTACCATGGCGCAGCCAAGGCCATTCTGGACGGCAAGGCCGCTACGCCCGCGAACGTTTTCGACCGCCTGCGCGGCATTTACGTAACGGACGCGCAGTTCATGGAAAATTTCGCAGCGCTTTCCATGGGCGGGCGGCGGCGGAAACTCGCCAAATATATTCTGTGCAAACTGGAAAAAGAGGCGGGCGGCGCGGACCGGGACCCGGAAACCGATCCGGGTTCGATCGAGCATATTTTGCCGGCGAACCCCACGGAGGACTGGATCGACGCCTTCGGCAGCGACCAGCGGGAGGCGGCGACGCATCGCATAGGCAATTTGACGCTGCTCGAACCGGCGAAAAACCGCGACATAAGCCACGCACCCTTTGCGGAAAAACGATCCGCATACGCAACAAGCGAGTACGCGCTAACGCGGCGCATCCCGGAACTCGCGCCGGAGGAGTGGACATTCGCCTTGCTGGAAGAACGCCAGAGGCGGCTTGCCCAAAGCGCCGTAAAGACATGGCGTTCGGATTTCGCCTGAGACGAACGCGGCGTTCAGGCGCCGGCGTACGCAGCAGAGGGCGCAACGCGCTTGACCTTGATCCGATCCGCCCTTTTCATGGCTTGGGCCAAGTCATAGTTTGCCTGGAGCCGATACCAAGCGTCTGCGCCGCCTCCGAACGCTTTATCGAGGCGAATGGCCATCTCAGGAGAAATGCGGGAACGACCGTTTACAAGGTCTGATATCTGACTGCGGCTGACGTCGAGCTTCCCCGCTGCCTCCGTCACGCTGAGTCCCAAAGGCTCCAAACAGTCATAGCGAACGGACAGGCCTGGATGAGGCGGATTCTTCATGGGCATGGGTTTCGCCGCTTTAGTGATAATCAACGAGGTCTATTTTGCTTTGGCATATTGTATCAACCCAACCCCATCAACGCTCCCGGAGCGCGAGGCGCACCATCTCCTCTACGGTTCCGGCGTCGGGATGCTGCTGGAGCGTCTTGCGCAGGGCTTTTTCGGCGGCGGGGCGGGCGTACCCCAGCGATTCGAGGGCGGCCAGCGCATCCGTGCGCGCAGACCGATCCGGCTCGTCCGCCGCCGCCTCCGATTCCGGCCATGCCATGGCGGAAAACCGATCCCGCAATTCCAGAATCATACGCTGGGCCATCTTGCGCCCGACGCCCGGAATCCTCGTGAGGAGCGCCTCTTCGCCCTGCATCACATGGGTTCGCAGATCGCCCGGACGCATCACCGAAAGCGCGGCCAGCGCCAGTTTGGGGCCAATCCCCGATACGCTCAACATCACTTCGAACACCTGCTTTTCCCGTTCGGAAAAGAATCCGTACAAGAGCGCCGCGTCCTCCCGCACATGAAAATGGGCGGCAAGCCGCACCGCCTGACCGGTTTCGGGCAAACGCTCGAAGGTCGAGGTGGAAATAAAGAGTTCGTAGCCCACCCCCTGCACGTCGAGCACGGCGCGCGTGGGTTGCTTTTCGGCCAGTTTCCCGGAAAGGTAGGCGTACATGGGTAAACGTATTTAATTTCCGTTATTGCACAATACGAGTTTTCCCGGAAAATGGACCCCTGCGCATATCGTTGACAAACAATATAGGGCACAAAGCGGCAAAAACGCTTCCTGCGACGAGCAAAACATGACAGATTGCGCCCGCCTTCCTCATCTATGCAAAATTTGCATAGAAACCCCTTTCATTATGCATAATATGCATAACAAGCCGTCTTTGCCGCGAATCAAAGCCTTCCATCTATGCAAAATTCGCATAAAAAGTCGCCGTATTATGCAAAAATTGCATAGATCGATTTTCCGGGTTCGTTCGGACAAGAATTTCTATACTGTTTGCTATTCGGCCCATGACGTCCGCCTGTGTCCCGGCGCCGCCATCCGCCCGATCTCCCTTCAATGTAACCACCGAGGCCATACGATGCGTCAAGTTACGTTATTCCTTGCGATAGGGTGTCTGTTCCTTGCATGCCTGATCGCGCCCCACCCCGCGCAAGCGCAAATCGCGTTCGAGCGCGTCCATGCCCTGACCATGACGGACGACGAAGTCCGAACCGACTGGACCGTCCTGGTGGAAGGCGACCGGATCGTGGCCGCCGGGCCCGCCGCCGAGGTGGATGTCCCCGCGACGGCGCAGCGAATCGACGGCGCCGGAAAATACCTCATGCCCGGCCTGGCCGAAATGCACGGGCACGTGCCCTCCCCGAACGAATCCGGGGAATATATCGAATCCCTGATGTTTCTGTACGTCGCCAATGGGGTTACGACCGTCCGCGGCCTCTTGGGCGAACCGGGCCAGCTGGCGTTGAAAGAAGCCACGGCGGACGGAAGCCTGCTTGGCCCGGCGCTGTACCTTGCGGGCCCGGCCTTCAACGGAGGAACGATTTCTTCCCCGGAACAGGCGGAGCGGCGCGTCCGGGAGCAAGTCGCCGAGGGGTGGGATTACCTGAAGGTGCTGCCCGGACTGACCCTTGAGGAGTTCGACGCCATGGCCCGCGCCGCAAACGAGGAAGGCATTCCCTTCATCGGACATGTCACCGCCGAGGCGGGGCTGCTCCACGCCATCGAAATGGGGCAGCAAACGATCGACCACCTGGACGGCTACATAGAATATGTGACGGAGGGGGGCGACGCGATCGACCCGGAACGCCTCGAAAACGCCATCGCCCGGACGAAGGAGCGGAACGTATGGCTCGTCCCCACCATGGCGCTCTGGGAAACCATCCTCGGCGCGCCGTCCTCGGAGGAGATGGCGCACTACGAAGAATTGCAATACATGCCGCCGGAGATGGTGGCTTCGTGGGCCCGGTCGCAGGACCGGCGGCGGGCCGGAAGCGGATTCGATCAGGCGCGGGCGGACCGGATTGCGGCCCAGCGCATCGAACTGCTCGGCGCGCTGAACGAGGCGGGCGCGCGCATTCTCATGGGCACGGATTCTCCGCAGGTGTTCAGCGTGCCGGGCTTTGCGCTCCTGCGCGAACTGCCGCTCATGGCGGACGCGGGCATGTCGCCGTACGAAATTCTCGTTTCCGGGACGCGCGCGGTAGGGGAATATCTGCGCGAAGAAGACGCATTCGGAACGATTGCGGCGGGAAGCCGGGCGGACCTGATCCTGCTCAACAGCAACCCGATGGAGGACGCCATGCGCGTGTTCGACCGGGCCGGGGTGATGGCGCGCGGCCAGTGGATACCGGAATCGGAGATACAGGAACGCCTCGCAGCGATCGCCGCGGCATACCGGTAGTGCAGTAGCGCAATGAGGCCGAGTACGTTTCGGGTGGAGATCATGGTTTTGCCTTGGTTTTGCGTTGTTCAGGGTCTTGAGGATGCTCGATGTTACTACCTCCTTGCACAGCGGATACTTTCCATCGGTAAATATCCATCAAAGTTCATATACACCACTTAATCTAACAAAAATATTATCCAGTATTTTACCTCGACTATGAACATTGTTATAACCACCGCCAATGCGAATAAGTAAACTATCATTTAAGCGTATTTCACCGCCAATCTCAATCTCTGTAGCAAAATTGTTAAGCGATATAGACGATTGCTCATTATCATCATCTGATAAAATAGTAACTTCTCTACCCTGAAATGTAAAATCAGTGTATATGTGTCTGTTTAATCCAGAAAGTATATTAAGATAAACAGACGAGCCAGGAGATTGAAGACGAACACCTCCCATTAAATACCATATCTTAGACCCAGAGTCAACACCATAAAAAGGCTCTTTAACACCATAATAAGAAATTTGTACAAGAGGGTTAATGATATTATTGAAATTGTAATTTACGCCAAAAGAAAAACCACTGTAGGAAGTACCTCCGCCAACATCACTACCTTCATAGTCTAAAGATGCAATTTTAGAGGGACCCCAGCCAACATAAAATTCCAGACCTTTCTCTACGTCAGTATTTTGAGCGCTTACAGGACCAGAAGAAAAATAACTTAGCGCGACAGTCAGGATAAAGAGCGGAATGATATTGCGCATGATCAGCCTCCAAGAGGATATGTTTAAAAAAATGGATTTCATTCAACTTAACGGGCTAAAGTGTAAAATATTATTTTGATCTACAAAATGTCAATTTTTTTACTGAATTTTCACAAAACTCCTGATGTTTCCGTACTTCGCCAGCGGGATTACGACCGTCCGCGGCCTTCTGGGAGAACCGGGCCAGTTGACACGGCCCCTTTTCACCGCTTGCGGGCGAGCGTTACGCCGTCTGCGATGGGCGCCATGCAGCAATCCACGCGCTCGTCGCGAATAATGGCGGCGTTCAGGGCCGCAATGGCGCGGGTGCTGGCGTCGTCGGCGGCAGGGTTCAGGACGCGGCCGTCGCGCAACATGTTGTCCAGCGCGACCACGCCGCCCGGACGAAGGAGTTTCAGGACCTGTTCGTAGTAGACCCCGTACGATGCCTTGTCCGCGTCGACGAAGGCGAAATCGTACGTCTCGCCGCGCCCCTCGTCCAGCAAGGCGCGCAACGTATCCGCCGCGTCGCCCGCCCGAAATTCGATCTTCTCTTCCGCGCCCGCCTCGCGCCAGTGGCGACGGGCCATGCGGACGTAGTCTTCGTTCGCGTCGCAGGCCGTCAGGAGGCCGTCCTCCGGGAGGGCTTGCGCCACGACAAGGGAGCTGTATCCCGTGAACACCCCGATTTCGAGGGCGCGGCGGGCGCCGGTCATGCGCACGATCATGGCCATGAACGCCCCTTGCTCCGGGGCAATCTGCATATCGGCCTCCGCCATGGGCGCCGTCTCTTCCCGCAACCGCCGCAGCGCGGGCGTTTCCCGGACCGCGTGGCGGACCAGGTATTCATGGAGTTCGGGCGAAAGCCCTATGCTTCGGTTGGACATAAACGCTCCGTACGAAACCCGGCGAATATTTTCTTGACAAATCCCTTGACAAAATTATTGAAAAATCCCTTGACAAACCAGCCGTTCTCCGTAACCACCTTGAGGCCGCCGATGGGCGCGCCGTTGCTTGGGGCATGCGTTCTGCGAGGATTGAGCCGACTGAACCCGCCCTGGTGGAAGAAATAAATCCGCGTACGCACTTCGAAGCGGGGTAAGATCGGATTTACGGAATTCGGCTATTTCTCCAGGAGCCGTTCAAGACGCTGAACGCCAGAACCCATTTCAGTATGGATTCTCGCCGAACTTTCTTGCAGATTCTCTACAGGAACATCGGTAGACCCATGATTCTCTGCTGCTTTAGAGGCAGCATGCGCATTATTTTTACCAAGATAATATTCGGCGTTTTCTATGGCTTTTTCAGCCACAGTCTGGATTTGTTCGGCATCCCAATAACCGTCAAGCATCGTAAGCGCTTGCGATATTTCATCGGCATGCGGCGAATCGTTATCCACGAGCATTTGGGTATGGCGCGCTACGTACGAATCGAGGTTTCCTGTATCCTCGCTTTTCAGGAAAGCATGCAGCGCAGGAAGCGATACAACCTGGGGAATGGCGACCCGTAAAAAAGGATCTTCAGCGTGGCTTGAAATTATTTCGTTCGCCGCTTCATTCAGTTCTCCAGCGGTTATGCCCTTTTCTTCGTAGCGGCTCACCAGGGCGCTTATTTCGTCGCGAACGCCATCCAATCTCTCCAGCACTTCGTCACTGAGCTCGTAACCCTGAAATACTTCGCTGGGCTTCACGACAAGAACCGTACTGGACGAAGTAGCTGAACTACCTGTAACAGGAGAAGTAGAATCGGTTGCCGTACCGCATCCTGCGATAAGCAGTAGCGCAATGAGGCCGAGTACGTTTCGGGTGGAGATCATGGTTTCACCTTGTTTTTGTGTTGTTCAGGGTCTTGAGGATGCTCGGTAAGGTTTATTGTCCACACGCTCCTGCAGGAACATTGTCGTTAAATACAATGTGCCAACCGATACTGTCTCCCCAGTCATCTCTGCATATCGTTCGGAAGTCAGCTGTACCGTCTCCATTGAGAAATCCCTCATAAGTACATCCATGTGCTTTATACCTGCAGTCCGGCTTCTTGGCTTTTGCTGGCACAGCAATGGTAAAACTGGTAACTACGATCAGCGAGAGAAGGAACCTTTTCATGGTTTTGGTATCGGGTTAATATGCAGGAATTTGCTCTTGTTGAGCAAAGCGCAGCTCGGCCTTGTGGCGGGCAAGCATCTGTATTGTAACACACCACCCGGGCAATGTCAACTCCTTCGCCGAATTTTCATAGCGTCCCTGATGTTTTTGTGCGTCGCCAACGGGATTACGACCGTCCGTAGCCTTCTGGGAGAACCGGGCCAATTGGCGTTGCAGGAGACCGTGGCGGGCGAAAGCCCTATGCTTCGGTTGGACATGAAACGCTACCTATGAAATCCGGCGAATATTTTCTTGACAAATTCCTTGACAAAAACCTTGAAAAAACACGTGACAAAATGCTTGACAAATCCCTTGACAAAATCCTTGACAAAATTCGCCAGGGGCGAAAACGGCGCAGATTCCCCTTAGAGAATACACTGATTACACGCCCGCCTCTTCGAACGCCCGGCGAACCATCGCCTGCGCTTCCTCCTGGATTCGGCGGAGATGGTCCTCTCCGAGAAAGCTCTCCGCGTAAATCTTGTAGAGTTCTTCCGTGCCGGAGGGCCTCGCTGCAAACCAGCCGTTCTCCGTAACCACCTTGAGGCCGCCGATGGGCGCGCCGTTGCCGGGAGCATGCGTGCGTTTCGCAAGGATCGGCTCGCCTGCAAGGTCCGCCGCCGCAGTCACCGCCTGGTCCGGGGAAAGATTCGCAAGCGCCGCCTTCTGCGCGCGGGTGGCGGGCGCATCCATGCGTTCGTATACGGGCGCCCCGAAACGCTCCGCCAGCAGCGCATACCGCTCGGCGGGGTCCTGGCCCGTCGCGGCGGTAATCTCGGCGGCCAGCAGGTTCAGCAGGAGGCCGTCCTTGTCCGTCGTCCATACGGAACCGTCCTTGCGCAGGAACGAGGCCCCGGCGCTCTCCTCTCCGCCAAAGCCGTACGACCCGTCGACGAGGCCGTCCACGAACCATTTGAAACCCACCGGAACCTCCGCAAGCGGTCGGCCCAGGTCCTGCGCCACCCGGTCGATCATGGAACTGGAGACAAGCGTCTTGCCAATGGCGGCGGCCTCGGGCCAGCCTTCGCGGCGGCGGAACAGATACGCGATGGCCACGGACAAATAATGGTTGGGCTGCATCAGTCCGCCGGTTTTCGCAACCACGCCGTGGCGGTCGAAATCCGGGTCGTTGCCGAACGCGATATCGAACCGGTCCTTCAGTCCGACGAGGCTCGCCATGGCGTACGGCGACGAACAATCCATGCGCGTTTTGCCGTCCCGGTCGAGCGTCATGAACGAAAAGGTCGGGTCCAGCGCCGGATTGACCACCTCGATGTCGATCCCGTACCGATCCGCAATGGGTTCCCAGTACGCCGCGCCCGCCCCGCCCATGGGGTCGGCCCCGATTTTCAGGCCGGAGGCGGCGATGGCTTCCATGTCCAGCGCCTGGCCAAGGTCTTCTACGTAGGGGGTCATGAAATCCACTTCGCGGGTCGTGGCGGCCCGGCGCGCCCGCAGGATCGTCGTGCGGCGGACGCCCTGCAAGCCAGCTTCCAGCAATTCGTTCGCCCGATCCTGAATCTGTCCGGTCGTGGCGGCGTCCGCCGGACCGCCCGTCGGCGGGTTGTACTTGAAGCCGCCATCCTCCGGGGGATTATGGGACGGCGTTACGACGACGCCATCCGCCAGGCCGCCTTCGCCCCGCGCATTGTAGCGAAGAATGGCGTGGGACAGCGCGGGGGTAGGCGTGTACGCAGGGCCCGCATCTCCCTTGTCCACATGCACCGTCACGCCGTTCGCGGCGAACACTTCGAGGGCCGTGGTAAAAGCCGCTTCCGACAGGGCGTGCGTATCCATCCCCATCAGGAGCGGGCCCGCGATCCCGTTGGCGGCGCGCACCTCGACCACAGCTTGGCATATCGCAGCGATATGGTCGTCGTTGAACGACCCTTCGAGGGACGTGCCGCGATGCCCGGACGTGCCGAAGGCCACGCGCTGCAACGGTTCGCGCGGATCGGGCCTTACCGAATAATACGCGGCCATGAGCCGGGGAATATGAACGAGGAGATCGCGGGGAACCGGCTTGCCCGCAAGGGGATGATGCGCCATAATCCTATTGAAACACAGGTGCGTCCAGAATGCGTATTGCCGAACGCAAGGTACGACAATATTCCCTTTACGATAAGGAACACAACGGGCCTTCCGGCATGTATGCACGACGGCGCGACGCGCAACCGGAACGCACAACCCGAATGGCGGCCCAATGTGCAACCCGGCGCGCAGAAAAAACCGCCCCGCGCCGCCAGCGAACGCCCATGCGCCCCGCCTTATGCCCGGCAAGCCCAAAATCCTGTGGGCGGACGACGAAATAGACCTTCTGCGCCCGCACATTCTTTTTCTGGAAACGCGAGGGTACGACGTGACCAGCGTGACGAACGGCGCGGACGCCATCGGGGAGGCGGACCGCGCGCGCTACGACGTGATTCTGCTGGACGAACAGATGCCCGGCATGGGCGGCATCGACACACTGGAAGAAATCCGGCGAAAAGCCCCGGAAACCCCGGTGGTGATGGTCACCAAAAGCGAAGAAGAACGCCTCATGGAAGAGGCGCTGGGCGGACAAATCAGCGATTACCTGACCAAGCCGGTGAATCCCAGCCAGATATTGCTTACGATCAAGCGGCTCCTGGACCACAACCGGCTGCGCACGGAAAAAGTCTCCCGCGATTATTTGCAATCCTTCAACCGGATTACCCAGGCCCTGATGAATCCGCTTACGCACGCGGAGTGGATCGAGGTGTACAGGCAGCTGGTGCAGTACGATATCGAACTGAAAGGGGACGAGGGCGCCCGCAACATTCTCGAAGACCAGTACCGGGAAGCGAACCGGGCGTTCGGCAAGTTCGTCGAAACGCGCTATCCGGCGTGGATTCGCGCGCGGCCGGGAGAAGACCGCCCGACGCTTTCGCACGACGTGATTCCGAAATACGTCATTCCGAACATGGCGCCCGGAACGCCCGTCGTGTTCCTGGTCATCGATTGCATGCGCTACGACCAGTGGCTGGAGATGGAAACGCTGCTGTACGACTTGTTCGACATAGAAAAGGATTTCTACTACTCGATCCTGCCCACGGCGACGCCGTACTCCCGCAACGCGATTTTCAGCGGCCTGTTGCCCGCGGACATTGCAAAACGGTATCGGGAAACGTGGGAAAGCGGCGAGGACGACGAATACAGCCGCAATCGGGACGAAGAACGGTTCCTGCGGGACCTGATGAGACGCAACCGCCTGGACCCGAAGATACGCTACCAGAAACTGGTCAAGTCCCGGGACGGACGGGAGTTCGCCCGGCAAACGGACGCCTTCCTTGCGCAGGACCTGAGCGCCATCGTGATTAATTTCGTGGATATTCTGGCGCACAGCCGGTCCGATTCGGACGTGCTGAGGGAAATCGCGCCGGACGAACGCGCCTACCGGGCCTTGACGCGCACCTGGTTCGAACATTCCTGGCTATACCAGGCTTTCGCCGAATTCGCCCAGGCGGAATGCGCCATCGTGGTTACCACCGACCACGGGGCCATCCGAAGCTTGCGGTCCGCCAAGGTGCATGGGGACCGGAATACGTCCACGGCGCTTCGCTACAAGTACGGGCGCAGCGTGAAATGCAACGAGAAACAGGCGATCCTCGTGGCGGACCCCGAATCCTACGGGCTGCCGAAAAACGATTCGAGCACCAACTACATTATCGCCAAGGAAGATTATTATTTCGTGTACCCCACGAATTTTCACCATTACCAGAATCTGTACCGGGACACGATGCAGCACGGCGGGGCTTCGCTCGAGGAAATGATTCTGCCGGTCGTGACCTTGCGGCCCAAGGCATGAAGCATCTTTTTCCCGCACGCACCGCCAGCGCGGCAGAGACCCGCAGGCTCGGACGCGCCGCCGCGAAACACCTCCGGGCGGGGGACGTCGTCGGGTTGTACGGAACGCTCGGGGCGGGCAAGACGGTGTTTGCGCAAGGGCTGTGCGAGGGGCTTGGCCTCGCCGCCGAACAGGTAACCAGCCCCACGTTCTCCATCCTCCACGAGTACGCAGGCGGCGCGGGGCCCGTGTACCATTTCGACGCCTACCGGATCGAAACGCTGGACGAGTTTTACGAACTGGGATACGAGGAATATTTCTATGGCCGCGGCCTGTGCATCGTCGAGTGGGCCGATCGCGTGGAGCCGCTCTTGCCCGAAAAAACGTTGCGGTTTCGCATGAACCAGGAAACAGAAAGCGAACGAAGCATCCGTTTGGATGGCCACGCGCCATGACGCCGGAGATAGACGCCTTGCTTGCGCGACTGCCCCGGTTTGCGGACCAGGGCGTATGGAAACCCGGCCTCGAACGTACGCGGCGGCTGCTTCGCGCGCTCGGACGGCCCCAGGACGCTTTCCGGATCGTGCATGTGGCCGGAACGAACGGCAAGGGGTCCACGGCGTCGTTTCTTGCCGCTATAAGCCGCGCCGCGGGCGTGCGAACCGGCCTTCATACGTCGCCGCACTTGTGGAGCGTGGCGGAACGCATGCGCGTCGACGGACAGGCCGCGCCGGAACGCTGGCTGGCGGACGCGCTGGCGCGAGCGCAGCCGCTCGTCGAGCGAATAGCGCCCAGCTTCTTCGAACTGACCTTTGCGCTCAGCCTGTCGTACTTTGCGGAAAAAGAGGTCGAGCTGGCGGTCGTCGAAACGGGCATGGGCGGACGGCTCGACGCCACGAACGCGCTGGGCCCGGCGCTATCGATCATCACGGACATTGGCCTGGATCATACGCAATTTCTGGGAGACTCCATCGAACGCGTCGCGCGGGAGAAAGCCGGCATTATCAAGCCCGGCGTCCCCGTGGCGACGAGCGCCCGTTCCCCTGCGATAGAAGTGATCGAGGCCGTCGCCGAAACGCGCGGCGCGCCCCTGCACCCGGTAGACCGGGACGTACGGACGCTGTCAGAAACCGTTGGCCTCGCCCGGTCGACGGTTACGGCGGCCACGCCAAGCCGAACCTGGCGGGACCTGCGCGTGGGCCTGGCCGGGAGGCATCAGATTCGGAACGCGCTGACCGCCCTGCGCGCGGCGGAGCTCCTGCGCTTCGACGAACAGGCCGTGCGGACGGGCCTGCGAGACGTCTGCGCGCTAAGCGGATTGCGCGGGCGCTGGGACGTGCTGCTCGAAGAACCGCTGGTGGCGACGGACGCGGCGCACAACCCGGATGCGCTGGCGGCCATACTCCGGCACCTGGAAGCGTTCCGACAGGCGGGAAGCGCGTTGACGGTGTTGTTCGGGGTCATGCGCGACAAGGATATCGCGGCGATGGGGCGATTGTTCGCCAGCGCAGGCGCGTACGTCCGGCCCGTACGGCCGACAGCCGAGCGCATGTGCGCGCCGGAAGAACTGGCGGACCTATTGCAGAGGGCGGGCGTCCGGGTGGGCCCGCCCTGCACCATCCGGGAAGGCGCGCAGGCGTTCCTTGCCGAAGCCTCCGCAGCGGATATGCTGCTTGCGACCGGCTCGCACCGCATCGCCATGCGCCGGGAAGACCTGCCCCTGCGAACCGATTCGGGATGAACGAAATAAATTTTTCGACGGGAAAATTTGACTTCTCGTCGGGAAACCCTATCTTGTTACCCGGTTAGCAAGTTATTGGCTGTACGCCACGCTGCCGAAATCCCCGGTCCCGGCGCCCTTCCCCCTTGCCCGGACCGCAGCAGATTATTCATCCCACCGATTTTTTCTGTCTCTCATCAGACGCGCCTCGCATCCATATGCGAAGCCGCAAGCGCAACGCAGAACGTCTTTCTGATCGCCTGCGCCGGTTTTCGTCCTCGATGCGGAAGACCCCTTCCGTCTGCAATACCCTGATCGACCGCAATGAACATCCACGATTTACAAAAAAAGAAACTCCCGGAACTGAAGGACCTTGCGCGCGGCCTTGGCCTGAGCGGCTATTCCCAGAGCCGCAAGGAAGACTTGATCTACCGCATCATCGAGGCGAACGCCGAGGTCGTCGCCGGCAATGGCTCCCTGCGCGGGCGACCGGCCCGTCCGACTCCGCAGCGCATCCTTCCGCCCGAACGCCGCCCGCGTCCGGAAAACAAGCCTGCCCCCTCCAGAGAAAACCGCCCGGCCCAGGCCCCCGATAAGGCGCCGCCGGCGCCACCCGCCCCGTCTGGCGAGAACCGAAAAAATCCGAACGGCGAGCGTCCTCGTCCGGCGCCCGGACAGAATCTGCGGCGGGACAAAACGCCGCCCCCGGAGCGCAAACGCCCGGCCCCGCCCGCCGGCAGCGCGCGGAACAATGGCGGCGGACCCGGCGCCGCGCGGCCCCGCGACGGACAGCGCCCGCATCCGAGAAACGCGGCGGGCGACGAACGGAAAAGGCCGCCTCGCCGCGAACCCGGCGGCGGCGAACGGGAGCGGACGGACGACCGGCGCATGAAGCGGCGCGCGCCGGACCCGCGCAAGAATGCCCGCCGGGGCCGGGACCCTCGGGCGCAAGAGGCGCGGCGCAGAAATATCTACGAAGGGCGCCCGGAGTACATGGCCGCCCACGACCCGAGGCGCACGGAACTGGAAGGCATGATCCGCAAAATCGGGGTGCTGGAAGTACTCCCCGACGGCTACGGTTTCCTGCGTTCGGCGGAATACAATTACCTCCCCAGCCCGGACGACATTTACGTTTCCCCGTCGCAGATCAAACGGTTCAGTTTGCAGTTGGGGGACACCGTCGATGGCGAAGTGCGCCCGCCCAAGGAAGGAGAACGGTTCTTTGCGCTCATACAAGTGAATACGATCAACGGGCGCAAACCTGGAGAAATCGAAGAACGGCAGGCTTTCGATTATCTCACGCCGCTCTACCCCATGGAGCATCTCCGCCTCGAAACGCATGCGGGAGATTACAATACCCGCATCCTCGACTTGTTTACGCCGATCGGGAAAGGGCAGCGGGCGCTGATCGTGGCGCAGCCGAAAACGGGCAAGACCGTGCTGCTCCAGAAAATAGCCAACGCAATCACGACGAATCATCCGGAAGCGTACCTGATCGTGTTGCTGGTGGACGAACGGCCCGAAGAGGTCACGGACATGGAGCGGAACGTGCGCGGCGAGGTCATTTCCTCGACCTTCGACCAGAAAGCCGAGCAACATGTGCAGGTGGTGGATATCGTGCTGGAGAAAGCCAAGCGGCTGGTGGAGGCCGGGCAGGACGTGGTGATCCTTCTGGACTCCATCACGCGGCTGGCGCGCGCGAACAATACGGTGACGCCCAACACGGGCAAAACCCTGTCCGGCGGCATGGAGGCGGGCGCCTTGCGCAATCCGAAACGCTTTTTCGGCGCGGCCCGGAACGTGGAAGAAGGTGGATCCCTGACCATCATCGGAACGGCGCTCATCGATACGGGAAGCCGGATGGACGAGGTCATCTTCGAAGAATTCAAGGGAACCGGCAACTCCGAAATCGTGCTGGATCGCAACCTCGCCGACCGCCGCATATTCCCCGCGATCAATGTGATCATGTCGGGAACGCGGCGGGAAGAACTGCTTGTGCCGGACGCCAAGCTGGGACGCATCTGGATTCTCCGGAAACTGCTTGCGGACATGTCGCCTATCGACGCCATGACGTTCCTGCTGGACAAAATGCGGGGCACCAAAAACAACGACGAATTCCTCGTCACCATGAATTCGTAAGGCGTCATGGCGGGGAAGACCGAGGTCCGGGCGCTTTTCTTCGACATGGACGGCGTGCTCGTGGACGTGTCGCGTTCCTATCGACGCGCCGTGGAAGAAACGGTGGAGGAATTCACGGGACGGAAACTGTCCCCCGACGCCATCCAGCGCTACAAAAACATGGGCGGGTTCAACGACGACTGGGATCTGACCTGCGCCCTCATCGCCGAGCGGGGCGCGAGCGTGCCGCTGGCCCGCGTCGTGGACGCTTTCCAGAGGCGATACCGGGGGGAGCACTGGGACGGCTTCATTGCAGAAGAACCCGCGCTGATGCAAACCGCCACGCTGGACCGGCTCGGGGCGGGCGGGCGCCCCATGGGCGTGGTAACGGGACGGCCGGACGCGGAAGCAACATGGACCGTCCGGCGTTTCGGTTGGGAAACGTACTTTCCATGGATCGTGGCCAGGGAGCAGCAGGGAGACCGCCCCAAGCCGGACCCGTTTCCTCTCCGGCGCGCCCTGGCGATCCTTGCGGCGGCGGGACACGACGTTCCCCCTGAAGAGGCCGCCTACGTCGGCGATTCCGTGGACGACATGGCCTGCGCCCGGGACGCCGGGGCGTATGCGATCGGCTTCATTCCTCCGTACATCGGAAACAAGGCGGAAATGGCATCTTTGTTGCAAGAACAGGGGGCGGACGTCGTGATCGACGACCTGAACGCATTGCCGAATATTGTGGACCATAGCGTATAGCGCCATGCAACGGTACGCCTCGCGACGGGCGGGGGCCCTTCTGTACGCCTTCGCCCTCTTCGTTCCCCTGTCCGCCGTCGCCCAGACGCCGGATACGCTCCATATACGCCTCGAAACGGCGATCCGGCGGGCCCTGGACATGAGCCCGGAAGTAGGCGTCGCCGCCTCGAAAACGGATTTCGCCCAGGCGCGCGCGCAACTTGCCCGCGCAAGCCGATTCGCCACCGAGTTTTCGCTCCAGACCGCGCATGCGGCGGCGCCCGGACTGCGCAACCTTCCCGCCGACGCTCCGAGGGACCATCTGTATCTCTACCCCGAAGTGCAAAACGATTGGGAATCCCTGCGCCCGCTGAACCGGTTCGAAACCAGCCTGGTGCAACCGCTCTATACCTGGGGCGCCCTGAAAGGGACTGTCGAAGCGGCGCGGGAGGGCGTACGGGTGGAGGAAGCGTCCACAAGCCAAAAGAAGATCGACGTCGCGCTCCGCACCGGGACGCTGTACTATAACCTGTTGCTCGCCAGGCAACTGGTCCGACTGACCGCGCAGGCAGGCGATATCGTGGATCAGGCCAAATCCGAAATCCGTCGGCTTCTTGACGAGGGCGCGGAGGACGTGGACGACGCCGACCTGTTCAAGGTGCTCATTACGGAACAGGAATTTCTGCGGCGGGTGGTCGAAGTGGAGCAGGGACTGCGGACGGCGCAAAGCGCGCTGGCGCGGCAATTGCTGCTGCCCGAAGGCGCGCTGCCCGAACCGGAAGACATTGTGCTGGAGCCCATGCCGTTCGCGCTGGATTCTCTGGACGCCTACCTGCGGATGGCCGCGAAGCGTCGCCCGGAAATCCGGCAGGCGGAGGCAGGCCTGGCGGCGCGGGAAGCGCAAGTCAAGGTTGCGCGCGCCGACTATTTTCCGCAACTTTTCCTGGGCGTCGATTCGAAAATTACGTTGACGAGCGGACGGCACCGCCAAACGAACGCCTTTGTCAACGATCCGTACCTCGGACGCAGCATCCGGACGGGCGTCGGCGTGCGCCTGTCGCTCAACATGGCGCAAACGCGCGCCAAAGTCGCGCAGGCCAAAGCCCAACGCAACGAAGTGCGGCATCAAATGACGGCGGCCCGGCAACGTATCCTGTTCGAGGCGGAAGCGGCCTGGCGAAACGTCGTTGCGGCGCGCGCCGCCATGGATGCGCAAAACGAAGCCCTGACCATCAGCGGAGAATGGTTGCGCACCGAGCAAATCAACTTCGATCTCGACCTGGGCGATACGGAAAACCTGGTGGACGCCGTGCGGGCAAACCTCGAACTGAAAGCGGCGTATTACGAGCGCGTGCGCGCCTTCAATGTCGCCGTGCTTCGGCTATGGGCGGAAACAGGCTGGAGCGGACCCGGAGCGCCCGCCCTGGACCGCGTCGACGCGGAATAAAGCAAAAAATATGTAATTTGGCATGATTTTTGCGGGGTATTTTTTGAACATAGCATATTTATGCGCCGCCGCGCGCCGCAAACGCCAAAAAACCGATCCTTTTATGCCACGCCCCGCCTTTTTCCTCGTCCTCCTGCTCGCCGCCCTGTTCGCCCTGCAGAGCCCCGCGCAGGCCCAGAGCCGATCCGACGAAGTGCGCCGCTTCCTGGAGCAGCGGGATCGGGAAATAAAGAACGTGCTGGGCGACCGGGAAACGTTCACCGACGAACAGCGGGAACAACTGAAACGCGTGATCAACAACGGCATTGATTTCACGGCCATGGGACGCGCGGCGCTGGGACCTTTCTGGGCCGATACGGCGCCGGACGAAAAGCAGGAATTCGTGGACGTGTTCAGCCAGATCGTGCGGAACCAGTCGCTGTCCGACCTGGACGCCTACCGATCCGTGGTTACCTACGAAAACATTGCCGCGGGCGACGAGACGGCGCACGTAACGACGACCACGGTCTACAAGGACATTCCCATGAAAGTGGAATACGTGCTTGGGCGCGCGAACGAACAGTGGCAAGTGCAGGACATTATCCTGGACGACGTAAGCACTGCGGACGGGTATGCGCGATCCTTTCAGGCGGTTGTCCGCAAGCGCGGATTCGATTCCCTGATGAACAGTCTTCGGAAAAAACTGGACGGAATGCGTTCGTAGCGGGGCTGCCGGACGCAGACGGGGCGTGCGCCGGGGAACAGGAAAAGCGGCGCAAACAAAAACAGCCATGGATACTCCGCAAGAAGGCTACGCGCTGCATACGTACGGCCCGGAACGGTTCGTGCGCCATGCGGCGGCTTCCGCCATGACGCTCAGGCGGCACGACGCGCAGCGGCCTATTGCACTCTTCTGCCCCGACGCGCACCGGGAATGCCTGCGCGCGCACGGCAAGGCGGACCTCTTCGAGGAGATTCATACGCTTCCGGAAGAGCATGCTTCCATTACGGGATTCAAACACCACCTGCACCGGTTCATGCCGTACGAGCGCACCCTGTTCGCGGATGCAGACATCGTCTGGTGCCGCAACCCGGATCCACTCTGGAAGCAATGGCAAGCCTATCCTTTCACGGCGACCGGCCTGGAGCGCGCCGACTTTTTCTTCGGGGGACCCAAAAACTGGCGCATCGCAATCGATGTGCTGCTGGATCGCCGGCGGCGGACCATGAAGCGGTTCGGGATTTCGCATTTTCCGCGCGTGCAGGCGGGCATGATCTACTGCGCAGACCGGGACGTGACGCAAAGCGTGTGCGAAACCGCGGCCTCACTGCTTGCCCGCCGCGCCCAAACCCATTTCCGAAGCCGCCTGGACGAGGGGCGCAGCGAGGAAACCTGCGAATGGAGCCTTGCGATGGCCATGAGCCAACGCCATCTGGACATTTTTCCCTGGATCCAGGGTCGGCTAAGTCCCCAACTGGACTTCGTGGAAGACTGGACCGATTTCGATCCTGATTTCCGCGAGGTAACCTACCGGTACTACACGGATCGCTCGGTCTACGCGCTGCGCGGCATTCGCAACCGGAGGCTGCGCGCATACCTGATCCGGCTTGTATCCGGCTTGCCCGGTCGAGGCGATTATCAGGAGTTTACGCCGATCTCGCTGCATTTCAGCTGGCTGCATTACAAAAAGCCCTTTGAGGAATTTTCCGAGCGGATGTGGGCGCGGCCTGCCTGAGCAGCGCAAGAAGCGAACGGGCCTGCTTGCGCGGGGCTATTGCCGGAACGCCACGCGCCACACGAAAGCCGCCTCGGAGGGATGCCTGAGCAACACGCCAACGAGGAAAAAGAACGCCCAGGAAAACGGATGAAGCAAAGCCCCCAAAACGAGCAGATAGGCCGGCGCCCGCGTCGCCAGTTGCATATCGAGCAGAACCTGAACGAAGGCAAAGAGGCCAAGACATAGCCAGACGACAAGCAGGATAAAACCTGCCCGCCCGCTCGGCTCCGGAAGAGTAGAAATCACCATGGCGGCGGTCATGGCGAGCAAAGAGGACCAGTGGGCCCACACGACGAGCATGTGGACCTGCTGGATGCGCAAAATCCGGGAACCCAGTTGCAAAAGAAGCGACCAGGCGACAACCCACAGGACCAGCGCAAGCGCGAAAAGGCACCCCGCAAGCGAAAAATACAGGAAGGGCCGCGTCAGCATCTCCCCCGTTAGCGCGTGCATCAGGGGGGGCAGATAATGCATGGCCGCCGCGAAGGCGTCGGTGATTTGCAAATGATGCAAGGCCATATAGCCCGTCAGCGCGGCAGCCGCCGCCAGCGCGAACAGGGCCATCAGGTTGGTTCCAGGAAGAATTTCCCGCTTCGTATACACCGCCTCGACAAAAAAGACGTGCGAGCGAAAATACCGGGGCAACATGTAACGAAATCGTGGAGATAACGCATATCCTGTCCCGATGGCCAGGATAACCAGCCAGCCGAAAAGAATAACCCAGGCAACGGATTTGCGCGGCGGTTCGCCCTGATCAAAGGCGAAAACCGTCTGGCGGCCCGAAAAAATCCCGGAAACCACGTCGAACGCCGCCCGCGCCTGTCCGTCCGCCGCATGCAAGCCGTATTGCCTGGAACCCCTCGGCCAATCAGAATCAGACGCGGGGCTGTCCCGCCAGCGATACGCAAAAACCGCTCGCAGCGGACCACCGAGCAGTTCGGGCAAGGCGTCCTCGAAATAGCGGGCCTGGCGCTCCGGCGAAAACGGTGCAAGCAGCCCGCGGGGACCGTCGGCCTCAACCGCGATTCCAAGCGCGCCCACGCCCACGGAAGGGCCGTCCGCCTTGTCCAGCCAGTCCGCCGGATCTGGCCTGTCCAGCACATCTATCAGGACGAAATCCACCACGTGCGCGCACGCATCGTCTCTGGAAAATCGGGTTACGTAATAGGTCGATACGCCCGGCGCCGTCGCGCGGACGCGGGCGGCCAACCGATCCAGCAGCGCACAGGCCGCCGGGTCGGACGTATCGCTATGGCGGACAAGCCCTATAGCCCGAATGGAGGGGTGGCGCCGCGCCATGTCCAGGACGCTGTCAAGCGCTTCCCGCGCATACGCAAGCGTATCCTGCAGCCCGGAAACCGACAAGCGCGATACGGGCAGATCCAGGTAGATATGCAATCCAAGCGCATCGGCGGCGGCCAGCGCATGGCTGTTCTGCGTAAACGAGGCCCGCACCGCCTCGACGCCGCCCTCCGACATGGCGTACATATCCCGCACAGCCTGGACGCTATCCTCCGGCGGCGACCAGACCACCCCCTTCAGCGGCGTCTGCCGGGCAACGACCGGCGGCGAAAGAAGCGCCGCGGACGTCAACGCCCAGCAGGTCGCTATGTACGCGAAACGGAGCACGGCCATGGCAACCTCGCACCCGTTTCAGTCCATCATTTTGCGCAGGAAGGCCGGCGTGTCGGTGTCTTCTTTCCGATCTGGTCCCGGAAGATCGCGACCCAGCCGGTTGATTTTGCTGCGCCGCGTATTCTCTTCCGCCCTCCTGGGCCGTCCGGGTTGTTCCGTCGCGTCGGGATCGTCCTGCCGGAGAATATGGCGGCGCTCGTACGCAGGCTGATCCAGCGTACGCAAATTATCCTGTCCCTTGTAATTCGGCGGGATTCCCGGCTGGTCCAGCGACACCGTCCGCACATACCGCTCCTGACCGCGCGACATCCGATCCAGATCGAATCCCGTAGCAATCACCGTGACCCGGAGATTATCGCCCATCGACTCATCGATCACCGTACCGAAAATGACCTCCACCTCCGACCCCGCTTCTTGCCGAATGATATCGACCGCCGTACTGACCTCCTGGAATTTTATGTTCTCGCTGGACGTAATATTGACCAGCACATTGCTGGCCCCGGCGATGGAAAGCCCGTCGAGCAGCGGACTCGAAATGGCGTCGCGGGCCGCCGTTTCGGACCGATTGGACCCGCTCGCCTCCGCAGCCCCCATGACGGCCTGTCCCCCCACTTCCATTGTGGTCTTGACGTCCGCAAAGTCGAGGTTGACGAGGCCATGCACAGTGATCAGATCGGATATGCCGCGCGCCGCATTGTAAAGCACATTGTCCACCATGCTGAACGCTTCGAGCCAGCTGGTCTTGTCGTCCGATATTTCCATCAGGCGCTCGTTGGGAACGACAATCAGCGTGTCGACGATGTCGCGAAGCAGTTCGATGCCTTCGTCGGCGGCTTTGCGGCGGCGAACCCCCTCGAAATCGAAGGGCTGCGTGACAATGGCGACGGTCAGAATATGGAGTTTCCGCGCGATCGCAGCCACCACGGGCGCGCCGCCGGTGCCGGTGCCGCCGCCCATGCCTGCGGTAATGAACACCATGTCGAAGCCCTTCAGCGCTTGCTTGATTTCTTCGCGGCTTTCCTCGATCGCATCGGCGCCGACGGCGGGCCGGGCGCCTGCCCCAAGGCCTTTCGTCAACACAGCGCCCGCCTGGATCTTCACCGGCGACAGATTTTTGCGCAGCGCCTGCGAATCCGTATTGATCGCAATGAACTCGACGCCCCGTATTCCGCGGGTGATCATGTCGTTGACGGCATTGCCGCCCCCGCCGCCTACGCCAACCACGCATAATTTGGGATTGTCGGTCAACGAGCCGTTGAATTTGAAGGAATTACTCATAGGAGGTCTCCAGTATGTACATGGGTGAGGGCCAACCGGCGCACAGGTCCGGCGGCGAATAAGGCAATGGGTTGTTAGAGTTCGTCGAACCAGCTTTTCATTCTGGCCGCAATGCGGTTGACAAGCGAATCCCGGCGGGCGCGATCTCCTCCATGGCGGGCCATCCCGCCGCTGAACATCGTCCCGTCGTCGGACGCAGATTGCAGCCCGTAAAACACGAGCCCGACCGCCGTGGAATACTTGGGATCGCTGACTTCCTGCACCATGCCGCCCGCCAGTCCCGTGGGCAAGCCGACGCGGGCCTCCACGCCAAGCACGTCGGCGGCCAGGGCGTCCACGCCGGGAATCAGCGAGCCGCCGCCGGTAAGCACGACGCCCGCCGCCAGGCTGCTCGCATAGCCGCTGCGTTTGATCTCGATAGCGGCGATTTCCAGAATCTCCTCCATCCGGGGCTGGATGATTTGCGCAAGCGGACTGCGCCCGATGCTCTTGTCCGGGCGCCCCCCCAATCCGGGGATCGTGATTTCCTCTTCTTCCGAGGCCATATCGATGAGGGCGACGCCGAAACGGCATTTGAGCTGCTCGGCCTGATCGCGCATGACGCCAAGGCCTCGCCGGATATCGTCGGTTACGCTGTTGCCGGCAATGCCGACGACGGCGGTATGGCGGATGGTGCTGTCCTCGAACACCGCGATGTCCGTCGTGCCGCCGCCAATATCGATAAGGGCCACGCCCACCTCTTTTTCGTCCCGATGCAGCACCGAACAGGACGAAGCAAGGGGTTCCAGCACAATATCCTCGACCTGATATCCCGCCTTCTCGATGCAGCGATAGAGATTCTTGGCGGCGGACACCAGCCCGGTGATAATATGCACGGTTCCTTCGAGGCGCACCCCGCTCATGCCCACGGGGTCGGCCACGCCATCCTGTCCGTCCACGACGAATTCCTGCGGAATAACGTGCAGAATTTCCCGGTCGGCGGGCATGGCCACATGCGTCGTGTCCTTGATGAGGCGCTGCACGTCGTCCGCCACGATTTCCCGGTCCCGGGGCGATATCGTGATGACGCCGCTCATCCGGAAACTTTGCACATGGTCTCCGGCGATCCCGACGATCACGCTCCGGATCTCCACGCCGGCCGTCCGGGACGCCTCGTCGAGCGCCTGTCGAACAGCGGCTACCGTCTTGTCGATGTTGACGACGACGCCGCGGTTCAGGCCTTCCGACCCGGCGACCCCAACCCCCAGAATGTTGATGCAGCCAAGGCGGTCCACCGCCGCGACGACGGCGCACACCTTGGTGGTGCCGATGTCTACGCCGACTACAATGCGTTCATTCATGTTTGTTTTAGCAAGCGGTTGCCCCATGGGACTCAGCTTTCTTGTGTGACAATCTGGCCGTCGAAACGGAGGTCGATGGCGGCGAACGTTTTCTCTGGACGCGGCAACACCGCTTGCGTCCAGAAGGCATGCAATCGCCTGAATTTTTCGGCGTAGCCGCGGTCGCCAAGGCGGACGACAATGGCGTCGCGCCGACCGGGAACCGAGGCGTACATGGCGATCCCGCCGGCGCTATCCACCTCGAACGAAGAAACCAGCGCGTTCGGCGGCAGTTCGGACTGCGGCAGCGTGGGAAGCAGTTCGCGCAGCGAGGTCCCGTCCAGCGGCCGCGTCCTGTTGCCGGGCAACGCGGCGCCCCACACCAGCGGCACATCCCAGGCGGCGTCTTTTGGCAAGGGCATGGCGTAGCCTTCGGCGTCCAGCCAGGCCGTCGGACGCCCGTCGGGCGTAAGGGCCAGCGCCACGGGAAGCCGCTCCCGGACGGCAATGCGGACCACGCCGGAAGGCAATCTTCGCACCGCGCACATGCGCACCCAGGGATGCCGCGCGGCACGGTCGGCGATAACGAGCGGATCTACGTCCAGCGTCCGCATGCTGGTGTCCACGGCGGCCAGCGCAAGGATCGTTTCCTCGTCGGCATGCCGGGCGCCCTCGACCACCACCTTGCGAACCGTCATGCCGTCCACCCAGGCCCATCCGGCGAACGACAGCGTCCCGACGACCGCTGCGACGGCCGTCCACCCTGCTATGCGCGTCAGAATATGTTTCGTTTTACCCATCTTGCCGCTTCTGCGTCGTTACCGTTTTTCAAGTTCCGCAAGCAAGGCCCCGCTGCAACGCCAGATGTCCCCGGCGCCCATGCTCACCACCACGTCGCCCTCCCGCGCCTTGTCGGCGAGAAAACCCGCCACCTCCTTCCTGTCGGGAACATAATGCACCTGCCGGTGGCCGTATTCGCTGGCCAGATTCGCTAATTTCTGGCCATCAACGCCGTCGAGGGGCGCCTCCCGCGCCGCGTACACGTCGGTAAGCACCAGCATGTCCGCGTTGAAGAACGCTTTGGCGAAGTCGTCCAGAAAATCCCGCGTGCGCGTGTAGAGATGCGGCTGAAACACCGCGATAATCCGTTTGTCGGGCCACATGTCGTGCGCGGTTTCCAGGGTCGCCACAATCTCGGTCGGGTGGTGGGCATAATCGTCCACCACCAGCACCCCCGCCGCCTCGCCCCTGGTCTGGAAACGGCGCTGCACCCCGGTAAACCGGCCAATGCCCGCCCGGATTTTTTCGAACCCGATCTCCATTTCCACCCCGACCGCCACGGCGGCGAGCGCATTGCGCACATTGTACCCGCCCGCGGCATGCAGCGTAATCTCGCCCAGGCGCTCGCCCAGGCGCAGCGCATGGAACCGGGTGACCGGACCTTCCCGCCGTACCTTGTCGGCGCGTATCTCGGCTTGCCTCGACAGGCCGTACGTAATCACCCGACGGTCTATCCGGCTGACGATTTCCTGCACGACCGGATCGTCGAGGCACAGCACGGCGGCCCCGAAAAACGGTACGCTGTTCGCGAATTGCGCAAAAGCCTGCTTGATGTCGTCCAGGTCGCGGTACGTATCGAGGTGTTCCGCCTCGATGTTCGTAACGACGGCCAGCGAAGGCGTAAGCCGCAGAAACGTGCGGTCGTATTCGTCGGCCTCGATCACGATGACATTGCCTTCCCCAACCACTGCATTCGACCCGAAAACAGCCACTTTGCCCCCTACGATAATGGTGGGATCGTAGCCGCCCTCGGCCACGACCAGACCGACCATGGACGTCGTCGTGGTTTTGCCGTGCGTACCGGCGACGCCCACGCCGAATTGCATGCGCATCAATTCCCCCAGCATCGCCGCGCGCGGAATGGCGGGTATGCGCAGCCGTTCCGCTTCTGCCGTTTCCGGGTTGTCCCGCCGCGCCACCGCAGAGGAATACACCACCACATCGGTATCCCGCACGTTTTCGGCGGCATGTCCCTCGCGCACGACCGCGCCAAGCGAAACCAATCGGTCCGTCGCTTCGGATCGTTGCAGGTCCGAGCCGGTCACCTCGTAGCCCCGGTTGAGCAACACCTCTGCGATGGAGCTCATGCCCACGCCGCCGATGCCCACCATGTGGACTCGCCGGATGCGGCCAAGGGTTGGTTGTCGTCTGCTTTTCATCGTTCAATCCTGCTTCGCTGGTCCATCGCCCGGGGGCGGCGCGTTGGCGCCCGCGCCTTCGGGAGGCGTAAAACCCGCCAGGCGCAACACATCGTCGGCAATCCGGTCGGCGGCGTCGGGGCGGGCCAGCGCGCGCGCCGCGTTCGCCATATCCCGAAGCCTTTCGGGCCGCTTGCGCAAGCGGGCTATCGCCTCCGGCAACGCCTCGTCCATCTTCGATTCGGGAATCATTTCCGCCGCGCCGGCCGCCGCCATGCCGCGGGCGTTATGGGTCTGGTGATCTTCCGTAACATTCGGGGAAGGGACCAGAATAGCGGGCGCGCCGGTGATCGCCAGTTCGCTGCACGTGAGCGCGCCGCTGCGGCATACGACGAGGTCGGCGGCGGCGTAGGCC
Organism: Rhodothermales bacterium; assembly: GCA_022821845.1. Classification (GTDB taxonomy): domain Bacteria; phylum Bacteroidota; class Rhodothermia; order Rhodothermales; family VXPQ01; genus VXPQ01. The sequence continues at coordinate 136,188 of JAJECT010000035.1, read as the reverse complement.
TGGTCCATCCGATCCACATATTTCATCAGGCGCAGCCGCGGGCGGTCCGGGACGCGAGCACGCATTTCGTCGAAATACCGGCGACCGCTTTGCCAGAGGATGTGCACGGACGCGTCGCGCAACAAAACGTCGATATGGCGGGCAATGGCCTCGTTGATGGCCCGGCTGCCCAGCGAACCCCCGAATACGGCGATCACGAAGGCCTCGGCAGGCAAGGCGTACTGCTCGCGGGCGCCTTTCGGATCCGTTTCGGCAAGTTCCTTGCGCACGGGATTGCCGCTGACCGCGCAGCGATCCGGCGGAAAATGCGCCCGGGCCGCATCGAACGCCACATGGATGCGGGCGGCGCGCTTGCCCAGGAGCCGGTTGGTCAACCCCGGCCAGGCGTTCTGTTCCTGCACCAGAATCGGCTTGCCGACCAGACTGGCCGCAAGCAACGCCGGCCCGCTGACATATCCGCCGGTCCCTACGGCGACGTCCGGGTCGAACCGCCGCACAAGCGCGTAGCTTTCGGCGAGGGAGCGCGTCAATTTGAACGGGAGCGCAAGGTTGCGATGCAGTCGGGCGCGATCCAGGCCGACCGCCGAAACAGTATGTATCTCATATCCGGCTTCGGGCACCGCCTTCCACTCCATGCGCTCGCGCGTTCCGGCGAACCGAACCTGCGCCTCTGGAATTCGCTGGCGCAGCGCGTCCGCTATAGCGATCGCGGGATACACATGCCCCCCCGTGCCGCCCGCCGCAAACAATATGTGGGGAACAGGCCTCATCGCGCAGCGCATTGCCTCGATATGTTGAGCAAAATGCCGAACATCATGCCGGTCGCCGCCATGGAAGTCCCGCCATACGAAACGAACGGCAGGGGAAGCCCCGTAACCGGAAGCAGTCCGCACGCCACGGCGGCGTGCACGAACGCATACAACGCCACGCTCGTCGTGAAGCCTACGCCCAGGAAGAGCCCGAGGGGGTCCGGCGCCGGGCGGGCAATCCGCAAAAATCCCCGAAACAGCAGGATCGAAAAGGCGGCAAGCAGCGCCATGGCGCCCAAAAGCCCGTATTCCTCCGCGACAATGGCGAAAATGAAATCGTTGTACGGGGCGGGGAGAAAATCCCGTTGCGTACTCTTGCCCGGCCCCACGCCGGTCAGCCCGCCCATGGCGAAAGCGATGCGGGCCTGCTGGGCCTGATACCCTTCCCCTCTGTCTTCGGCAACCTCTTCGGTCCCGGACGGGGGAAACAAATCCATGCCCAGATACGATTCGAGCCGCGCCGCCCGATTCGGGGAAACAAGCACAAGCAGCAAGGCCAGCGCCAGGCCCGCCGCGGAAAGCCCGGCGAGATGCGTCGCGCGGACGCGCGCCACGAAACACATCAGCATGGCCGTGGCCAAGAGCATCAACGCCGAAGACAGATCCTCCATCCCGATAAGAATACAGGCCCCGAGAACCCAAACCATCAACGGCAGAAACGAGCGCGTAAAACTTGCGATATACGCCTGCTTCTTCGCCAGCAGCACGCCGACGTACAAAATCAGCGCCACGCGGGCCAGGTCCGAAGGCTGAAACCCGACCGATCCGATGCGCAGCCACCGGGTAGCGCCGCCCCACGTAACGCCCGCGATATGCACGACAACCAGCAAGCCCAGCGATACGAGCAGCGCGATCCGGCTGAACCGCGCCAGTTTGCGGTAATCGATCGCGCTACACGCAAGCAGGGCGGCGAACGCCACGCCCACGCGCACCAGATGACGCACCAGAAAACGTTCCGTATCTCCCCCGGCCCGCGTCTCTGCGAGAAACGAAATCGCACTGTACACCGCCACCACGCCGAACACCGCCAACGCAAGCGCGGCCCACAAGACGTAGCGGTCTATGGGTCGTTTCGGACGGGATTCAGATCCCGGCGATACGGTAGCGGAAGAAACCATGCTACAATGCGTTTACAAGATGTCTGAACGCGTCGCCGCGTTCTTCGTAATTGCGAAACATATCGAAGGAGGCGCAAGCCGGACTGAGCAGCACCACATCCCCGACTTTGGCGCAAAGCCGGGCCCGCCGCACCGCCTCCTCGAACGAACCCGCGACCATAGCGAAAGCAGCTTCCGAACCCAGTTCCCGGACCACTTTGCCCGCGCTCTCTCCCACAGCGACGACGGCCCGCACTTTTTGCTTCACCAACTGCTTGAGCGGAGTGTAATCGTTCCCCTTGTCCCGTCCGCCCGCAATCAGCACCACCGGGACGTCCATGCTTTCCAGTGCGTACCGCACGGCGTGCACATTGGTCGCCTTCGAGTCGTTCACGTATCGGACGCCGCCGGTTTCCCGGATCAGCTCCATCCGATGCGGAACGCCTGCGAACGTCCGCAGCCCTTCGCGCAGCGCGGCGGAAGACAGCCCCGCTACGCGCGCCGCCACCGTCGCCGCCAATGCATTGTGCAGATTATGCGGACCTGTCAACGACAGTTCGTCTGATCGCATAAGGATTTTCTCGTCGGTTATTCGTAGCGCGATCTCCCCGTCCTGCGCAAACGCGCCCTCCTCCACGGCGCCCATCCGGCTGTATTCCAGCAGGGCAGGCCCTTTTTTCCGGGCTGCGCGAAGCGCGGACGCCCGCGCCCGCACTTCCCCGTCGTCCCGGTTGCAAACAAACCAGTCTCCCGGACCCTGATTTTCCGTAATGCGAAATTTGCTTCGCGCATAGGCGTCGAAATCCTGATCGTACCGGTCCATGTGGTCCGGCGCCAGGTTCAGCATCACGGCGATCCAGGGCCGAAACGTCGCAATATGGTCGAGTTGGAAACTGGATACCTCCAGCGCCACCAGGTCGGAAGGCCCGGCGGCCTCCGCAAAATTCGAGAACGGATAGCCGGTGTTGCCTCCAACGAAGACCTTCTTCCCGGCTTGCCGAAACAAGTGCCCAAGCAAAAGAACCGTCGTGGTCTTGCCGTTCGTGCCCGTAACCGCAATCACGGGGGCCCGGCAGAACCAGGAAGCCACCTCTATTTCCGAGTAGACGGGCGTACCGGAAGCAAACGCCTGCCGCAAAAGCGGGATAGAAGACGGCACGCCGGGACTCGTCGCCAGAAAATCCGCCCGCGCGGCCCGGTCGGAGTGCCCGCCTTCTTCGAACGCAATCCCCTCCGCCTGCAACGCGCGCCGAAAAGCCGGTTCGATCTGCCCGGAATCCGTAACGAACACCCGGGCGCCCTGCGCATGCAACAGCCGCGCCGCGGCCACGCCGGAGCGCGCCGCGCCGACCACCGTTACGTTCTTTCCGCGCAGCGTGCCGGGCGTCATGGGTTTTTTGCGAAAAAAGGAAGGAGCGCATGGGTTCATCGGATGCGGAGCGCCAGCAGCGTCGCCGCTACGGTCACCGCAGTGATTATCCAGAAACGGGTCACGATCTTGGCCTCGTGCGTGCCGTACGCCTCGAAATGGTGATGCAGCGGGGCCATGCGGAATACGCGCTGGCCCGTTCCCGTCCGCCGCCGCGTCCACTTGAACCAGGTCGTTTGTATGATTACGGACAGGGTTTCCATGAAATACACCGCCCCCAGCAAGGGCAGCAAGAGTTCCATGCGGATCATCAGCGCCAGGGACGCCACGGCGGCGCCCAGCGCCAACGATCCCGTATCGCCCATGAAAACGGTTGCCGGATACCCGTTGAACCACAGAAAACCGAAACAGGCCGCCGACATCGCCGCGGCGAACACCGTGAGTTCTCCGGCTCCAGGCAGGTAAAACACGTCCAGAAATTCCGCGAATTCCACATTCCCCGAGATGTAGCACAGCGCCAGCAGGCCCACGCCTACGAACGCGGTAACCCCCGTGGCCAGCCCGTCGAGTCCATCCGTCAGGTTCACCGCATTCGAGACCGCCGTCATAATGAAAATCGCGACCGGAATGTACACGAGCGGCCCAAGATCGACGCCCCCGAACAACGGGCCCAGCATATCGTAGTCGATCATCTTGTCCTTCAAAAAGGGGACATACGCAACCGCGGCGTACGCCTCGAAAGCAGGATGAAAACAAAGCGCGGCCCCCAGCAGCAGTCCGATGGAAACTTGTCCCGCCAGTTTGACTTTCGGCGCCAGGCCCCGCTTGTCCTTCCGGAACGTCTTGATATAGTCGTCCATGAATCCGAACGCGCCCATCCAGGCCATGGCCAGCATGGCCAGCCAGACATACGGTTCGGCGATCGCGCCCCACAGAAAAGTCGATATCAGAATCGACGCCAGAATTACGATCCCGCCCATGGTGGGCGTCCCCGCCTTGTGCGCATGGCTCACGACGCCCGCCGCCACCCCTTCCCGAACGGATTCGCCCATCTGCCTTGCGCTCAACATATTGATGACGCGGCGCCCTATGAACAGGGAAATGCATAGCGCCGTCATCGCGCCCAACGTAGCCCGGACCGTGATGAACCGGATCACCTGAAACCCGGGGGGCTGGTAGAGTTGCTCCAGATAGTCGATCAGGTAATAAAGCATAAGAAGATGGTGTCGTAAAAAATCCGCGTATCCGGTTTTGTACAGGTTATTCGGGACGCTGCGGCGCAGGGGCCGCCGCCCGGCGGGCAAAGGCTGCGCGGACCGCTTCCCGGTCGTCGAAACGTCGGCTATCCGTTCCGACGATCTGGCGGGTTTCGTGCCCCTTTCCGGCCACGAGCACAATGTCTCCCGGACGAGCGAGGCGGCTTGCCTCGGCAATGGCCTCCCCCCGGTCCGCAACGAAAAGCGCCCGCTTCGGATCGGCGAACCCGGCCCGGATATCCTGCGCAATCCGCGCGGGGTCTTCGGTGCGCGGATTATCGCTCGTAACGATCACGCGGTCGGCGAATCGCTCGGCCACGGCGCCCATCATGGGACGCTTGGCCCGATCCCGATCCCCTCCGCAGCCGAACACGCACCATACCTGCGCGCCGGGCGGCTTCGCAGCCGCTATGGTTTCAAGCACAGCTTGAAGCGCGGCGGGCGTATGCGCAAAATCGACGACGACCTGCGCGCCGTCTCCGAATCGCATCTGCTCGAAGCGCCCCGGGGCGGGCCGCACTTCTTCCAGCGCCTCCAGCGCGGCGGCGCCGTATCCCAGCGCCCGCAACGCGCCCCAGGCCGCCAGCACATTCCAGGCGTTGAACCGTCCGGCAAGCCGAAAGCGGCGCGTACGGCCCTCAATGCGAAGCGCCAGTCCGTCCAGCGCGTCCTCGACCACCTCGGCGCGGATATCGGCGGGCTCCTCCATACCGTACGAGATGCAGTCCGCTTGCGTATCGGCGACCATGCGGGCGCCCGCCGGATCGTCGGCGTTGAACACGGCGGCGGCGCGGGCGTCCAGCCGGTCAAAAAGCGTTTTTTTCGCCGCAAAATATGCGGCGAATGTCTTGTGGTAGTCGAGATGGTCGCGCGTCAGATTGGTGAACACGGCCACGTCGAACGCCACGCCGGCGAGGCGACGCTGATCCAGCGCATGGGAAGACGCCTCCATGGCGCAGGCGTCGCATCCGTTGTCCGCCATGCGGCGCAGCAAGCGCTGCGCGGTCAGCGCGTCGGGCGTCGTGAGCGAAGCGGGCAACGCCTCGTTCCCCACGCGCACGCCGATCGTTCCTATGAAACCGGCCTGCGCTCCCAGCAACCCAAGCGCCTGCCACAGCAGAAAAGCAACGGTCGTCTTGCCGTTGGTTCCGGTCACGCCCACCGTACGCAACGCATGCGACGGGTGGTCGTACCAGGCGGCGGCCAGCGCCGCAAGGGCCCATCGGCTATCCCGTACGCGCGCGAAGGCGACGCCGGAACGACGGAATGCCCGCCGCGCCGACGCCGCCTCGCACACGATCGCGATGGCTCCGTTTTGAACAGCCTTGTCAATGAACAGGTGGCCGTCGATCTCCACGCCGCGAATGGCGACGAAAAGCCCGTTCGGCCCGACCTTGCGGCTGTCTCCAGCCACATGGTCGATAGATATATTGTCAATATTTCCCCATGTCTCCATGAGCAGGCCCGCGGCCCGCAACGTTTCCAGCAAAGCTCCGAACGTTTTCATCGGGATTGTAGCACGACGGTTTGTCCCGGAGGATGTCCGGCTTCGGGGTATTGGGCCGATACGACCCCTTTCCCCTCGATGCGGAGCGGGATATTCCGGCGCGACAACCAGTGGGCCGCCTCGCGCATGGTCCATCCCCGAAAATCGGGAAGGGCATGGGCGGTTAGGGGCGCCGCTTCCGTTTCGCTTTGATTCCGCAGCGATACGGGACGCGCGACCCCGGACTCGTCCGGCGCAGCCTCGGGCGCCCGTTGCACAGCCGAAAACGCCTGCCGGGACAGTTCGGGAAACGTAGCAAGCCAGCGGGCGGCGGCGCGCTGAAAAATCGGCGCGGCCACCTGCCCCCCATGCTGGAACGTTTGCGGCTCGTCCACGGCCACGACCAGCACGATCTGCGGATCGTCCGCCGGAAAAAATCCTGCAAACGAAGCCCGGTACGCATCCTCGCGATAGCCGCCGTCCTCTGCCTTGAGGGACGTGCCCGTTTTGCCCGCCACCTTCAGGCCCGCTATCTGCGCGCGGGTCGCCGTGCCCCGTTCCACCGCGCCCAGAAACGCGGGCAGAATGGTTTCCGCCGTGGAGGACCTGAACGCCCGCCGCACAGAATCCTGCGGGGCTTTCCATGTGGTTCGCCCGGTTACGTCGCGCCGCTCGGCGACCACATGCGGCGCTACGCGCCGCCCGCCGTTCGCAAGCGCGGCGTAGGCCACGGCCGTCTGCAAAAGCGTAACGTCCACTTCGTACCCGATGCCCATGGCCGTCAGCGTCGCGGCGCTCCACTCGTCGGGCGGCTTCAGCGATCCCTGCACCTCGCCCGGAAGATCGATCCCCGTGCGCTGTCCGAACCCGAAACGGCGGGCATGCGCATAAAACGTATCCCGATCTGCTCGGGAGACTACTTTCGCCGTCCCCACATTGCTCGAAAGCGAAATCACTTCCCGAAACGGGATGGCCCCGCGCGCGCGCGTATCGGTGAACGTCCGTCCATGCACCACGGCCCATCCGTCCCCGGTGTCGATCACCTCTTCCATCTGGACCAGGCCCTGTTCGATGGCAGAAACGGCGGACACGAGTTTGAACGTGGAGCCCGGCTCCATCCGGTCCGTAATCACGCGGTTGCGTCGCAATTCCGCCGGATACGCCCCCGCCCGGTTGGGATCGAACGCAGGCGCATTGGCCAGGGCGAGCACCGCGCCGGTGCGCGGATCCAGCGCCACCGCCGAGGCAGACAGCGCTTCCGTTTCCGCGACGCCCCGCGCCAGTTCTTCCTCCAGAATGGTCTGCCGCAGCAGGTCGATGGTCAAGACAAGGGACGCTCCATGCACCGGCTCGACCACTTTGCCGGAAACGAACGTCCTGATCCGGCCCAGCCGGTTGCGCTGCACGGGCCGCCGCCCGTCCACCCCCCGCAAATGCTCGTCGTACTGCAGTTCCAGGCCGCTTAGCCCGATCCCGTCGGAATTCACGTAGCCCAGTATGTGCGAAGCGGTTTGTCCGTGATTGTACCGGCGGGCAAAGGCCGGGTCGAGGATAACGCCGGGCGTCTCCCAGCGCAGCGCTTCCTCCTTCTGCTCCTCGGACAGGCCCCGAACCAGCGGCGCGTACTGCGGACTGGTTCGTTCGCGCACGCGCTGTCGGTAATGCGCCGCGGACGCGCCGGTCAGTTTTGACAATCTTTCAAAGAACGCGTCTCGCTGCGCGTCGAAGCCGGAAACCGTTGGATCGATCGCCAGATCGTAGCGCGCCGTATTCACCGCCAGCGTCCGGCCCGCCCGATCATAGATAGCCCCCCGCATCGCTGGAATGCCGACGAACGAATTGGTTTGCCGCTCCCCCTGATCCCGCAGGTCGCCGCCCTCCGTAAGATGAATGCGGAAGACCTGCCCGACAACGAGCAGGGGCAGCAGGCACAGCGCCGTCAGCGCCGCGTACATCCGAATCAGTATGGCGTCCTTTGCATCCACGTGCGCGATCTCTTGAAAACGTCTTGCGTCTTGTTCGCATGATTCCTGTCATTCCTCTATCTCGACCGGAGGCCCGGGCGCGGGATCCGTAACGAGCCCCAACGCATGGGCGCGTTCGTAGATGACGGAGGGGCCAACCATCTGATCGAAATCCCCTTTCAGACGGTTGTACTGCAAGTGAAGCCGCAGATTTTCCTGGCGCTCCCGTTCGAGTTCCGACAGAATGCGCCGGGTCGTATGAACATGCCCCACATACAGCGTAAAGAGTATACCGAACCCCACCACGAACAGGGCGAACCGCACCGTCGAAATGCGGCTTAGAAAAGCGGCTCCGCCCCGAAGCGGAGCTGATTTGCGCTGGTTCAGGCCCTGGATATCCGACCAGCCGGGCAGCGCGTGCCCCTGGCGGGACGGTTCAAGGCGAACCGGCTCCGAAGCCGGATCGGCTTCTTCGAAACTGTTCAGGATATGTTTTTCGGGATTGTACATGACGCACACGTTCGTTCATCGCCTGGTCGTCGTCTGCGCGACCGCGTCCGGAGGCCACGCCCGTTCCGTGCGCTCCGCGATGCGGAGGCGCGCGCTGCGCGACCGCGGGTTGGCTTCCACCTCCTCGGCGTCCGGTCGGATCGGCTTCCGCATGCGTTCCTTCCACGGGATGAGCGGATTGCCGTACGCGTCGCGAAGCGGCTCCCGCTCGAAATTCCCGTTTCTGAAAAACCGTTTGACCCTTCTGTCCTCAAGCGAGTGATAGCTTATCACAGCCATCCGCCCCCCGGGCCGAACCACGCGGGCCGACGCTTCGAGCAATCGCTCCAGCGCTTCCAGTTCGCGATTCACCACGATCCGCAGCGCCTGAAATACGCGAGAGAGGGTCCGAATCGCCTCGCGCGACGGCGTTACGCCGCGAACCGCGTCGGCCAGTTCCGTTGTGCTCTCGAGCGGCCGGGCCTCCACGATCGCGCGCGCGATCCGGCCCGACCGAGGCTCTTCGCCATACTTCGAGAACACCTCTTTCAGCATCTCCCGATCCCACGAATTTACTATTTCGCGGGCGGTGCGCCCCCCACGCATATCCATGCGCATGTCGAGCGCCCCTTCGGCGAGATAACTGAATCCGCGCGAGGCGGCGTCGATCTGGCGGGACGAGACCCCAAGGTCCGCCACCAGACCGTCCACCTGCGCCTCTCCGGCTTCGTCGAGCAATTGTTCGATATGTTCGAAATTGCCCCGAAGAGGCGTAAACCGCCCGCGCTCCAAGTCGGCGACGAGTCTGCTGCAAGATGCATCGAGCGCCTCGACGTCGCGATCGACGCCGAACACCCTGCCTCTCGGTGATAACAACTCGAGCAACGCAGCACTGTGTCCACCCCCACCCAAGGTAGTATCCACGTACACGCCGCCGGTTTTCGTAATCAGTCCTTCTGTTACAGCCTTGCAAAGAACAGGAATGTGGAACGAGGTTGCGAACTCGCACCCTCCTGTATTCCCCATTCGTTTATGTCCATCTCCTCCTGTCATCCTCTGTGACGGAAAATTTTCCGCCGTTTATGGCGCTACAGATCTCTGCCCATCTCGAAAATCCGCTCCGCCACCGCCGGGTAGTCCGCTTCCTGCTCGGCCTGGGCGGCGAACGTCTTCGGATTCCAGATTTCGATACGATCCAGTACGCCAATGATTAGCACGGCGCTTTCGAGGCCGGCAAATTCGATCAGGTTCTTCGGAACCACGATCCGCCCTTGCCCATCCATCTTCGTCTCGTCCGCCCAGCGCATGATCGTCCGCACGAAACTGCGCGCTTCGGATCGATACGTGTTCAGCCGGGCGATTTCCGCTTCGCGTCTTTCCCACTCGTCCATCGGAAACAAGAGGATGCATTGCTCGAAGCCGCGCGTAATCGTAAAGCTGTTGTTCGCTTCCGGGCGCAGGGCATTCCGCATCCTGGCCGGGATCGCTATGCGACCCTTGCTGTCTACGGAGTATTCTGCCTGTCCCTTGAAGCTTGCCATAATGCCAAAGAAGCAGCGGATGGAATCGTGAACCGGATAACGCATTCGGCGCGTTAGGGCGATTCACCGTTCAAAGCATGGGAATGTTCCCCACTTTTCCCCACTCGCTTGGCCAAATTACGGCGGAAATTTGTAATGTCAAGGGTTTTATGGGAAAAAAATCGCTGTGGAGCCGGTATTTTTATACATTAATATGCTCAATATATGTACGACACGGATATATTTTGCCCTCGGAACGCGGCAAAGGGGGAATTCGGACGCGGAGCGACGCCCGGCGGCGGGAAATCTGACCGCACGGCGAGGCGGAGCGCGCCCCTATTATATAATGGCGGGGTGCGCGGCGGGCGGAGAACCTGTAGCGGCGGGCGGACGGGTTTCAGGCTGCGCCGATTACGACGATACGAAATGCAACGCGAAGAACAAGAGTGCAATGGTGGTTAAAGTCGTTCCGACTATCCAGTGCACAAGGCGAATTTCCATGGCGCGCATTTCTGCCCGCAATAACCTCATTCCTTCTATCGGACAGCCCGTTTTTCCCGGTACTACTGGCCGCAGGTTGCGCGTGCCTCCGCTCGCACCTGTCCGCAGAGCGCCTATTTCTCGGGTCATGTCCGACCGCAGGGAGCCTATCTCTCGGGTCATATCCGACCGCAGCGAGCCTATTTCTCCAATCATTTCCGACCGCAGGGAATTTATTTCGCTACGCACGAAGTCCTTCGTGGCAAGATCTCCGTGCTGCCGCGCGACGGCGTTCGCAATGGCCCTGGCATGGGCTTCGGCCTGAGGCTTTGCGATGCCCGCCGCGACGAGATCGCTGGCGATGGAAAGCGTGTCAATCATGGCTTGCGGCGGATTAACAGTGCAGGGTATACGTTCTCGGCGCGGGTTTATGGCAAGAACGCGAAGCGAATGATGGCAAGCAAGAGACCCGTATAAACGAAGCCCGCCCCGACTATCCAGCGCACAAGGCGGACCTCCATGGTACTCATGTCTGCCCTGATGGAGCTTGTCTCTGCGTTCATTTCCGCCCGCAACGCGCCTATCTCGCTGCGCACGAAGTCTTTCGTGGCGAGGTCCCCGTACTGCTGCCCGACGGCGCTCGCAATGGCCCTGGCATGGGCTTCGGCCTGAGGCTTTGCGACGCCCGCCGCGACGAGATCGCTGGCGATGGAAAGCGTGTCAATCATGGCTTGCGGAGTGTTGGTACGGTTTGATATACCGTTTCCAGCGTTCTGTTTCATTGCTCATGAAATCATTCATTGTTCATGACGTCAAGCGATGGTTCTTTCGGGGGCTTTCCCTGACGGGAGGCCTGCAAGTTAAACTATTTAGGCGGCAAAAGTCAAGGGTTAAATAATTAAAATTTGCCTGTTTGCCAAGCCGGGAATTTGCCCTTTCCCCAGAGGAAATGCGGGGTATGCCCAGCACTCCGCCCGTCGGATAGGGCCGGGGAGCCGGGTATGTTCCGGGACCGGGGCACTTCTCGGGACGCAAAAGAAAACGCCCCCTCGGATCGTGCCGAGAGGGCGTTGCCATGCAGACAGCGCGGTTAACGGCAAACTGCAATGAAGCGCAGCGGGGGCACCGCAAAGCACCGCACCTGTTCCGATCCTGCAAGTAACCGTGGAGAGATGCCCCCTGAACTTTGCGGCAGCCGAAAGCGCCCGCTATTCACATACCCGCGTAACCATTTCCGGGCAAGCCGGGACCGTGCCGATCAAGATACGGCGCGGCGGCGAAAAGAAAAATGCGCCCCCCGGCTTGACATTACAATTCTCAATTTCGTATCATTATGAACCACCATCAGTTTTCAGTAAACATTCCTCTCGGTACGAACCATGCCAGCCTCCTCCCCCGACAATCGGCCTATCATGCCGGAGGTGCTTGGGCGTACCCCTAACTCGTTGGGGCACAACGAGGAGCCCCCCCCCCCTCGACTTTGTTCTGATCGTTGGGTTCGCGGCGTAGCGGCAATTCTGTCGCTGACGCTTGCGGGGCGTGTCAAAAGTAACACGGCGCATCGCACGGTTTGCGTACGCCGTCGTTTGGGCTTTTTCTTCGCCGCAGCGCAAAAGCTGGCGAGGGGTGTTTCTTGGCAAGGCCGAATCCTGTTTCTTGCGGCGGCCCTGACGCTGGCGGCGTTGCCCGTGCAGGCGCAGGAACAAACCGAACTTAAAGAACTGGTTGCGGCGGCGTTGGAAGCGGTTGCGGCGGCGTGGGAGGCGGAGGCACAGCTGCAGGAGGTGCTTGCGGTGGAGTATGCTAAATCGCGGGAGGATTCTTTAAAGTACCTGGAGGCGGCTTCGGAATTGCGGGAAAGGGCTTCGGAATTGCGGGAGTGGGCTGCGGGTGCGCGGGCGGAGTACGAAGCGTTTGCGGTGGAGTACGAAGCGCTTGTGGCGGCATATGCGGCGGATGCGCCAGGGCGTGCTGCAAGGAGGCGGGAGGTTACTTCGGAAATAAAGACCGCTTCCAACTACGCAGAGCACAAAGCGGCTGCGCAGGCAGGGGAAGTGGCTACGCAGGCATGGGAGGCGGCTGTGCAGGCTACGGAGGCGGCTGTGTGTGCGGGGGGGAATGAACTTCAAAAACTGGTTGCTGCGGCTTTCGAGGCGAACGCGGCGCGTCCGGGTTTGTTTGTAGAAGAAGATGCCCGGCGGGATGCTGCAAGGGCATGCCGGGATGTTTCGTTTGCGCAAGAGGCGGCTTCGGAAACAGCACAGAACATGCTTGCATTGTGTTCGGTTTACGGTTGCGAATCCGAATACAGGAACGCATGGCAAGCGGTAGCGGAGGCGTTCGAACAACCGTATGCGCACAGAGAACTTCGCCCCAAGGTTGTTGCGGCGTACGAAGCACAATCGCGGGCATGGGATGCGGAAGCGGATTTTGACTTTGTTTACTGGGATGGCAGAAACGCGGACAAGCAAGACAAGGCCCGCGTATCCAAAAACATGGCCAATGCTGCGCGTTCGGGTTCGTGGAGTGAAACACAAATAATCTCCGAGGCTTCGGAAGCGCACATTCACGTTTTGCGGGCGCGGGAGAACGCTTCGCGCTGGCGGCGTGTTGCCGGGAGCGAGGCGGGCGGCCTGAAGGAACTGGCGAACAAGGCGGCTACGGCATGGGAGGCGGCGGCCCAAGCGTGGGAAGCGGTAGAGAAGTAAAGAAACCCGTTCCACACAATACCTCACCAACCCATCACAAAACAAGGAAAACACCATGATCAAGGCATACGGACGCCTCTGGAAGCGCGAACTCGTAAACTGGCGTAATAGCGGGTTATACGGAACCTTTCAATACACACCAAAAAACGCGCAGAAGGCAAAAACGGTAGAAACTAACTGCTGGAGCCAGAGAGGTATTTATGTTCTTTATGAAGGCTATGAACCGGTATATGTTGGCCAAGCTGGAACCAAGGCTAATGCGAGCATAGGGAATCGATTAAAAGATCATACAAGGGGTTCTTTTCAAGACCGATGGAATCGGTTTTCGTGGTATGGAATATGCACCATCAACACTACGAATGGAATAGTTAAAGACATAGCGAAGCAAACCACTGTACAACCCGACCAATTTATTAACGATTTGGAAGCCATAGCAATTTTCGTTAGCGATACAGAAAACAAACTATCTGGAAAGTTAAAAGCGCGCAAGGTTGAACAAAAACCATACGCTGACGCCCCTGTGTCCGAGCTGTCCGACCGGACGTTGCTCGAAAAAATATTCGAACGCCTGGACAAATGATGATGCAAAAGTAACCATTATCCCAGATCAGCGGGTATGAGGGTGTCCTGTAATCTGTGTAAACGCAGACACCCCTTCATTTTCCCAGCGAACCGCCTGCACAAGGGCCGCTAATTCAATTCCAAACGCGACCAAGCCACGGGCTATCCCCAGACAGGCGAAGCGCCCCAAAACGCATTGCCCCAGCTTATAGAGCGTCCGGCCGCCCCCATCGAAGGGCGCGGAGTCGCTCAGGTAAAATACCCCCCAATCACGGCGGCCAGAAGCAATAAGGCGGCGCCGTACAATTGCCGGGTAAGACGGGTTTCCAGGCGGGCAATCTCTGCGCGGACAAAATCCTGCGTAGCAAGCGGCGCAGGAGCGGTTGGGATTTCGGGCGTACTCATGGCACTCATTGGCTTGATGGTTTGGGTCGCTTGGGTATATGTTCGCGTCGCCAAAACGGTTCCCCAAAAACCATCCATTTTTCCGGACACCCCGCAAACAATCGCCCACCCCAAAATCCCCCTACATCTTCGCCGAAGCCAGCGGCGCGAGCCTTCGCCGACGCGAGGGGCGCGGCGAGGCCATCATATCCTTTTCCCGGGCGAACGCCGTGCACGCCGCCACAAAGGAGCGGAACAGCGGGTGCGGGCGCGCTACGGTGCTCTTGTATTCGGGATGGAATTGCACGCCCACAAACCAGCGATGCGCGGGCAACTCCACGATCTCCACAAGGTCCCGCCCCGGATTGACCCCCGTGAAGCGCATCCCGTGTTCGAGCAATTTGTAGCGCAGCACATTGTTCACTTCGTACCGGTGCCGGTGCCGCTCGGACACTTCAAGGGTATCGTAAATCTCTGCGACGCGAGAGTCTTCCGTCAGGCGGCATTCGTACGCCCCAAGCCGCATGGTCCCTCCCTTGTCCGCAATCCGCTTCTGCTCTTCCATAATGTCGATGACCGGATGGGCCGTCTCCAGGTCGAACTCCGTGGAATGCGCGTCCTCCCAACCGCAAACCTGCCGCGCGAATTCTATGACGGCGCACTGCATTCCGAGGCATATTCCAAAGAAAGGAATGTCGTTTTCGCGGGCGTACCGTACGCAAGCGATCTTCCCGTCGATGCCCCGGTCGCCAAAGCCCGGCGCAATCACCACGCCCGCCACCTCCCCAAGCAACTCGCCCACATTATCCTCCGTGACGTCGTCCGACAGGACATACCGCAAATTGACGTGCACCCCGGTCGCCGCCCCCGCCAGAATAAAACTTTCGGTGATGGACTTGTAGGCGTCCTGGTGCTCCACATACTTGCCCACCAGCGCAATGCGCACGGCCCCGTCCGTATTCTTCAGCGTTTTCAGGAAGCCGATCCACTCCTGCATGCCCGGCGAATCCGAAATCGTCGCCGCGCCGTTCCCTGACGACATGCCCAGCCGCTCGAACACGATATCGTCCAGTCCCTCCTCCGCCAAAAGCAGGGGCACTTCGTAGATGGACTCCGCATCCCGGGACGCAATCACCGCCCGCGGCTCCACGTTACAGAAAAGGGCGATTTTTTTTCTCAATTCCGCATCCAAGGGCCGTTCCGACCGGCACACCAGAACGTCTGGCTGCAACCCGTACGACAGCAGCGTTTTTACGGAATGCTGCGTTGGCTTGGTCTTCAGTTCGCCCGCCGCCGCCAGAAACGGCACCAGGGTCAAATGCACGTCCAGCGCGTTCCGCGCGCCGATTTCGTACCGGAGCTGCCGAATGGCTTCGAGGTAGGGCAGGCTTTCGATGTCGCCCACCGTGCCCCCGATTTCGGTAATCACCACATCGTACCGCCCCGTATCGCCAAGCGTCCGCATCTGCTGCTTGATCTCGTCGATCACATGGGGCACCACCTGCACGGTCTTGCCCAGATACGCCCCGGAACGCTCCTTGGTAATCACCTCGAGGTAAATGCGTCCGGTCGTGACATTGTTGGCCTGGCTCATCGGCCGCCCCAGGAACCGCTCGTAATGCCCCAGGTCCAGATCGGTCTCGGCCCCGTCTTCCGTTACGTACACCTCCCCATGTTCATAGGGGTTCATCGTCCCGGGGTCTACATTGATGTAGGGATCGAGCTTGAGAATGGTGACGCGCAGCCCCCGCGACTCCAGCAGCCGCCCCAGCGACGCGCAGACGATCCCTTTGCCCAGCGACGACGTAACGCCTCCTGTAACGAAGATATATTTTGTCTGCATGGATCCCCCCGGTTTAAGATGTAACGGCAGGGCGCGCCTCGCGGTTTCCATGCGCGGCGGCTGTTTTCTTGCGGGCGACAAGGATCAGCCCCGTACCGGTTTCGTTGCGCGTACGCGCGTCAAGGGCGTTCAGCGCCAGTCCCGCCGGCAACGCCGCAAGGTAATACACAGGCAGCGCGGCGAACGCCAGGCGCGTGGCGGACAAGAGGCGCATGGGCCATTTGACGAGGAGGCGCCAGGCTATCGAACCGAACGTTCCGTAGGTATACCGGGCGCGCACCGTTTCCAGGCCCGCCTCCGCCATCTTGTCCCGCAACGCTTCCAGGCCGTATCCGGGGCGCACGTGCTCGCCGATAAACCCTTCTTCGCCGTGCGCCTGCGTATCCGATCCACCCTGGTCCGAGGGCGTATTGACGATGACATGCCCGCCCTCCCGGAGCATCCGCGCGAAATTGCGAAAAACGGTCCGGTCGTCCTCGATATGCTCCATCACATCCACCGAAACGATGAGATCGAACGTCTCGTCGAGGGGCGGGCCGGTCAGATCGTATTCTAAAAACGCCATGCGATCCCGCAGACCCGTCCGCCCCGCAAACCGCCGCAGATCGTCCAGATAATCCGACTTCACGTCCACGGCCAGCACCCGCGCCCCCGGAAACCGCCGCGCGATATACGCCGCATACTGCCCGAACCCCGTCCCCGCATCCAGCACGTCCACAGATTCCCCCGCCCGCGCAGACCCGAGCAACGCATGCACTTCCCGGCGCACGTGCCAGGACCGCAAGAACACCGCGTGCAAGAGCGCGAAAAACAGGTGCTGCAACACGGGATGAATGCGGAAAAACCTCCCCAGCGCATCCTTGATCGGATCGTATTCCATGAATCGTAAAGGCGGATCGTAAAAAGGGGGGTTAGTCCAGCATATTTTCCAGCGAATCCAGCAAGCGCCCCCAGGAAAAGCGTTCCCGCTCCCGGCGCGCCCCTTCCGCAAAGGCAGCCTCCCGGCCTTCTTCGAAATAGCGGATGATTGCGTCCGCCAGCGCTTCGGGATCGCCGGGCGGCGTAACATACCCGGATACGCCGTCCGCCACCGCCTCGGCCAGCCCGCCCACGTCCGTCGTCACCACCGGCCGCTCGAAATGCCAGGCCGTCTGCACCACGCCGCTCTGCGTGGCCGACTCGTAGGGCTGCGTCACCAGGTTCGCCGCCGAAAAATACAACCCCACTTCGCTTTCCGGGATATATTCTCCCCGCACCAGCACGGCGTCCCCAAGCCCCAGCGACGCGATCAGGTCGCGGTACGCCCGTTCGTCTTCGTAAAATTCCCCCGCAATGACAAGCCGCACGGCAGGGCGGCGGGCCAGCACCCGGGGCAAGGCGCGAAGCAACGTGCGCAGCCCCTTGTACGCCCGCACGAATCCGAAGAAAAGCAACACCTCGGCGTCCTCCGGGATGCGAAGCCGCCGCCGGGCCTCTCCGCGCGGAATCGGGTCGCCAAAATGTCCGTAGACCGGATGCGGGGCCGTATGCACGGGCGCGTCCACGCCCAGCGCCTGCAAATCGGCGGCCACCCGGTCGGACAGCGCCAGCAGCGACCCGCATTGCTTCAGAAAATACCCCGCCAGCGGCGAAACGAGGCCATGGCGCCGCTCGTGCGGATACACATTATGCACGATCGCGGCCACCCGAACGCCCTGCGCCGCCAGCCGCCGCGCCATCGCGCCGTACGCAGGCGCGAAAAAAGGCGTCCAGTACTGAAACAGGGCGGCGGCCGGGCGCTGCGCCGCAACCTTCCGCGCCGCGGCGATCCACGTAGCCGGTCCTATGGAATCGATCAGGCGATGGGTATCCGGCGCGACGGGCCGCCCCGCGTCGAATTGCGACGTTCCGGGAAAAAGCATCTTCGGGTATTGCCTGCGGAACGTGGCCATGTACACCGACCAGTCCCGGCGGCGCAGCCCCTCCGCCACCGTGTCGGTAAACTGGGCGATCCCTCCCCGAAAAGGCGCGGCGGGCCCCACGAGGGCGATCCGGCGGCGGGTTCGTTCGGAGGCCTCGGCGCGCATAATGCCTTACATGCAGTTCAATCCGCCGGAGGCAGGGTGGCCATCACGCGGTACGAATGGGTGCGCTCCATGCGGGGACGAATGATCATCTCGCCCAAGAGGCCGGTGGTGAACATTTGCACGCCCACCACGATCATCAAGGCGCCGAAGAGCAGCAGCGGCCTGTCCCCGATGGGGTTTCCGAAAACAATCTTTTCGATGGAAAGCCACAGCGAAAGCGCCAGTCCGACAACAAACGCCAGCGTCCCGAACGCGCCGAAAAAGTGCATCGGGCGGGCCGCGAACCGGGTCAGAAACGTTACGGAAATCAGGTCCAGAAACCCCTTGACGAACCGATCCAGGCCAAACTTGCTGCGCCCGTAGCGCCGCGCCCGATGTTCCACCGGAAGTTCGGAAATGCGATCGTACCCTTCCCATTTGGCGAGCAGCGGAATATACCGGTGCAGTTCGCCGTAGACGCGCACGCTCTTCACCACGTCCTGCCGATACGCTTTCAGTCCGCAATTGAAATCGTGCAGGGGGACCCCGGAAATAATGCGCGTAACCCGGTTGAAGAATTTGCTGGGCAGACGCTTGCTCAGCGGGTCGCGGCGGGTCTTTTTCCAGCCGCTCACCAGGTCGAATCCTTCTTCGAGCCGGGCGATCAGCCGGGGAATTTCCGCGGGCTTGTCCTGCAAATCGGCATCCATCGTGACGACGTATTCCCCCCGCGCCTGCTCGAATCCAAGCGCCAGCGCCGCCGACTTGCCGTAGTTGCGACGCAAGCGCAGGCCCGCCATGCGCACGTCCTCTTCGTGCAACCGCGCTATGGCTTCCCAGGAAGCGTCCCGGGACCCGTCGTCCACGAACCAGACCTCGAAACGATACCCGCCGCCTTCGCAGGCAGACCGAATCTCCCGGGCCAGTTCAGGCAGGGAATCCGCCTCGTCGTACACGGGCACGACCACGGAAACGTCGGGAGGGTCCTGTTGATCGAAAGGGTCCAACATGTTGTTGCGGGCGCTGGCCCGTTGCGTTTTTCCCTAATGCGTTTCCAGTGCGTTACGCGTCGATGGTGGCGTACTTCGCATTGCGCTCAATGAACTGGCGGCGCGGCTCCACGGCGTCGCCCATCAGCGTCGAGAACACGCGGTCCGCCACTGCGGCGTCCTCCACCGTCACCCGTTGCAGGCGGCGGGTGGCCGGGTCCATGGTCGTATCCCAGAGCTGCTCGGGGTTCATTTCGCCCAGGCCTTTGTAGCGCTGAATGGCGATCCTCGATTTTCCTTGCCCGCGCAACTCCTGCAACTTGGCCGCAAGCTGATCCTCCGTCCACAGATAATGCTCCCGCCGCCCGGACTGCACCTTGAACAAGGGCGGCAACGCCACATATACATAGCCGCTTTCGAAGAGGGGGCGCAGGTGGCGGTACAAAAACGTGAGGAGCAAGGTGCGAATATGCGCTCCGTCCACGTCCGCATCCGTCATCAGGATAATCTTGTGGTACCGCAAACGCGACAAGTCGAAGGAATCTTCCAGGCCCACCAGCCCCGTGCCCAGGGCCGTCACCATATTCCGAATCTCCTCGTTTTCAAGAATCCGGGGGAGGCGGGCCCGCTCCACGTTCAGAATCTTCCCGCGCAGGGGCAGGATGGCCTGAAAATGGCGGTCGCGCGCCTGCTTGGCCGACCCCCCCGCCGAATCGCCCTCGACCAGGTAGAGTTCCGATTCCTCCGGCTTGCGCGAGGCGCAGTCCGCCAGTTTGCCCGGCAGGCCGCCGCCGGAAAAGGCGCTCTTGCGCTGCACCAGTTCGCGCGCCTTGCGGGCGGCGAGGCGGGCCTGCGCGGCCAGAATCACCTTTTCGACGATAGATTTCGTCTGGCGGGGATGGTCTTCGAGCCACTGCCCCAGTTTTTCGTTCACCAGTGTTTCGACCGCGCTCTGCACCTCCGAATTCCCCAGTTTGGTCTTGGTCTGCCCCTCGAACTGCGGCTCGGCCACCCGAACGGAAAGCACGGCGGTCAACCCTTCCCGAAAATCGTCCCCGGACAGGTCCACCTTGGCGTTCTTCACCAGATTGTTCTTCTCCGCATAGGTTTTGAGGGTCCGGGTCAGCGCCCGCCGGAATCCCGATATGTGCGTTCCTCCTTCGTGCGTATTGATGTTGTTGACGAAAGACAGCACGTTCTCCGTGTAACTGGCGTTGTATCGCATCGCCAATTCCACGGGCACCTCTGCGTTTTCCTCGGAAATGTAGATCGTTTCCTCCTGAATGGCCGTCCGGGTTTCGTCCAGATAGTCGACGAACTCCACAATGCCCCCCTCGAAATGGTATTCCTCGCGGCGCAACGCTTCCTCTTCCTCGCGGAAGTCCTCAATAGCGATGCGGACGTTGCGGTTGAGATAGGCCAGTTCGCGCAGACGGCCGGAGAGCGTATCGAACCGGAATTCCGTCTCGCTGAAAATGTCCGGGTCCGGGCGGAACGTAACTTCGGTTCCGGTTTCTTCGTCCGGGCGCAGGGCGCGCCCCCGGACGACCGGCCCCAGCGGCTTGCCGTACGCATACTCCTGGCGCCATTCGTAGCCGTCCCGCCGCACCGTGGCCGTCAGCGTCACGGCCAGGGCGTTCACGCAGGAGACGCCTACCCCGTGCAGCCCGCCGGACACCTTGTACGTATCCTTGTCGAACTTGCCGCCCGCATGCAGCGTCGTCATCACCACTTCCAGCGCGGAACGCTTCTCCTTGGGATGTTCCTCCACCGGAATGCCGCGCCCGTTGTCCACGACGCGCACCGAGCCGTCTTCGTGGATGGACGCCTCGATCCGGTCGCAGTACCCGGCCAGCGCCTCGTCGATCGCGTTGTCCACCACTTCGTACACCAGGTGGTGGAGTCCGCGGAGGCCTACGTCCCCTATGTACATGGCCGGACGCTTGCGGACGGCTTCCAGCCCTTCAAGCACCTGAATGTTTTCGGCGCCGTACCCGTTTTCGGCGACGTTTACTTGCTGATCCATTGTCTGATCGGTATGCATAAATCTGTTCGCACCTCGTAAATCGGAAGATCGTTGGACCGGAGCAGACAGCCCGCTGCGCCGGACAGAGAGGATGCGGGGCATCCTGCCGCGCGTATATCCCTGCAAGATACGAAACAGCGCAATGGAATGCCCGGTTACGCTTCTTGGCGGCGCAGAAAATGTTCGGGGGGGGGGGCGGCGGGTTTCCTGATTTTGCGGCGGCGCCTCTGAATGCGGCTGCGAAGGGCGTTTGGGGCCTTGGGGCGGACGGCGGGCAGTTTAAGCGGACGGGAAAGCGGTCATGGAGACGGACATAATGCCGGTCATAGATAAAATAAATTTATTTGTAAATATTTATTATAATGGATTTTATACTTATAATATAACCGGAAAACAAAGCGGACGTTATTATGACGGATCAAGGCGAATCGACCAGCCTGGCGGAACCCATGCTGATACGCAGCGGGTCAACGCATCGCGCCGCCCAGACGGACCTGGCGCTTACGCTGGCGACGAAATCGGCCAGCCTCCGCCGCAGCCTGCCCGCAGGCGTACTCGGCGGCCTCGCCAACCTCGTGCGAGCAATGAACTGCTACTACAGCAATCTGATCGAAGGACACCACACGCATCCCGTCGATATCGAACGCGCGCTCAAGAAGGAATACAGCGACGACGCCGAAAAGCGAAATCTTCAGCTGGAAGCCGAGGCCCATATCATCGTCCAGAAATGGATCGACGAGGGCGGATTAACGGGGCGCGAAACGACCGTGGACGGCCTCATGGAAATTCACCGGCGGTTCGCCGAACGGCTGCCCGAAGCGTTGCTCTGGGTGGAAAACCCGGAAACCGGGGAGCGAAAACAGGTAATTCCTGGCACCCTGCGGGATCGCTACGTAAGGATCGGACGACATATTCCGGTAAGCCCCGGCGCATTGCCCCGCTTCATGGAACGTTTTGAAACCGTCTATGACCGGCTCGGGAAGACGGACCGCATCCTTGCCGCCGCAAGCGCGCATCACCGGCTTCTCTGGATTCACCCGTTTCTGGATGGCAACGGACGGGTCGCTCGCCTGATGTCCCACGCCATGTTGCTGGAAACGCTGGATACGGGCGGCCTCTGGTCGATCGCCAGGGGGCTGGCCCGCAACGAAACGGATTACAAGAGCCATCTCATGGCGTGCGACATGAAACGCCGCAACGATTTTGACGGCAGGGGCCATTTGAGCGAGGAAGCGCTTGCGAAGTTCACGCGCTTTTTTCTGAATACGTGCATTGACCAGGTGGATTTCATGGCGAGCCTCTTGCAACCCGAGCGACTGCGTCACCGCATTCTGATCTGGGTCGAAGAACAAGTTCGAATGGACGCATTGCCCAAACAATCCGGCATGGTGATCGAAGCCGTCCTGTACCGCGGCGAATTACCCAGAGGGGACGTAGCGCAAATCGTCGATACCGGCAAGCGCCAGGCCCGGCGCATCACATCCGCCCTCGTCGAACAGAACGTACTCGCCTCGGAAAGTTCGCGCGCGCCGCTGCGCCTGGCGTTCCCGGCCCAATACGCGGCGCGCTGGATGCCGGGGTTGTTTCCGGAACGGGTGGAGTGAGGGAGGATTCCAGCCGGGAAGCGGTTGCAAAGTACTACAGAAAAGCGTAGTTTATTCCACCCTCAACAAAAGTTTCGAAAAAATGACCGGCAGGAAACGGCAAAAACGCAATAAAAAGCCTATACCTGGAAAGTGTGTACTATGCGGTGACCCGGCACCATTACGGAAAAATGCCCCTACGGCCCTTGGAAACTGTCTGGGGTATTCGGACCATTTTGAATACCGATGCCTTTTTCACTTGATAACCAAACAAAACAAATCATACAATGGCTTCTGAACATTATATAGAACAACTAAAATCTATAGTTAATTCTTTCAACGATCTGGAGGAAGAACGGATCATGCGTCCAGAAGTTGGCAATTTATCCTTAAAAGAAAAGAGAAAAAATTATTTTGATAATCTAAAGAAAAAATGTGACTATTATCTCAAATATGCTCAAGGAGTAAGTAACGATTACGTGAATCACGTCATTTCAAATTTGCAAGAGATTTACAATTTGCTCGTTAATCTTAATAATGCAGATAACCATGAATACGTAAATATGGTTGATGAAACCTTGCAACAGCTTGATTCTCATGAAGAGGAGTTATCCAAATATGATGCACATTTTATAACGGCTAGAATTATTAATAGCGGTATCCTTGAGGATGATGCCATTGCTCAACGCGAGGCCATTGTAAATTCTGTGCTTGGCACACTTGATGAGCGTATTAAGGACGCAAGGGAAGCCATTAAAGAAGCAGAGCAAAAAAGAGCTATATTGACAGGCGAGGCCACTAAGGGTTCGTTCAAACAGGCTGTAATACAGTTCGAGGAAGCACAAGAAAATTTTGATAAAGAATCAAGGAATTGGTTCTGTGCGTCGTGCTCTCTTATAGTACTCCTTCTGGTGGCAATCTTAATTTTTGTATTCTCTGGGGAACCCGAACAAGATACTCCCTTTGCATTGGTGATATATCGCACAGCCATTAGGCTTACTCTATTAGGTGTGCTTGGAGCTGTCGCCACTTTTTGTTTGCGTATTTATCGATCAAAAATGCATATGGCGCGGCATAATCTCCATAGGCAGCATATCGCCAAAAGCATGGATTCCTTTGTCCACGCTGCAATTACAGAAGAACAAAGAGATAAAATACTGTCCATTCTTGTTGAAGAAGTTGCAACCTTCGGTCCTTCTGGCCTTATTCGCGACAAGGAAGACCATATGACATCATCCAAGCTGATTATAGAACAATTTACAAAAACACTAAAACCAGGCGATAATTAATGATTTTTTTCACCATTTTTGTTCATAAATTTACTATCCAGATTTATTTAATATTTTCGTTAATTTTTTTGCTTTCGTAAGTCAGTATCTATATTAATGACTTCATTCTTGGTACTTTACAATGAATACCAAGCCCAACACCGCTAAACAAGGTCAAATTGTTCGATGGCGGCAAGTTTTTTGAGCGTTGCGCCGATCAGTTCCGCCGCGGATTCCATATCTTGGGCGCCGCCCCCGTGCCTACGCACAGTGGAAGCGGCATCGTGCCCGACCGCCTCCGCAGCCAAGAAGCACTGTCCAAGGCAGCCACAGCCCCCTGAAATCCATCTATCACAGTCAGGATTGCTCCAAACCGCTATATTATGCAGTGATTATTTTTCGTTTATATCCGCCCATCCGCCCCGCCTTTCATGACCAGCGCCATCGCATGGTACGACGCACACGCCAACGAGGTAGCGCCCCGATACGAAGGCGTTTCGTCGGAATCGGTGCATGGTTGGCTCACGGATTTATTGCCCGCTTCCTCTGCGGCCGTACTGGACGTCGGCGCCGGAAGCGGTCGCGATGCAGCGTGGCTGGCGGACAAGGGATACGATGTGGTGGCTGCGGAACCGTCCGCACAGATGCGCGCACTGGCGATGCGAACACATCCCGACTCCCGAATCCAGTGGAGTAAAGACGCTTTGCCTGGCTTACCCGAACTTACCCGCTCTGGCCTCTCCTTCGATCTGATTCTGGTTAGCGCCGTCTGGATGCATGTGCCCCAGGGCAAACGCCCGAGGGCTTTTCGGAAGATGATCAATCTTCTCAAGCCCGGGGGAATCATTGCGATTACGCTACGTCAGGGCTATGCCGATCCCCAGCGGGGTATGTACCCGGCTACGGCGGGCGAAATAGAGGATTTGGCGCGTGACCACGGAGCGTTTGTGGAACGATGCGCCGAAAGCGCAGACCGCCTGGGACGAAACGATATTTCCTGGACGCAAATTGCTGTCCGGCTCCCGGACGATGGACTCGGAGCGCTGCCGCTTCTTCGCCACATTATTTTGAATGACGACAAGAGTTCCACATACAAGCCGGCTTTATTGCGGAGTCTTTGCCGGGTTGCAGATGGAGCCTCCGGCTTCGTTACGGAGAGAGATGACGAGACGGTGGCCGTGCCCCTTGGATTGGTTGCCTTGACATGGCTCCGGCTTTTCAAGCCCCTCATTTCCGCCGGTTTGCCGCAAAGCCCTGTCAATTGGGGTAGCGAGGGGAATAAACTCGGCTTCGTCAAAGAGGGATTCCGGCGATTGAAAGAAGTATCGCCTCTGGATATGCGGGTAGGCATGAGTTTTTCCGGGGACATCGGAAAAGCATTGCACGCCGCCCTGAAAGATGCGGCGGAAACCATTGCAAGAATGCCTGCAACGTATATCAAATACCCGGATGGCAAGCCCATATTTCCCATCGACAAAACAGGTGCCTTGCAAAGACCTGAAAAGATTCTGCTAAACAGGGAATATCTCGCCAGTTTCGGAAAAATGATGGTTCCGAGGCACTTGTGGCGCGCTATGCGACGCTTCGATGTCTGGATAGAACCTGCGCTGGTAGCAGAATGGGGGCGTTTAATGAAAGGGTATGCGGAACGACAGGAACGGCAAATTACGGATGGAGACATTGCCCTTGCCATGGACTGGTCCGAACCTTCCCGGGATGTCCGAATCGCAAGGGAACGCGCTATTCGATTATGTATGGAGAAGAAACTGTTTTGCGTCTGGAGCGGCAGGCGTTTATCGATGACCGCCGCAGATATAGACCACTGTTTTCCCTGGGCCGTCTGGTCATGCGGCGACCTTTGGAACCTGATGCCAGCGCATCGGAGTGTGAATCAGCGCGAAAAAAGAGATCGATTGCCGGGAAACGCTATTCTGAAAGCAGCGCAGGACCGGATCCTCGGTTGGTGGAATTATGCCTATCAGGACGACTACCTGCTGGAAAAACGCTTCTGGCTGGAAGCGATGGCGAGTTTGCCTACGGTTAGATCCGATGGAAGCGAACTGAGCGACATATTTGATGCCTTGTGCCTGCAACGCATGCGACTAAAACGCGATCAACAGGTGCCCGAATGGCAGGGAGAAAATCATTTATCGGCTTAATCTGGCCCCGCCCCACCGCCCCCAACAGGTGAATTCCCCACCGCCTCAACCTTCCCTCTCCAGTACCACCCCATGCCCACCCCAAACCCCTCCCTCCAGGCCGCCGCGCCCGGGCTTCCGGCGGATGGCGTAGCCTGTGGCGGCGACCCCGTTGCTCCCTGCGCGCCCTGTCCGTATAATACTATTTTCAACGCAGCGACACATACGCATCGGTCCAGCGTATCCATCCGTGCAGTCACAGACCTCTTCCGCCACGGTAACCAGAAAGCGCCCCATGGCAGATAAACAACATGTAAACAAGATCGAGATAAGCGGCTTTCGCGGCTTGGAGCGCCTCGAACTGGACGGTTTGGGTACGTTCAACATGCTGCTGGGCGCCAACGACGTAGGCAAAACATCCGCTCTGGAAGCAATTTTCCTGTTATCAGGCTTCGCCAATCCATTTCTGGCCATCAATGTCCAGAATTGGAGAAATCTGCGCGTAAATAACTTTAGCGACTTGGCTCTTTTCTTTCACGATCTGGACATTGATGCCCCAATCAGGTTGGCGGCGCATTCCAGCGGGCCTGTGAAACTTCAGAAGTTGACGCTTTCTGCCGAGCAAGAGAAAACCGAGATAGACATTGGGGTGCAACATATGGTGAACGGAGGCAACGGCAGTGCGCGAGGAACCGGAAGCGGCGGACAAGCGGTCGACATGCCCTTTTCCGCAGTGCCTGTCGGCCCCAAAATCCTGCGATATGACGTTACCGTGAAACCTCGACGGGGAGCGGCGTGGTCTTTTTCCAATGCGATCCGCGTTGCGAGCGGCGACAATATTCAACTCACTGAACCATTGAACCCGGTAAGCAAGCAAATGATCGGCGGCAGTAGGTATGTAACGGTGATGTCCGGCTATTCAAGCGACATAATCGGCGATGTGCTCATCAAAAAAAGGAGCGATACACTCGTCGAATTTCTGCAGATCATCAATCCGCGCATTACGAATATAATCGTAAAAGGCAATGCCACTTTCGCCGATACGGGTCTGGACGAAATGATCCCGCTCAACATGTTCGGCAGCGGCGTGACCCGGGCTGCGGCCATTCTCGCTCCTTGCATTCTCGGAAATGAGCAGATATTGTTGATCGACGAACTGGAACACGGACTGCACCACACCACCGTGCGCTCCTTATTGGAAGCCTTGCTTGCCCTGTCGCATGAGCAAGGCATGCAGGTGTTCGCGACCACGAATAGCCTCAACGTATTGCAGAGCTTGCAACAAGCGCTGCGCGAAGAAGCGTTCTCCGGGCGTCAAGCCACGACGAACTGTTACGCGCTACAGCGGGATAAAGCCGGGCTCGTGCGGTCCTATCGGTACCAGTACGAGCAATTCGATCACTGCATACGGCACGGCATTGAGATCAGATAATGCGTACGTCTTGGGTAGTATTCGTCGAGGGCGAGGCCGACAAGGCCTTCGTCCGTTGCCTCCTCGGATTCCTGGGCATTGAGCATGTCGAGGTGCAAGGCATATGAACGCCCGGAGCATTGGAACCTGAATGCACAAGCGCTTGACCCGTTGAAACAATTTCTGCGCGGCTTGACCTGACGGCGACCGTCTCCCCGCCTCCTTAATTATTTAATGTGTGTTTTCCTGCGCCTAAATTATTTAGGAGAGGCCGCGATTCGAAATCGCCTCCCTGTAAAGAGTTACATAAATATCCGTTAGAAAAATAGGGGATTTCGCGGACGGCCAACGCCGTCAATTTCGCAAACCGAATCCGCTGAAACCGGGCAATCATACCCACAAGCGGTTCGAGATCGCCATCGTCGGCTGCTTCGAGCGCATCCAGATATGTCTGATCCTGGTTGCGTTCATGCTCCGGTACGCCGCGCCATATCCACCGGTTTGGCGTATCGCGCATCGGCCACGGGCTGGCCCGGCGCCGCGCCAACGAGAAACGTAACGCTTTCGTAGAAATCGTCCAGCGCTATGAAGCGGCCGTGTTCCTCGACCCACTCCCGCATGGCGCGATTGCAACTGTGTCTCCACGAAAGCACCTCAACCCGCCATCCCTTGCGATGCATACGCCGCAAATCTGCGTAGAAACCCACGCCATCCACAAACCCCTGTCCATCGCCGGTTAGCAACACCACAACGCCGGGGTCGCCGTTGAAATCGAGCGCATCGCGGAGCATAGCGGTCTGAAGCAACTGGTCCACGCCCTGCTCTCCGCCGCCAAGCGCTCCCCGCTCCAGCAACTGCACCTCAACGCCCTCGTTTTCCAGCCGATTCCAGACTATGCGCAACTCCGGCGGAATGGAACCCACCGCCAATGCCCGGTGAATGGGACGATCCGCCGCTGCCAACCGAAGCATATTTCTGAAATCCACGCGTACGCGCGCAAGCGCCGACGGCCCCTCGCGTTCGGAAGCTACCGCCTGAGCGCTGATGAAAACGTTCGAGTTATCCCAGTAGATGAAGACCTTGCCCATAATTCCCTGATCGAATAGCCCTGTGACGCTATGGAATGCCGTTAATCCCCGCTGGCGACCTTGTCGAAACCCGTGCCCGACACACCTTCTCGCCGCCCGTTTTACACTCAATGCCGAAAACCGCGAAAAGTTCAGACGGATTCGCCGACTTGCGCCGCAAATCGGTAGCGTACGACGCGCCGGAAGCCTATCTTTCACAACCGCCCCCCTCTTCGCCGTCCAAGAGGGGCGCGTGATCATGACGGATGGCAATCACTACTTCAACCGACCCGGCCCGCGCGTCGTGGAATCCGCCGAAATACTGGCGGAATTCCTGCATCCAGCGCGGTTCGATTTTGGACGCTACGGACATGGGTGGCAATACTGGGAAAATGCCTGAAAACCCTGCCGGGAGCGCAAACGTCGGGCTTTGCCTGCATTGCCGCCGACTGCGGATCGTCGTTTCCCGGACAGGAAGCCGGTTCTACCTGTGCAAACGCTCCCGAACCGACCCGAAGTACCCGAAATATCCGCGCCTGCCCGTGCTGCGCTGCGACGGATACGAGCGAGACGGAGCGCCGGCGAAATCCTGAGGAATATTTTGAAAAAATCGCTTTGACGAAAATGAAGAAACGATTAACTTTGCAAGCCGCTTCAAGCAGCCACGCTGCCCGAGGCGGCATCATGGGCTTCAAGGTCGCCCGACGGAGGCAGCATCGATAGCGCGCCGGGAAGGGAACGCGCTCGCAAGGCAGGTCTCGCGCGAATGGCGACGGGCAACATGAACGAGGCGCGCATGGCGCCGTTTTGGCAATACGCGGCGAAAGCCCGGCAGTCCCTCCCCCTCGAAGAAATGACGATTCCTCCTGCAATGCTTATTGCGGATGCGGACGTACTCGTAAACTACCACGAGTCCGAATTCGGCGTCCTTGAACTGATAAAGCGCCACATAGGCAAAGTGGCCGTCCTCGAACCCGTATTCCACGAAACGGGAGATGTAACGCCCGGCCAATGCGAACAAGTTGGCGTCGATATTGTCCCGACCGAGACCGCCTGGCTGATGCAGGCTGCGGAAACCAGTACGCACGTGTCCTTCAATGGATACCTCTGCCTGCTCGCATGCATGGACAAAAACTGGACATGCGTCACGAACGACGGGCCGCTTCGGCGTCTTTGCATACGGCGCGGCGTCGCGACGAAATACAGCATTGGCCCGGTGGAGGATATGGTCGCCGCCGGCGCCCTCGGGCCACGCCGCGCCATAGCCATCGCGCAGCGCATGCAGGGACTGCACCCCTTCCACGCCAACGAGCGGGCAATAGCCCGTTTCATGGCGGAACTTACCATGCGCGCGCCCAAATGACCGCCCGCATTCGGAACCGAACGGCCACCGCTCCGCCCGCCTACCCCTTGCCCCAGCGCCCCCATCCCGGCAAGTACGCGCCCGTCGCCGCCGATGCAAATCAGATCATAATCTCGATCTGCCCATCGACCCCGACGCTGGTTTGCGCTTTGGACTCTATTCGAAAATTATCATTTTGACAAAATTATAAAAAATGATTATTTTACCAGCTGATTAGGGAAAGAAAAATGCCTGACAAAAAAATAATTGCTTCGAATGTCGCCCGGCTAAGACTGGACCGGCAGTTGACCCAGGAAAAACTCGCTCGCAAAGCGGGGCTTTCGCGGATGGCGCTTGGAAACATTGAAAGGGGCGCCGTCGCCCCGCGCGCCAGGACCGTCGCCGCGCTCGCAAAAGCCTTGCAGGTTCCGCTTGGCGATCTTGTAAGACCTGTGCGGCCTCTCAAAACCGTACGATTCCGGGCCCGGGCACGGATACATGTTCGAGCGCAGATACTGGCCGAGGTTGCAAAACGGCTTGACGCCTATACCCAAATCGAAGCCAACCTTGGCGTCGCGCGCCCCTTCCAGTTCAACATCATTGAGGCGCGACCCGGAAAACCGGTGCAAATTGCACAGGCTGCACGCCAATCTATTGGTTTGACCCAAAAAGAACCCGTGAGAGACATCTGCGGGTTGCTTGAACACAATGGGGTAAAACTTCTGCTCCTAAAGAAGAAGAGCGACTCCTTCTTTGGACTCAGCGTTGGCGCAAAAGACGGCGGCCCCGCGGTAGTGGTCAATGTCTGGAACCGCATTTCAGTGGAGCGCTGGATATTCACCGCAGTACATGAACTTGGCCACCTGCTGCTCCATCCGGCGCAATATCAACGCGACGCGACCGAACTTCCCGTACAGGCAGAGCGCGAAGCCGATACTTTCGCAAGTCATTTCCTGATGCCAGAAGCCGGGTTCGAACCGGAGTGGAACGAAACCCGGGGACATCCGCTCCTCGTACGCGTCCTGAAGGTCAAGCGGATATTCCGGGTAAGTTACAAGACCGTGCTCTACCGGCTGGTTGAATCGGAGCGTGCAACCCCGGATATCTGGCGTACATTTCAACTCCAGCATCGCTACCATTTCGGCAAGACACTGCGGAAAACCCAGGAACCCGGCGCGCTTGATAAAAGCGAATTCGCCTGGAACTGGAACCGCGCCGGCGAACCAGAAGGCCTTTCCCGGCACGATTTTATTGAGGATCGCCTTGCGCGGCTCGTGCGACAAGCGCTGGAGCAAGAACATATCTCCATGGGACGCGCCGCCGAGATTCTGGGACTCCACCGTGATGAAATGAGAAAATATGCGCGCGAATGGGTGGGGTAAATGAGAGGGGAGCATACGACGCTTCTCGCGGATGCAGATGTGCTTATAGACTACCGCGAGTCAGCGTTCGACATTCTTGAACTCATAGTACGGCATATAGGCAAGGTAGTCGTGCTCTCTCCCGTACTTGATGAAGTCAAGGGCGTAACGGAAGCGCAATGCACGCAACTTGGAATTGAGGTTGTCGAAATCGAGACAGCATGGCTGACACAGGCCGCAGAAGCCGAGCCGCGCGTATCCTTTAATGATTACCTCTGCCTGATGGCGTGCATTGATAAAAACTGGACGTGCGTCACAAATGACAGCGCACTTCGTCGTCTCTGCGCGCGGCTCGGCGTAGCAACACGGTTCGGCCTTGGCCTCATGGTAGACCTGGTCGCCGTCGGCGCCCTTACGCGACGCCGCGCCATGGCTGTCGCACGGCAGATACAAAAATCAAACCCACTCCACATCAACGAGCGTGTAATAGCGCGTTTCACGGCAGAGCTTGCCAAACATAACTTCTAGCTGACCGCCCGCATTCGGAACCGAACGGCAGGCCCTCCGCCCCCTACTTCGCCCCCCAGCACCCACATCCCAGCAAGTACGCGCCCGTCGCGCCCAAAAGCAGCGGCAGCGCGGCGTCGATGACGATCCATGTAAGCGAAACCGCCGACGCTCCGATCGCCGTGAATTCGGGACTCCACAGGTTGAACCAGCTCCAGAAGAACAGAATGCCAACGAAGAGCGTCCCGAAATACAGCGTGTTCGCGCAAAGATAGCCGCGCGTCACCGGCGCGTCGGCCCCTTCCCGCTCCACGCGCTTCATGCGAAGATGGCCAAACACGATAGCCAGCACGATGGCCAGCGCCATGCACGGATTAAGAATATTCCAGAAAGGACTGTACGGATTCGCTTCGGTGGAGACGTAATAAAGCGGTTCAAGGATCGTGTGCGCGGCGACCGCAACAGCCACCAGAAGGAGGTAAGCGCCTGTAATACGTTTGAGCATATGCATGATGTGAGCCTGTTTGACGAACGATTCCGGGTACTCTGTACATCCTGTACGTAAATGAGTACGGAAAAAAACCCGAAACCGCAACGCAGCGCGGAATCATTCCTGCGCGCAGGCCTCGAATCCGGCGAACTCTTCCAGCGCGGGGCGAATGTCCAGGTCGAACTCCCGGGGACACCGGAAGCGCAGCCGGGCGACGGGTATCGGGCCCTCGTCCGTCGGCGACCCGTTTCGGGCGTAGAGATATTCTTCGGACACCACCTCTGCCTCCCGATGAATGCGCGCGATCATGTGCGACTCCGCCACGGGAACGTACGCCGTCCGCTCCACGAAATCGCGTTCGACGACCTCCAGCAAGCGCGCCTTGAAATGGTCAAGGCCGATCCCGCGCAGCGCCGACACGAAAGCCGCCTGGGGAAAACGCGCCCGGAGCGCGCCAAGCAGCGCCGGCTCCTGGAGCCGATCCACCTTGTTGAATACGGGCAGAAGCGGTTTGTCCGCCGCGCCCAGTTCGCCCAATGTCGCCCGGACCACCTCGATATGATCCTCGTACCGGGGATGCGTCGCATCGATCACGTGCGCCAGCGCATCGCTTTCGCGAACCTCGTCCAGGGTGCTCTTGAAACTTTCGATCAGGTTGTGGGGCAGTTTGCGAATGAATCCGACCGTATCCGCAAGCAGCATCTGCCTGCCGCCGCCCAGCGGAACGTGCCGCGTCGTGGCGTCGAGCGTGGCGAAGAGGCGGTCTTCGGCGAACACGTCGGCGTCGGCGAGCGTGTTCATGAGG
The DNA here is from genome assembly GCA_022821845.1 of Rhodothermales bacterium. Classification (GTDB taxonomy): domain Bacteria; phylum Bacteroidota; class Rhodothermia; order Rhodothermales; family VXPQ01; genus VXPQ01. Next base: position 103,190 of record JAJECT010000035.1, on the reverse strand, counting down.
GTGGATTTGCCCGCATTCGTGTACCCGACCAGCGCAACGCGGGTAAACCCCGCGCGGCCCTTGCGCTGCACCGTGCGTTGCCGGTCAATCCTTTTCAGCCGCTCCTTGAGCACGGCAATCCGGTCCCCGATAAGCCGCCGGTCGGTTTCGATCTGCGTTTCCCCCGGCCCTTTCGTCCCGATGCCCCCCTTTTGACGGGAAAGGTGGGTCCAGTGCCTGGTGAGGCGCGTGCGCAGGTAATTGAGTTGCGCAAGCTCCACCTGCGTCTGCGCCGCCGCCGAACGTGCCCGCGTAGCGAAAATATCCAGAATCAGGCCCGACCGGTCGAGCAGTTTGCAATCGAGGGCTTTTTCGAGGTTGCGGACTTGCACCGGGGACAAATCGTCGTCGAAGATAACCAGGTCGCTGCCCCGCTCCCCGATCAGGCGCTTCAGTTCGGTAACCTTGCCCGCCCCGATATAGGTTGTCGGATTCACTCTGGAGAGGGCCTGCGTCATCCGGTCGGTAACGACGGCGCCGGCGGTGGAGGCCAGTTCGGCCAGTTCGTCAAGCGAATCGTTGACGTCCCAGCGAGAAGCGTCGGACATCACGACGCCTACGAGCACGGCGGTTTCAGCGGCGGAAAGATTGTGTTCGTGCAAAGAGGGGATAGCGCTTGGAAGGTTGCAACGGACGGCGTCTTGTTCCTGTGCGGCAGAAAGCCTCGTGGATATTACGCCGTACGCGGATCGGGGTTGCGACGCCCCCGAACCGGGCCGCGATCCCCGCCGCCCTGCTAAAACGCCCCTCGGCGGAATATAATCAGGTACCCCAGCGCACCGCGAACCACCCGCTTCCCTCCCATGCTCCGCAAATCGTATCGCACCCTCGTCCCGGCCTTCCTGATTCTGATCGTCTTTGTCGCAGCGTACGGCGCCCTGTCGGGGCAGCCCGCGCGCAACGCCACGCCGTCGTCCATGGAGGCGGCGCAACCGCCAGAAGCCGCGCCAAGCGACGAGAAGATCGCGGAAACGGCGGCGCGCTATGATCCGGCGCGGGCAAACAGGGAAGCGCCTTCTTTCGCCGAGGGGCGCCATCCCTTCGCTACCGCCATTTCCGCCGCCAAAAACAGGAGCGCCAGGAGCAGGAACATTTTCCACAATTCGCGCCCCGTACGCTGCTCCGCCACCGTCGCCACGACGTCCGCGGCGGAACGCCCCCCTGCCGCTACGATCTCTACCGGCCCGCCAACCACCTCGGCCATCCGCCGCCGGGCCTCTTCTGTTTCCATCGCAAGCAGGTCCGATTCCCGCTCGTCTGCATTGAACGCAATGCGGCGCGCAATCTCTTCGCCCGCATATACGTCGTAGACGCCGGGACGCTCGACGGCTTCCCGGTCAAGCGTGAGGAGCGCGGCGCCAAACAAGTCGCGCTGTTCGGGCGCGTACTCCGTCCCGTCGGGCCCCGCAAGGCGAAAAAGGGCCTCGTCGGGGGGGCGGGCAATGCGAAGTTCGGCGGAACGCCCCGCCGGAAACTGCTCGCCCGCAACGGATTCCCAGGCCGACAAATAGTACAGGGAACGATACATGAGCGGGACGAACAAACCCCGTACGGGCAGCTCGCTCCAGCGCGCGTCGGGCGCAACGGCGAGCAGTAGCGCCACGCCCCGCCCGTGCCGGATTTCCTGCAGGAACGGATCGCCGTTGGAAAGACGAATGATGGACTGCTCCCCGGCGCCTCGCGGCGCGTAGCGGGCGGCGAACCATATTTCCGGACGCTCGACATTCGGCGCGTCCCCTTCCGGCCCCACATGAAAAACGCCCTCGAAAAGCGGGTGCTCCAGTTCCACGCGGTCGAACGAAGCGATGCGGGTTTGCGCATCCAGCGATCCGTTGAACCCGGATATGCGACCGCCCCCGATGGCTTCCAGCAAGGCATTGTACGCATGCCCCCCCTCCTGTCCCGCCGCAGACGGACCAAGCAGCAACCCGCCGCCGCCCGCCACATACCGCGCCAGCGCCTCCGTTTCTCCGCTGGAAAGGGTCCGAACGCCCGCCATCACCACCGCATCGTACCGATCCGGCCCCGTCGCCGCCAGGCTCGTTTCGGGAATAACGGTTACGTCGAAGGCCACGCGGCCGCGGGCCAGTTCCGGCGACAGCGCCAGTTCCAGGAAACGGGTGTCCTCGCCGGCGCCCCGCACAATCAAAATGCGCCGCCGCTCGGGCGCATGCAGCGTAAAATAGCGGCGGTCGTCGACAGAATACGCATCTTCCGGAATTTCCACCGCGCCGGCAAGCCACCCGGCTTCGGGCGCCGTAACGGCAAAGGATGCCTCGGTCGGTTCGCGGGGCGGCAAATCCGCCGTAGCCTGCGCCAGGCGACGCCCTTCCAGAAACACGCTCGCCACATACCCCTCGACCGGCTCGTCCCCGTAATTCACCAGCGTAGCAGACAAACGCACCGGCTGGCCCGCCTCGACGATCCGGCTATCGATACGCGCGTCGACCACGGCGACATTGGGCTGCGTCCGCCCCCCGACCGGCAACAAATAGGCCCGCGCGCCCTCCACAAACGTCGCCCGCGCGGTATCCGCCAGCGCCGACGCCTGCATGTCGGTCACGAGATAGGCTTCGCGGTTCGGATGCGCGGCGTCCTGCAAGGCTTCCATTGCAGAACGAACAGCCGCCAGCGCGGATACGCCCCCGGCGGCAGCCCGAATCTCCTCGACCGCGTCAAGGGCCGCGGCGGGCGAAAGCGGTCCGGCGGGCACCGGCTCCCCGGCGGTCGTCCGCAGAAAAATCTCGTCGCGCTCCTCGAATTCCCGGAGCAAGCCCGTCGCGATCTCCCTCGCCTGCCGAAGATATTCCCCTTCTGCGTCCCGAAGCGTCATGGAAAGTGAATTGTCGATGACGAACGCGGCGGAAGACCGGGCCGCGCCGCCGACGGCCCCGGCCATCTGGCCCGTAAGCGACGGACGCGCAAAGGCGAGGACCAGGCACGCGATGGCAAGCAGGCGCAGCGCAAGCAGAAGCCACTGCCGCAGGCGCACCCGCTGCATCGTGGTCTTTTGCAATTCCCGAACAAAGGCGAGCGAACTGAAATCCACTTTCCGCGGACGGCGAAAATGGAACAGATGCACAATCACCGGGATCGCCGCCGCGCCCAGCGCGAAAAGCATGAACGGATTGAGAAACTCCATGGGATGCGCCGATTACAGAATAATAGCTTCCTCAATACGCGCTCGTATGGCGTCTCGTTGCACGGCGGCGACGCGCGCCGCGTCCGCGTAGTCCGGCCAGCGCGACACGACCTCGCAGACCTCGGCGCAAATATCTTCCGCGCGCCCCCGTTTCATGGCGGCGACCCGGGCGCAGGCCTGGAAATCTTCCATCGCGAACTTCTCCTGTTTTCCGTTCAGCGTCATCTGGTGGACCGCAGTCCACTTGCCCTCCGGGTTGCAGGCATAGGTCAGGTCGAAGGCGGGCGCCAGCGACCATGCTCCGGTCCGGTCCATAAGAAAGGCGATGTTTTTGACGTGATCGTCCTGATTGCGGGCGAAGACATTGAAAACCATGCGGCGAAACTGTTCCTCTACCGCGTTCATCGAAAGCCCCAGTCTGCGAATGACCATAAACGCCTGCTCGTAAGAATAGGCGCCCGCCTCGTTGAAATCGAGATGCGCCATCGCGCCCAGCGACTGCATGTGCAGCTTGGCCCCGTCGAATAGCCGATCGAAGCGGCGGGTCATGAAATGCCGTCGCCCGCCTTCTTCGAACAAGCGGCTATCGGCCATTTCGATCCCGGCGTCCCGCGCCATAAGGTAATAGGCGTATTCTATGGCGCCGTATCCTTCGGGGGCCGCCCACCCTCCGTCCTGTTCTCCGCCCACGCCGTCGAATTTTATCAGCCAGTATTCGAACCCGTCGCCAACCGCTATCTGTCCCGAGCGAACCTCTTGCGTTCGGGGGTTCCATGCGATCACGGCCTTTGCGCGGGCGCCGCCTGCGGACGTACCCACCCGCAGGATGTCCTGAAGCGGCGCTTCGTCGCTTGGCCCGTCGAAGGACAAACGCAGCGCTTCGCGGCGTTGCAGGATTTCGGAAGCCAACGTCGCCAGCCGATCCACCTGCAGGCGCTGCCCCCGGCCCGCGCGAGGGCCTGTCGCAGGAGAAAATTCCATCGCGCCCATCCCCCGGGACCCCGTGTAACACAACCGCTCGACGGCATTGAGCGAATCCGGCGGCCTGCCCTGCTTCGCCAGCCAGGCGTCGATCACGGCATGACCGAAACGATCCGGCAGCGCATCCGCCAACATGCCGGGAAGCCCGTAGAAGGATTCCCGGGCAAGCGCAGGGAACCGGTACACCCTGCTGGACAAGGGCATGGCGAGCGGGGCCGGCTCTATGCCGCTTTCAAGAAATGTCGGGGCAAACTGAAAGTCGGCGACTTCCTGGCCGTCCCCGAGCGTGACGGCGGCGACCGTGCTTCCCCAAAGTTTGACCTCGGCGTGCGTCATTGCTCATCTCCCCAGCGCCATACTCCAGGCGGTTCCCGAACGACATTGGGACTGGAAGACGGCGCGCGCTGGCGCTGCTTGCCTTGCCTGCTCCTCAGAATGTCCATGGGGCGTTGACCGGTTTTGGGAACCAGCGCATCCAGGTTCGGGACGAGACGCAATGCCCTGAGCACGCGAATAACGCTGGTGAACTGGACCGCCTTGCCCGCCTCGATGCGCTCCAGCGTACGCTTGGATATTCCCGCCTCGAAGGCAAGGTCGGCCTGGGTAATGCCCAGATCGAGGCGCTCGCGGGCAAAACGTTTGCCAAGCTCGGCAAGCAGGTATTCATCGGTATTTTGATTTTCCAAAGACATAATTCGCATTTTATGGCGAGAAGAAGGCCATAATATACGACAATTCGTCTTTATTTACGAATAATTTATTTACTTGTTTTAATCGTAAAATATGACGATTAAAAGGCGTTTATACCCGTTTAATCGTCTTTTTTGACGAATTGTTTATCCTGATTATTGCGCAAGGATCTCCGTCTGGAAACCGTACGGGGAACACGGCAAGGCGTTGACGTTAGAGGGCCATGACTTTTTCCCTGGAATTTTTTCCGCCGCGCACGGCGCTTGCCGCAGAACGACTCGAGGCGAATCTCCCTGCGCTGCTTGCGCTGAAGCCGCGCTTCGTAAGCGTATCCTGCGGGGCGGCGGGATCGTCGCAACATGGTACGCTGGAACTTGTGCGCGCATTGCGGACGAAGCATCGCGTAACGTGTTGCCCCCATATGTCGAGCATTGGTCGTACGCGCGACCAGATCGCCCGCCTGACGCGCGCGTACGCCGAACTCGGCGTACGCCGTTGCATCGCGCTGCGAGGCGACAAGCCGGACGGCTATGCAGCGGGCGAAGCACACTACGCATCTTCCTGGGAACTGGTCGCGGGACTCCGGGTCGCCGCGCCGGAATTCGCCATCGGCGTCGGGTGCTACCCGGAGGGACATCCCGAAGACCGCAGCCCCGACGACCGGTTCGCGGTGCTGCGACGCAAGGTGGAGGCAGGCGCCGATTTCGCTATCTCGCAACTTTTTTTCGACACGGACGCCTTCCTGTCGTTTCGGGACGAATGCGCGCAAAGGGGCATTGCGGCGCCGGTCTGGCCCGGCGTCATGCCCATCCACAATCCCTCCCGGGTATTCGGGTTCGCCGACAAGTGCGGAACGGTGGTGCCAAGTGGGTTACGGGCCGAATTCCAGGGGAAAAGCGACGAGGAAGTCTTCGAAATGGCCCGGGACGTTGCCTGCAAACAAGCCTTGCGACTCCAGGCGGAAGGCATCGAGCACATACATTTGTATACGTTGAACCAGCATCGGCTGGCGACGGAAATTGCCCGAACGCTGAAAACATGAACAGCCGAACGAAGCGCCTCGACTGGCTGCGCCAGACGATGGGCAGGCGCATTGTGCTGATGGATGGGGCCTACGGCACAATGACGCAACCCCTCGGACTGGACGAAGACGCCTTTCGCGGGGAACGATTCAGAAACGCGGAACGGGAGCTGAGGGGCAACATCGACCTCTTGTGCCTGACGCAGCCGCATCTCGTCGCCCATATCCACGAGCAATATCTGGCGGCGGGCGCAGACGTCCTGACCACGAACAGTTTCACGGCGAACGGGCCGTCCCAGGCCGACTACGGACTGGAGCATCTTGTCTTCGAAATAAACCGGAGCGCGGCGGCGCTGGCGCGGGAAGCAGCCGACCGGTGGATCCGCAAAACGGGCGAATGCAAACTGGTGGCGGGGAGCATGGGGCCCACCAATCGCACGCTGTCCATGTCGCCGAAGGTCGAAGACCCCGGCTACCGGACCATTACGTTCGAAGAACTGAGCGCCACATACTACGAGGCGGCGCGGGGCCTCTGCGAGGGCGGAGCCGATCTGCTGCTGGTGGAAACGATTTTCGACGCGTTGAACGCGAAAGCGGCCTTGTACGCTATCGCCCGGCTTGAACGGGATACGGGCGCGACGCTCCCGACGATCGTATCGGGCACCGTAACCGACCGCTCGGGCCGTACGCTGTCGGGACAAACGCTTGAGGCGTTTTTCGTTTCCATTCGCCATGCAAACCCGTTGGCCGTGGGCCTCAACTGCTCGCTCGGGGCCAGCGACCTCGACCGGCATATCCGCGAAGTGTCCCATATCGCCGATACCCCGATCAGCTTGCACCCGAACGCCGGCTTGCCAAACGAATTCGGGGCCTACGACGAATCTCCGGAAACCACGGCAGCCATCCTGAAAGGAATCGCCGAAGACCATGTGGTGAACATCCTCGGCGGCTGTTGCGGAACGACGCCGGCGCATATCGAAGCGATTCGGGAGGCGGTCCTGTCGGCCCTGCCGCGCAAGACGCCGAAAACGAAACGCCGCATGCGGTTGTCGGGGCTCGAAGCGCTTTCCAGAACGGAAACCACGGGCCTGCTGCATATCGGCGAGCGCACCAATGTGGCCGGCTCCAGGGTTTTCCTGCGGCATATCCGGAACGAGGATTTCCCCGCCGCGCTGAAAATAGCGGGGGAACAGGTGGCGGGCGGCGCCAACGTCATCGACGTCAACATGGACGAGGGCATGCTCGACGGGGAGGCGGTCATGCGGCGGTTCCTGAACCTGCTGGCCTCCGAACCCGGCATCAGCCGCGTACCGGTCATGGTGGATTCCTCGCGCTTCGAGGTGCTCCGGGCCGGCCTCGAATGCCTGCAAGGCAAGGGCGTCGCCAACTCCATCAGTTTGAAGGAAGGCGAAGAAACGTTTCTGCGGCAGGCCCGGATGATCCGCGACCTGGGGCATGCCGTGGTGGTCATGGCGTTCGACGAAGAAGGGCAGGCCACGACCGTCGAGCGGCGGGTGGAAATATGCGCGCGCAGTTACGCCCTGCTTACGGAGCAACTCGATTTCCCGGCGGAAGATATTATTTTCGATCCCAATATTCTGGCCATAGCCACCGGAATCGAAGAGCACGACGGATACGCCCGCGCGTTCATCGACGCCATCCCGCATATCAAGGCGGCCTGCCCCGGTGCCCTGGTTAGCGGCGGCGTAAGCAACGTTTCTTTTTCCTTTCGGGGAAACGAACCGGTGCGGCGGGCCATGCACGCCGTATTCCTGTACCATGCGACGCGCGCCGGACTGGATATGGCGATCGTAAACGCGGGCGCCCTCGTCGCGTACGACGATATTCCGGACACGCTCCGCGAAACGGTAGAGGACGCGATCCTGAACCGGCGGCCCGACGCTACCGAACGCTTGCTCGCCATAGCGCAAAGCGTACGCGAAACCCCCGAAACGAAACGCGCCGAGGCGGACGCCTGGCGCGCCTCGCCCGTCGAGGCCCGGCTGGAGCATGCGCTGGTCCACGGACTCGACGAACATATTCTGAGCGACGTCGAGGAAGCGAGACAGGCGGCGGACCGGCCCCTGGACGTCATCGAAGGCCCGCTGATGCGGGGCATGAACCGGGTGGGCGACCTGTTCGGCGACGGCAAGATGTTTCTCCCGCAAGTAGTGAAGTCGGCGCGCGTGATGAAGCAGGCCGTAGAATACCTCGTGCCGTTCATGCAGGGAGACGAATCCGCGTCGCTTGCGCGCGGACGCGGCAAGGTGGTCATGGCTACGGTGAAGGGCGACGTGCACGACATCGGAAAAAACATCGTCCGCGTGGTGCTGCAATGCAATGGCTTCGCGGTAGAGGACCTTGGCGTAATGACCCCATGCCAGCGCATCCTCGACACAGCCCGCGAACAGGGCGCGGATATGATCGGCCTGTCGGGTTTGATTACGCCATCGCTCGACGAAATGGTGCATGTCGCCAGCGAAATGGAAAAGCAGGGGTTCGGCATTCCCCTGCTGATCGGCGGCGCGACCACCTCGCCGATACATACCTCGGTCAAGATCGACCCGGCGTACGGCGGACCCGTCGTATATGTGAAAGATGCTTCCCGCGCCGTAGGGGTCATGAAAGAATTGGCGGCGGCGCGCCGCGACGACTACGTCCGGTCGGTGGACCGCGAGCACGCCGTCCGGCGAAAACGGCATGCGCAACCGAAGCGCCGCCTGCCGAGCCTGACCCTTGAAGCCGCCCGCGCAAACCGTTTCGACGGAGCCTGGGATGCGCACCCGCCGCCGAAGCCCAACCGACCCGGCGCGCATACGATCAAGCGGCAACCGCTGGAAGAACTCGTCGAATACATCGACTGGCGGCCCTTTTTCTCCGCCTGGGAAATCAACGGCCTGTTCCCGGCTATCTTGCAAGACCCGGCGCGCGGCGCGGCGGCGCGCGAACTCTACGGCGACGGGCGGGCCATGCTGGACCGAATCGTGCAAGAAGAATGGCTCCTTGCGCGCGGGGCGTACGGCCTGTTCCCGGCGGCGGCGACGCAAGACGACGACATCCTGGTTTTCGCCGACGAGCAGCGACGCGCGGAACGAGCGCGCCTGTCGATGCTCCGTCAGCAACGGACTTTGCCGACCGGCAAGCCCCACCGCGCGCTGTCGGATTACGTAGCGCCCGTCGGGCAGGACATCAACGACTGGATCGGGGCGTTCGCAGTCACGGCGGGCCTGGGCGCATCGGAGCGAACCGCCGCCTTCAAGGAAGCGGGCGACGATTACAGCGCGATCATGCTTCAGGCGCTGGCGGACCGGCTGGCCGAAGCGTTCGCCGAGTACCTGCACCTTAGGATACGCCGCGAATGGTGGGGCTACGCACCCGAAGAATCGCTGGGCAACGACGACCTGATCGCAGAATCCTACCGGGGAATTCGTCCGGCTCCGGGCTATCCGGCCTGCCCGGAACATAGCGAAAAACAGAAACTCTGGGACTTGCTCGACGTCCGCCGGCGCATTGGCGTGGAACTTACCGAATCCTGGGCCATGTTGCCGGGCGCTTCGGTGAGCGGATGGTATTTTTCCCACCCGAAGGCGCGCTATTTCGACGTAGGATTGATCGGGAAGGATCAGGTCGAAGATTACGCCCGCCGCAAGGAGATATCGGTTGCGGAAGCCGAACGGCTATTACGCCCCAATCTCGGGTACGACGGCTGAAATCCGCTTCCGTACGTATCTTGCCCCTGCCTGCATCCTGTCCGCCTCGCGCGCGTTAGACAGGGTTTGTACTTTTTTCTGTTTATCGCTTCGCGCGCCCTCGCGCACCCGCGCAGGCTGCATCCATACGCATGGCGACGACCCCCTCGATTCCCGCACAAGCCGCCCCCGCGCCGCTTCCCGCCGCGCCCCTGCGTTCTTCCCGGCGCCCCATCGTCGTTCGCGGCGCCCGGCAACACAACCTGAAAGGCGTCGACCTGGCGTTGCCGCGCAACAAAATCATTGTGTTCACCGGGCTGTCCGGGTCGGGAAAATCGTCGCTGGCCTTCGACACCATCTACGCCGAGGGGCAACGACGCTACGTCGAAAGCCTGAGCGCGTACGCCCGGCAATTCCTGGAGCGCATGGACAAGCCGGAGGTCGATCTGATCACCGGCCTGGCCCCCGCGATCGCCATCGAGCAGAAAACATCGACGAAAAACCCTCGCTCGACGGTCGCCACGCAAACAGAAATCTACGATCACCTGCGGCTTCTTTTCGCCCGTATCGGCCGCACGATCTCGCCTGCGAGCGGCGAGGAAGTCACGCGGGACACGCCGCGATCCGTAGCCGAGCAGCTGCATGCGATGGCGGAAGACGCTGCGCGGTTCTATGTGTGCTTTCCCATCCCCGATCACGGAGAAACGCTCCTCGAAAAAGAGCTGGCCACGCTGCGGAAGCGGGGATTTTTCCGAATCGTGCGCCTGCCTTCCGGGAACGAGGACGACGGCCCCGAACGCATCCTGGACCTGAACGAGGAAACGCCCGAACAAGTCGCCCGGCTTCCCCGGGAGCGCTTGCTTGCGCTGGTGGATCGGCTGGCGGTGCGGCGCGGCGACGAGGATAACCTGTCGCGCATCTCGGATTCGGCGGAGCAGGCGTTTCGGGAAAGCAGCGGACACTGCGTCGTCCATATCCGCGGGGGAGAAACGCTGCGTTTCAGCGAATTTTTCGAGCGCGACGGGATCCGTTTCGAAGAGCCGTCCCCCTTGCTGTTCTCCTTCAACAGTCCGCTGGGCGCCTGCCCCGAATGCCAGGGATTCGGTCGCATCACAGGCCTGGACGAAAACCTCGTCATCCCGGATCCGGGCCTTTCGATCCGGCAGGGGGCCATCGCGCCCTTCCGCACGGAACGATGGAGCGCGCATTTGCGGGACCTGGTCCGAATCGCCGCCGAACGCCGCCTGGACATCGACAGCCCCTGGCGCGAATTGCCGGAGGACGTGCGCGACCTGGTCTGGAACGGAGAAGGCGAGTACATCGGCGTCCGCGGCTTTTTCGCCTTCCTGGAGAGCAAGAAGTACAAGATGCATTACCGGATATTCCATGCACGGTTTCGGGGCTACATGCCCTGCCCGGCATGCAAGGGCTACCGCGTACGCAAGGAAGCGCAGTACGTGCGCGTCGGGGGGTTGCATATCGGCGAGGTCTGCGAACTGACGACGAAAGACGCCCGCGACTTCTTCAGGAACCTCGCCCTTTCCGATCACGAGGAACAGATCGCCGGACGCATTCTGGAGGAAATTCGCAAGCGGCTAAGCTACCTCGTAGACGTAGGCCTCGACTACCTTTCGCTGGACCGCCTCTCGCAAACGCTTTCCGGCGGCGAAAGCCAGCGCATTCACCTTTCGACCTCGCTCGGCTCCTCGCTGGTCGGTTCGCTTTACGTACTCGACGAGCCTTCCGTCGGGCTGCATCCCCGGGACAACGACCGCCTGATACGCATCCTCGAAAATCTGCGCGACATCGGCAACACCGTGCTGGTGGTGGAACACGAAGCGGCCATGATGGAGCGCGCGGATCAGGTTGTGGACCTTGGCCCCGGCGCGGGGCGACACGGCGGGGAAGTCGTCTTTCAGGGCAGGTACGACGAACTGCTGCGCGACGAGCGCTCCCTGACCGGAGCCTACCTGAGCGGGCGAAAACAGATTCCCGTGCCCGCATCGCGGCGCCCGGTCCGGGACGACCATGCCTTGTACGTCGAGCATGCCCGGGAGCACAACCTGAAACGCCTGGACGTGCGGTTCCCGCTGAATGCGATCGTGTGCGTTACGGGCGTCAGCGGCTCCGGCAAATCGACGCTGGTGCACCAGACGCTGTACAACGGCCTGATGCGCCTGAAAGGCTACCGGGTCGAGGGCCGCGTGGGCGCGCACGACCTGATTCGCGGACACCAGCTCGTGGACCGCATCGAAATGGTGGATCAGCGTCCTGTCGGGAAATCCCCCCGCTCCAACCCCGCCACCTACACGAAAATTTTCACGCATGTGCGGGAAGCGCTGGCCGGGACGCGCCAGGCCCGCATCCAGGGTTTGAAACCCGGTTATTTTTCGTTCAACGTGCCCGGCGGACGATGCGAAACCTGCCAGGGCGAAGGCATCGTGAAAGTCGAAATGCAATTTCTTGCGGATTTGTATCTGGAATGCCAGGCCTGCCGGGGAACCCGATACAAAAAGGAAACCCTCGAAATACGGTATCGGGGCAAGCAGGTGGACGAGATTCTCCGAATGACCATCGACGAGGCAAGCGACTTCTTCGCGGACCATGCGCCCATCCGGAGCAAACTTCAGGCGCTGCAAAATATCGGTCTGGGATACTTGACCCTCGGCCAACCGTCCAACACGCTTTCGGGCGGCGAATCGCAGCGGCTGAAACTGGCTTCCTTCCTTGGCAAACCTTCCCGGGACCGCGTCTTGTACATGCTGGACGAACCCACTACGGGATTGCATTTCGACGACATCCGCAAACTCCTCGACGCCCTGAACGCGCTGGTCGAGGAAGGCCATTCCGTGATCCTCATCGAACACAATATGGATGTTATCAAGTGCGCGGATTGGGTAATCGATATGGGGCCGGAAGGCGGACGCCGCGGCGGATTCGTGGTGGCGGAAGGCACGCCCGAAGCGCTTGCCGCCATGCCGGACAGCCATACCGGACAATTTTTAGCGCCGTTTTTACAGGAGCAGCCCGCATAGGCGCGTTACTTTTTGAGGATATCCTGCGGCTTACCTTGCGTCAGGCGCAGCAGGCCCTGATCGCCCTGCGTTGTGCGCACACAGGCTCCATGCAATACGAAACGCATACGATACCCCGGAAACGCATCCGCCCGGCTTCCCCGGTCCGGCGACGGGTAGCCCTTTTCACCGGCGCGTACAACCACATTGCCGACGGCGTGTCGCTCACGCTGAACCGGCTGGTGTCCTATCTTGAATCCCGCGATACGGAGGCGCTGATTTTCGCGCCGACCATTGCGGACCCTCCTGTGGAGCATGCCGGCATTCTCGCCCCTGTTCCGTCGATCCCGGTGCCGCAACGCGCCGAGTACCGTCTTTCGCTGGGCCTGACGCCCAACGCCCGGTCCCTGCTCAGGACATTCCGGCCCCACCTGTTTCACATCGCGACGCCCGACTTGCTGGGCTACCAGGCGCTGCGCTTTGCGGAAAGAGCCGGCGTTCCGGCGGTGGCTTCCTACCACACACATTTCTCCTCGTACCTCAGATATTACGGTTTAGGGAGGCTGGAAGCCCGGTCATGGCAATATCTGCGGCGCTTTTACGGTCGATGTCGGCATGTGTACGTGCCGTCGCAATCCATGGCCGATACGCTCCGCTCCGAGGGCATCGACAAGGGAATACGCCTCTGGACGCGCGGCGTCGATACGCATCGCTTTAATCCGGCGCGCCGCGACAAGGCCTGGCGACGATCTGTCGGAGTGCAAGACGACACGCCCATCGTCAGTTTTATCGGGCGCGTCGTTCGGGAAAAGGGCGTACGCATCTTTGCAGAGGTTGCGCGCAGCCTGGAAGAACAGGGCGTCCGCCACCAGAGCATGGTGGTGGGAGACGGCCCTGCGCTGGACGATCTGCGCCGTCAGCTTCCCCGCGCCATTTTCACCGGGCGGCTGGAAAACGGAGCGCTGGCCCGCGCCTACGCCTCCTCGGACGTGTTTCTGTTTCCCAGCGATACGGAAACGTTCGGCAACGTTACCCTCGAAGCCATGGCTTCCGGACTCCCTGCGGTGTGCGCCGACGCCACGGGAAGCCGCACCCTCGTGGCGCATGGCGAAACCGGCCTGCTGATTCCCCCCGGAGACGCCCGGGCCTTTACGCAAGCCGCGCGCCATCTGATCCAAAGCGAACCCGAACGCCGCCGCATGGGCAGCGCGGCCCGGGAGCGGGCGGGCGCGTACGAATGGAGCGCCGTGATGGCCCGCATGGCGCGCTATTACGACGAGGCGCTGTATCCAGAGGCGCCCTGGGCCGGGGACGGCTACGCGGGCGACGGCTACGCCGGCGATATCGAGGCGCCGCCCAGTCAGGCCATTCGGGCGCTCTGAGGCCGTATCCCGTAGCGTCTTGCGCATCCTTTACGTTTCCCATTCCTTTCCTCCAAAGAACCGGCCCCTTGCGAATATCGGGGGCATGCAGCGCGTCGCAACGGATTTGCACCACGCCCTGCTCAAGTGCGACGTACGCATCGAACCGGTCATCCTGCGCGCCTCGTGGCGCTGGACCCATGTCCGGGCAGGCCTGTTTCTGGGATCGAGTCTGTTCCGGATCGCCGCGGCGGCGCGGCGCGGCAGCGTAGACGCCGTGCTCTTCTCCTCCATGGTGACGGCGTCGCTCGCGCCGCTGTTGCAAGGCACGCTTCGCAAGCACGGGGTTGCCTCGGCCGCCATCGTACACGGACGGGACGCCACCCTGCCTTCGGCCCCGTACCAATGGCTGGCGCCGCGCATATTCTCTGCGCTGGACGCCGTATTTCCCGTCAGCCGCGCCACGGGGGCGGCCTGTCTCGAACGCGGGCTGGCGGCGACGAAGTTGCATGTGGTGCCCAATGGCGTCTCGCCGGACCGCTTCGGGTCGGACTGGCCCCGGGAGGCAGCGCGCGCCATGCTGTTCGAACGATTTGGCGCGCCAAAAAACGCCGCCGGGCGGCGAAGCGAAAATATCCTGCTTCTGTGCAGCGCAGGGCGACAGGTAAAACGAAAAGGGTTCGCCTGGTTCGTCGAACAGGTCCTGCCCCGACTGCCCGAGGACGTGCATTACTGGCTGGCCGGGGAAGGGCCGGAAGCCGAACGCATTCTTGCCGCCGCAGATCGGTCCGGCGTCGCGCGTCGCGTACGGCTCCTCGGTCGGCTGACCCACAAGGAACTGGAAGGAATGTACCGCGCCGCCGATCTCTTCGTCATGCCCAATGTACCCGTTCCGGGGGATATGGAAGGGTTCGGCGTGGTGATGCTGGAAGCAGGATTGTGCGGCCTTCCCACCGTCGGCGCGAATATCGAAGGCATTGCGGACGTCGTCGAGGACGGGCGAAACGGACGACTGGTCCGATCCGGGGACGCGGCGGCCTTTTGCGAAGCCATCCTGGCGTATCGCCGCGAACCGGATATGCTCGAAGCGGCCCGCAAGGGCGCCGCAAGCCATGTGCTGGAGCGCTTCGGATGGCGCGAAACGGCGGAAAAGTATCTGAACGTCCTTAAAACCTGCGCTTCCCGGCGGCGCAAGGCTTCGTGAAACGCCGGTTACGACGCGCCCGCCTCGCCCGCCGCGGAACCCTGGCGATCTTCCAGCCATTGCAACATCGCCGGCAAAAAGAAGAGCGCGGCAAGCAGCGTAGCCCCGATGCCCGCCACGGCCAACTCCCCGATCGAGTGCAGTCCGGGATGAAAACTGAGCAGCAATCCCGCGAATCCTATCATGGTGGTGAAGGATCCCATGGCGATATGCTCGCCGGTGTACCGAAGCACATGCCGGATGGAGCCAGGCCCTTCCTCCCGGTAGCGATGAATCAGGTGCACGCCCGCGTCGTTCCCGATGCCCAGAATGGCGGGAAGCACGATCATGTTATAGAAATTGAGCTGAAGACCCGCGACTTCCATCGCCAGCAGCATCCATAAGACGCCTACCGCCAGCGGCGCCGTCGCCAGCGCAACCCACCGCGCCGAACGAAAATTGATCCACATGAGCAGGATCACCATCAGCAAGGCGCCCGCCATCATCCAGGGCGCGTCGCGCCGCATCAGCCGGAGCATGTCCGCCGCCACGATGGACGGAGACCCCGCGTAGTACGTACTCCCGTCTTCCGTAACGATCTTTCCCACGTCGTCGGCGAACGCCATGGAGGCCCGCCCGTCGGCAAGCCCCACCGAAGGATAGATCACCACGAAGCCTCCCAGTTCGCCCGTCTTGGACAGAAACCGGTTGCGAATGCTTTCGGGAAGCTGTTCTATCGCAAGCGGCTCGGTCGTGCCCGCGGCCCGCTCCGCACGCGCAAGACCTTCGTCCTCGTCGATTGGCAAGAACGGATCCGCAAACAGCGCGCGGATTTCGGCGATCCGGTCCAGTTTGCGCCGTTGCTCCGCAGCGGCCATGGGAAACCGCTCCTGAAGCGTTTCCACCCGGTCGATGGTGGGCGACAGCGTGTCCGCGCGGGCATGCCGCTCGACCGCCTCCTGCACCGCAGGCGCTTCCGCCGGATCGTCCACGAGCACATAGGCCGGGTTGCGTCCTCTCGACGGATATACCGCGCGGATAAGATTCCGTTTGGCGTCGTACGTTTCGTACACCGGTTCGAGCGCCCCGAAATCATACTGGAAACCCACGCTCGGAAGCAATGCAAGCGCGGCGACCATCAGCGCCGCGCTGCCCAGCGCCAGGCCCTTCGCGCCCGGGATTCTGCCATGCCCTCGCCGGGGCGCCCGATCCCCGCCCTCTGTCTCGATTCCGGAAAAATCCAGCAGGCGATACCGCTCGCAAAGCACCAGAAGCGCCGGCGCGACGACCGTCATCGCCCCCATGGCGAAAAGAATGCCCGTGCCGGCGATAAAACCGAATTCGCTGAAGCCCCGAAAATCCGCGGCGGACAATACGTACAGGGCCGCCGCCGTGGTGAAAGCGCCCAGCGCAATCGCCTTCCCCGTGCTCAGGAAGGTGATTTCCGCCGCGTCCGCCGGCGCATGGCCCAGGCTGCGCTCTTCCGTGTAGCGGGCGTAAAAATGGATGCCGTAGTCGATCCCGAGGCCAAACAGCACCAGCCCGAGCGTAGACGTCATCAGATTGAGCATTCCGAACGCGAACCAGGCCACGCCCAGCGTCCAGCAAAGGCTCATCAGGAGCGGCGCCCCGATCAGACAAGCCAGCACCGGAATGCGAACCAGCTGCGCGCCCAGGGCGCGGCGAGAAAAGCGATGGCCTGCGCGCGCCGTATATCCCTTGTAGAAGAAATATCCCACCACAAGCAACAGGACCGCCGTTACCCCCGCGGCGAACGAGCCAAGCACGTCGTCGGAAATCGTCCGCACTTCCACGAGCTGCCGCAGCAAGCGCCCCGCCGGAACCACCTGCATTTCCGGGTGCCAGGCAGCGGGATCGAGTTCGGCGACGAGCGCATCCAGGTCGCCGTACAACGCCTCGATGAATCCGATGTCCGTCTGCGAACCGCTCGGATAGAACCGGAGCGCCATGATCGTACTGTCCTCGTTGACCGGATAGCGCTTCCCGACAATATGATCGTACACTTCCTGCAGGTCGCGGGCGGGATCGTACGCAGCCCCGCCCGCAGTTTCGTCCTCCTCGTCGTCCAGATCGAAGAAAAACGGATTGGCCTCGAGCTTCGCCTCGCGGATCTCGTCGCGAAGGTACGATTCCAGGCTGTCCAGTTCGGCCCAGGTCGCGAAATAGAGCGCGTTTTCTTCCAGGAACGCCGTATCCTTCTCGAAATCCACCCGGTTCAGGTAGGGTTCGGCCCCCGGCGCCGACGCCAGCGCAAGCGCCCGGGGAATCAGCGCTTCGGCAAAGGCCTTGTTGGCCTCGAACGACGGACTCGTGATCGCCACGTCTACGGTGGCTTCGCTTCCTACGGTTTCGCGGAGCGCCTCCAGGGCCTGTACGCTCGGATACGCGCTCGGAACCAGGTTGGAAAAATCCGTATCAATGCGAAGTTGCCGGGCAAACCAGAAACCCGCCGCGGAAAGGACAAGCGCGAGCAGCGCCACGGCCCAGGCTTGTCGAACCGCCAACCGGATAAAGACGCGCAACGCGCCGGAGAAACGACTCATGGCGAACCCGCAAGCATGATGTTGTCAAAATCGACTTCCGCTACAGACTCCGTATTGTCCGAATCGCTCCAGAGCGTAATGGTCATGGGGGCGTTCGGCGGCTCCGAGCCGAATATCTTCCGATAGTCCTCCGCCACATTGCGCGCAACCTGCACCCACTCGCCTGTTTCATCCAGGCCGCTGGAAGCCACCAGAATCTTTACGTTGCCGGTGGAAACCACGGATTCCGGGGGCAACCCCGTGCTATACACGTATTTTATGCTGCGCGGACGTCCCAGCCAGTCGGTTTTCGCAAAGGACACATAGACCGCCGCGCCGGAATCGTTGACCCGATCCTCGCGGGCGCCCTCGGGCAAGCGATGGGCCCGCCACATCCATTGCAGGCGGGGCAACGACGACAAGTCCCAATCGAACGTATCGCCCGGCAAGGAAATGCGCCGCGCCGACCCCGACGTGTAGGCGCGCAAAAAATGATTGCCGTCTTCCCGCATCACGACAAACCTTCCCGAGGCGTTCATAAGCCGATCCGGCGCCTCGAAACGGCGTTTCGACCGGGAAAAGAAGCGCCACGCAGCAGGCAAGCTGCCCTCGACCTCCGCTTCGAAGTTCTCCAGCACGACAGTGGTGTCCGGCGGCGCGGCAGAGGACGGCGGCGCGCCGAAGATCAGCAACAGTCCAACGACGGAAAAAAGCAAATTCATGCCGGGCATAACAGGGTATTCGTTGAAATTCGTCTGGAATATCCGGCCGGCTTGTTCGATTTCGGGGAACGCATGGCGCCGTCGGCTATGAGATAACTGCGAAGTACGAGGGTTGCGCGGCGCTGGCGAACGGAGCCGCGGGCGTCCGAAGCAGGCTGCAAGAATTATATTGTCGGTTTTATAGCAAAAAGTGTTCCGTTTTTGTTTATTTTTAATGAATTAAAGGTTAATTCGGCGTTTGCGTTGGCTGCGCGTCCCGGGATGTTTCCCCTTCCGCCCGATCTGGATCGCCGGATTGCCCGGCCCATTCCGCGAGCAGGGCATCGTCCGGCGCCGAAGTCAGGGTTTGCCCGCGACGACGCTCCCACCAGGCGCTCGAAACGAAGAACAACAGGCTGAGGAAGCGATCCACGGCGCTACGGACAAGAAGCATGCCAACCACCGCGGCCGCCGGCGCGTCCAGGTACGGCGCAATGCTTGCGCCCGCGCTGGCGAATACCAGATCGCTTGAGGGTACGAACGGCATTCTGTTGATTACGACCAGGACCACGAGCAGTATGGCCCATGTCTCGAACGAAACGTCCGGAAGCACCACCCGCCAGGCCGCGACCAGCAGCGCGTACCCCACCAGAAAACGGGACACGTGCGCGGCCAGCAGGATAGCCAGCGTACGACGGGAAAGCAGGAAAATCTCGTGCCGAAAGCGGTAGGCGAGCACGCCAACGAACACAGAAACCAGTACGCCAAGGCCTGCGTACAGCGGGCCGGGCAGTTCGACGATCTGATCGAGCGCGAATTGACCGGAAAGGACCAGGCCCGCTATAAGGAGCAAAGCGGAAATCAGCGAAGAGGCCGAGGTAACGATCAGGTTATCCTTGATGACGCCCATGACGGCCTTGCGCGTACGCTGCACGCGGTCCTTCGCCCACATAAACAGGTACACTTCCCCGGAATAGCCGATTACGTCCATGTTCAACACCCGTTTGCGGATCATCACGGCAATGCATTGCCAGGGACGCAGCGACCAGAACCGCCCGTAAATCATGGCCTCCGTAACGGGGAGCAGAAAATACATGGCGAGCAGCAACACATAAAACGCCGGTTCGGACGGAAGCGATCGCAGCAAACGATCCCACCCTATTTTCCCGATCTGATAAATGAGCACGCCAATGATCGCCACGAAAAAAAGGCCGCGCAGCGCGCCCGCCAGCCGTTTGCCGGCGTCCGTCGCGGCGAAGGTCCGCAGGCGCTCGAAAAAACGTTTCGCAAAAGGAACAAGAGGCATGGCTACCGGCCCGTCAGGCTGTCGAGCGTACGGGCAAGGGCGCGCGTGGTCGTCCGCGCATCGTGCCGCATGATTTCTTCGGGTTTCGGATCGAACGGGACCGGAAGCGGACGCCCGGCTTCGCAGGCGCGGAGGCAATCCGTCAAAAGGCGCGCCGCCGCGGGCGTATCCTCTATTTGCACCCCGGCGCCCGTACGCCGAAGCAGTTCCTCCACTTCCAGATTCGTCGAGAGCGAAAGGATGGGGCGCCCCGCCACAAGATATTCGAAAATCTTTGCGGGAATGACGTGCCGGGGATGCACATCGGCGATTACAAGCAAAAGATCGAACCGGCGAAGCGTGGAAAGCGCCTGTTCGAGCGGAACAATGTCCTCGCATGCGAACTGTCCCTCAAGCCCATGCGCGCGCGCTTGCGCCGCGTCGGTCGCGGAGAGCGGCCCGAATGAATGTATGCGAATGCGCTCAAGGAGTGCGGGGCGCCGCCTCCGAAGTTCGACCAGCGCGTCGATAATGGGCGCGGCGGGCGATATGGCGCGAAAACGCCCGAAAAAACCGATCCGCAATATGGACGAGGGGCCCGAAGACGCATCCTCCCTGTCGAAACGGCCCTCCACCGAAATGGGATCGTTGAAAACATCCGGATCGAAACTGTTGCCGACGACGACATTTCTGGGGGCGAGTTCCGCATAATGTTCCCCGTATGCATCGGCCATGCGCCGGGTTTGAAACATGAGTACGTCCGCGCCAGCCACTACGCGGCGTTCCGCCCGCGCATCGATCCGCTGCACCCAGGGCCATTTTTGCCGGACGGGCGCCTCGGACAACGTCCAGGGGTCGCGAAAATCCGCAATGTACGGGACGCCGAGCCGCTTGCTCAAGCGCCGCCCCGCCATCAGCGCGGACCAGGGGTTGCCGGTAGCCCAAACGACGTGCGGATCGACCTCGGCCGCCTGCCGCAGCATCGTCCTGAATTTTGCGACGAACAGCGGAAGCCAGCTATCTATGGGAAATTGCCGATCCAGCGCAGCGATCCATGGGGCCGGCGCGCCCCGAGGAGGCCTGCCTCCCATGCCCGGCGGCGCGCCCAGGTGGCTCTCGGACCGAAACGTGCGGTCTATGGGCGACGCAATGTTCAGGACGCGAACGTCCTTCAACAAACGCGCTTCCTTATCGGTGAGGCTCCCTCCCGGAAAGGGAATGGTCATCACGGTCGGTTCCCAGCCGAATTCGCGCAGATGAATGGCGAACCGGAACGGGCGCATGGACCCCACGCGGCGGCGAGGCAAAAAGTACGGCGCCAGCAGAAGAACTCTTTTGGAAGACGAAGGCACAGACCGTAGGGATCAGAGAACGCGCCGGGCGACCAAGTCCATACGACGCGCGTGAAAAACAGGAATTTAGGAGGATTGGTTCCGCATGGCGAGGGCAAGGACGCCAAGCGATGCGATTTCAATTGTCGCCGCCGATTCATTATATTGCAGGTTTGCTGCAAACCAACGCTGCGGGCGAATCAAACCCCATGCGCGCCCGCCTTAAAACGGCCCTTCAGAATGAATACGTACGAGAAAATAAACATAGGCGACTCCTTTTCAACCACGCGCTTTTTGTCTGTGGAGGACGTGCAAACGTTCGCAGACCTTACCGGAGACGACAATCCAATCCATGTGAGTCCCGAATACGCCGCCACAACGCAGTTCGAAAAACCGATCGTGCACGGCATTCTGCTTCTGGGCATCATTTCCAAGGTGCTGGGGCGGGATTTTCCGGGCCACGGTTGCATTGCCGCCTCCATCTCCTGCCGTTTCCTGCGCCCTGTCCCCGTAGGATCGGAAATCACGGTAGAAATCAAGATCAGCGAAAAGATCGAAAAACGGAAACACGTCAAAAGCCGGGTATACGTCTACTACAAAGGACGGCTCGCCGTGGGCGGCGAGGCCACCATCGTTCCCCCTTCGGACAACGGCGCAGACAAAAACGGCGCGGCAAGCGAGGCGGACCAGCAGCGCGTAGCTCATCCATAAAAAATTGTTAATTGATTGTTAAATAAAGATTTATACGTAATATTTGTGTGGATCAATCTGAATGTTTCACGTGAAACGTTGGGTGTTTCGCAAACGCTTGTTAGCTGTCCGCAGGCACTGGCGTCGGCTCCTGCACCCGTCCCCTTTCTACAAAAAGCGCCTGGTGCCGGTCCTCTTCGAACGGAACCAACCCATCGAAAGGACGGCGATCCGTGGCGGAAATGATTGTTTGTCCGATCGAATCAGACTGAAGCAAGGCGAGAAACGCTTCGGTGCGGGACGCATCCAGATGTTCGAATACGTCGTCGAGAAGCAAAATCGGACGCTCGCCGGCGCTTTCCTGCAAAAAAGCGTACATGGCCAGTTTCAGGGCCATGCCGAACGTACGGTGCTGACCCTGCGAGGCATACCGGCGAACCAGCATATCGTCCAGCCGAAACGCCAGATCGTCGAGATGCGGCCCGGCGAGCGTGGTTCCCCGACGACATTCGTCCTCGAAAACGGCCGCCAGTTTGTCCCGGTAGGCGGACTGAATGGATTCGAGCGTCGCCGATGCGGGAAGGCGGAGATTGCCCTGGTATTCCATGGTGGGTTTTTCCGCCACGGACTCGATGGATTGGTAGGCGCGATCAAGATATGCTGCGAAGGCCTCCGTAAAACCTTGTCGCGTTTCCGCAATCTGGCTCCCGAACAAGACGAGTTGTTCGTTCCAGGAAGAAAGGATCGCCGCATCCTCAACCGATCCGCCCCCTTTCGTCTCGGCCAGGTAGCGGTTGCGCTGCTTCAGCGCCCGACGAAACCTGAGCAACGCATCGAGATACAACGGAGCGCGCTGGGACAGAAGGTTGTCCATGAAACGGCGCCGATGCTCGGGCCCTCCGGAAGTCAGCACGTAGTCCTGCGGAGCGCACGAAACCACCGGCAATTGCCCGACTATGGAGGATACTCTCTCCTGCGGAACCCCATTAATGAACATGCGCTTTCCTCCGCCCGGAACATACGCCATGCGTACCCGGCGATCCCGATCGCCATCGCTTATGAAGGAACCCTCCACCTCGGCGTGCCTCGCGCCGCGCCGTACGATATACCGATCCCCCGATGCGACGAAGCCCTTGGACAGGCAAGCGTAATGAATAGCGTCCAGTATATTCGTCTTGCCCGCCCCGTTCGGCCCGTACAGGAGATTCACCGATGGAGCAAACGTACATTCGGTGCGCTCGTGTACGCGAAAATCCGTAAGACGAATCGACTTGAGATACATGGCCTGTCAGGATATGGCTGGATATGTACGACAACGATGGCTGTTTCGTTCGGAATCGTTCTCCCGCTCCAGCGCAAGCGCATGGGATACGCTCATCAAGTCCACGAAGCGCAGCGTATCCCCTGTGCGCCTGAACTCGACTTTCATCTGGCCTGACGCCGCCGAATCCTATGACGCAGACCAACCCGCCCCCTCTTTTTTCAGCGCTCCAGCAGCTGGCTACGGAGCAACGCAACCCGAGGTCCCGAAACATCGACCTGGCGCCTGTCCGGGAAATACTGGAAATCATCCATGCCGAGGACCGCACCGTCCCTGACGCAGTGCGCCCGGAGATTCCGTATATCGCGGAGGCGGTCGAGTTGATTGTGGATGCGTTCCGGGAAGGCGGGCGCCTCTTTTACGTGGGCGCAGGGACAAGCGGTCGCCTTGGCGTCGTGGATGCGTCGGAGTGCCCGCCTACGTTCGGAAGCGATCCCGACATGGTGCAGAGTATTATAGCAGGAGGGCCTGCCGCAGTTTTTCGCTCGCAGGAAGGCGCGGAGGACCTGGAATCCAATGGCGCGAACGCCTTGATCGAGGCAGGCGTGCGCCCTGCGGACGTGGTATGCGGAATCGCGGCAAGCAGACGGACGCCGTTTGTGGTGGGGGCCGTCCGGCGCGCCCGCGGTATCGGATGCAAAACGCTTTACGTGACCTGCAATCCCCGGGCGGATTTCGATCTGGAGGTGGACGTGGCGATTTGCCCGGTGGTGGGCCCTGAAGTCATCATGGGTTCGACCCGCATGAAATCCGGCACCGCGCAAAAACTGGTGCTCAATATGCTTACGACGGCCTCCATGATTCGCCTGGGCAAGGTGTACGAGAATATGATGGTGGACTTGCAGATGACGAACGCAAAGCTGGTCGAGCGGTCGAAACGCACCGTGATGACCGTGACGGGCGCGTCCTATGCGGAAGCCGCGGAATTACTGGACCGCGCAGGCGGACACGTTAAGACGGCGCTGGTGATGCATCTTGCCGGGCTGGATGCGGAGGAGGCAAGGCAACGGCTCCAGCAAGCCGGGGGGTTCGTACGGGCGGCGATTGGGGACGTGGGGGGATGTTTCACGTGAAACAATTATTTTTAAGTCTTTATTTTACAAAATTTTATAGTTACGTTTTTTGCCCTGGTTAAAAAATTTAAGTCGAAATTTTTGGACTTAAATAATTAAGGTTACGGTGATTTGCGGCGCCGGATGGCGGACTTGCGGCGTACAGTTCGTTCCCTTTTGCACAGGAGTACAGCGCATTCTCGCGCCGTACATATTGAAAATCCGTGTCCCAGTACGATAAAAAGCGCGAGACGGGGCCTGCGGAGAACCGCTCCTGGTTACGAACCGGCCGCTTCCGCCTCCATCGCTTCGAGCGTCGGGAGGAGCGTGTTCTTCACCCATCCGAATTCAGGATTGATCTCAAGCGCTCGCTCGAACGCGTTCCGGGCTTCTTCCAGATTGTCTCGATCCATAAAAACAATCCCGATGCGCGCATACGTATCGTCGCGCCCCCAGGACGGCAAGACAGGGTCCTCCACCACTTCTTCCTCGAAGAGACGGGCCGCTCTGTACAACCCTTCCAGCCCGCGGTCTTTATTGCCGCCCACGATGCGCGGAAGATTATAGTCCGTAATGGCTCTCAATAGCACAACCCTCGGATTATCGGGTTCGAGTTCCCGCGCCCTGGACATGGCCCGATTGAACTTGCGGCTCAAAGCAACGGCCCGCAACGGTCTCGCTTCCATCTTCTGCCCATACGCCGCCGAAAGCAACAACCATCCTTCGGCAAAAGATTCATCCTGGAGCGTCGTCGTTTCAAGATGGTCAATGGCGTAGTTGACGTGCTCCATAATGGTGCGTTTCTGATTCGAATCCTCCATGTTCGCGAGGATATTGACCAATGCCGTAGACGCCATCGCGGCATAGTAGCGGGCGAATATGGCCAGGCTGTCGTCCGTGAAGGCTTGTTCAAAAAGCGTTCGCGCGGCAAGCAATTGATCCTGATCGGCGTAATTGGCGCCTTCTGTCAAAAGCGCCTTGCCTTCGAGCAGCGCGTCCCTGGCCGATTGCGCCTGAACGGACGCGGCGCACAGGAGGAACGCCAACAATGCAATAATGGAGACCGGGTTTCGCATGATCGCTTTGCGTCAGGGAAAATGGGGGTTGGAAATATAACCAGCCCGCGCCACAGGATGTTGCATCGGGCCATTGCCGGTTCGCTCAGTCGGCGACGTTTCGTTCGAAAGGTTTATACTCCAGCAAGGCGGATCGTCCGAAGACATCCACGATGGTCACCGACATTTCGACGCCGAATGCGTCCGTGAGCCTCATCGGCTTGCCCAGCCGGAAGGAAACCGGCTGCCGCCGCCCCTGCTCAATGGCGATGTTGTCTGCATACAGATAGAGCCGGTCGGCGGCGTCGCGCTTCGGGTTCAGTCTTCCGCGCAGTCCGGGAATGTGCCCGGTAGCTTGCGGAAAAAGGACTGCGCCTCCAGTCGGGAGCGGAGCCAACTCCAGTAGCAGGCCGCCCTCGCGCGGCGTCCACTCCCGCATCAGCCCGGAAGCATACCCGGGCGCTGCCGCATAGACCGTCATGGGCAGGTGCGTAGCGTGCAGATCGAACTCTGCTTCGCCGGATTCGTCGGTCGTCGCCCGCTGCCAGGTCTTGTTTGGAAACAAGGCAAGGACATCGACGCCTGCCAGGGGCTCGCCCTCCGAATGCACCGTGACCGTAGCGTTCGACGGGGTGAGTTCGAGCCGGGCGGCCGGAATGGACAAAACAAGACTCGCCTGGTCCATAACGCTGTACTCCGGCTGAATGCCCGCGGTCTCGCGCGTCTCCTTGAGGATGATTGAGACGCCGTCCCCCCGGCGTTCCATCAGGTA
This sequence comes from Rhodothermales bacterium, assembly GCA_022821845.1. GTDB lineage: Bacteria > Bacteroidota > Rhodothermia > Rhodothermales > VXPQ01 > VXPQ01. The sequence goes on along the minus strand of JAJECT010000035.1, from coordinate 77,320 downwards.
CCGACGATGTCCGGACCCGGGCGTTTCGCCAACAGGGATTCGTCCAAAGACGGAAGCGAGCACTTCGTTGCGCGTGGCCTGGCTGGAATCCATGCTCTCTATGGTCATCCCGTTGGGAAGTTGGCCCGGGGAATCGATTTCCAGTCGATCCTTGAACATGGACAATCTGATCCGCCTTGAGACCATCGAATAGTCGCGGTGCACCACTGCATTGACCACGGCTTCAAACACCGCGGCCTTGCTGTACTGCGGCGTCTCTTCTCGCAAAGGCGTCTTGCGCGCGGCAACGTGCATGTTGCGAACGACGAATTTTACCGCGTCGGCGATCTGGACAAGAAGCGGGCCGGTGATTTCCTGCGCATCCAACTGGCCGGAGGCACGATCCTTGCCCCGGTAGCAGGTCGCTGCGATCATGGCTTGGGGCAAACACGTCTCGGGCCGGTCGGTGCAGAGCAGTACGCCGGCGACCGTGGCGCGGTCCACGCCGGCTTCATCGGTCGCCAGAAGGCGAAGATTCCTCAGCGCCCGCTCAGGATCGGCCGATCCCGCAACGCTGAGCAGAGGTTCCCACAAGCGCTCGTTTAGCGTCTCGAAGCCAGTCTGCGGAACGATCTGCCTGTCGAACCAGAGATACCGGCTTTGAGCGCGTCTCTGCGCCAATCTCAACCGTTCGTCGCCGCTCAGGCGGCGTTTCGTCGCGCCGACCCGCGTGAATGCGCGGCCGGCTCGCTCGTGTACGGCGTCGCCCCGGGGCACGTCCACGAGAACAAAGGCCTTGCCGTCGATTTCCCGATGATGAACATGGATACGCAAGGAAGGCTCTATCTTATCCGTGCTCGCTGCGACCAACAGACTGTCCAGCGCAGCCATCTGCTCTGGAGACATGCCCTGGATTGCCCCGGCGTCAGAAACGCCACAAAGAAGCGCGCCCCCGTTCGCGTTGGCAAAGGCCGCCATCTCGTCGGCAAGGTCGTCTGGTCGGGGACTCGTCGGTCGGTCGCCGCTAAATTCGATCTGCTTGAACTCCCAGCCGCTGTCTTCGCCCAAGCGCAAACGCTGCCGGAGTTCCGCATCGGTAAGCGCGTTGCTATCGACCTGCCTGGCAACCATCTTTTTCGTGGCTTTCTTTTGGACAATAATATCGAAGCGCAAACGGATTAAACGACTTGTCCGCTGCAAAGATGCGCCGAAACGCTCCTGCCCCCTCGCACCCTGAGGCCCTTACTTGGCACCGGCCGCCCGTCGAGGGCGTCCGGATTCTCCCAGAATCCACCGGGGTTTCAGGTTCAGGTGGAATCGCGTACTGGCCTCCCGGGCGATGGCGGAAACGGCTTCTTCGGGCGAATCGGTGATCGTCCATCGCTCGGCGTCCTCCGGGCTGATCGTGCCTTCCCGAACCATCGTGCCGGAAACGAAGTCGATCATCTCCGACCAGTATTCGGACCCCATCACGACGACCGGCAAATCCAGGATTTTGCCCGTCTGCACCAGCGTAAGCGTCTCGAATATCTCGTCCATTGTGCCAAAACCGCCCGGCATCACCACGAACGCATAGGAGTATTTGACCAACATCACCTTGCGCACGAAAAAGTGGTCGAATTCCACCCATTCGTCCAGATACGGGTTGGGTTCCTGCTCGCAAGGAAGTTCGATGTTGCAGCCAATGCTGCGTCCGCCCGCTTCCCGGGCCCCGCGGTTGGCGGCCTCCATGACGCCGGGGCCGCCTCCGGTCATCACGGTGAAGCCCGCATTGGCCAGTTGTCCGCCTACTTCGCGGGCCAACTGGTAATAGACGTGATCTTCGGGGAAACGCGCCGAGCCGAAAACCGTCACGCAAGGCCCCACGAAATGCAGCCTGCGAAACCCCTTGAGAAATTCAGCGAAGATGCGCCCGGCCCGGATCAGTTCGGCCGCCCGCTTGCCCGGCCCGCTCAGAAAAAAGCGCTCCTCCAGCGTCCTTTTTTCGTCGCGGGGCGATTTGCAGGAAATGTTCATCGTTGGCGACGCATGTTGTGCCTACCGCATGGCGAGCGGAATCGCCAGAACGAGCAGGCGGGCAGCTAATCGTTTCATGGCTTGGCGTCTTTTGCGAGAAAAAGATTTCGTGAAATAAAGATACGGGGGAAGGGCCTCAAGCGTTCCGGGCGGGCATGGCGTCCATTCGAAGGCGCCGGATATAGTCCGCCAAAAGCGGTATCGCAAAAGCGTATCGACCATATCCGCTCTTGAAAACCAGTCCGTAATCGCCAAGCGTGGCCAGCATCTGATGGACATGACTGCTGGCGAAAGGCTTGCTCAGGGTAATCCGGGATTTTTCAACCACTTCCTGGACGGAAAAATCTTCATCACTGTCGTTGAGCGACGCCATGACGAACATCAGTTCCCGCTGCCGATCCGTTAACCGTGCCCATCTTCCCGCGAAAAAATTCGCGTCCAGCTTTTGCATAATCCCCGAAACAGGGACCACAACCTCCTCGCCGCTATCCATGCGCTGGATAAACGCATCGTATACTTCCTTGCAAATAAACTGGATGAAATAGGGATACCCGCCGGACATTTGCACGATCGTATCCACGGTAGCGTCGCTCAGGCGCACGGCGCCTTGCGTATTCGCAAGAGGTCGCTGGATTGCTTCGCGGCTATCGTCCTCCGAAAGACGATCCAGAAAGACCACGCGAAACATGCGCTCCGAAAATGTCCGCGACGCCACGAGCGACGGAAAAAGCATCGGCAATCCCGTCAATAAGAGCATCAGGGGAATCCCTTTCCTTTGAACCGACTGGAACGCATCCAGAAGGAGCGAGAGCGGGTATTGCTCCTTGTCCGCATGATCGGCAAGATTCTGGGCTTCGTCATAGGCGAAAACAATCCCGCGCGCTTCCGTGGGGGCCAACGCGCTCCACGCCGTTTCCAGCACCGCCTTGATCTTGTCGAGGGCAAGCCCAGGTGTTTGCCGATACACATCCGTCAGGGCTTGATAATCAAGGCTGCGCTCCACGGTTTCCGTGCACGATCCGAACCCCAAGGGTCGAGGCTGCTCCACGGGCGAGGACACGGAAGATGTTACAAGCGACAGGTCGGCGCATAGCCGTGCGGCGATATGTTCTTCTCGCAGGCTGACGACCTCGCTCAGATCAGACCCGACCCATAGCCAGCCGCGCTCTATTGCCAACGGCTTCAACGTCTCCAGAAGAACCGTTTTGCCAACCCCGCGCAAACCAGTGAGCGCCATATTTTCAAGAATCACCTCCTGCGAAAGAAGCCGGTCAAATACTTGCTTCTCCGCTTCGCGGCCCGCAAGGTACGGGGGCAAATGTCCTGCTCCAGGCCGGAAAGGGTTGGAAAATCTTCTCGAACACAGGTTCATGGCGGGGCTACATACCCTTTTTAGTATCGCGTCAAGTTTAATAATTAAATTTAGTAATAAATATAATTTTATACAAATGAATAAATCTATATGCCCCTTGCAGGCATAGCATCGCTTATTCTCTCACCCCCGAAACAGCATCCCGTTCAGCCGCGCCTGCCATTCCTCCTCGTCGACAATCTCGAAGCGCATCACCTTGCGCTGCATTGCAGGCACAAAACGGGTCCAATCCGTCTTGCGGGCGTGATCGCTGCAAATATCGAAGACGGACCGCTTGTATTCGGTGTCTTCCGACCCCTTCAGGTGAACGCCTTTGGTTTCGACCACGAAAACCTGATGAAAGTCGTCATCCGCTTCGGACTCGTCGTCCTGCAACGTCACGATAAAATCGGCGTATATCCGGCGCGGCTTCCACCCCTGCACATAGTAATCCTTGCGAGAACGGTTGCGATACCAAAAGAAGAGCCGCGCTTGTTGGTCCAGATAGGTTGCCACCTTGCTCTCGAACTGGTTGAGATCGTCCTCCGTGGTGATATCGAAGAGGTTGCGCTGGAAAGGGCTGCCGTCCTCCCGGTTCGCCTGCCTCGCTCGTGGAACCTCGATTTTTTCGGGAAGGCGATTGAAATCGAGATCCTCTGTAACGACCAAAAAGCGCATCTCGCCTGATTCCAGGAGACTGCGGAAGACTTCTCGCGACAGGCGGTCGCGCTCCATTTCGATCTGTCGTCGCAAGGCCTGAAGGATAAAAACATGATTGGCCGCCACGCGATCGGACGGATAACGCGCAAGCAGCGCCCCGAAGGTACGGCGAGCCAAGTCGCGCCCCCGCCACGGATTGGGCACCAGATCCAGCAGATGGCTTGCGGCGAAGAAGTAATCCACCGGATCGGTATCGCGGATTGAACCAGACCCATTCGTTGTTTCAACCCCGGAAACGTCGAACCCCGGAATGCTTGCGTCGTCTGTCAGGTTTACCCGCAACGCCACGTCTTCTTGATTTCCCTTGCCCACGTTCAGATCGTCCAATGGACTCACGTCGATATCGTCCCAAGGGAGCCTTGAGAGAATATCCGCCTCGTAATGAACCAGACGCCAACCATCCGCGCCCCGAATCATAAAGGCGGGTAGCACCAGATCGCGGGCGGCTTTCCGGTAAGCATCCCGCTGCCGAGTCACCAGTTTCTCCGCTGTTCCGGGTACGCTTTCGCCGGAAATTACCCTTCCTTCAAGGCCCTGCAATCCCTCCAGTCCGAATCCCTTCTTAACCTCTTTCAACAACGCGTTTCCACGACGACTGAAGCAGAAAACATAGCTCTCGTCGAGCCAGGCCACCTTGGTTTTCCGGGCATACGGCTGTCGCAAAATACGCCCGACCAATTGCGTGACCCCTGTCCTTGACGACGGGTTGGCAAGGATCGCGAGAACGTAGGCGAACGAACAATCCCAGCCTTCCTGTAGCGCCTGTTTGGTGATGATGAAGCGGATCGGACAGTCGCGCGACATGAGGCCGCCAATATCATCCACCTCCTTGAGCTCGTCCCTTGCACTGGTCTTGACAGCAATGTGCTCCGCGCTGACGCCAGGATGCTGAAGCAGGTATTCTCGCACATCGTCGGTATGAACGTATCCGGACGTTCGCTGCGCTCTACCGGTTCTTTCAACCTGGATTACGCAGATGGGCCGAATGTATATCCCGGTCTCCGCTTCGTGCCGCTGCGCTTCCGCCTCCAGATGCTCGCGGTGCTCGACCGACGCAAGTAACGTATCCCGCCAGTCGCCGCTTGCCTTGTTAAGAATGTGCAGGTCCAGCTTGATCATCTCTTCGGCGTTCAATTCCTGGCCCCGGATCTCGACGAGCACATTGGCCCCCTCTGCGGGCGTGGCCGAAAGCTCCACAATCATGCACGGATTGAAGTCTTCGAGCGTCGCTTTCGCGTTGGCGCTGTACGCCTTGTGCCCCTCGTCGAGAATGATCAGGGGCCGGAGCAGGCGCACGGTGTTGCCAAGCGAGGTTTTGATGCAGCGGTCTCCGAAGCCTGTCGTTTGCTTGAAGGTATCGAGATTGGGATATTCCTCCAGCATTTTGGCGTGCGCCGGGGGATCGTCGTCTGGAGGAAAAAACCGGTCGAAGCCCCCGCTGTCGCGAAACATCCGCAGCGTATCTTTCGTCTGCCGGTTAGCCGACGGGAGCATGAGCAAAAGGATGCAAAGATTCTCGGCGACGTCGCGCGGGCCAAAAGCCGTGGTTTTCTCAAGAATAAGGGTACGCTGACCTGACGCCAGGTCAATCTGTTGGCGATAAGGGTGGTCGCGGTCCTTCAGCGCCTTGAGCGTCTGATTGTATATCTGCGTCGTGGGCACGATCCACAAAACAAGCCCGCGCGGGCCCTGCCGAAAATGTCCGTTGACAAGGTCAATCACCTTCGTTGCGAGCAACGTCTTGCCGCCGCCGGTTGGAATCTTGAGGCAGAAGGCGGGCAAATGGTCGCCGAGTCCGTTGCGACGCGGAATACAGGTCCTTCCGGGCGCGGTCTTGTTCCATGCCCGTTGAACCCAGTCCAAGGCAATATCGGGATCCACCTCGCGCACCGATTTTTCCTTCTCGCGCCAGGTTGCAAGCTGCTCGACATATTCGCGCACCGTCGCCAGCGCTCGCTTCTGGTATTCCTTAAGCATCATCGGTCCAGCCTCTCGATCACTTCGTATATCTGAAAGGGCAACTGCTGGAAAGCGAACTTTTCGGGAGATACGCGAAAGTAATTGCCCACTGACGGCTTGAACTTCTTTCCAGAGGGACTAGTGACCTCATAGGTACCCTGATCATAGAAATTCCGGGCCGTCAAATCGCTGGAGGACCACGGCCCACGAGCGTCATCATCAGGATTCTTGTAACGTCCAGTCGCCCGCTCGCTACGCATGATCAGATTGGGTCGCCATGCCCCAATTCGGCGTGCGTACGCCATCACATAGTCATGATCTTCCGAGAAGTACTTCGCAGTGTTCTTCGGGGAAAAGACCTTCTGCCATATGGCGGTAGCCACAAAATTCTCCTCCCCGAACACATCGTCCATGAGACAGCGCAGATGATGCACCTCGTTGTCGTCGATGGACACGAAAATCGCGCCGTCCTCCGCAAGCAGTTCGCGCAGCAGCTTCAGGCGCGGCAGCATCATGCAGCACCACTTGTCGTGGCGGGTCAGGTCGTCGCGGTCCACCACCTCGCCCAACCAGTTCTGCATCAGCGGCGAATTCACGTTGTCGTTGTACGCCCACCCCTCGTTGCCCGTATTGTAGGGCGGATCGATGTAGACGCACTTCACCTTGCCGTGCCAGGTCGGCAACAGAGACTTGAGCGCGGCCAGGTTGTCGCCGTGAACGATCAGGTTGTCGTGCAGGCTCGCCTTCTCGCTCAGCCCCTTCTCGCGCACCGGCAGCAGCTCGTGGTAGGGCACGGTCAGATGATGGTTCTCGACAAAAACCTTGCCCTTGAAATGGAGTCGCGGCAAAGGATCCCTCCTCTAAATCTATTGTCAACGTGTTCCGGCGCTTTGCCCGCGGGCGCCACAGAATGCCTGTAAAGCTTGTCCTCTAAATTAAGCCCTGCGCCATCGACACGCAACCCGTTTTGCGACGATTCCGGCGCCTTGCGAAAGATTAAAATCGCGGCTTCCCGGCGCCAAACACCGCCTCGCTGTAATTTTCAGCCCCATAAAGTCAAAAATATAAATTTAGTAATAAATATAATATTATAGAATAAAATAACTCTATATGGAAACTCCCGATTTCCGCGCATACGAAGCATCGCAGGCGACGACAAAGCCCTTTCCCCCGCCTTTCCGCGAACATCCCGGCCCGTTTTTCGTTTTTCGACGCGCCCGGCGCACCACATGTGCGACGGCGCAACAACCGCTCGCGTCTTTTCCGCCCAAAACCTGTCCCATTTCCGTGGCTCTTGCTTCGATTCGCAGGCAACTGGCCTCCACGGACGTTTTCCGCGAGGCGTCCGCATGGTGCGAACGAATAGACCCCGAAGCCCCCTCCACGCTTCAGATAAAAGGGTTGGCCGGATCTGTTTCGTCCTTCCTGCTGGGGCGGCTCCACGAAACGGCCAAGGCGTCGAACGCGCTCTGCGTCTACATTGCGCCAAACGAAGAAATAGCCGCCTGGGCGCTTGGCGACATTGCCCAACTGGTCGAGGAAGAAGGAGGCGCCTTGCAGCTCCCGGCCACGAAACGCAAACCCTACGACGACGAACAACTGGATGATCTGGCCCCGATCATCGCCCGAACCGATGTACTGCAACAAATCGCCGACGGATTCCGAGGCCTGGTCGTAACGAGCGTCGAGGCGCTTGCGGAAATGGCCCCGCCCGCGGAAACGATCCGAAACCGCACGATTTCCATCGCTACGGGCATGGTAGTTCCGCCAGAAGACTTGGCGCAGCGGCTGGTGGAATCGGGCTTCGAACATGTCGAGTTCGTGGAGCGGCCCGGAGAAATAGCGCTTCGCGGCGGCATCCTCGACATCTATCCGTTCGCCGGTTCGTGGCCCGTCCGGGCCGAATTCTTCGGCGACGACATCGAATCCCTGCGCGAATTCGACCCCCGGTCGCAACGATCCGTCAGCCGCCTGACCACGGCCCGCCTCGTTCCAAACACGGAGGGCAACCTCTCCGACGCCGTGACGCGCGCATCGATCTTCGACCAATTTCCCGAACGCGCCCTGCTCGTCACGACAGACGAAAAAGGGCTGACGGAGTACGCCGCCGAGCGGTTCGAGGCCGCCGAAAAAGCCTGGCGCCATGCGCTCGGCGAAAATCCCGAGGCGCCCGCCCCCGCTACGCGGTATCTCTCTGGCGAAGCCTTCGAACTGGCCTTGCTTCGCCGGAATCGGATCCTGCTTGGCTCGTTCGCCGCCGCAGGCGAACGCATCCTCCGGTTCGAGGCCGCCCCGCAACCGGATTTCAATGGAAATATCCGGCTGCTGCGCACCCGCATCCTGAACAATGCCGAACGAAGCGCCCGCACCTTCATCCTCTGCGAAAGCCGGGGACAGGAGACGCGCCTGTCCGAACTCCTCGACGACGAAACGGCGCAGGAAAACGTCCGCATCTCCATTGAATCGCTGCACGAAGGGTTCGAAATTCCCTCGCTTGGCCTGGCCGTCTACACAGACCATCAAATATTCGACCGCTACCACCGCCCCTCCGTGCGCGGACAAAAGAAGCGATACGGCGGCCTGGGCCTGCAAGCGCTGAAAAATCTCTCGCCCGGCGATTTCGTGGTCCATGTGGATTACGGAATCGGACGCTTCGCCGGGTTGCATCGCATCACGGTGCGGGAAAAGCAGCAGGAATCCGTCAAGGTGCTGTTTCGGGACGAGGACATCCTGTACGTGAATGTCAATGCGCTCCACAAACTCCACAAGTACTCCGGCAAGGACGGGCGGACGCCCGCGCTCACCAAACTGGGTTCCGGGCAATGGGAACGAACGAAATCCCGCGCCAAAAGCAAGGTCAAGGACATTGCGCGAGACCTGATCGCGCTCTACGCGAAGCGAAAAAAATCCGCCGGGATCGCTTTCTCGCCGGACACGATCTGGCAACGGGAAATGGAAGCCTCGTTCCGCTACGAAGATACGCCAGACCAGACCGCCGCCACAGACGCCGTCAAAACCGATATGGAAACGGCGGCGCCCATGGATCGGCTGATCTGCGGAGACGTCGGGTTCGGCAAAACGGAAGTCGCCGTCCGGGCGGCGTTCAAGGCGGCGCAGGACGGAAAACAAGTGGCGATCCTCGCGCCTACGACCATCCTGGCCGCGCAACATTTCAAAACCTTCTCCACAAGGCTGGAAAAATATCCGGTGCACGTGGACATGCTGTCGCGTTTTCGCTCCGCCGCCGAGCAAAAACAGATTGTCCGGCGCGTCGCGGAAGGCGGCGTGGACATTGTGGTGGGTACGCATCGGCTGACCTCGCAGGATATCCGGTTCAAAGACCTGGGACTGCTCATTATCGACGAGGAGCAACGCTTCGGGGTCGCCGTCAAGGAGCGCCTGCGGAAATTGCGGGCCGAAGTGGACACGCTTACCCTTACCGCAACGCCCATCCCCCGAACGCTTCAGTTCTCTCTGCTGGGCGCCCGGGATTTGTCGCTCGTCGCCACGCCGCCGCCGAACCGGCAACCGGTCAACACGGAAATCCACACCTTCGACAAGGACCTGATCCGGGACGCTATCCTGTACGAAGTCAGCCGGGGCGGACAGGTCTTTTTTCTGCACAACAACATCTGCAATATCGACGAAATGGCGGACACCCTGCGCCTCATCGCCCCGAACGTACGCATGCGAACGGCGCACGGGCAAATGAAATCCAGCGAGCTGGAACGGGTCATGGCGGATTTTATCGGCGGACGATTCGACGTACTCGTAAGCACCAGCATCATCGAGAACGGCCTGGACATACCCAACGCCAATACGATCGTCATCAACCGGGCCGACCGGTTCGGCCTCGCCGAACTGCACCAGCTTCGCGGGCGCGTCGGGCGTTCGGACCGAAAAGCCTTCTGCTACCTGCTCGTTGCGTCCATCCACGGACTCACGCGCGAAGCGCGACAACGGCTGCAAGCCGTCGAAGAATTCTCGGACCTCGGGAGCGGGTTCAACCTGGCCATGCGCGATCTGGATATCCGGGGCGCGGGAAATCTCCTGGGCGGCGAGCAGAGCGGCTTTATCGACGAGATCGGTTTTGAAACCTGGCACAAGATTCTGGAGGAGGCCGTCCTGGAACTCCGCAACGAGGAATTTACGGACGCCCTGGACGACAAAGCGCCGCCGCCCGCCCCCGAAACCGCGGTGGATATCGAAGCAGACGCCCTCCTCCCGGAGCGCTACGTCTCAAACAACGTAGAACGGTTGAATATCTACCGACGCATCAGCGAAGCCGAAGACATTGCGTCGCTACAGACGCTGCGGGACGAAATGCAAGACCGTTTCGGCGACCTGCCCGACGAAGCAGGGCACTTGTTCATCGCCGCGGAAATGAAATTTCTTGGCCAGTCGCTACGCCTGCCGCGAGTGCTTTTCAAAAACGAACGGCTTTTCCTGTACATGCCGTCCGCAGAAAGCGATCCGTATTTCCACGAACACCTCTTCTACCGCTTTCTGGAAGAGCTGAGCAACCTGGACCGGCGATACGTGCTGAAAGAAACGAAGAGCCGGACCGTGCGGGCGATCGTGCAGGAAGTGCCCGAGCTTTCCGACGCCTGCGCGCTGCTGCGGCGGCTACAACCCGAAGCCGCGAGCGTAGCGGCATAGGAATACGCCGATTAAACCCGGACATTTCAGCGGCTGCGGGGCGTGCAGGCCAGAATCGCCTTGTCCCGGAACCAGGCGCGCGAATCCATATCCGCAAGATCGATCCGCTCGACGTCCGCCTCGGCGGCGACGGACGCTATTTCGTCCGCCAGATCGCCCCCTTTCAGGCACAGCGCGCCGGGACGCCAGGCGCCCGCATCCGGCGGACGCGCGCAAGGCCGGGCTACGCGGCGATGCCATGCCCATACGTCCCGAAGGGGCGCCGCGGCCCGAGACACCGAATAGACATAATCCGAGGCGTATCGGGCCAGTTCGTCGGCGGAAAAAGCCTCGGCCGCGCCGCGCCAGACCGTGGCGTTCGCAAGCCCGAGCCGGCGAATGATGGCGCGCAGCGCCTGCGCCTTCTTTTCGACCTTGTCTACGGCGACGACCCGGACATCCGGGCAGGCGATCGCCAGCGGAATCGCCGGAAGGCCGCCGCCGGTCCCCCAATCGATCAGAACGGCGCCGGGCGGAAAACGGCGATGCGTCAGAAACAGGGCGTGCCGGCAGTGCATCCGGACCGCTTCCGCATCGGCTCCCCGCGAAACGAGATTGACGCGGCGGTTGAAATCAAGCAGCATCGCCTGGTACGCATGGAGGAGGCGCCGCTGCTCGTCCGTCCACGACTGAAAAGGGTCCCCGGACATGCAGAACCCTCAACTGGCCACGGGCGAGGCGGACCGCTTCCGGGCCGGGCGCTTCCGCAACATCACCAGCAGCACGGACACGTCGGCGGGACTGACCCCGCTTATGCGCGACGCTTGCCCCAGATTTTCCGGGCGGATTTTCGACAACTTTTCCCGCGCTTCCATGGCGATATGCTCGACGGACGCATAATCGAAATCCTCTGGAAGGCGAAGCGATTCCATCTCTTCCATCTTGCGCACCATGTCGCGTTCGCGGTCAAGGTATCCTTCATACCGAAGGTCGATCTCGACATCCCGGACCACGGACACGGGTCCCGGCGCGGGGGTAACCAGTTCTTCCCGGCGGCCTGTGCAATCCAGCAGGTCCTCCAGCGAGACCTGTGGCCGCTTCGCAAGCTGCGCAAGGCGTTCGGGGCGGCGAATGGGGTCCGTACCCGCCTGTTCCAGGTAGGGATTCGCGAGATCCGGCGATACGGACGCCGATTCGATGGCCGCCCGCGTGGCCTCGATGGCCTGTTTCCGGGTCCGCATCCGTTCGTAGCGCGCGTCCGTCGCCAGGCCCAGCGCATGGCCGAGCGCCGTCAAGCGGCGGTCCGCATTGTCCTGCCGCAAAAGCAGCCGATGCTCGGCCCGCGAAGTAAACATGCGATAGGGTTCGTCCGTCCCCTTGGCCACCAGATCGTCGATGAGCACGCCAATGTAGGCCTCCGACCTTTTCAGGACGACCGGGTCTTCGCCCCGCAACCGCCGCGCGGCGTTGATCCCGGCCATGAGTCCTTGCGCGGCGGCTTCCTCGTACCCCGTCGTGCCATTGATCTGCCCGGCGAAAAACAATCCCCGAATGCGCTTCGTTTCAAGGCTGTACCGTATTTGCCAGGGAGGAAAATAATCGTATTCGATGGCGTAGCCGGGACGCAGCATGTGCGCTTTTTCGAGGCCCGCCACCTTGCGCAGCGCAGCAAATTGCACCTCTTCCGGCAAGCTGGTCGAGAAGCCGTTCACGTACACTTCATACGTATTCCGCCCTTCCGGCTCCAGGAAAAGCTGATGGCGGTCTTTCCCGGCGAATCGGTCGATTTTATCCTCTATCGACGGACAATATCGGGGTCCGGCGCCCCCGATCCGCCCGGCGAACATGGGGCTCCGGTCGAATCCCTCCCGCAGCGCGTCGTGCACGGCGGGGGACGTGTAGGCAATCCAGCAACATATCTGATCTTCCGGAAGCCGATCCGTAAGAAAGGAAAACGGCGTGGCCGCCGGATCGCCCGGCTGCTCCTCCAGGCGGTCGTAGTCGATCGTGCGCCCGTCGATGCGCGGCGGGGTGCCGGTTTTCAATCGCCCGCTCTCGAAACCAAGTCCTTCGAGCGATGCGGTGAGCCCGGTGGAGGCGCGCTCGCCCATGCGCCCGCCCCCGTACTGGCGTTCGCCGATATGAATGACGCCGTTCATAAAGGTGCCGCTGGTCAAAATGACCGTCGGGGCGCGGAATGTCTGGCCGATCTTCGTACGGATTCCCGTCGTCCGCCCCGCTTCCGTACATACTTCGACAGCCATATCGGCCCGCAGAAACAGGCCCGGAATACGTTCCAGTTCTTCGCGCGCCGCGGTCGCGTAGGCGGCCCGGTCGCATTGCGCGCGCGGCCCCTGTACGGCGGGTCCTCGCCGCTGGTTCAACATCCTGAACTGTATGCCGGCGCGATCAGTCACTTTGCCCATGACGCCGCCGAGCGCGTCGATTTCGCGCACGATATGCCCTTTGCCGATGCCGCCGATGGCCGGATTGCACGACATCTGCCCAATGGTTTGCAGATTCATGGTCACGAGCAACGTACGCGCGCCCATCCGGGCAGCGGCCGCAGCCGCCTCGGCGCCGGCATGGCCTCCACCCACCACAATAACGTCGTACTCGAAAGGATGCATGGTTTTGGTTTTCGATACGCTTCCGCGGCGCGCGCCCGCGAAAAATCCAGGGACAGGCATACAAGAAAACGCCGGAGGGCGGGCAATGGCTCCCGTTATTTCCCTATACAAAATCGGGAGAAAATCTGATCCAGCACATCTTCGTTCGTGATCTCGCCGGTAATGGCCCCGATTTCGTGCAAGGCCACGCGCAAATCCAGCGCCAGCAGTTCGCCCCCGCTTCCGGCCCCAAGGTTCAGGCGGGCCGTTTGCACCGCATCAAGCGCCTTGCGCAAATGGTTGCGATGCCGCTCGTTCGTCACCACAAGCGACCCCTCGGAAAGGCTCAGATCGCCGCCGGCCGTTTCGAGCAAGCAGGCAATCAGCGGCTGCAACTCCGCCTCGTCCCGGAATGCCTGTCTGGCCGACAGCGCCAAAACGCCGCGACCCGAAGGCGGCGCGTCCTGCTCCAGCAAATCCGTCTTGTTCGCCACCAGAAGCGCCGGGGGGGCGCCCCGCTTCGCCACAGACTCGATATAGGCTTGCTCGCCCGCGTCCATGCCTGCCGTAACGTCGTATACGTACACCAGTATGTCGCTCCGCTCTATGGCGCGCTCGGCGCGGGATACGCCTTCTGCCTCGATGGCGTCCGCCGCGTCCCGCAAACCCGCGGTGTCCGTAAACCGGAACAGCAAGCCGCCTATCTCCGTCTCGCCTTCCACTTCGTCCCGCGTCGTGCCGGGCGTCGGGCTAACAATGGCGCGATCGCTTCCCAGCAAGGCGTTCAACAACGTGGATTTTCCCGCATTGGGCCGCCCCGCGATAACCACGCGCACCCCATCGCGTACGCGGCGCCCGAGCCGCCAGGACCGGAGCAATTCGTCCAGCAAGCGCTCGCTCCGCGCCAGCAGGTCCTCCAGCCGCTCGCGGTCGGCGAACGCCACGTCCTCGTCCGAAAAATCCAGTTCGAGTTCAAGGTACGCACAGAGTTCCAGCAGGCCCGCCCGAATCTCCGCCAGCGCCTCGGAATAGCGGCCCTGAAGGTGCGAGACGGACACCCGGTGCGCCAGAGCCGACGACGCATGGATCAGGTCGGCCACGGCTTCGGCCTGCGCCAGGTCCATCTTCCCGTTCAGAAACGCCCGCTGGGTAAATTCGCCAGGGGCGGCCAGGCGCGCGCCCGCCTCCAGCATGCGGTTCAGAATAAGCCGGGTCGCAAAATCGCCCCCGTGGCACGAGCACTCCACCACATCCTCTCCCGTGGCCGAGCGGGGCGCCCGGAACACCGTGGCCACCACCTGGTCGATGCGCGTTCCGTCGCGGCGGGCCACATAGCCCACATGCGCCGTATGCGAAGCGGCTTCGCCAAGATTCGCTCCTCCGAAACAAGCGGACGCGATGGCTACCGCCTCGGGACCGGAAATACGCACGATCCCCAGCGCGGCGCGGCCCCGGGCCGTGGCGATGGCGGCAATGGTATCGCTGGAAACTGGCATGGCGCAGGAGAAGCGATGCGACGAACGAACCGCCCTGCGGCAAGGCGCGCTTACTTGCGCCGCCCGGTGGTACGGGGGCCGCCGGGCCGCCGGGCCAATTTGGCCTTGCCTGGCCGGGAAAGAAGCGGGCTCGGTTTCTTGCCGCGGGCAGAGGGTTTTTTGCGCTGGTTTTTCGACGCAGGGCTGTCGTTTTCTTCCTCCTTCGCCGCCGCAATATGCCGATTGATGATCTTCTGCTGCACGGCGGTCACCACGTTATACACAAGGTAGTACAGGCTCAGCCCGGACGCAAAGCGGTTGAAAATGGCGAAGATCATCACCGGCATCAAATAGGTGAACATCTTCATTTGCGGGTTGGAGGAAGGCGCGGCCTGAATGCGCATCTGAACCACCATGGAAATGCCCATGAGCAGCGTGAAGCCCGCCACGAAGTCCCCGTAGAACGGAATAGTAAACGGCAACTGCAAAATGGCGTCCGGGGCAGAAAGGTCGTTGGCCCACAAAAAGCCCTGTTGCCGTATTTCGATGGACTGCGGGAGAAAAAGCCACAGCGCAATAATAATGGGGTATTGCAGCAACATGGGGAGACAGCTTCCCACCGGATTGACGCCGGTCTCCTTGTACATCTTCATCATTTCCTGCTGCTGCTTTTGGGGATTGTCCCCGTGCTTCTCCTTGATGGCCTCCATCTTCGGTTGCAGCTCGCGCATCCGGGCCATGCTCTTGTAGGAGCTTTTCGTCAGCGGGTACAGGACCAGTTTGATGAGGATGGCGAAAACGATGATGACAAAGCCATACCCGGGAATGAACGAGGCCAGAAAAGTGAACGCGGGAATGAACACGAGGCGGGCCAGGGGGCGCGTAAGCCACTCGAAAAAGTCCCAACCGTAATCCACCATGTCGTACAGGCCCAGGTCGTAGTCGGCCATCCGGTAAAACTCCATGGGGCCGACGTACAGCCTGAATTCGTGCGGTCCGTCCTCCGGGCGCGACATAAACAGGCGCATATCGTACTGTTGCCGAAAGTCCGCGCTGCCCGGTTCGCCCGTTTGCTCCCCGGCGATCTCGGCGCCTCGCGTACTTGAGGAGGGGATCATGACCGTGGCGAAATACCTCGTTTTGATGGCGGTCCAATCCACAAGCCCGCTCAGGGGCGCCTCCTGAAAATCTTCTTTCCGAAGCACGATATTCTCCACTTCGCCGCCGCTGCGCGCATAGGCCCCCGCCGCCTTCGCCTCCTCGTTCGGATCTTTTTCGGTGAACGGAATGCCGCCCTCCCATATCAATTCGTACCCTTCTCGCGTGGAAAAGGCCGCCGCATTTTCCTGCGCCACCCGCAAGCCGATCTCGTATTCGCCCGGATAGAACGTATACGTCTGGCGCAATACGCCTCCCTGAATGCCCGTTTCGAAATGCAACTCGGCGGCGTCGCCGGACACGCGCAGCGTATCTCCCTCGTACGAGGCGTCGAAATACAAATCGCGCGAATTGACCACATGGGATCGGGGCGTCGTAAAAGCGACGGACAAGGCGCCCGCCCCGGTGGTATCCACCATCTGCACAGGCGTTTCCTGATCGAATTTCTTGTATTCCTTCAGGATCAGGGAGGTCAACGTGGCTCCTTTGGTGGAGAAAACCGCGCGATACATATCGGTTTCGACCGTAATGAAACGGGCTTCGCCCGCCAACGCAGCATCCAGCGTCGTATCCTGCGCCGCCGCGTCCGCAGCAGACAGCCCCTCGCCCGACTGGATGGCGTCGGACGCCGGCATGGCGCCTTCTGCGGTCGCGGGTTCGGCGGACAGCGAATCTTCGAGGAGCGTCGCCGGATCTTCGGCGGGCGCAACCGGCTGCGGCGGCGCCATAAACCAGAGCCAGAGAAACATGATAATCGCTACCAGAACGGTTGCGACGACGACATTGCGATCCAAAATCAGGTTCCCCTTGCTCGTATGAAAGAATGGACGGGTGTTGTTTGCGCCCAACGGGCAGGCGCGAAAACGCCGAAACGCCGCCGCGCTAAACGGGAAGTCAAACGCGACGTTCCGAACATATGGAAGATTCGTCGAGGCGACGGCAAAGTTCTTGCAAGGCTTTCGGCAAATCGGCATGCACCCGACGACCCGTCCGAATGTCGTCCGGTCGCCCGCCGCGATGCAGAATCATCATGGTCAATGCGCTGGACGTACCGGAAAAGCGATCCAGTACGCCCTGCTGATGAAGACGCCAGGCTTCGCGCAACAACCGCTTGACGCGATTCCGCGTCGAAGCCTTTGCATGGCGGCCAGGCGCAAATCCGACCTGAACGGGCGCGTCGGCTTCGAGGTCCGCACGGGGCGCTACCCGGTACACAAGCCGAATGCACCCCTTCCCCACCGTGACCACATCGTCGCGGGTACGGTCGAACAAGGGGCGAACAAGGCGTTTCCGCTTGAGACGAAACGAGCGCGGCAATTTGAGGAACGGGCGCGGACGGCCATCCTTCGACACGATGCAACCTCAGACTATTTGCCCGAACGCGTGTCGCTTACGGTCAGGACGCGACGGCCTTTCCCGCGGCGGCGCTTGAGCACCTTGCGACCGTTTTTCGAACGCATGCGCGCGCGGAAACCGTGCTTGTTGGCGCGTTTGCGGCGACTTGGCTGATACGTACGCTTCATGATAATACGCGTCTTAAAACGCTTCTCGAATTTTTGTAAAAGGCGCAGAATCCGCTTGTACGCGCATGCCCGCGCGTATGTTTTCCCGCAACCCAAAGTACGCGCCCGGAACCCTGTTCGCCCGACGGAGTACCGGATACGCGGTATAGCGGGAGTAGCTCAGGGGTAGAGCATCAGCTTCCCAAGCTGAGGGTCGCGGGTTCGAATCCCGTTTCCCGCTCGGCAAGACGAGCAGAAAACCGGTTCGGCGGACGCGGCGATACGCGCTCTGCGCACCCTCTCGATATACCCTGGGATACGCTGAATATATCCTGACGGGCGGTTAGCTCAGCTGGTTTAGAGCGCCTGCCTTACAAGCAGGAGGTCACTGGTTCGAATCCGGTACCGCCCACCAGCGCCATCAGTACGTTCGTCGCATCCCGTCGTTCCTGAATTGACTTCCTGCGCCAAAAACAGTAGAATACCTTAATATGGCGTTCGCCAGGTTCCCGATTTTCGGATCGGGAGCAGGCTTGTATCGTACAGGATGCAGAAAAATTTACGCTCGACCATGGGAATCAAGGAAGGCAATACGCTGAGCCAGGAGGGCCTTGCCCGGCTGTCTGGTCGGAGGCCCACCCTGGCGCCCGGCGTCCGCGGACGCGGGGCGACGACCAGGATGCAAGCATAACGAAACGCCGCCTTGCGCTTCGCGCGCAGGGCCACCACTTGTAGCGAAACAGAAACTCAAACGCGAAACCACTACGCTCACGGAGGTAGAGTCAATGCAGGTAATTACCGAAAACAAAAACGGGAGCCTCGTCATCCTAACCAAAGGCCGCGTCGATGGCAGCAACGCCCCCGAATTTCAGGAAGCCCTGAAAGAAGCGCTAAAGGGAGGCGAACGCACCGTCGTGCTCGATTTCGAGAACCTTGCGTACATCAGCAGCGCGGGCCTGCGGGTCATCCTGATGTTCGCCAAGCAGATGCGCAGGGAAAACATTTCCTTCGCCGCCTGCTCGCTCATTGCTTCGGTGAAGGATATTTTCGCAATCAGCGGCTTCGACAAAATTATTCCGATCCACGCATCGCAAAAAGAAGCGCTGGCGACGCTCGGATAGGAAGACACAGGATTTCGCAGCCTGTCGAACCAGGAAAATGAGAAATACATCTGGTTATGAGTAAAAAACCGTACAAGATTCTGGTGGTGGACGACGAGCCAGACCTGCAGCCGCTCATGTTGCAACGCATGCGACGGAGCATTCGCGGCGGCAAGTATACGTTCGTCTTCGCAGGAAACGGGCTGGAGGCCCTGGATCGACTGCGCGCAGAGCAGGACATAGATATGGTGGTGTCGGATATCAATATGCCGCAGATGGACGGGCTCACGTTGCTGGACCAGATTTCGCAGTTGGATCCGAATATTCGCTCCGTGATTATTTCTGCGTACGGAGACATGAAAAACATTCGCACGGCGATGAATCGGGGCGCGTTCGACTTCATCACCAAACCGGTCGATTTCGACGACCTCCGCATTACCATCGACCGGACCCTCGCGCACATGGCGCGGTGGCGCGAGGCGCTTGCTTCGCGGGACAAACTGGTTACGCTGCAAAACGAACTGAATATCGCCCGCAAGATGCAGCGGGCTATTCTTCCCACGGAATTCCCCAAAAAACCCGACTTCCGCATTTTTGGCGACATGGAGCCTGCCCGCAACGTGGGAGGAGACTTTTTCGATGTGATTCCCCTGAATAAAGGACGGATCGGCCTCGCCATAGCCGACGTATCGGACAAAGGCGTTCCGGCGGCGCTGTTCATGATGTCCACGCGCACCTTGCTCAAAGGCGCAGCCATTGGCCGCGAACAGCCGGGGGACGCGCTGCGGGAAGTGAACAATATGTTGTGCGAGAAAAACGACACCATGATGTTCGTCACGCTCCTGTACGGGATATACGATCCGGCCAACGGAGACTTCACGTACGCGAACGCGGGGCACAACAGCCCGGTCCTGGTCCGTCCCGACAAAAGCTGCGAGATGCTTCCGCTCACCGACGGCGTCGCCATCGGGGTCATGCCCGACCTGGAGTATCAGCAAAAATCCGTCCGGCTTGCCCCGGGCGACATGCTGAGCTTCTATACGGACGGCGTCACGGAAGCCATGAACGAAAACCTTGAAACATTCGGAGAAGAGCGCTTCTTCGACATCCTCAAGAATGTGTCGGACCAGGGTCCCGAGGACGTCACGCGAGCGATCTTCGCGGGAATCAGGGATTTCGCAGGCGACGCGCCCCAATCGGACGACATTACCTGCATGACCCTTTGTCTGCATGCAAACTGACGGACGGATGCCCATGCTCTCCCTGAAAATCAAAACCGAAGTCTCGGAACTGGAGCGCATCTTCGCTGCGGTGGACGAGCTGGGCAGTCGGCATAACTGGCCCGGCGACTTCGTCTTCCGAATCAACCTGGTGCTCGAAGAAGTGGCGATGAATTGCATAAAATATTGCCACCTGGAGGGGGTGACCGATTTCGAGATCAGGATGGTCCCGGAAAACGATGTGCTTACGATCGAGATTACAGACGCCGGACGGCCCTTCAATCCGCTGACGGACGCCCCGGAAGCGGATACGGATTCGGACATCGAAGACCGCGCCGTAGGCGGCCTGGGAATACATCTGGTGCGCACCATGACCGACGAGATGCGTTACCGGCGGGAGGGAGACCAGAATCACCTGACGCTGATCATGCACGAACCCTCATGAAACGCTTGACCGGTCTGGCGGCCCTTGTGCTTATGACGCCGATTCTTGCGGGAATCGGCCCGTTCGCCGCGCCCGCCGCCGTTCCGGGAGAATGGACAGGGACGACGGACCGCGGATACGACAAACGCGCCGACAGGGCAAGAACGCGCGTTGCGGAAAACTTCCCGCTATCCGAACGCGCTTCGCAACGCGCCCGGACGGCGGACACCACCCTGACGACCGGGGAAGCCGGCGTTTCCGACGAGCAGGTTCTTTTCGGACAATCCGCGGCGTTCACGGGACCGGCTCAGGAGCTTGGCCAGAATATGCGGCGGGGCATACAGGCCGCCTTTCGCGAAATCAATCGACGGGGCGGGGTGCATGGACGCCAATTGAATCTGGTGTCTCTTGACGACGCCTACGAACCCGAAGCAGCGATCCAGAATACCCTGCAATTGATTGAGGAAGAAAACGTGTTCGCGCTGATCGGGGCAGTCGGTACGCCTACGTCCCGTTCCGCCGTTCCGGTAGCCGCAGAGGCGAATATTCCCTATATCGCGCCGTTCACGGGCGCCGCCTTCCTCCGCGACACCACCTGGCAAAACATTATCAACCTGCGGGCCTCGTACGACCAGGAAACGGAAGCCATGGTCGAACGGCTGACGGAAGACCTCGGCATCGAGCGAATATCGATCCTCTATCAGGACGATTCCTTTGGACGCGCAGGCTATCTGGGCGCCCGAAAGGCCCTCGAAAAACGCGGAATGGCCCCGGCCTCCATCGGATTGTATACGCGCAACACCCTTGCTGTCAAAACGGGCCTCCTTGATGTGCGTCGGGGCAATCCCGAAGCGGTGATTCTCGTCGGAGCGTACCAGCCGGTCGCCACCCTGATTTCATGGGCGCGGCATATCGGCATGAATCCCGTTTTCATAACCATTTCCTTCGTGGGCAGCAACGCGCTGGCCCGGGAACTCGGCGAAGACGGCATGGGCGTCTTCGTAACCCAGGTGGTGCCTTTCCCTCTGGACCAAACGCTTCCGGTCGTCGCCGCCTACCAGCGCGCCCTCGCGGCCTATGATCCGCAGGCGACGCCGGGGTTTGTCTCCTTCGAAGGGTATCTGGCCGGGCGCCTGGCGGCCGCCGGGCTCGAACAGTGCGGCCGGGAAGCCACAAGAAGTTGTTTTATGAGCGCCTTGCAGCAAACGGACAATGTGCGCATCGACATCAACGGATTTACGCTCCGCTTCGGAAAAAACGACAACCAGGGTTCCGACACCGTGTTTCTGACCATGATCGGCCAGGACGGACGGTATTACCCCGTTAATTCGCTGATGGATACGGATCGCCTGTGGAAACAGTTGCCCGTTATGTGGCCCATGAATTAGCTCCCCGCTCGCAGGCGAACCTCCTTGACCGACTCCCCGAATACCCCGAAGCGCCGGCGCGTCCGGATATCCACCCAGCTCTACGCAGGCATTGGGGGCGCCGTTACGCTTACCGTGGCGGCGAGCCTGGTCGGGTGGTTTTCCTTCAACCGTGTCGGCGAAGCCCAAAGCGACGTAAACGAAGGCGCTATTCCCGAAATGGCGGCGGCGTTCGAGATCGCCCAGTACAGCGGAACCCTCGTGGTGGCCGCCCCGCGCCTGGCCGCCGCCGAGACGCCCGAACTATTCGAAGAAATTTATGTGGGCATCAGCGACGCGCGCGAATCCTTCGACCAGCAACTGGCTATTCTGGAACGCACCGAGGGAACCGACGAACGGGTCCAGCGCATTCGCGCCCATTCCGATACGCTGATCGCCAATATCGAGGTCATCAAAGACCAGGGCGCCAGAATGTTCGAGCTGGTCGCTGCGCGGGAAGATTTGCGAGAACGCATCATCAACCTGCGCAATCGCCTCGAACGCATTGTGGTCTCGGCCATCGACGACCAGTTGTTCTACACGATCACCGGATACCGCGAACTCGGCGCGCCCCCGGCGGACAGCACAGAGCATTTCACCGTAGAGGAATTCGAACGGTATCGTCATTTGTCCGAGCTGCAAGCGGACGCCAACATCGCGACAGAGCTGCTGGTAAACGCATTTACCCACTCCTATGCGGCAACGATCGAACCGCTGCGAGAACGCTTCGAAGCCGCCGCCAGCCGCATCGAGCGCAATCTGATCGTGCTCCAGGACGACCCGTTCCATGCCCAGCTCGCGCCGGCGTTCGATGAGCTGTACGTACTGGGAACGGGGGACGCAAGCGGCTTCGTTTTGCTGCAGGAAGCGCTTCGTCTCGCCGAAAATCAACAAGATTTGCTGGCCTACAACAGCGACGAGGCGACCTTTCTCGTCGCGCAAGTGGATAGCCTGGTGGTTTCGGCGCGCAGCCGGGCGCAAGACGCCGCCGACGCTTCCAGCGACGCCATCTTCACGGGCCGAACGCTGCTCCTTTCGATCAGTATTTTCAGCATCGTCGGCGCTATTCTCATCGCCTGGCTCTTCGTCGGACGCACATTGCTTTCCCGCATTCAGCGGCTGTCGGACTGGATGCATCGCATGTCCACGGGCGACCTGGAAGTGCAGGTCGAAATCTCCGGGAACGACGAAGTGACCGACATGGCCGGCGCCCTGGAAGTGTTCCGGCAACACGCCCTGGAAGTACAGCGACTCAACCTCGTGGAATTGCTGGCGGAAGACCTGAAGGAAAAGAACAGCGAACTGGAACGCGTTCTGGACAAACTGCGACAGGCCCAGGACCAGATCGTTATGCAGGAAAAACTGGCGGCCCTCGGCGAATTGACGGCGGGCGTGGCCCACGAAATCAGAAATCCGCTGAATTTCGTCAAGAATTTCTCCGAAGCGTCAGAAGACCTGCTTGAAGAGTTGCACGAAGTGCTGAACGAAAGCGAAACGGCGCTCAGCGACGAGCAACAAAGCCTCGTCCAGGAAATCACGGACGATCTGAACAGCAACTTCGAGCGCATTCGGCATCACGGCGAACGGGCGGACCGCATCGTGCACGACATGCTGATGCTGGGCCGCGGCGAAGCGAAACACCAGGACACCGACATCAACAATCTGCTCGACGAACATGCCCGGCTTGCCTACCACAGCGTACGAGCGAACGACTCCGACTTTCAACTTGACATCAAACAGGACTTCGACCCGAATGCAGGGGTCCTCAATGTCATCTCCCAGGATTTGGGCCGCGTTTTCCTGAATATGGTGAACAACAGTTGCTACGCGGTCGACGAAAAACGACGGGAGAAGGCCGCCAACGGGGAAGGCATCGAAGCCTACATGCCGACGCTGTGGCTCGGCACCCGGCGCAAGGAAGACGCCGTCGAAATACGCATCAAGGACAACGGAAACGGAATTCCGGACGAGGTGCTGGCGAAAATATTCGATCCTTTCTTCACTACGAAGCCTACCGACCAGGGCACGGGCCTGGGCCTCGCCATGTCCAGCGACATTATCCGCGAGCATGGCGGCGCCATTCGCGTAAATACCGAACCGGGCGAGTTCACCGAAATGATTATCGACCTGCCCATGGAACAGCCGGAGAACGCGGCGGGATAATAGCCGCGACGGAAAAGCAGGTCGGCTTTACCGCTTCCTGTCGCGACGCGGAGCGCGATTTCGCGACTTTTGCCCAGTGTCTTGCTTCTTCTCCGGTTTCGCCTGCTTCCGCGCCGCCTGTTCTCTGTTCCCGGCGGCGTCGCTCACGAGCATGGCGAGAATTTCGGGCTCTTCCCGCGCCAGGTCCCGGACGAGCGGAACGAACTGTCGAGCGCGTTCCCGATCCATATTCGTTCGTTTGCGAAAGCGGTTCTCCAGCAAGGTCGTAAGGCGCTCTCCAACGCGGGCGCTCACGTCTTCCTGCGTAGGCAGCGGCCGTTTTTCCACGGGCACGCCATAGCGCATGGCCGACCGGATAAGGTCTGTTTCGTCCTCCACAGTGGCCAGCACCACCGCAACGCCCATTTTTCCGGCGCGGGCGGTCCGCCCGGATCGATGAATCAGGTATTCCGGATCTTGCGGCACGTCGTACATGAATACGTGACTGAGGTCCGATATATCGATCCCGCGGGCCGCGACATCCGTGGCGACCAGAAAGCGCGTCTCTCCGGCATGGGTTCGAGCAAGCGCCGCCTCCCGGGCGCTCTGCGATAAATCCCCGGAGATGGCGTCGGCGCTATAGCCGTAATTCTGCAAAAAAGTCGTCAGGTATTCGACATCCTTTTTCTTGTTGACGAATACGATGGCCGATTCGGGATTTTCGATCTCGAAGAGGCGAACCAGTACCCGATCCTTTTCCATCGGATCGGTTACATAATACCGGTACTCCATCGTTTCGATGCTTTCCTGGCCCGCGCTTAACGAAATAAACCGGGGATCCGTAAGAAAATCGCGGCTGAGCGACCGGACTCTGGGCGGAATCGTGGCGCTGAACATCAACGTGTGCCGCTCAGCAGGCAAATACCGTCTCAACGCCTGCATGTCCGGGTAAAAACCCATGGAAAGCATCTCGTCGGCTTCGTCGAAAATGACATAGTCGAGGGTCCGAAAATCGGCGTTGCCTCGGCTGAGATGGTCCAGAATCCGACCGGGGGTACCGATAACGACCTGGGCGCCGTCCTGCAATCCCCGAACCTGCGGACGATAATCGACGCCGCCGTAGACCAGCACGGAATCCAGCGCGCGGGTCTCGGAAGTAGCCTGTTTCATATGCTCGAACACCTCGTTGATCTGCTTGGCCAACTCGCGGGTGGGCGCCATAACGAGCGCTTGCGCAACGCGACGCGACGGATCCAGGCGCTCGAAAAGCGGCAACAGAAACGCGCCCGTCTTGCCAGACCCGGTGCGGGACTGCACGATCAGGTCGGCCCCTTCGAGAATATGCGGAATGACTTGCTCCTGAACGGGCATGAGCGAATCCCATCCGGCGGCGCCCAGGGCCGCGCGCATGGTTTCGGGCAAAGCGTCCAGTGTGGCCCCTGGCAGGTTCCGGGAAGCATTCTCCTGAATATCCTGAATCTGCTGCTCGCTATGCTGCTCGCGCTGGGCGCGACGGGTCAAGTCGATGACCTTGGCGTAGGAAAAGGATGATTTGTCTTCGTGTTCGCTCATAAAATGGGTTTATCTGAGGGGCGGGCCGAAATCGACAGGCCCGGATGGGTCACATGGCAAGCCCGCCGTCCACATGCAACACGTGTCCCGTGATGTAATCCGCGGCGGAAGAAACCAGAAAATGCACGGCGTTCGCGACGTCCTGCGGCGTGGCCGTGCGTTTCAGCGCCGCCGTATCGAGCAAGGCCTTGCGGGCAGCGTCGCTCAGCCCGGACGTCATGTCCGTTTCCACGTAGCCCGGGGCCACCACATTTACGGTGACGCCGCGGCCGCCCAGCTCCTTGGCAAGGCTCTTCGAAAAACCTATGACGCCCGCCTTGGAAGCCGCATAGTTCGTTTGTCCCGGGTTGCCCGAAACGCCGATCACCGACGACATATTCACGATCTTGCCGCTCCGCTGCTTCATCATGGGCCGATACGCCGCTTTGCAAAAATTGAACGCGCTTTTCAGGTTGGTTCCCACCACGGCGTCCCAGTCCTGCTCGCTCATCCGAAGCATCAGGCCGTCTCGCGTAATGCCTGCGTTATTGACCAGAATATCTATGGCGCCCCATGCTTCCAGTACGCCGCCCACCGCTTCTTCGGCGGACGACATGTTCGCGGCGTCTCCCTGAAAAACAAGACATTCCGAACCGGCGTCCTCCAGCTGCCGACACAGCGCCTGCGCCTGGTCCGTGGAAGACCGGTACGTAAAGGCCACGCGCGCGCCCGCCGCAGCGAGCGTTTCGACGACAGCCCGGCCAATGCCTCGGGAAGCGCCCGTAACAAGCGCCGTTTTTCCGTTCAGATCGAAAGCCATGATTCGAAGAAATCGGTGAATGAGAACAAGGGGGCGCGGCGGTCAGGCTCCGTCAGGGAGCATCGCCGCCAGCTCATCCGCTTTTCCGGCGGAAACAATCTGAACGTCGCGCCCCAGGGTACGTCGCGCCAGACCGCACAACACCTTGCCCGCGCCCACCTCGATATATGCGTCGGCGCCGTCCGCATGCATGTTCCGGAGCGACCGGGACCAATGCACCGGCGAGGTAAGTTGCGCGACGAGCGCCTTGCGTATCTCGTCGGGATCGCGCGCGGCGGAGGCTGTCACGTTAAGGTACACGGGAAATCGGGGAGGGTGAATCGCGCATCCCGAAAGCGCGCGCTCGAGTCCGTCCCGGGCCTGCTCCATAAGCGGCGAATGAAAAGCGCCGTTTACGGGCAATGGAACCACGCGGCGAGCGCCTCGCGCGCGCGCCTCCTGCATAGCCCGTTCTACGGCGGAGGCGTCCCCGGAGATGACCACCTGTCCGGGAGCATTGAAATTCGCCGCCACCACTACGTCGGAAGAGGACGAAACGGCCTCGCACGCGCCCGCCGCGGCGTCGTCTTCCATGCCCAGCACGGCGGCCATCGCGCCGGGACGCTCGTCGTCCGCGGTGGCCATCAGTTCGCCCCGCCGCCGCACAAGCTGCAACCCGTCCTCGAAAGAAAACGCGCCCGCCGCAACAAGGGCGCTGTACTCGCCAAGACTGTGGCCCGCCGCCATCGCTGCCGAAAACCCGCCGCGGCGGAGTACGGCCATCGCCGCCATGCTGTGTACGTACAGCGCGGGCTGCGTCATGTCGGTCCGCTTCAGCGCGGCGCCGTTCGCGTCCGACGGGCCGAACATGGCCTCCGAAAGCGAAAAGGGCGACAACCGATCCGCCCGGTCGATGATTTCGCGGGCTTCGGCGAAGCGTTCGTACAAATCCTCGGCCATGCCGGCGTACTGGCTACCCTGGCCCGGAAAAAGAAAAGCTGCGTTATGCATTGTTGGCTATGATCGCGCCGGGAAGTTACCCGTGGCTACAGCGCCGCGGCCGCGTACGATTCCCTGGCTCTGGCCGCCTTGCTGCCGTCGTAGGCCCAGCGAAGATAACAGGAGCCCCATGTAAATCCGCCCCCGAACGCCACCAGCACCAAGGCGTCCCCCCGGCGCAGTTCCTCCTCCCGATCCGCGAAGCACAAGGGAATGGTGGCGGCGGTCGTATTGCCGTACCGGTCGATATTGACCATCACCTTGTCGCTGTCGAGGCCCATCTGGCGGGCCGTCGTGTCGATAATGCGCTGGTTGGCCTGGTGCGGCACGAGATACCGAATATCGTCTATCCCCAACTGGTGGCGGTCCATGATCTCTTCGGCGGCGCGGGCCATGCCGTCCACCGCGTACTTGAACACCGCGCGCCCTTGCTGCTGCAAAAAATGCATGCCCTTCGCCACCGTTTCGTAGGTGGGAGGGCGCAGGCTCCCGCCGCCCGGCATGGAAAGCAGCCCGGCATGTTTCCCATCGACGCGCTGATAAAAATCGATCACGCCGCAATCCCCGGGATCCGGCTCCAAAAGCACGGCGGCGGCGGCGTCCCCGAACAGAACGCATGTGCTCCGGTCCTCGAAATTCGTAATGCCCGACATCTTGTCCGCCCCAATAACAAGCACCTTCTCGTGCCGCCCGCTTTCGATCATTTGCGCCCCGGTCGAAAGCGCGAAAAGAAACCCGCTGCACGCAGCGGAAAGATCGAACCCCCAGGCATTCGACGCGCCGATTTCATGCTGCACCAGGCAAGCCGTCGCAGGAAAAAACATATCCGGGGTAATGGTGGCGACAATAATCGCATCGATTTCCTCCGGGTTCAACCCTCGCTTCTCAATTAAATCCTGCGCCGCGTTCGAAGCCATGTAGGCGGTGGCCTTGTCGGGATCGCGAAGAATGCGGCGCTCCCGAATACCCGTGCGCGTCCGTATCCATTCGTCGTCGGTATCGACCAGGCGCTCAAGGTCCGCGTTCGTCAGACGTTCTTCGGGGAGAAAATGCCCAACCGCTGTAATAGCCGCATAGCTCATGGCGCTGTTCGTCGCTGATTGCATGATCGGGGGTACGCCTTCTGCATACGGGATGGTTCGGAGCGTCATGCGCCGAACGCCTTGTTCATTGCCTCGAGCGCCCCGTGCCGCGCCACGTCGGCGGCCACAAGAATCATACGCTCGATGGCGCGAGCCGACGACCCGCCGTGGCCAATCATCACATTGCCATTCACGCCAAGCAGCAGCGCGCCGCCGTACTCTTCGTAGCTGAACCGAAGGCGCACGGCGGAAAGCGCCCCCCGCACCACCTCCTTGTCCGCGTCGGAGAACGCCCGCCGCGTCATTTCTTCCGAGATCATCTGCGGGATCGCAGAGGCCAAACTCTCCCCGAACTTGAGAAGAATATTGCCTACGAACCCGTCGCAGACCACGACGTCGGCCGCATGATGCAGAATGTCCCGCCCCTCGATATTCCCGCAAAAATGAATGTCCGGGGACGCCTGGAGGAGTTTGTAGGCCTCTTTTACCTGCTCGTTGCCCTTCCGGGCTTCTTCCCCCAGATTCACCAGGGCCACCTTCGGTCTGGGAATCTGCATCGCCGCGGAGGCGTAAATCGAACCCATCTTCGCAAACTGAAGCAAATGCTCGGGACGGCAATCCACATTGGTGCCCACGTCAAGCATGATGCAATGGCCCCGGATGGTGGGGTAAAACGCAACGATCGAGGGCCGCGCAACGCCCCGCATAGCCCCCAGGACGAAAAGCGAAGCCGCCATGACGGCGCCCGTATTGCCTGCGCTGACGAATGCGTGCGCCTTGCCTTCCCGCATGGCGGCGAGTCCAATATGAATGGAAGAGCCCGGCTTCGTTTTTACGGCGGAGGCCGGCGCCTCGTCCATTCCGATCATATCGGGCGCATGCACGATGCGCAAGGGCAACCGGTCGACCAGGTCCTTTTCAGGGGCGATTTCGGCTTGCAGCGCGTCTCGCCTCCCTGCAAGAAGCACTTCAAGGTCCCCGTCCGAAGCGTCCAGCGCGCGAATGGCGCCCTCGACGACAACGGCAGGCGCCTTGTCGCCCCCCATAGCATCAACCGCTACCCGAATGGCCATATTTCAAGACATGAAGAAACGGCCGGCGAACCGGACGCGATGTATGGCCTAAACGGCTTCTTTGCGCTGGATCACCTGACGGCCCCGGTAATAACCGCAACTGGGACAGGCGTGATGCAAAAGCTTCAACGTACCGCAGTTGGAGCACTCGACTATC
Source organism: Rhodothermales bacterium (assembly GCA_022821845.1). Taxonomy (GTDB): domain Bacteria; phylum Bacteroidota; class Rhodothermia; order Rhodothermales; family VXPQ01; genus VXPQ01. The sequence continues at coordinate 47,960 of JAJECT010000035.1, read as the reverse complement.
TGAGGCGCTCTCAAGCTGCCGTAATACCGCGCGCGGCGCTGCCGCGTACGAGCCTTGGAATGTTTTCTTTTGGGATTCGCCATGATTTTCTGTGTTCGCCGACCAAGGGCAACGCGGGCGCGCGCCTGCGGCCTTAGTCCTTCTGCGACTTTAATGCGCCAAGGGCTTCCCAGCGCGGGTCTATGCTATCGTCCTGCGTTCCTTTCGGAATGCCGAATGTTGTCGGAATGTCTATGTCTTCTGCTCCGGGAGCAATGCGACGCGCCGGCATCGCAAGCAAAATCGTGTCTCGCGCAACATCGGTAAGGTCCAGGACCCGATCACTCGGCTCCAGTATCCTGACCTCGTTGCAACGATTTTTGCTCGCGCTTGCGAACCCGGCGCAAGAGAACAGGACGCAGTACGTACCCTCGATCCGCCGATCGAAGGAACGCAGCGTACGGTCGCATTCCAGTATGGCCTGCGCCCGAACCGTCAGCGAAACAAGGATCTGCGCCTCGGCCACGTCCAGTCGCGCGGAGACGTCCACATCCCGAAACACCGAAGGATCCAATTCCAGCGCCTCGGCCTCCGGCCTGAACGTTCGTTCATGCACGCCCGGCTTTAGCGCTTCGATACCTATCGCAAACATGACAGCACGTCAAATCTGTTCCATCCAACGAAGATATGCCCGCTCGCGTTCCGGGGCAAAAACGACGGGGCGATTTTTGCGAATGCCGCCCGCGAAAATCAATACGTTTCGGCTTGTCTTTTTCTCCCGAAATCGTTACCATCCTGCTATCCGCCTGCGGGAATGCCATACGGCGCCGTCGAGCGCCGCAGAAAGATTCCCCAGGGACCTCGCCAGAAACCGCCTGCTTGTGAACAACGTGTTGACAAGCAACGTTTCCCTGTCGGAAACAAACCGTCCGCAACGATAACCGCAAGGCAGTACGTGTGAAAAAAATCCGTATCCTCTATTTAAATTATTTTTTTATAGGGATATAGGGCAAAAAATGCAATGTGCATAACCTGTGAGTGCACCTGCGGCGAACCGAAGCGGGGAGGCGCGTGCGCGCGGCGGAATTTTTCCCGGTTGTGAATAATAAGTGCATATCGGAGAGGCATCCGCCGCGGCGGCGGCTTTTTCGAGGAAATCAACAGCGAGCGCGCCCACGTGAAACCACCCTCGGGAAACGTATCCATGCCCCCTCCGGGCCACGCCGGGACGCCGCCGCGCGCGGCGAAAGGAGCGCCTCCTTCTGGCCCGCCAGCGCCGGACGCCGCGCGGCATGCCCGGGCAAACATTTTCGAATCCGAAAGCCCGGTCTTCATCGCATCCGGCCTTCCGCTGAACGCCTCGTATACATTTGATCGGTTCATCGAAGGGGATTGCAACCAGTTCGCGCGCAGCGCCGCGCTGGCCATCGCCCAGCAGCCGCGCCATACGGCCTTCAATCCGCTTTTGATCTACGGCGGCGTCGGACTGGGCAAAACGCACCTTGTACAGGCTATCGGCAACCATGTCCGGCAGCATAGCGACTACAAGGTCCTGTATACGTCGAGCGACCACTTCACGTCGGACTATATGCAATCGCTCCGCACAAACCGGAATAACGAGTTCGTTGCATTCTACAGCGACATAGACCTGCTTATCATCGACGACGTACAGTTCTTCAGCAACCAGCCGAAAACGCAGGAAGGCCTCTTCCACACCTTCAACCTGCTGCACCAGAGTGGAAAACAGATCGTTTTCTCGACGGACCGGGCGCCCCAGGAAATTCCCGGCGTGGCGGAGCGATTGCTTTCGCGCTTTCAGGGCGGGCTTGTGGCCGACCTGCAGCAGCCGGAACTGGAAACCCGCATCGCGATTCTGAACCGCAAGGCCAACGATCAGGGCATTGACATCCCGTACGAATTCATCGAATTCATCGCCCGGCGCATCAAGAAGAATGTTCGCGAACTGGAAAGCGCCCTCATACGGCTACTGGCGCACGCTACGTTGCACCGGCGCGAAATAGATATGCCGCTCATCCGGGAGGCGCTGGGCGAACGGCCCGACGAGGAGCAGGCGAAGCCAACCGTGGAAAACATCCGCCGCGCCGTCTGCGCGTATTTCGGGATCGCCGAAGACCTGGTGCTGGGCCGGGGCCGCAACCGGGAAATCGTGCAGGCGCGCCATGTGGGGATGTACTTCAGCAAAAAACTGACCGGGCATTCCCTCGCCACGATAGGCCGGTATTTCGGGGGAAAAGACCATTCGACCGTGATCCATGCCTGCCGGTGCGTCGAAAACCTGATCGAAACGGATCCGAACTTCCGGGAAACGCTAAAACGAATCCATCGGGAAATCGAAACAGGGTATCGGTAAGGGCGCGCTTTCGCTTCGAGAATTGTTATCTTGGGATGCATGGGCTTTTTTATTTCCCTAACTTGCAGCGTCATCCATCGCCGCGCATGTACCACCTGAGCGTATCGAAATAGTAACGCCATGAAATTTACCGCCTCCAGCGCCACTCTCCTTAAGGCGCTGACTACCGCCGGGGGCGCCGTCCCCGCCAAAAGCACCCTCCCTATTCTGGAGTGCATCCTCTTCGAACAAGTTGACGAGAATCGCCTCAGCCTGAGCGCAACGGACCTGGAGGTCACCATCGTGCAGCAGGTCGAAGTGCAATTCGAAAGCGCATCGGCCCGCCGCATCGCCGTGCCGGCCCGTCGCCTTCTGGATACGCTGCGCGCCCTGCCCGAAATGCCGATTTCGTTCGAGGCGAACGAGGAATTTCAGATCGTGCTCACAACCGATGCGGGCGAATACAAAATGTCCGGAAATGACGGCGGAGACTACCCGTCCCTGCCCGATATGGACCCGGAACACACCATCGAAACGAGCGGCGACCTTGTCCGCCGGGCGATCGAGAAAACCAGTTTCGCGGTCAGCAAGGACGCGCTGCGGCCCGCCATGATGGGCGTGTATTTTCAGATCGGGCCGGAACCGGCGCGCGCCGTGGCGACGGACGGGCATCGTCTGGTGCGCATGCAGATGGACTCCATGACTTCGGACGAGGAAGCGAATTTCATCATCCCGGAAAAGGCGCTCTCGCTGGCCAACAAGATTCTCTCTGGAAGCGCCTGCGTCATTCTGGTGGACGCCGGCTATGCGTGCTTCGACGCGGGCGATACGCGCATCCTCGTGCGGCTTATCGCCGAGGCGTATCCCAACTACGAAGCCGTCATTCCCAAAGACAACGACAAGCAGATCGTCGTGGAGCGGAACGCGCTGCTCGCCGCCGTAAAGCGCGTCAGCCTGTATTCGTCCAACCTGACGCCCCAGATCAAGCTGATGCTGCACGAGGACCACATTAAGATCGAAGCGCAGGATATCGAGCGATCAAGCGAAGCGCACGAGACCGTCCCGTGCGAATACAACGGCGACGAGATGCCCATCGGATTCAACGCCACCTATCTGAACGAGGTCCTCGGACACATCGACGACGACGAGGTCGTTATAGAATTCAGTTCTCCGAATCGCGCCGGCGTGGTCACGCCGCAGGCGCAGCGGGACGGGGAGCATGTACTGATGCTCATCATGCCGGTCATGCTGAACCATTGACAAGCGGATCACTCCAGATTCTTTAGCAATTCCTCGTCCAGGCGCAGGCGTTTGACGGCTTTGTAAATGAAGGAGCGAATCGTTGGAAGCGGGCGATCCGTGCGCCGCGCAATTTCCGCGTACGACAATCCGCCCAGAAAGCGCAGCCGTACGCACGAGCGAAGATGCGGCGGAAGCCGGTCGATGGCGCCAACCAGCATCTGTTCCTGCGCGCCGTACTCGCGGTAGTTGTTCGTCGTTTCGGAGACGGACGTCCCCATGGGGGCTCCGTCGAAGGAAATTTGCTGCCGCCTTGCGCGAAGGTAGTTGCGGAAGGTGTTTTTGCACACCACGCTGACCCAGCTTGCATAGCGAGACGGTTCCCTGACCTGGGATTCCCGCATTTCCATTTTGCGAAACGCAATATCGACGAGAACGTCCAGGTCGATAGCGCTCCAGGAGGACTCCTGAATGAATTTTACGAGAAAATATCTTCGGATGTAGCAGTACGTCCACAATTGAACTACGCTGCGCTCCTGAAGGTCGCCCGTGGCGCGCCAGCGCGTGTAGGCGGCGTTTACGGCGGGTGCGTCGTCGAGACGAAAAGGCAGGCCTGCGGCGAGTTCGTCCAGCGAATCGAAGGATGAGTACGACATTAATGATCTTGTAGATAGCGTGAAACGGGACAAAAGGTGAAAAAACCGAACAGATGGCCCGTTCAAGGCGAACAACGGCCAGCCAGCCTCCTGCGCGACAAGACGGCGCGCGCCTGCATCGAAAAACTTGACGTACAACCCCAAAAGCCGTATATTACTTGGCTACGGTGGTTCGTAACGAACGTTTTCGTCTTCAGGGGCGTCCGAACACTCCAACGGAATGGTCCGACGCTGCGACACCGTCTTGATCGGTATCTGCGCGGGGGCATCAGGCTACAAATGATGTGCTGCGTAAAACGAAAGTTAAATAAATTTAGTCATGGATGCGAACACTTACAAAACTTATTCCGCCAGACCGAGCGACATTGATCGCGCCTGGTACGTCGTAGACGCCAGGGACCAGGTGGTCGGCCGGCTTGCGTCGCGCGTGGCCTCTGTGCTGCGCGGGAAGCACAACCCGCGATTCACGCCCCATATGGACGCCGGAGACTTCGTAGTGGTCGTCAATGCGGACAAGGTTCGCCTGACCGGCAACAAGGAAACGGCCAAGGAGTACTTCCGTTACAGCGGGTATCCGGGCGGAGCGCGGCGTACGACCCCTGCGGAAATGCGCGTCTCCAAACCGGAATTCATCGTGCGTAACGCCGTCCGGGGTATGATGCCGAAAGGTCCTCTTGGCCGCCAGATGCTTAAAAAACTTAAGGTGTACGCCGGTCCGGAGCACCCGCACGCCGCGCAAAAGCCCAAAACGCTCGCTTTGTAACCCGTGCGACGAAACGGAAAAAAGCCCGTACAAGGACCAAATCCCTCCAGTAAATTGCCCGTGAACCAGCGGATGCCTAAAAAAATTAAGGCGCGTACAGGCTCGCCTTACTTTCGTGCCGAAGCGCGCGATTCGAACCCTCTGTAACCAGCGAACACGACGAACCCTATTTCATGGCAGGACCCGTTCAGCATATCGGCGTTGGCCGACGGAAAACATCCACGGCGCGCGTGTACCTGCGCGCCGGAAACGGCCAAGTGACGATAAACCGTCGTCCCCACGAAGAGTATTTCCCGCTCGACTGGCGACGCAAGATCATCTTCCAGCCGTTCGAAGCGACCGGCACCAGCGGGCAATTCGACGTATTGGTCAACGCAAAAGGCGGCGGCCTCACCGGGCAGGTCGAGGCGATTCGCCTTGGCATTGCGCGCGCGCTGGTCGATTTTGACGAAGAATTCAAAAAGCCGCTGCGCGACGCCGGCTTGCTCACGCGGGACGACCGCATGGTGGAACGCAAGAAGTACGGCCGCCCGAAGGCGCGCAAACGGTTCCAGTTCAGCAAGCGGTAACGCAGGCGATCTGCAAAACTTTTTTAATCACGCATACCGCCCGACATGCAACAGGGTGGCCGCCGCGGCGGTCATGTTTCATGCGAGACGGCGGTAGAGGAACAAACCCGGCGAATTACGCCCTTTCCATGAGCGAAACAACACCCGCAACGACCGCCCCCGCGCCCGAAGCGCCACCCGCCGCAGGCCCGGTCGGCATTGAGCGCCTGCTCAAGGCAGGCACCCATTTCGGACACCTCACGTCCCGCTGGAACCCGAAGATGAAGAAATACATCTTCATGCAGCGGAACAACATCCACATTATCGACCTGATGCAAACGCAGGCGCTGCTGAACGCCGCGGCGGAAACAGCGGCCCGGTTTGCGCGCCAGGGCAAGTCGATTCTCTTCGTAGCCACGAAAAAGCAGGCGCGGGAAACCGTCCGATCCTATGCGGAATCGTGCGATTCCCCTTATGTAGTCGAACGCTGGCTGGGCGGTACGCTGACGAATTTCCAGACCATTCGCGGAAGTATCCGGCGCATGGACGAACTCGCCCGGTTCGAAGAAGACGAATCGTTTCAGACGCTCAAGAAAAAGGAACGGCTGATGCACAGCCGCGAGCGGGAAAAGCTCGTGAAGGTGCTGAGCGGCATCGCCGCCATGCCGCGCTTGCCCGGTGCCGCGTTCATCGTGGACATAAACCGGGAGCACATTGCCGTCAAGGAAGCGCGCAAGCTGGGCATACCCATCATCGCCATGATCGATACGAACTGCGATCCGGACCTGGTGGATTACCCGATCCCGGCCAACGACGACGCGATCAAGTCGATCCAGCTTGTTACTTCCGTCATTGCGAATGCGGTGAACGAAGGCAAGCGCTCGAAAGAAAACAAAGATGCCCACCAGGACCAGAAGCGGAATTCCTGACGAATCGGCGATCCTGCGCGGATCGTTCTCTCCGGCGAATTCTGCTTGAAATACCTATTCAAGACCATGACAATAAAGGCAGCCGACGTTAAAAAACTCCGTGAGGCCACGGGCGTCGGCATGATGGACTGCAAAAAAGCGCTCCAGGAAGCGAACGGCGACCTGGAGGCCGCCGTAGACATTCTGCGCAAAAAAGGCCAGAAGGTAGCGGAAAAACGCGCCTCCCGGGAAGCCAACGAGGGGCTCGTGGCGGCGGCGCTTTCCGACGACGGAAAACAGGGCGTGTTGCTGGAACTGAACTGCGAAACCGACTTTGTGGCGCGGAACGAGGCGTTCGGAAATCTGGCCGGCGCGCTGGTCCAGGTTGCGCTGGACAAGGCCCTCGCCAGCACAGAGGCGTTGCACGCCGCCGACTTTGCGGCGGGACAAACCGTGGAAGAAGCGCTGATAGAGGCCACGGGTAAAATCGGCGAAAAAATCGCCGTGCGACGGGTGGCCTTGCTCGAAAGCGAGGATGGACGCATCGTTTCCTATATTCATCCCGGGTCCCGCCTTGGCGTCCTCGTGGAGATGCATGGCGACGGAGAGGTGGAAAGCGCCGGAACCGACGTCGCCATGCAGGTGGCCGCCATGAACCCGGTCGCCACCGCAAAAGACGACGTCCCCGAAAGCGTAAAGGAGAAAGAGCTGGAAATTGCGCGGGAATCCGCCCGAAACGAAGGCAAGCCGGATCACATTATCGACCGAATCGCCCACGGCAAACTGGAACGGTATTTCAAGGACCATGTGCTGGTCGAACAACCTTTCGTCAAGGATTCTTCGATGACCGTAAAGGTCATGCTGCAAAACGCGGGCGCCGGCGTACGCCAGTTCGTCCGGTTTGCGCTGGGAGAATAATCTCCTGAAATTATGGCAAGCGACACGCATCGGAGCGCATACAAGCGTATCCTGCTAAAACTTAGCGGGGAGGCGTTGCTGGGCGCCCGGTCGTACGGCATCGACCCCGAAGTGCTTGCCGGATATGCGCGCGAAATAGAAACCGTCGCGGAACGGGGGGTGGAAGTGGCGATCGTCATCGGGGGCGGCAATATTTTCCGCGGCGTTCGCACCGCCCACGCGGGCATGACCCGCGCGCACGCCGACTACATGGGCATGCTGGCCACGATGATCAACGCCATGGCGCTGCAAGACGCCCTGGAGCAGGCGGGCCTCCAGACCCGGTTGCAATCCAGCATAAAAATGGAGGAAATCGCCGAACCGTTCATCCGACGGCGGGCGATTCGGCATCTGGAAAAGGGCCGCGTGGTCATTTTCGGGGCAGGGACGGGCAATCCGTACTTTACCACCGACACGGCGGCGGCGTTGCGGGCCCTGGAAATCGAGGCGGACGCGCTCCTGAAGGGAACCCGGGTCGAGGGCATTTTTTCGGCAGACCCCGAGACCGACCCGAAGGCAAAAATGTACGACGAAATTTCGGGCGACGAGGTGATTCGGCAGGATTTGCGCGTCATGGATATTACCGCCTTTACCCTCTGCCGGGAATCAAGGTTGCCGATTATGGTGTTTGACATGAACAAACCGGGCAACCTGAGCCATATTGTCGACGGCAAGCGCATAGGCACCGTCGTCCACTGGAACGAAAAACCCGGGGCGCCCCCCGAAAACGCGCGGGAACGCCCGGAAACGAAAACACGCTCCTTTACGCAAGTCGAGCCATGATCAACGAGCATCTCAAGGCCCTCCTGAAAGAGGCCGAAGACCACATGGAGAAAAGCCTCGAATGGTTGCAGGGCGAACTGCGCGCCATTCGGGCGGGGCGGGCCATGCCGGGCATGATCGACAAAATCCGGGTGGACTACTACGGCGCGCAAACGCCGCTCAACCAGATTGCGACGATCGGCGCGCCGCAGCCCGACTTGCTCACCGTGCAGCCGTGGGATCGCGGCGCGCTCGAAGCCATCGAAAAAAGCATTATGGCGTCGAACATGGGTTTTAATCCGTCGAACGACGGCGCGATGATTCGCATCCCGGTCCCGCCATTGTCGGAGGAACGTCGCCGAGACCTTGTCAAGGCAGCGAAAAGCCGGGCGGAAGAAGCCAAAGTCGGGATTCGCAACATTCGTCGCGACGTTAGGGACAAAATGCGTAAAATGGGCGAGGCGGATCATATTCCGGAAGACATGCAGTTCGAAAGCGACGAGCGACTCCAGAAACTCACGGACCGTTTTACCAACGCCGTGGACTCGCTGACCGCCCGCAAGGAAGAAGAAATCATGGAGGTATGACCCGGCCTCGCATCCCCAAGCGAACGCAGTAAAAGAGCGAGCGTTTACCATATCCTGGAGAGGTGCCCGAGCGGCCGAAGGGGCTCGCCTGGAAAGCGAGTGTACCGTTCACGCGGTACCGTGGGTTCGAATCCCACCCTCTCCGCCCTGTTTTCCCGCCTGAACCTGTTCCGGCAGAGTCTTGCAAGCGAGCATGCGGAAGGGCGCAAGCTTAACTTCATTGCGCAGGAAATACACCGCGAAGTCAACACGCCTGGAGCCAAATCCGGAGATACGACGATCGCCGGCCTTGCCGTCGCCATGAAGGACGAACTGGAAAAAATTCGCGAGCAAGTACAAAACGTGGAATGAACAACCCCGAACAAGCCCCCCGCCTCGTAGTGCTCACGGCGCCAAGCGGCTCCGGAAAAACGACCATCGCCAACCGGATACTGGAGGCTATGCCTGCGTTCCGTTTCTCGGTATCGGCCACCACCAGGCCGCGACGTCCCGACGAAAAGGACGGCGAGGATTATCACTTCCTCTCGCACCAGGAATTTCAGGCGCTCATCCACTCCGGCGAGATGCTTGAATACGAAGAGGTCTATCCCGGACGCTTGTACGGCACCCTGCGATCCGAACTGGACGGCGCCAGCGCCGAAAAGCCCATTTTGCTCGATATCGACATTGAAGGCGCGTTCAGAATTAAAAAAATCTACGGGGAAAATGCGCTTATCGTTTTTATTCGCCCCCCGTCTGTCCGGGAACTGGGGCGACGCCTTCGGGAACGCGCCACGGAAAACGAAGACACCATTCGGGTCCGCCTTGACCGGGCGCGGCGGGAACTGGACGCCGTGCGCCAGGCAGACAAGGTGATCGAAAACGACGACATCGAACGCGCCGTCAAGGAAACCTTGCGCGTAGTACGACGGTTTATTAAAAGTTGACGTACGCAATTTCTAAACATGCAGACAGGGAGCCAAGCCATGGCAATGAAGACCATAGATATTGAAAATCTCACGGCGCAGAACGACAATGTGTATGAAACGGTCGTCGTGCTCTCGAAGCGCGCCCGGCAAATAGCCGCCCGCCAAAAGGCGGATCTGGACGAAAAGCTGGCGTACTACGAGGGCTTTACGTCCGATGTGGAAAATCTCCGGATGCAGGAAGAACAGGCCCGCATATCGCTGGAATACGAAAAACGGCCCAAGCCCGCCGAAGTCGCGATCGGCGAACTCGAACAAGACGAGATTTACTTCCGCCACCCGGAAAAAGAAGAACCGTCCGAAGCGCTTCCTGCTTGAGCAACCGCCTGCGCGACGCCCCGTCGCTCCAGGCCTTTCGATAAACGCATGACGTCCAGCAAGCCATATGCCGAACTGCGCGGGCGGCATATTCTGCTTGGCGTATGCGGGGGCATTGCGTCGTACAAATCTGTCGAACTGGTCCGTCTGCTCAAGAAAGCAGGCGCCGACGTACAAGTCCTGACGACGCCGGACGCCGCGCGTTTCGTCACGCCGCTAACGCTGGGAACCGTCTCGGAGCGCCCGGTCCTCGCAGACCTGTTTCCCGAAGCGGAAGAAGGTTCCTGGACCCGGCACGTTACGCTTGGGCGCTGGGCGGACCTCCTGGTCGTTGCCCCGGCGACGGCGCAAACGCTGGCCAAAATAGCGGGAGGCTTTTGCGACAACCTGCTCGTCGCCACCGTGCTTTCCGCCCGATGCCCGATCCTCGTCTGCCCGGCCATGGACGAGGATATGCTGGCCCATCCGGCCACGCAGCGCAACCTGAATACGCTTCGGTCCTTCGGCTATTTCGTGGCGCCCACGGCGTACGGCCCGCTCGCAAGCGGATTGACCGGGCAGGGCCGCTTGCCGGAACCGGAAGAAATCGTGCAGCGCATTCGCGAAGCGCTCGCAACCGGCCCGGACGACCGCCCGGCGCATCCTGGCGCGGAAAACGACGCCCCCTTGCACAACAAGCATGTGCTCGTAACGGCGGGACCTACCCGGGAATATGTAGACCCTGTCCGCTTCCTCAGCAATCCCTCCTCTGGTAAAATGGGCTTTGCCCTTGCGGAAGCAGCCGCCCGGCGCGGGGCGAGGGTCACGCTGGTTTCCGGTCCGGCGCAGCTCGACACGCCCCCCCGGGTAGAGCGAATCGACGTGGAAACCGCCGAGGAAATGCACGACGCGGTCATGGCCCATCGCGCGGCCGATATTGTGATCATGGCGGCGGCGGTCTCGGATTACGCGCCGAAAGAACGCGCCCTGCAAAAAATGAAAAAGCAACGCGGCGAGATGACGTTGCGCTTGCGGCGCACCACGGATATCCTTTATGCATTGCAACAACAGCGGGCCAAGGGACAACTCCTCGTGGGATTTGCCCTGGAAACCAGCGACGGCCTGGAAAACGCGCGCAAAAAACTCCGCGAGAAGAACCTCGACTGGATCGCGCTCAACATGCTTGCCGCAGACTCGGGATTCGAAACGGAAACGAATCGGATCACGCTGCTCGGGCGCGACGGGCGCGAGGAAGCGGTTCCCGCGACGAGCAAGCGGGAGGCCGCCGAAATCATTCTGGATCGCATCGCGCCCGCGCCGGACCGACCCGCGGCGTAACAAGGCGCGAGACCCGTTGCGGAAACGGCCCGGACAACATACCTTCTTCAGGAAGGCGCTGACCAAAACCTCTTCGCTCAAGGATACGCTGATTAAAACCACAACGCATCGCGTACGACATGTCCCTTCTTCGCGAACTGAAAACCATCCTTGAGCACGAACAGCGGCTCGGCGGGCCGTTCCCGCCGCTCCCCCGTTCCGCCGGGCAGGAAACGGAAGAGACGGCGGCGGGCGGCCATGCCGCGGCGGAACCGGTCCCGCAACCTTCCGAAGCGGCTCCCGCCAGCAGGTCCGCGTCGCCCGAAAACGCGGACAGCAACCTGTTCGGGGGCGAAACAGCGCAAGGCGGCGGAAGCGACCGGTCCCCCTATGAGCGCATTCATGCGCTGATCCCGGCCCAATCCCCGCTGCGCGACATGCGCACGCTGGACGAAGTGGAAGCCTTCGTTCGGGACAATGCGCTCATTCCACTGGATAAAACCCGCAAAAATCCGGTGTTCGGGGTCGGGCATGCGGAAGCGGACCTGATGGTGATCGGGGAGGCGCCCGGGGCGGACGAAGACGCCCGGGGAGAGCCTTTCGTGGGAAGAGCGGGCCAATTGCTGAACAAAATTCTGAAAGCCATTGACTTCGAACGCGAAGATGTCTACATAGCAAACATCCTGAAAAGTCGCCCGCCGAACAACCGGAACCCGCTTGCGGGAGAAATCCAGGCGCACGCCCCTATTCTCTATAAGCAAATGACGCTTGTGCGCCCCAGATTACTGCTTTGCCTTGGCAAGGTCGCGGCCAGCGCCTTGCTAGACCGGCAAGACTCGCTGAAAGCCATGAGGCAAACATTCCAGGATTTTCATGGCCTTCCCCTGCTGGTTACCTATCATCCGGCGGCGCTGCTGCGCAATCCCGGATGGAAACGAGCCGCCTGGGAAGATGTACAGATGCTTCGCAAACGCTATAATCAATTAACCGGGCCTGGCGCCTGATTCGTCGCTTCTGCGACCTTGTTATGCCTGAGCAGGAACCATATCCGCCGCCCATGCCGCCGGACGATCTCCGGGAAGCCCCGCCGGACGCGTACGACGGCGGGCGCGTGCCGCCGCAGGCCGTCGACGTAGAGCAGGCCGTCCTGGGGGCGATTCTTCTGGAACAGGAAGCCCTGCCGAAAAGCCTTGAAATTCTTTCCGAAAGCAGCTTCTACGACGGACGGCACCGGAAAATATTCGCCGCGTTCTCGGAACTCTTTCAGCGAGGCGTTCCTGTCGATTTAATCACCTTGACGGACGAATTGCGCCGGCGCAAGGAGCTCGAAAAGGTGGGCGGAGCAAATTATCTGAACGAACTCTCGGCGCATATGGGCGCCGCGGCGAACGTCGAATACCACGCGCGCATCATTGCCCAGAAGCATCTGCTTCGGAAACTGATCGAAACGACGACGCAGCTCACCCGGGACGCATACGACCCCGGCGCGGACACGTTCGAACTGCTCGACAAGGCCGAAACAGACATCTTCCAGATTTCGAATGCGGAGATACGGCGGCCCGCGGAAAAGGTCTCGGACGTAATAAAAACCACGATAGAACATCTTGAGGCGATCCACGGGCAAGAAGGGGGCGTAACGGGCGTGCCCAGCGGGTTTTCGGGCCTCGATCGATTAACGAGCGGCTGGCAGCGTTCCGACCTCGTCATCGTCGCCGCGCGCCCGTCCATGGGTAAAACCGCGTTTGCGCTGTCCTGCGCGCGCCACGCAGCCAAACAGAAGGGCGTGGCCATTTTCTCGCTCGAAATGGGCGCGGAGCAGCTGGCCCTGCGCATGCTGACCTCGGAAGCGCGCGTCGATTCCCAGAGCGCGCGGACGGGGCGAATGAATAATGCCGACTGGAAAAAAATAGCCAAAGCCGCCGGGCACTTGGCCGACGCCCGCATTTTCATCGACGATACGCCGGGACTGTCGGTCCTGGAGCTCCGCGCCAAGTGCCGCCGCCTGAAGTCCGAGCACGACATCGGGCTGGTGATCGTCGACTACCTGCAACTCATGCATGTGTCTACGACGCAGCGCTACACGAACCGGGAGCAGGAAATTTCGCACATCAGCCGGTCCATGAAAGCGCTGGCCAAGGAACTGGACGTGCCCGTCGTCGCCCTGTCGCAGCTAAGCCGGGCCGTGGAAACCCGGGGCGGCGACAAACGGCCGCAACTGTCGGATTTGCGCGAAAGCGGAGCCATCGAACAGGACGCGGACGTGGTGTGCTTTATTTATCGGCCCGAGCGATACGGCATTACGACGGACGACCATGGAAATTCCACGGAAGGCATTGCGGAAATCATTATCGGCAAACAACGCAACGGACCGGTCGGCGCGGTGAACCTGTCCTTCGTCAAGCAGTATGCGTGCTTCGAAAGCCTGGCGACGTACTACCAGGGGGCCGCGGAAGACAATGGAACCCACACCCAGGACGCCCCCTTCTGACGCCGTCCGCGCGCAAATGCGACGACCGAGCCGCCTGATTTTGCCCGTACGGCGGTTATTTTATGGGCGACGAACCGCTGCGGCGCAGAAAAAAATCAGAAGCCCAGCCCCTGGGCATTGAGGCGAATGCGGGCAAGAAACATGTCCGACGTAAGATAGAGCGTGGAGCCATCGTCTCCGAAGGCGCAGTTGGCGATCCGCTCGCCCGTGGAAATCGTGCCAAGGTGCTCCCCTTCGGGCGTCAGCGCGAGTACGCCGCCTGGCCCGGTAGCGAACAGGTTCCCTTCCGTATCGACCGCCATGCCGTCGAACGCGCCCACCGCCCCGTCGGCGATGAGCGCGGCGCCGTCGAAAAATACCCGGCTGTTCGCCAGCGTTCCGTCGTCCTGCACGTCGTAGGCGCGAATGACCGGGTTGGCTCCCCCTGAATTCGCAACGTACAGGGTCTTTTCGTCCGGAGAAAACGCAATCCCGTTCGGGAAACCCAGTTCGTCCGTAAGCAAGGACGCCGCGCCGCTCGCGTCCACGCGGTACACGCCATTGAAAGGAAGTTCCTTGTCCGGGCTGTCGTTGAGGCCCGCCAGTCCGTAGGGCGGATCGGTGAAATACAAATCCCCGCTGGAATGAAAAACCAGGTCGTTGGGACTATTGAGGCGCTTGCCGTCGTAGGCGTCGGCTATCGTCTCGCGGGTGAAATTCGCGGCGTCGAGACGGGCAATCTGCCGGTTTCCGTGATCGCACATCACAAGACGGCCTTCCGCGTCCAGCGCAAGCCCGTTCGTGCCCATTTCAGCTCCCGCCGGATCGCTTCCCGCGTACCCCGCCGGTCGCAGATAGGGAGACAGGCCGTCCTTTTCGTCCCACCGGTAAACCGTATTCGACGGAATGTCGGAAAAAAGCAGGTAGCCCCCTTCTTCGGGAACCCAGACCGGGCCTTCCGACCACGCGAACCCTTCGGCCAGTTTTTCAATGACGGCGTCCTCGGGGACCAGCGCGTCCATCCGGTCGTCCAGGCGGATCACCGTCCCGAAGGCCTCGGGGGCGGGGGCGCCGTACGTTTCCTCTTCTTCTTCATGGGAGACGCAGCCCGCCATGGCGGCGAGCGCGAAAACGAGGACAGGAATGCGAAGCAGGGCGGTCATGGGGCAAGGGGTTTCCCGGGACAGGCGGAGGCAGCGCGGGCGTACCGGCGCGCTGTGAGGTGACGGGCGGACTCGAACCGCCGTACAAGGTTTTGCAGACCTTTGCCTAACCACTCGGCCACGTCACCTGATTTGTCCTGCGCGTTTTGTACTATCCGTTGCCCTACCCTACGATTCCGACGGGTTTCTTGATCCCGACGAACGGGCCGCCGCCATCGCTCGCTGTCGCCGTTGCTGTCGCGCCGTAGCACGCCCGGCAGGACTCGAACCTGCAACCTGCGGATTAGAAGTCCGCCGCTCTGTCCGGTTGAGCTACGGGCGCAAGGAACAAGCGCGAGAAGGCGGCGACAAGCTGCCGGCGACGTCTTGCCGACGATCCCCTGGCCGGAATCGGAATGTGTCGAGGCGGCCGGATTTGAACCGACGACCCTCTGCTCCCAAAGCAGATGCGCTACCGGACTGCGCCACGCCTCGATGTTGCGAACAAGGGCGCATCCTGCGGCGCTTCGTTGCAACAGGGAAAACGAATCGCGCCCCCGCCGCAAGCGCGCCGCGGTCAGTTCGCCTTCTTCGCCGCGTTCAGGGCATCCTGAACCGCATCGACAGACACCATGCGGGCCCGGAAACTGTAATGGCCGTTCGCTTTCTTTTCGGCGGCGACGATTTTGGCCATCTGTCTGGAGGTGGCGCGCGTCTTGCGCACCTTGTCCCCGAATGTCTGTGCTTTCGCCATGGCGACCTACCGACGTTTTTGGAGCCGCGGGGCAAGGCCCGCCGCCCGTTATTTGATTTCCCGATGCAATGTGTGCTTGCGCAACTTCGGATTATACTTCCTGAGCTCCAGGCGCTGGTCCGTATTCCGCCGATTCTTCGTGGTGGAGTACCGCGACGTGCCGGGCGCTTCCGTACACTGAAGCGTCACCTGAATCCGAACTCCTTTCGCTTTGGCCATGATTTTACGCTGGATTACGGGTTCCAGGGTACGCTCTCCGTGCGCCGCTGAGGAAATGCGGCGAAAATCAGATGCGTACGCCCTGCCTGCGCGCCTCCCGGAGCACAGCCTGGACGCCCTTTTTGTTAATCGTTTTCAGGGTCTTCGCGGACACCTTCAGGGTGACGTAGCGATCCTCTTCGGGAATGTAAAACCGCTTCTTCTGAAGATTCAGAAGGAAACGCCGCTTCGCCTTGTTGTGGGCGTGGGAAACGTGGTTGCCCGTCCGGGGGCCGCGTCCCGTGATGTCGTCTTTTCGCGCCATGTCTCAAGTTCCAAAAAGCGCCGTACCGGCGGGTCGATGTTTCCTGCGCATTGCCATGCGATACGTTCGCAAGCAATCTTTGCAGCGTAGCCTTGCAAGGTACGCCAAAAGAAGCCGCCGCGCAACCATTTTTCCGCGCGCGAGCGGCCCGCCCTATGCCTGTTTAGCCAAATAAATACGTAACCGCATCGGATTTGTTTCCTTTCAAGCGTCCGCGTTGGGCGAATCGGGCGGGTCGAAAAACGAAAGCAACGTATCGCCCCGAAGTCCCGTGCGCAGGGTCTCAAGGGGAATCACTTCGGCGGGCGGAATATTTCCAAGGTTTACGTTGGCCCCGAATTTCTGAATGAACCAGACTTGTTGCGCCTTGCGGGGCGCCTCGAAAACCAGGTTCTGCGCGTCGATGCGGCGGACGATTTCGTCCATGACGGAGGACCGCACCTGCCCGGAAGCGTCGAAAACGCCCGCCGCCCCGCTCTCCCGCGCCTCGCAAATAACCTTCCAGCTGCCCGCGGACAGTTCGTCCCGTATCATCCGGACCCATGCGTCGGGAGAAAGAGCGACAGACGGGTCTTTCGAGCCCACCTCGCTCAATACGCGGAAATCTTCCGCGAAGGAGCGAATATGGGCGAGCTTTTCTTCGTGCGGCAGCGAAATGGTCCCGTCGGAAATCTCGACATAGTCAACGCGGAGCGCGCGAAGCAGGGCGCGGTACGCGTCGAGCCGCCCGCGCAAGCAATACGCTTCGAAGAGGGTGCCGCCAAAACAAACCGGCACCTTGGCAGACCGGTACGCCGCCAGCTTGTCCTCAAGGCGCGGCGTGACCACCGCGGTGCCCCATCCCAGTTTTACGCCGTCCACATAGTCGGCGCTTGTTTGCAAGAGGTCCTCCGCCTGCCGAACAGAGAGCCCCTTGTCCAGCACGAGGGTCAGGCCCGAGACGCGCGGACGGGCGGGGCGGGCGGGCAAATCGTCGAATCCGAATTGGTCGCGCGGCATGGCGGATAGAAAAATGGCGCAGGCAGGGACCGGCGGCGCGGCGGGCGTCCCGGCCATCCAAACTACGACGGGCAAACGTATTATGGCGCGGAATTATAGCAAAAATCTGTGCAGATACACGGAACGCGCGGGCGCGCTACGCCTCCGAATTCACCGCTTTCGCCGGTTCTATCGCAGCGGCGCGCGCCGCAGGGTACAGCCCCGCCGCCGCGCAAAGCCCGATCGCGGCGACGCTCACCGTCAACAGGTCCATGCCCTCGATAAAGACCGGGTACGCATCGATCAGGAACGATTCCGCGCCGGCCAGCGGGACCAGCGCGAACCGCTGCTGCAAAAGAGCCAGCCCCAGGCCGATAACCAGCCCGGAAACGGTTCCGGTCACGCCCACCAGGACGCCCTCCAGCATAAAGATTCGGCGGATGTCCCGGCGCGTAACGCCCATGGCCCGCAAGGCGCCCACGTCGCGGCGCTTTTCGATAACGATCATGGTGAGCGAGCCGACGATATTGCACGAGGCCACCACGATAATGAGGCCCAGCACAAAGGTCGCCGCCCATTTTTCGAGCCGCATGACGTCGTACAGCGATTTGCGCAGGTCGTACCAGGTGACCACCTTGAGCGAGGCGGGGAGGCGCGTCGTCAGCAAATGTTTTACCGCGTCGGCTTGCTCCAGGTCGGCGAGCCGGAGTTCGACGCCGGTTACGAAATCCCCCGTGCGAAACAGGCGCTGGGCCTCGCTGGTTTCGACGAAAACATGGCTTTCGTCATAAATATCCTCCATTTCGAAGAGGCCGCGCACGTCGAACAGGGTGGGGGGCGACGCGGCGGCCCCCGCAAAACCGGTCGCCAGGTCCTCGATATCCGAGGCCGAAAGCAGCAGGACCCGGCCCGCCGCCGTATTCGCGGACGGCAGAAAAGCCAGCCGGGAGGCCAGCGACGCGCCCGCCACAAGGCCGGGCCGCCCGTTCCGTCGCGCCAGATCGAAGGCGCCGTCGCTTGTCTGGCTCGCGACGCGGCTCACGCCGGCGTAGACTTGCGGCTCCACGCCCCGGACCACGACCACCTTGTTCACTTCGGCGCCTTGCTCTGGCAAAAGCAGGGCCTTCCCCTCGACATAGGGCGAGGCGGATTCGACGCCCGGCAGCGCAAGCGCCACCGCCGCCAGCGAGTCGGGATGCGCGATCCCGGCCTTCCCCTCCCCGACAATGCGGACATGGGGATCAAGCGAAACCAGTAAATCCCGCACGATATAATAGAATCCGTTCATCACGGAAAGCACCACCACAAGCGCTGCGACCCCAAGCGCGACGCCCGCAACGGAGATGCCGGTAATGAACGAAATAAGGGAGACCCGCCGGCGGCCTGCAAGGTAGCGGCGGGCGATCAGCAAGCGAAAGTCCACCCGGTTGGCCAGTTACAAGAAAGGTTGCGGATCGGCGAAGGCGCCTTCCGGAACGTCCGCGGGCATATCCACGCGATCCGTAAACAGGACAAACGCGTCGCTCGCCTTCTGCTCGGAAACGACGAGGGCGCCCGAAGGCGTCTCAAACGTCTTGTGGGCGGACCAGGCGAGCGGCTGCGGCGCATGGTCCGGGGCGTGATGCTGCAAGCGGTACGCCCACTGGCGGATATGGCCGGTTTCCTTGTCCGAATAGACCCAGTACTGGTCTCCTGGCGTCAGGCCGACGTCCCCAAACGAAAGGTGCAAAACGTCTGTATCGTCGCGGGAAGAATCCGGCAAGTAGGTTCTGCGTACGCCCTCGTCGAACAGTTTTACCGGCATGAGCAGCCAGTACGTGTCGTTGATGAAACTGCGGTAGGCGTCTTCGAGCAGCGCGGCTTCCTCCCCGGCGCCCACCCGCTCGCCGAAAAGCCAGACGCTCCCCTCGCCGTGAGCGGACGTATTGAAGAGCGCGACATACAGCGTATCTCCGCCGCCCGGCGTTTCCAGCCGGTATTCGCCCGTCATGCGGTCCCACAAATGCCGCCTGCGCACGGTACGTTCCGGCGGGGGGGCAACCGAATCGGCGGGAGCCGCAGCAGGGGACCCCGTGGCGAAATCGAACCGCAAGTAGCGCAAGCCTGCCCAGGCCGCCTGGCCGCCGTACGCCTCGAACACCTTCATGGCCACGCTGTCGGCCCGGGTTTCCATGGCGGGGAGGGCAGGGGCATGGGACGAACCCTCCATCGCCGCCCCGCCGCAACCGGCCAGCAGACCGGCGAGCGCCATAGCGAAAAAGAGATTGCCTGGCGCGAAACAGGACGAAAAGCGGGGGTTGCGCGGGTGTATGATTGGCGTCATGGTCGAATCCCGTGGATGCGGGGAGCGGGTTGCAAGGCGAAAGGGCGCGCGCAAGCGAAGCGGCCTGAGTCAGCGTATCCCGAATCAGGTATTCTGAAAATAGGGACTCGCGGAATAATGCGCGGAAAGAAATGGCGCAGCGGTTTTATCGGCGTATCCTGAACGACCCTAAACATTGAACCGGAACAGGATCACGTCGCCGTCCGCCACGACATATTCTTTCCCTTCGGCGCGCAGGACGCCCGCTTCCCGGGCCGCCGCTTCCGAACCGTATTGGAAAAATTCCTCGCACTGGATGGTTTCCGCCCGAATGAACCCCCGTTCGAAGTCCGAATGAATAACGCCCGCCGCCGCGGGCGCGCGCGTACCCCGCGCAACGGTCCAGGCTCGCGTTTCCTTTGGGCCCGTCGTAAAAAAGGTAATCAGGTTCAGCAAGGCGTACCCCGCGGCGACAAACCGATCCATTCCCGGCGCCGCAAGGCCCAGTTCCTCCAGCCAGGCAGCGCGATCCTCGTCGTCCAGCGCCGCCAGCTGCGCCTCGATGTCGGCGCAAACGACCACGCAGGAGAAGCCCTCCGCCGCCGCGATCTGGCGTACGACGGCGGCATGGGGGCCTCCGTCCGGCAGGTCGGCCTCCGCCACGTTGGCTACGTAAAGCACCGGTTTCGCCGACAAAAGAAAGAGGGGGGCAAGGCGGGCTTCGTCCCCGGGCCGTCCGGGAAAGGCGCGCGCCGGTTTGCCCTCCCCGACATGGGCGTACACCCGCTCGACGAAAGCAAGTTCTTCCCGCAGCGCGCGATCCCCGCCCTTGGCCTGCTTCGCCATTTTCTCGATGCGGCGCTCAAGGGACTCCAGGTCCTTTAACAACAATTCTGTGTCTACGGTCTCTATGTCGCGGGCCGGATTCACCGAACCGGAGACATGGGTCACATCGGAATCCTCGAAACAACGCACCACATGGATGATCGCGTCCACCTCCCGAATATGCCCCAGAAACCGATTCCCCAGCCCCTCGCCTTTGGACGCCCCCGCAACCAGCCCGGCGATATCCACATATTCGACCGCGGCGGGCGTGGCCTTTGCGGAGCCGGACAGCGCCGCCAGGCGACGAAGCCGTTCGTCGGGGACGGGCGCCATGCCCACATTCGGCTCGATCGTGCAGAAAGGATAATTCTCCGCCCGCGCTCCCGCGCCGCTTAACACATTAAAGAGCGACGATTTGCCCACATTGGGCAAGCCTGCGATGCCGCAGCGTAAAGCCATGGAATTTTTTGCCGTTAGTTGCCGGGCGACGGTTCCCTGACGGGCGATTCTGTCCCGCCGCGCTTCCGAATGGCCTCCATGCCCCGCAGTCCGCGGCCCGATTTGTTCAGGAGGCGGCGTCCGTGAAAATCAAACAGCGCGGAATCGAGAATGCCGTTGACGAAACGCCCGCTTTCCGCCGTACTATATCGCTTGACGATTTCGATGGCCTCGTTGATGGATACCTTTGGAGGAATATCTTCGAAGGCCAGCATTTCGGCGATCGCCATGCGAAGCACGATGCGGTCGACCAGCGCGATGCGCGACAAATCCCAGTTTTTCGAATGGGACCCGATAATTTTGTCAAGACGCGCGAGATGTCGATGGACCCGCCAGAAAAGGCGTTCGGCGAACGCGAGCGCCGCCGTATCGCCGGACAGCTTGGGGGCGATGATCGTCTCGACCATGCGGGCGGCGTCTTCTGCGCCCGCAATTTCGGTCGCGTACAGCGCCTGCATTACGCGCGTCCTGGCCTCTCTGCGGTTATTCATATGTCAAAGACGGTCTCGCGGGCAAGGCGACGATTCCTCGCCGCCGAAATATGATACAGCCTGTTGGTATGCTACAAGGGGCTGCAGGTTCTTGTTCTCATGAATTTATTGCTTTTTGCCGGACGATTTCTGGCCGGCCCTATCGCCAATGTACCCGCCGAAGCGTTTTTCCGTCCGTCCGAAACCATATGCCGCCCGATTCCGAGGTCAGGGTTACATCGAAGCCGGCGGATTTCAGGCGATCCAGTATTTCCTGGTTCGGGAGACCGTAGCGGTTGCGCGCCGCCACGCTCACGATCGCATATGGCTTCCGGGCATTTCCCTGGGATCCTCGGGCGATGTTGAGAAACGCGGGGATCGAACTGGTTCTGGAGCCATGATGTCCCACCTTGAGCACCTCGCTTTGCAGCAGGTCTTGGTATCGTTGCGTAATGCGCAGTTCGGCTTCGAGCGGGGCGTCCCCCATAAACAGGAACGACGAGGCGCCGTAGCGCACAAGCAAGACCACGGAATGCTCGTTGGGCCCCTCTTCGGGCGTATCTTCGAACGGATACAGCACATAGGCGCGCACTGCGGGCGATAGCGATAGCGAATCTCCAGCGCGGACGGCGCGATGCGGAATGCGCAGGCTGTCCAGCACGGCATTCGTTTCTTCGAAAAGCCGGGACGAGTGCCGGTAGCCCGAACGAAACACGCGGGCGACGGGAACGTCGCGCAATACGGACGGAACGCCGCCGATATGGTCGCTATCGGGATGGGTAATAACGATGGCGGCCAGTTCGTCGACGCCATGGTACGCCAACTGGGGCATGACGAAGCGGCTTCCCGCATCGCTTCCGGTAAAAGGAGAGCGAGGACCTGCGTCGATGAGTACGCCCTTGCCGTCGGGAAGACGAAGCAGCGCGGCGTCTCCCTGCCCGACATCCAGGAAAACGACGTCAAGGTTTGGGCGATAGCGCCCGCTTGCGACGCCCTGAACCACATCCCCTGCAAGAAGAAGCAGCGCAAGGAAGATGCAACGCCAGCGTATCCGCGGACGATACCACGCAGCAAGGCATACTGCCAATAACGTCAGGACCAGGATGGGCAGGGGGCGTTCAAGGCTCCACCGAACCACGCTCCACCCCAGGAATTGGTCTCCGAACACGGACACGTGAAGCAAGGCAGAGGCCAACGCGCTGGAGGCTGCGCCGAGAATTTCGCCCAAAACAGGGGCAACGCTTCCAAAAACAACCGCCGCCACGCCCGCGACGAGGGCGCCTGTCGTCAAGGGAATGCCCGGCAGATTCAGCACAAGGCCGCCTAATCCTACCTGTCCGAAATGATACAGCGTTACGGGCAAGGTGCCTATGGTTGCCGCCAGGGTGACGGTGATACCGGAATGCGCGTAGGTTCCCAAACGCGATGGGGGCGTTGGAATCCAAGCTACAAGCAAAGGCGCCAGCGTAAGAATGCCCGCCACGGCGGACACGGAAAGTTGAAACCCCGCCTCGAAAAGATGCGCGGGGGCCACCGCAAGAAGAACGCATACGGCGGCGCCAAGACTGTTCAGAGACTGCGCGGGGCGCTGCAACGAGGTGGCGGTCAGAAACAACGAAGCCATCACCACAGCGCGAACAACCGACGCAGAGCAACCCGTAAGCAACATGTATCCTGTGAGCAAAACCACCGTACAACTTACCCGAAGGATGTCTACCGCCCGC
This sequence comes from Rhodothermales bacterium, assembly GCA_022821845.1. Taxonomy (GTDB): domain Bacteria; phylum Bacteroidota; class Rhodothermia; order Rhodothermales; family VXPQ01; genus VXPQ01. The sequence goes on along the minus strand of JAJECT010000035.1, from coordinate 24,949 downwards.
CAACTGAGGCGAAACCGATACAGGAGGGGTCCCAGCAGGTGATATAAAATCATCCCGACCACCATCACATGCAACCCGGATACGGCCAACAGATGCAAAAGGCCCATGCGGGCGAAACGATCCCGGGTGTCGCTATCGAGTTGCCTGCGATCTCCAAGGAGCAGCGCATGCAAAATGGCTTGCGTGTCGGGATTGGGCAAAAAACGGCGCAGACTGGACTGGACGAACGCGCGGGCGGGTTCGAGCAGGCATCCCATGCTCCGCCGATCTTGCCCTGTGCGCTCCAAACTGCCTTCGGCAAGATACAGACGAGCATAGACGCGCTTGCGAAACAGATACTTTCCGTAATCGAACTCGCCGGGATTCCGGGCTTGAGGCAACGCGGCAAGGCGGCCCCGCAGGCGTACCTTGTCGCATCGGCCCGGGCGGCGGTCGGGCGGCGCGGCAGACCGGCCGGACACGAGCAAACCGACGGGATAGCGATCTCCGTTTCGGTCCGCCTGGAGCAGGAAGCGCATCGATCCGGCGTCGCCCGCAGGATCGTCCAGAATGCGTCCTTCCCAGACGGTTTCCTCTCCATGCATGAGTGCGTCAAACAACGGATGCGCCTCGGGAAGCGCATAAAACGTGGCGTACCGAAGCCCCCCGAAACACGCCGTGAGCAACAGGCCCGTCAAGACCAGGAGCAACGGACGAAATACGCTCGTCCGTCGATACAAGCCGGGGACCCCGCGGCAAAGCGCGGCGCCGCCTGCAAGGCTCGCCAGTAAACTTGCCCATGCTTCCGGCCCGAACTGACCCATGTGCGCGACCAGAATGCCCAGCCCGAGGGCTATGGCGGCCCAGCAGGCCGGGTGTCGTTTGGGCGGGGATGTATCGGGAGTAGACACAAAACGAGGATTTCGGACCAGAACAAGCTCTCCCCGTAAGACACATTTTTCCGTAAAACATAACGTCCAGGCCCACATTATATCCTGCCTGCGCGCCTTCCTTCCGCCCCATGCCCATGGCCACGAGCGCGATGCGCGCCATACGCGGGAACAGGCTATCCACACATTCGGCGGTTATCCCCTGTTTCTACTATTTACTGTATTATTTTTTAATAAATATGTTGTAGTAGTAGGGGCTGTGGATATGTGGACAAGCGATTTATCTACAAGTTATCCTCATATTGTTGAAAACGTTCGCCCACAACTTTTTACGCGTCTATTGAGCAGGAAACGTGGACAGTCTCTGGCGGTGCAGACAGGTTATGCACGTTGCCCGTCCATTCATTCACATGTCGTCCGCCGTGCGTATCGGCAGCGCAAGCTGTGGACATGCGCGCACTTATGCACCGGTTCCTTTTTCGTCTTTTGCGATGGGGATAAAAAGGGGAGTAAACCCCTGCTTTTTGCACAGGTTACGGACCATTACGGTTTGCCCAGTCGTTTGAACATTTCTTTCTTGTACGCTTCGACGCCGGGCTGATCGAAAGGGTTTACGCCAAGCAGGTATCCAGAAACGGAAACGGCGTGTTCGAAAAAGTAAATGGCCTCCCCGATACATGTTGGAGAGATTTCTTCCAGCCATAACGTAAGGTTGGGCACATTGCCGTCCGCGTGGGCCTGTGCGGTGCCTTCCCAGGCCGCTCGGTTGATGGCTTGCAAGGATCGTCCCGTCAGGTAGTCGAGGCCGTCCAGGTCCTCTGAGCCGGACGCAGATTCTTCCGGCACGGACAGCGCATGACCGGTTTGCTCAACCATCAGGAATGTTTCCATGAGGGAGCGCTGCCCTTCCTGAACGTACTGTCCGATGGAATGCAGGTCCGTAGAATATTGCGCGACGAACGGAAAGAGGCCGGTTCCGTTTTTGCCTTCGCTTTCCCCGAAAAGTTGTTGCCACCAGCGTCCGAAACCGTATAATGCGGGTTCGAATACGGAAAGCAGGTCGATGGACAAGCCTTGTTTTAGCAGAGCGGAACGAATGGCCGCGTACGACAAGGCAGGGTTGTCATTTGGACGCGCCAGTTGGGCCAGGGCATTGGCGGCTCCTTTGAAGAGCGCGTGAATATCGATGCCTGCTACCGCAACAGGTAGCAAGCCCACCGGCGTCAGTACGGAAAAGCGTCCCCCCACGTCTTCCGGAATGACATATTTTTTATACCCGCGGGTTGCGCGCAAGGTATTGAGCGCGCCCTTTTTCGGGTCGGTCGTGACAATAATGCGCTCGTTCGCGTCGTCGAAAGTTTTTTCGAGATATTGCCGAATGCAGCGAAAGGCAATGGCGGGTTCCAGCGTACGCCCGCTTTTCGATATGACATTGACGAAAACGGATTTGCCCTGTATATATTCGAGGAGGTCGTGCAGATAGGCGCCGCTCATGTGATGCCCCGCAAAAAGGATTTCGGGGGTTTCCGCATGGCCCCGAAAGGTTGGCGAAAGCGCTTGTATCACGGCTTCCGCGCCGAGATACGACCCCCCGATGCCTATGCAAATCAGGATATCGGCTTCGTTTCGGATGTGTCGGGCGGTGTCTGCGATGTCTTCCAGCAATGCGTAATCCGGGCGCGCCAACAGGTCTCGCCATCCCGTAGCGTCGCCGCCCGCGCCGGATTTTTCGATGAGCAGGCGGTGCGCTTCGCGGGCAGCGGCCGCTTCCCGATCCAGCGCGGCGGGATCGACAAAGGGGGAAATGTGTTCGTAATGGAGGCGAAGCATAACGTGGTCTATACAAGAAAAAGGATAAACATGCGCGAGGTTGTCCAGGGAGACGTGACAAGCCGCCTGGCGTTTTGCTGCGTCGATGCGCGGCGGGCAAGCAGGGCGACTCGGGAAGGTCTCCATCCGCGGAAAGATACTCTTCCGACCTTCGAGCGTTTCGAGGAAGCGCAAACGGCCTGTTCGGAGCGGCTTGTGGTTATTGACGCGTATGCAAGCAGCGCGGCGGGTTGCGACTGGCGATCCCACGCCCCGCCGGAGGCGCTTTGCAATGTTGCGCCGTATCGTCCGCCCGTCGCCATCGCGGCGGCAGGCGGGATCGTTACGCGCCGCCAGGGGGCGGAGACGGAAGTGCTGCTGATTTTTCGGCGAGGCCTGTGGGATTTGCCCAAGGGAAAGGGCAAAAAGAAGGAGAATGCCCGGCAGTGCGCGCTCCGGGAGGTGCGGGAAGAGCTGGGGGTTCAGGAGGTGCGCCTCGGACCGCCGTTGGGCGCTACCGTGTATGGCTACGATGTGCATACCCGCCGGGGAGGGTATGCGTATGCGGTAAAAACCACGCACTGGTTTCACATGACCACGACCGCCGAGCGTTTTATCCCGCAGGCGGAAGAAGACATCACCGATGTGGCGTGGTTCGCCTGGGACGAGGCGGTGCGGCGGACCGGCTTCGAAGTGTTTCGGCGGCACATGATGCGCATCAGGGGGCGGATAGCATAGATCAGATAGAATATTCCGTGCGCCCGGATTGCGCCGCCGGGACGCTATGTCGCGGGCTGGCTACGCCGAAGATCCTTGACGTGGAGTTGGGTTTCCGTGCGCTCTTTCCAGGTGTTTTCCTGCACGGAAAAAAGCATGTCGAAGGGTTGCTGCTCGCTTCGGCATTCCTCCAGCATGTCGTATCGCGATCCCATTCCGAACGCAATGGCGTCTATGGGCGCGGCGTTGGGCGGATGGCCTTCTTGCGGTTGTTGCCGTACGCTGAACTTGAGGTGCTGGCCGTCTTTTCCAAGTTTGCGCGGCGGCCAGGCGGGGAGCAGTCCGTTGGCCTGGAACACCGGGCGGTCGTTTTTGGGGCCAAAGGGTTCAAATTGCTTGAGCACCGCCAGAAACCGGCGGTCTATTTCATGCAGGCGCAAGGGGGCGTCCACATGGATGGCCGGCTGGAGCGTTTCGGGCGTCACCCTTGTGCCTACGGCATGGTCGAACCGCTCCTGCAAGGCCGGAAGTCTGGAGATTTCGAGCGACAGGCCCGCCGCGAAAGCATGTCCTCCGAAGCGCGCCAGCAGGTCGTTGCATTCCTGTAGCGCGTCGAAAATATTTATTCCCTCGATAGATCGGGCGGATCCGGTGACTACGCCGTCTATGGTGCCGAGGAGAATGGTCGGGCGATGAAAGCGTTCTACCAGGCGAGACGCCACAATGCCGATCACGCCCGGAAACCAGTCGTGGTCGTGCAACACCAGCGTATGCTTCATTTTGCCCGAGGTGATCTGGCGCTCGGCGCCTTTGATTGCCGATTCGAGGGTTTCCTGATCCAGTTCTCGCCGCTGGGCGTTGAGCTCGTGGAGTTCTTCCGCGTAGCCCTGCGCCTCCTCCGCGTCGTTGGTCAGCAGCAGGTCGATGGCGGTTTTGGCGGATTTCACGCGCCCGGCGGCATTGATGCGCGGCGCCATTCTGAACACGATATCGGATGTGGCGCAGGCGGCGATGGGTACGTTCGCCACCGAAGCCAGCGCGCGCAAGCCCACCGACGGCTTTGTGCGAAGCCGCTCCAGGCCAACGGCAAGCAAGACCCGGTTTTCGCCTTCCACGGGGACCATGTCGCTGGCCGTTGCGACGGCCACAAGGTCCAGCCAAGCCATGGCCGCCGCCGGATCGCGCCCCAATTTCGTCAGTACGGCCTGCACCAGTTTGAAGCCCACGCTGCATCCGGCCAACTCCTTGAAAGGATAGTCGCAGTCCTTGCGCTTGGGGTCCAGCACGGCCACGGCTTCGGGGAGTTCGTCTTTCGGCGTGTGGTGGTCGCACACGACCAGGTCCATGCCTTTTTCGCGGGCGTACAGGGCTTCCGCCACGGCGGTGACGCCGCAATCCACCGCGATAACGAGCTGCGCGCCGAGCTTGGCCGCCTCGTCAAGGCCCGCGCGGCTTAGTCCGTACCCGTGCTCGAATCGGTTCGGAACGAAAAAACCCACGTCCCCGCCCAGCGAGCGCAGCGAAGAAACCAGCAAGGCGGTGGCCGTCGTGCCGTCCACGTCATAGTCGCCGTACACGACCATGCGTTCTTTTTCCCGGACTGCTTTCGCCACGCGGTCCGCGGCGACCCCCATGTCCTTCATTCGAAACGGATCGTGCAGGTCGCTGGCGACCGGGCGAAAGAAGGCGCGCGCGCGGTCGTAGGTGTTGATTTCCCGGAGGATGAGCGCTCGGGAAAGCGCCGGGGGCAGGTCGTTCAATTGCCGTCCGATATCCCGGACAGCCTGCTCGGAAGGAACGGGGCGAAGAAGCCAGCGATTTGTCATCAGGGGACGGCTTACCAAAAAATGCCGCAAAGATTCGTCATTCCGCGCCAGCGCATTCTTCGCGGCCTCTGCGCTTTGCGGGCTTAATCAGCGTATCTCTGGAAGGTAGCCATCCCCTCCTCCCGGTGCAACACCTTTGCCGGGTCGTTGCTACATTGTTACAATTGAGGGCTTTGGAAAATACAAGGGCCGGACCTGATTGTCAGGCCCGGCCCCGTATCGCCGAAGGCGTCAAAAACGCCGCTGCGGACAACCGGCGCGGCGGGGATACGTAGGCCACCTGCCGTGTCGCCAGAATGTGCGCCGGATTGCCGCAGCGGAGAGGGTTATTTGAGGAGCGACATCGTCTTTGCGGCGACATGTCGCTCGGTCCGCAGAACGTACAGGTACGCGCCGCTGGCGAGGTCTGCCCCGTCGAACGAAACACGATACTGGCCCGCTGCCTGTACGCCGTCTATCAGCGTCCGCACCTGTCGGCCCAGCATGTCATAGACCGAGAGCGTGACGTTTTGCGCCGTTTCCAGCGAAAATTCAATCGTCGTGGACGGATTGAACGGGTTCGGATAGTTCTGGCCCAGCGCGAAAGCAGACGGAATTTCGTCGCCGAGGGGCTCAGCCGACGTGGGTTCGGGGGCGCCCGCGCTGGTCAGGATGCCTGCTTTGGAGATAAAGGACCAGTTTGCCGCCCAGTTCACATCGCCAAAGGCTCCGACATATCCGGTGGGCAGGAACCAGTCGTCGAGGGCGTCGTGGTTGGCTCCCGAGCGCGCGGGGCTTCCTTGCGCCGGTCGGGGGTCCAGTCCGCCGTCGTTCGTGCGGCTTATGCCGCGCAGCATGGGATCGACGATGCGGTTGCCCTGCGCCGCCGCCTTCAGGTATGCACGTTCCCAGTCGCTTCCGGCGATATCGTCGTTGCCGAACGATCCGAAGATGTTGTAGGCCAGCACGAGGTCGCCTGCTTCGAGGCGGGCGCGGCTGTCTTCTCCCGAATCAAGGTCTTCGATATCCACGGCGCCGCCGTGAAAGTCGTGGAAGATCGAGTTGTAGTACTTGCCTCCCGCGTTGTCCCGCATTTCGAGTGCGTCGTCGTTCTCGTCGTTCGTCGAGTTGGCCCCGGAGCCAATGTAGGTTGCGTTGGAGATGACGGGTACGGCGTAGGGTTTTCCGTCTTCGGGCTCCGTTCCTCCGTCGTGCTCTCCGGCGCGGTCGCCGATGTCTGCGGCCTGTACGACGAACCAGAACTGTCCCTTGCCGCGGAATCCTTCGTCGTAGTCCATGGCGTCGTCTCCGTTGAATGCGGAGATAAGGTATCGGGTGTTGGCCGTTCCTCCGAACCATTCGAAGCCGTCGTCCTTGTTGTTGAAGACTTCGACGTACTCGATGGTGGTGCCGGAGCCGACGCCGCCCATGGTGAGTCCGTTGATTTCGTTTCCAGAGCCGATGTCCGATCCGCCGTAGCGAATGGAGACATAGCGGAAGACGCCGGAGTCGTCCTTGTCGTCGCAAGCGATCTTCGATCCCGTGCCTGCCGGATCGCAGCCGTAGAGTCCGCGTCCTTCGGTGACGGGCACGCCTTCGATAGCCGTTTCTCCGGGGGTGGAATTCAGGGTGGCCTTGCCGAGGATGATAACGCCGCCCCATAGTCCTCGCGCGTCCAGGGGCAGGTCGTCGGGATCGTTCACGTCGTCGCTTTCGGCGGTGAAGACGATGGGGTTACTGGCGGTTCCGTTGGCGTAGATTTTACCGCCGCGCGTCACGATAAGGGCGGAAGCGTTTGCTCCGGGGTTGGGCTTGCCCTTTACGACGGTGCCTGCCTCGATAGCGAGGGTAGCGCCGTTCTCGACAAACACATGGCCGTCGAGGATATAGGTGTTGTCCGCCGTCCACGTGACGGCGCCCGTAATCGAATTCGGCGCATTGACAAGGTTCTGGGCGGTTGCAACCGGGGGCGCAAGCAGGAGCAGCGCGAAGGCCGCAAGAGTAAGTAGCGTACGATGCATGGTGGATACGTTGGGTCGGTTGGTTAAGGAAGGAGGTTGTTAACGGTTTCGTAACATGGACCGGAAATGCAGCGGGGCGACCCCAAGGCCGCCCCGCGAGGACATTCCGGTATGTGAAAAGGGGAGGTCAATCGAGTGCGTAGCCGAGGCCCAGCGAAAAGGACCGCCCGAACGTATAGGATTCCGCAAAGAAATCCTTGCTGTTGTACGTGTGCGCAAACACGGTTTCCTGGTCCAGCAGATTCTTTACGGAGCCCTTGAGCGAGAAATTGAACCAGAGGGACTTCTTGACCGTGAGGTCTACGATATGCCTCGGTTGCTCGAAGATGTTCGGGGTGCCGCCCGAGGCCACGCGGTCCAGCCGGGGGCCGAACACATTATAATATGCGCTGACCGTCGCGCCGATCTCCGGGTTGTCGTAGGCGAGGTCCAGGTTGATCATATACGGAGATTGGCCTTGCAGGGGGCGCGTGTCCGACGCGTTTGGCCGCAGGGCGCGGATAAGCTCCAGTTCGTTCGGCTCGATCGCTACCCGGGAGCGCACAAGGGATACGTTGGCGCCGGCCTGTACGAACCGCAGAAAGCCAGCCAGTTGATCCAGGTTTTTCCGGGCTTCGATTTCCACGCCGTACACCGTGGCGTGGTCGGTATTCTGGAATTGTATGTTCGGCGTGGACGCCGCCGCGCGCGGATTAATGGCCCGTTCGATCGGGTTCCGGAAATATTTATAGAAAGCGCTTACCGCCAGAATCTCGCCCGGGCGAGTAAACCATTCCCAGCGCGCGTCGTAATTGTCGATCAGCGTACGTTCGATCTCCGGGTTGCCCAGATAGATGTAATCGCCGATGAAGTTGAACGAAGCGTAGGGGGCGAATTCCCGGAAGTTCGGGCGCGCCAGCGTCCGGCCTTGCGCCAACCGCGCGTTCATATTCTCCCGAACCTCGTACACCAGGTTCATGGAGGGCAAAATGTCCCGCGTGTCTATCGCGCCCCGGGTCAGCGAGCTGTCCGCGCTGGTTACCGCCATGTTCGTGGTTTCCACGCGCAAGCCCCCGATGGCGCGCAGGCTACGGGTCAGCGGGACGTCCAGCATGAGATAGCCCGCCACGATGTCCTGGCTTCCGTCGTAGTTGCCGGCCGCCGCCGAGGCGTCGAAGATATAGTTCCCGAACCGGAAAAACCGCTCCGTGCTGGCGTCTTCCAGCATGCCCAGGCCCTCGGGTCCAAAGAAGGCGGACGGATCCCCGTCGTAGCGCAGCTTGTCCTGCTGGAATTCGAAGCGGCGTTCGCGGAAATCGCGGGTTTTGCGCTCGAAACTCCCGCCCGCCTTCGCCTGCGCGGACAACCCGCTCCACTGCCGGAACGGCGCCGACGCATCCAGCGCTCCGCTCTGCAATGCTTCTTCCATGGTGCGGAAATAGCGCGTCGGCACAGGATACAGCGCCGGGCTGACAGAATAGGACGTTCTTGTCTCGCCGCCTCGTTCGGAGGTCGTGTAATGGTTCGTGAAGAACCGCAAGTCCGGCTCGTCCTGCACGGTGTTCGCAAGCGACCCCGTCCATTCGATTTTCAGCCCGCTGTCGCCGAAGAGCACATGCTCTCCGCGGGCCTGATAACTATCGAGCTCCCGCGACACATACTGAAGCGTACGGGTTTCGTAGGTGGACCCTTCGTCGAAATCGCGCGGAAACGCGCCGAACTGGTAGCGCGCCGTGGATTCGCCGCTCCGGTTGTTCATGTAGTTGAAGCCCAGTTCGTGCTTCGAATGCGGCTTGTAGCTGGCGTTGACAAGAACGCCCCATAGCGCTTCGTCCGTCCCCCGCTGATCCGTGAACAGGAAATCGTTGTTGAGTTCTTCCGAAGAGGAACTTGTGAGCGTATACCGCGCCGTGGAGCCGTCCTTGTATTCCCGGACGTTTCGGCTGTAGCTAAGGCTGGCGATGACGCCGAGGGGCCGCCCGAACACGGGAATCTGGTTCCCCAGCGAAAAACTGTAGCTTTGGTTCACCGGAGCGGAAAGCCGCGTGGGCGCCATGACGCCATTGAAGGTCCTCGAAAGCCGGTCCAGTTCCTGCGCCGCCTCCTGGTTCGTGAACGCATTGCCGATATTCGGAATATCCAGATTCGGGTTGTTGAAAACCTCGGGCAAGGTGTGCGTCCCTCCGTTGTTGCCCAGCCACCCGGCGGAGCCTCCTTCGTAGGAGAGAAAATCGCTGCCCGGTCCGATATTGCCCTTGTAGCTGATCGAAGTAGAGAACGAAACGGTAAAATCGTCCGGGAAGGCTTTCGTCCCGATGTTTACCGAGCCGCCGGAGAAGCTCCCCGGCTTGTCCGGGGTAAAGGTTTTCGAGGTAACGATATTGTCCAGCAGGTTCGCCGGGAAAAGGTCCAGCGGTACGGCGTTGCGGTCCGGATCCGCGCTCGGCAGCGTGGCGCCATTGAGTTGCGTATTCATGTACCGGTCGCCGAGGCCCCGCACATACACATATTTGCCTCCCACGACGGATACGCCCGTTACTTTCTCCATGGCGTCCGCCGCGGTGGAACTGCCAGACCGCCCGATGGCTTCGGCGCTGATCGCGTCGCTTACGGCGGCGGCCTTCTGCCGCTGTTTCAGAAGGGAGGCCTCTGTGTTTTCCAGCGCGCGGGCCGCCACCACCACTTCGTCCAGGCCAATGGCCTGTGGCGCAAGCGCCAGGTTGACGACGGTGGATTCGCCGGCCGTCACGACGACGTCCGTCACGGTAACGCTCGTGTAGCCGATGTAGGAAAAAACGACATTGTACGTCCCCGGCCCTACCGGCCGAATCGTGTAGTTTCCGTCCAGGTCGGTGGTCGCGCCGACAAGGGTACCCTCGATAACCACATTCGCGCCGATGAGGGTTTCTCCGGTTTCGGAGTCCACCACGGCGCCCGCGATGCCCCCCGGTTTCGCGGATTGCGCCGCGGCCGGCAAGGCAAGCAGCAAGGATCCGAGACAAGCGACCAGCGCGAGACGCCTGTATAATCGTAACATGTCGGTAAAATGGATGATTTGGCAAGTGGCTCTTGTGCGAAGCGCGCCGTACCGTATCTTACAGCCGGTTCGCTTGTTCACGGGGCGAAACATACGCTCGCCACATTACCAGAATATTAAGGATGCGCCGTTGCGTGTTTTTTGCGCAAAAAAACAGCCCTCTCTCCAGTACTTCCCGGAAAAATCACATTGTCCAAGCTTTCTCGCCGGGATTTCCTGATCCTTTTCGCCCTCTGGCTCATGGTGTTTTCCGCCAGCAGCCAGGTCATCGTGATTTCGCCCATTTTGCCCCGCATTGCGGAGGCGCTGGCCGTGAAGGAGTCGCTGCTTGGCACGCTGGTTACGTCCTATGCCGTGATGCTGGGCCTTTTCGCCCTGGTTACGGGCCCCATTTCCGACAAGATCGGGCGGCGCCGGATTCTGCTGGTCGGGACGGGTTTCATGGCCGCGTGTTTGTATCTGCACGCCCTGGCCGATACGTACGCGTCCCTGCTTGCCGTGCGCGCGCTGGCAGGGATGGCGGGCGGCGCGCTAAGCGGAGCCGCCGTCGCGTACGTAGGGGATTATTTCCCCTATGACCGGCGGGGCTGGGCCAATGGATGGGTGATGAGCGGGATTGCGGTGGGGCAGGTAGTCGGCATTCCCCTCGGGACGCTCCTTGCAGAGTTCGGCGATTACCGCTGGCCGTTTCTGATGTTTGCGGTCACCATGACGGGCGCCTTCCTGTTGATCTGGAGGGCGGTTCCGCAGCCGGATGTGCAGCGGGACGTTCGCCGTCTTTCCGTGGGGCGGGCCGTTTCGGATTATATTGCCCTTTGCCGCCGGCCCGTTACGCGGAACGCGGCGCTGGTTTATTTCCTCACGTTCCTCGGGGTGGGCCTGTATCTCGTGTACCTTCCGTCCTGGCTGGAGCGCGAATTGCACGTGCGCGGGGAAGCCATTGCGGCGCTCTTTTTGTTCGGGGGGCTGGCCCATGTGGTTGCGGGGCCCGCCGCCGGAAAATTGTCCGACCGCGTTGGCCGCAAGCCGCTGGTTATCTGGTCGTGCATCGGCCTGGCCATCGCCATGCCGCTGATGACCTGGCTGGGCGACGACAGCATGTGGATCGCCAGCGTGCTGTTCACGGCGGCCATGTTGTTGCTTGCCCTGCGCATCAGCCCGCTCCAGTCCTTGCTTAGCGCCCTTGTTCCGTCCAGCAGCCGGGGCATGTTGATGAGTTTCGCGATTGCGTCGGGGCAAGTCGGCATCGGCATCAGCGGCGCGCTTGCCGGCCTTGCCTATGCCCGGTACGGCTACTGGAGCAATACGCTTCTGGCCATTGTCGCCGTGCTGGTTATGGGGCTGATGGTGTGGCGCGGTTTACCGGAGCCCGACAAGACAGCCCCCGCGCATTGACGCCCGCCTGCGCCCTGCCGCTCGAAGTGGTTGTGATCCGCGTATCCTTACCATAGCGCCGCCGCCGCCATGTCCCGATCCGGAACGTCCCGCCCGCTGAGCGAGGTCCTGGAAGCCCTTATCGACCGAATGAATATGCGGGACCGCCTCGAGGAGGCGGCGGTGGTGGATACGTGGCGGGAACTGGCCGGGCCGTCGGCGGGCGACGTTATGGGCGGAGCCTGGGTGCGGGACCGAACCCTTTTTGTTCGCATAACAAGCGCTGCCCATCGTCAGGACATGCACCTGAATCGCTCAAGATGGCGGGACCGGCTCAACGAGCGGCTGGGCTCGCTGCGCATCGAGGAGATCGTGTTTCGGTGACGTAATCAGCGCCTCGTGCGCGGCCCGATTATTCCTCGAATTTTCTGAACGCGACGGATGTGTTGTGGCCGCCGAAGCCAAACGCGTTGCTGGCGCCGACGCGCACCGGGCGCGGTTTCGGTTCGTTGAACGCATAGTCCAGGTCGCACGCCGGATCGCTTTCCTCGAAATTGATCGTAGGCGGAATGCGGTCGTGCACGATCGCCAGGATGGTTGCGATGGCTTCTACCGCGCCCGCCGCGCCCAGCAAGTGGCCCGTCATGCTCTTGGTGGAAGACAGGGCCATGTCGTAGGCGTGCGTCCCGAACACTTGCTTGACGGCTTTCGTTTCCGCCACGTCGCCCAGGGGCGTGGAGGTCCCGTGCATGTTCAGGTAATCCACCTCTTCGGCTTGCAGGCCCGCATCCCGCAGGAGCGAATACATGGCGAGCGCCGCCCCGCTTCCTTCCGGATCCGGGGCCGTCATGTGGTGTGCGTCGGCGGACATGCCTACCCCGATAATTTCGGCGTAAATGTTCGCGCCCCGGTCCTGGGCGTGGCCCAACTCTTCGAGCACGAGCGCGCCGGCGCCTTCGCCCAGCACGAACCCGTCGCGGTTCGCGTCGAAGGGACGGCTGGCGCGAGCCGGGTCGTCGTTTCGGGTAGAGAGCGCCCGCAGCGCATTGAACCCGCCTACGCCAAGTTCTGTCACGCTGGCCTCCGACCCCCCCGAAAGGATCGCATCGGCTTGTCCTTGCCGGATCAGCATGTAGGCGTCCCCGATGTTGTTGTTCCCCGTGGCGCACGCCGAAACGATGCAATAATTCGGCCCCCGAAACCCGTATTTCATCGAAATATGCCCGCTTGCAATGTCCGGGATCATCATCGGAATAAAGAACGGCGAGATGCGGCGCGGGCCTCTTTCGAGGTGAACCCGGGTCTGGTCCTGAAAGGTCTGCAACCCGCCGATGCCGCTTCCGAAAACGACGCCGATGCGGTCCTTGCGCGCTTGCGGGAGGTCTTCCCGATCCAGGCCGGCGTCGTGCACGGCCTGTTCCGCGGCGACCACGGCGAACTGGGCGAACCGGTCCAGCCGGTTCACCGCCTTGGACCCAAGGACGGCTCTGGCGTCGAACCCCTTGAGTTCGCAAGCGAACTTCGTCGGGAAATCTTTCGTGTCGAACAGGGTGATGGGCGCCGCGCCGCTTTCGCCCCGCATCATGGCTTCCCAGAAGGCGCCTACGGAGTTTCCAAGCGGGGTCAGGGCGCCCATCCCCGTGATGACGACTCTGCGTTCTTTTGGCATACGGGGCGTAGGCGTAGCGCGGCCTTACGAGACCTTGTCCTCGAGATAGCTCACGGCGTCTCCCACCGTTGCGATGGTTTCTGCGTCCTCGTCGGAAATGGTGATATCGAACTCCTTTTCAAACTCCATGATCAGCTCGACCGTGTCCAGCGAGTCTGCGCCAAGGTCGTTCGTGAACGAGGCGTCGGAAACGACGTCGGATTCTTCCACGCCCAGTTTTTCCACGATGATAGACGTGACCTTTTCTGAGATCGGGTTCGCCATGATTCAAAACCTCCGGTAAGGTTGGTGAAAGAGGCCGCAGGCTTTCCGCAAAACGGGAAGCGATGCTGCTGCGGCGACTCAGTGAGAAACTTTTTGTCGGGAACGCCCGAAAATACGGCAAGGCGCTGGCATAAGCAACGCCCTTGTACACCCTTGCGCGCCGTCGGTTTTCGTAAAATTGCGCAGAGACCCTTTCGGGGCGAATCTATCTTGCGCATTTTCCGTTGGATTACCCTTCAGGTTCTTCGGGGCCTCCCTCGCTATAACACCATTAATCTGTCGCATGTCGTATCTCTTTACCTCTGAATCCGTATCCGAAGGCCATCCCGACAAAGTGGCCGACCAGATATCCGACGCCGTGCTGGACGCTGCGCTAACCGGCGATCCGTACAGCCGCGTCGCGGTCGAGACCCTCGTTACTACGGGCCTGGCGCTCGTGGCCGGAGAAATGACGACCAAAACCTATGTGGACGTCGAGAAAATCGTTCGGGAAACGATCCGGGAAATCGGATACATGGATCCCGCGCTGCGGTTCGACGCGGAATCGTGCGCCGTGCTCACGTCTATTCACGAACAGAGCGGGGATATCGGACAGGGGGTCGATACGGGCGGCGCAGGCGATCAGGGCATCATGTTCGGTTATGCCTGCCGCGAATCGGAAAACCTGATGCCGCTTCCGATCACGTATGCGCACAAACTGGTTCGCGAACTGGCGCGCATTCGCAAGGAAGAGGACATCATGCCGTATTTGCGGCCGGACGCCAAGAGCCAGGTGACCATCGAGTACGAAGACGACCGGCGTACGCCGCGGCGCATTCACACGGTGGTCGTTTCGACGCAGCACAGCGAAGACGTCGGGCAAGCCCGGATCGAAGCCGATATGCGCGCCCACCTGTTGCCGAGGGTGATCGACGCCGAACTGCTGGACGACGACTGCATTTTGCACGTGAATCCTACGGGCCGGTTCGTACTGGGCGGCCCCCATGCCGACGCGGGGCTTACGGGCCGCAAGATTATCGTAGATACGTATGGCGGCAAGGGCGCCCACGGCGGCGGGGCGTTCAGCGGAAAGGACGCCTCCAAAGTGGATCGCTCTGGCGCCTATGCGGCCAGGCATATAGCGAAAAACATTGTGCAAGCCCATCTTGCGGAAGAGGTGGAAGTACAAATATCCTATGCGATCGGCGTCGAGCAGCCGGTTTCTGTCGCCGTAGACACGAAAGGCACGGGTCATGCGCTGGCGGACCGGGAACTGGCGGCGATCGTACTTGAGATGTTCGACTTGCGCCCGCAAGCGATCATAGAACGCTTCGATTTGCGCAAGCCGCAGTATCGCCGCACGGCGGCGTACGGACATTTTGGACGTTCCGGATTTGCATGGGAGGAAACGGATTGCGTCGATATGCTGAAAGCCCCCGCCGGCGCGTAGCCTGTTTTGGCGCGCGCGGTTTTGTCAAGGTTGCGGTCCTTGCCGCCTTTTGTTGTTTTGCAGCGCAGGCGGGATGGGCGCAGCGACGGCAGGCCCGGGAAGAGGACCGCCGCTCCGTATACGACCATGCCCTGCTTCAACTCAAGCCGCAGGCGCGGAGCCGGATCGCCGCCGAAGATACGGTGTGGACGCCGCGCACCCGCCCGGTTTCCGACGGGCGCGTCGATCTGGAGACGGGGTTTTTGCGCGCCCGGTACCGCATTGCGGATCGCGTGGAAGAAGGCTTGTCCACAACGCAGGCGGCCCTTGCGCATCTCGTGCGGCACGGCGAAGCCTATGGCGTGACCGATGCCGGGGAGCGTCTCCGGGTGGAGCAGGTTCGGGAGGGACGATACGCTCGCCACGTTCGCTACCGGCAGACGCTTGCCGGCGTACCCGTGTACCGGGCCGACCTTGCGGTGAGCCTCGACCGAAGCGGTCAGCCGACCATGGTCGTGAGCAGCTATCAGCCCCATCTCGAAGAGGTCCGCGGTTTCGATCCCGTCCCCGCGCTTTCGTCCGCCGCCGCGCAGGATATCGCCCGCCTCGCTGCCACCCCCCCGCTCGCCGTTTCCGAGCCGGAATTGCTTGTTTACGCATCGGATCCGCCCCGTCTTGTCTGGCGCGTTCCGGCTGTTGCTTCCGGGGCGCCTGTTTCGTGGGATGTGCTTGTGGACGCCCGAACCGGCGAAATTCATCGCATATTCAACACCTCGTTGCACGCGCACAAGGCGTCGATGTCTTCGCCCGGCTCCGAACGCGCGCCGCCTCCGCCCGCCGCGGCATCCGCCGTTTCGCCGGTGATCCATGCGCCCTCGCCCGGCGCGTTCGATTTTTCCGCGCCGGTTTCCGGGCGCGACGTCCAGGTTGCGGACGGCATGGGGCTGGTGTTCGATCCCGACCCGCTCACCTCCGCAGGCGCGTCCTATGGAGGCGAGTACCAGGATAGCGACGATGCGGACACGGCGGCGCTGACGGCGCAAAGGGTGCGGGCGCCCCTGCGCGACATTACGCAGGGCCCCGACGGATTATATCGGCTGGAAGGACCATACGTCCGCATTCAGGGAGACCCGCGCGCCGTCCCGGCGATAGCTGATCCCAACGCCTTTGATTTTACGCGATCAGACGACCGGTTCGAGGCTGTCAACGCCTATTATCATATCGACAAAAGCCGCCGCTACGCCCAGTCGCTGGATGTCGGCTATACCGTCCTCGATCTTCCGGTCCATGTTGATCCGCAAGCATTCGCCGGGGATAATTCCGCCTACATTCCGCAGGGTCGGCTCCTGCGGTTCGGCACGGGCGGCATAGACGACGCCGAAGACGCCGACGTGCTGTGGCACGAGTACGCGCACGCCTTGCTGGACCATGCGACGCCCGGGCTGGTCCGTCCGTTCGAAGGCCGGGCGCTGCACGAGGGGTGGGCCGATTACTGGGCCGCTTCGTACTCCCGCTTTTTGTCCGAGGAGGACCCGCGCATTCCCGCGCACGACTGGAAGCGGTTGTTTAATTGGGACGGCAATGCGCCCTGCTGGTCTGGCCGAACACTGGATCATGCGGGGCATTACGACGACGACATGGCGTACGAAACCGCAGGATGCCAGGTTGTCCCTGAGATATATCAGTGGGGCCTCTTGTGGGCCACCACCATGATGAAGATATACTCGCATGTCGGGCGAGGCGTCCTGGACCGTTTGCACCTTGCTTCGCACGCCTATCTTGCTTCGGAGTCCGGTTTCCGCGACGCCGCCGAGGCGCTGATCCAGGCGGACGAGGATATCTATGGCGGCGATCATGCGGGCGCGCTGGTTCAGGAATTGGGCGAAGCCGGCTATATCGATTCCGGTGCGTATGGCCCGGCGCTGGCCCATGAACCGCTGGAGCGGGTCGAAAACACAGGCGGGACGGTCGAGGTGCGCGTCGAAGCGAAGGGCCTTGCCGCCCCCGTAGATCGCGTGCTTGTGCATTATTCGCCCGGAGCAGGGGCCTCGTGGCGCTTTGTTCGCCTGTCCCATCGGGGCGGCGCGCTGTTCGCGGGGGATTTGCCCGTGCCCGATCAGCCGGCCACGGTGCAATATTATATAGAGGCTTACGATACGCAGGAACGTCGCCGCCGCCTGCCTGCGCTGGCCCCGAATACGACCTTCTCGTTCGATGCGGGGGAGGATAAGACGGCTCCTTCCATTGCCCACGAAGCGCGCGGGCGCATTCCCGTCGCGGCCTGGCCCGCCGCGCTGTACGCAGAGGCGACCGACGATTTTGGCGTGGATTCCGTATGGGTCGAATATGTTCGCCGGAGCGTGGACGGCGTACGCGAACAGGGCGCGTTCGGGTTGACGGAGGAGAACGGGGGCTATTCCGGTCGTTTTCCAGAGCCGACGGGGCCGGTGCTGGGGGGCGACGTGGTCGAATACCGCCTTGTGGCCCGCGACGCGTCCATGGCGGCCAACGAAGCCCGGCTTCCCGAGGAGGGATTTTTCTCCGTGTTGCTCGTGCTGGAAGGCGAATTGTACGCGTTCGATTTCGAGCGGGACCATCCGGGGGTGACGGCGAAGGGGTGGCGCCGCGAGCAGCCCGCCTTTGGCCTTCGGGTGGCGTATTCCGGCGACTATGCGTGGACCACGGCCCCCGGCGGGGCCTATCCCGCCGAGGCCGGCAACGCTACGCTCGACCTGCCCCCGTTCCGCTTGACCACGGCCCGGTCGGCCTACCTGATCTTCTGGCACTGGTACGATTTCGAGCAGGGCAGCGAGGTGGCGCCTGGCATGTTCGACGACCGGGCGGATATTCGGGACGGCGGCAATGTCAAGGCGTCGCTGGACGGCGGCGCATCCTGGGAGGTCCTTGTGCCCGAAGGCGGGTATGCCGGAAATATAGGCGGGCGCGGCGGCAATCCGCTGGCCGGCCAGCCCGGTTTCGGAGGCTACAGCTTCGGCTGGCGGCGCGAAATCGTCTCCTTGCCGATTGCCGACGACGTCCGGGTGCGATTCGAGGCGGGAACCGACGCGGGCAACGAAGGACAAGCGCGCTATTTCGCCGGATGGTATCTTGACAAGGTTTCGCTTGCGACCGAAAAACCCCGCGACGTCGATCCGCCCTGGGCAGAAGGGCTGCCTGCGCAGCGGATCGCGTATGTGGCGGGCAAGGATATGCTGCTTCCCTCGTCGATCCGGGCGTACGACAATACAGGGATCGAATCGGTGATCTCCCGCTACGAAATCGCCGATGCGCGCGGCGTCTCCGCAGGCAGCCTGCGATGGGCCATGTCGGGCCTGGATGCGAGCGCGTACGAAGGCTATGCGGCGCCTCCGCAGACGTTTTCTCCCGGAGACCGGATTTCCTACACGATACAGGTGCGGGATTTCGACGGCAACGAAACGGCGTACGGCGATCCTTTCGTGATCGACGTTCGATCCGAAGCCTATGCGGCGGCGGTCCCCGCCAGCGTAGCCCCCGCAGGGGTATGGCGCCGCGCAGAGGGGGCGTGGCTTGCCCGGAAACCCGATTCGGGCGCGGCGGGCGGCGCCGTTTCGAGCCTTGTGTTTGCGCCGACGACCATTCCGTCGAATAGCGAATCCACGGCGCTGGAGTTTGCGCACGCCT
This sequence comes from Rhodothermales bacterium, assembly GCA_022821845.1. Taxonomy (GTDB): domain Bacteria; phylum Bacteroidota; class Rhodothermia; order Rhodothermales; family VXPQ01; genus VXPQ01. Next base: position 6,334 of record JAJECT010000035.1, on the reverse strand, counting down.
ATGCGCTGGGCGAAAACTTTGGCGGCAACGCGAAAATCACCGAGGACGACGGCTTTACCTGGCGCGCGATTGCGCCCCTGGAGGGGTACGACGGGAAGTACGCCCCCGCGTTCGACCATCCGATGCAAGGCGAAGCGGTGTTCGGGGGCGGTTCGGACGGCTCGGGCACGGTTTCTTTCGATCTCACGGGGTATGCGGGCAAAACGGTGCGGCTCCGGATAGACCTTGCCCACGCGGCGGCGTTCGGCCCCGATACCATCTGGCGCATCGGGAATATCGGGTATCGCTCCCTGTCCGCGGACGATGCCGTCGAGGTGCCCTACGAACTGGCGCTGCATGCGAATTTCCCGGACCCCGTACGCGGCGCGACGCACATTTCCTACACGATTCCGGGGGACGAAGCCATTCCGGTTCGCTTGTCGGCCTACGACGTAACCGGGCGCCGGGTGGCCGTGCTGCGCGACGAGACGCAGGAGCCGGGAACGCATACGGTGCATTACGACGCAGGACGGCTGGCAAGCGGGGTCTATATTCTGCGCCTCGAAACGCCCCGAGGCATTCGGCTCGAACGCATGCTGGTTATTCGCTAAGGCGCCCTTGTTTCTGTTGAATTTTTCGGGGAGGGGAGCAAGCCGCGCCCCTGCGGGTATCTTACGGGTCGTTTTCTTCCCCGCTTGTTTCCCTATCGATTCGTTGCCTTGACGCAAGACATGGATTTTAAAAAAGACGCCTACAAAGTCCTGGACCTGGACCTCGCCGACAACGGCCGCCGCGATATTGCATGGGCGGAAAGCCGCATGCCGGTGCTGATGCGTTTGCGCGAGCAGTACGCCAAAAGCAAGCCGTTCAAGGGCTACCGGATTTCCGGATGTCTCCACGTAACCAAGGAGACCGCCGTGCTGGTCGAGACCTTTGCCGCTTGCGGCGCGGACGTGGCCTGGTCGGGATGCAATCCGCTCAGCACGAACGACGAAGTCGCCGCCGCCCTGGCGAAAGCAGGCATCGAAATTTATGCGTGGTACGGGCAAAGCGTAGAAGATTTCTACTGGAGCATCGACCGCACGCTGGGCAAGCCGCCTCATCTCACCCTCGACGACGGCGCCGACCTGATTTTCCGGGTGCATAGCGCGTTTCCCGAGCTGGCCGGGCACATCATTGGGGGCAGCGAGGAGACGACGACGGGCTTGCATCGCTTGCGCGCCATGGCGGCGGACGGGAAACTGCTGTACCCCGTATACGCCGTCAACGATGTGGAAACGAAGTGGGATTTCGACAATGTATACGGCACCGGCCAAAGTACGCTGGACGGCATTCTGCGCGCTTCGTCGATCCTGGTGGCGGGCAAGAATTTCGTCGTGGCGGGGTATGGCCACTGCGGTCGCGGCGTGGCGATGCGGGCGAAAGGGCTGGGAGCCAACGTGATCGTAACGGAAGTGCAGCCCACCGCCGCGCTCAAGGCCACGCTGGAGGGGTGCCGGGTGATGACGATGGACGAGGCCGCCGCCGTCGGGGATGTGTTCGTGACGGCTACGGGCATGAAGGATGTGATTCGCGGACGCCACTTCGCCGCCATGAAGGAAGGCGCAGTGGTGTGCAACACCGGGCATTACGACGTGGAACTGAACCTTGAGGAACTGGCCGATTTGTCCGAAGGCACGTTTCAGGTGCGGGAGAACAACCGGGGCTACCGGATGAAAGACGGCAGAAAAATTTACGTGCTTGCGGACGGGCGCCTGGTCAATCTGGCCGCCGCCGAGGGCCATCCCTCCGAAGTGATGGATATGAGTTTCGCCAATCAGTTCAATGCGCACCTCAATCTGGTGCAGGCGCGCGAGCGAGGGGAATCGCTGGAGAATACGGTTATCGACTTGCCCAAGGCGCTGGATCAGGAGATCGCCGCCGTCAAACTGGAGACGATGGGCATTTCGATAGACCGCCTTACGGACGAGCAGGCGACGTACGCCACGGACTATTCCGCCGGGACGTAGCGGAAAGGCCGGACCGGCTCGGACCCTGGCCGCGCTTCGGAGGCGGCTTCGACCGCCTTAGCCCGCATCCCAGGTGAGAATGTCTTCCTCTGATTTTTCCTTGCTTTCCCAGGCCTCGGCGTCCGGGAGCGAGTCCTCTTTCTCGGTGATGTTGTACCCGAGGTCGCGCCATTCGTTGGCGAGATGCTCGTTCCACTCCCGGTAGTGGGACCATTCTTCGGGCAATTCGTCGTCGGCGTAGATCGCTTCGGTGGGGCATACCGGCACGCACGCGTTGCAGTCGATGCATTCTTCCGGGTGGATGACAAGAAAATTTGGCCCCTGATAAAAGCAATCTACAGGGCACACCTCAACGCAATCGGTGTATCGGCAGTTGATGCACGGTTCTGCAACGATGTACGGCATATCGCGGCGCGGATAATGAAAAGAAGAAAAAAGTATGGAAGGTTCGTATGCGAACCGGTACGAAGATACGGCATATCGGGCTGTCGAGACAAGCCCGCCGGGAAATTCGTTCGGGATACGCTTTATTCGAACAGGGGTTGCGCCTTGGCGGGCGGCTGCACGCCCAGGTGTTTGTAGGCGCGCTCCGTGGCGATGCGCCCCCGGGGCGTTCGCTCCAGGAAGGCTTCCTGAATGAGGTACGGCTCGTAGACTTCCTCGATGGTGCCGGCGTCTTCCCCGACGGACACAGAAAGATTGTTCAACCCCGTGGGGCCGCCCCCGAATTTTTCGATCAGGGTCATGAGGATGCGGGCGTCCATGTCGTCCAGGCCATGTTCGTCTACGTCGAGGGCGTTCAGGGAGCGGTCCGCCGCTTGCTGGTCGATGACGCCCTCGCCTTCCACTTCGGCGAAATCTCTTGCCCGCCGAAGCAGCCGGTTGGCGATGCGCGGCGTGCCCCGGCTGCGCCGGGCGATTTCCAGGGCGCCTTCGTCCGTAATTTCTATGCCCAGAATGCTTGCCGAGCGCGCCACGATGCGGCGAAGCAGGGCCGCCGTGTAGTAATCGTACCGGAAATCGATTCCGAACCGCGCCCGCAGGGGGGCCGTGAGCAGCCCTTTCCGGGTGGTGGCGCCGATCAGCGTGAACGAGGGAATGGCCAGTTTAACGCTTCGCGCGCTGGGTCCCGAATCGATCACGATGTCGATCCGGTAATCCTCCATGGCGGAATACAGGTATTCCTCCACCACCGGGCTAAGCCGGTGAATCTCGTCCACGAAAAGGATATCCCCCTCCTCCAGATTCGTCAGGACGCCGGCGATGTTCGCCGGTTTTTCCAGCACCGGCCCGCTGGTGGTGCGGATGTTGGCCCCCATTTCTTCTGCAATGATGTACGCCAGCGTCGTTTTGCCCAATCCCGGCGGCCCGGAAAGCAACACATGGTCCAGCGTTTCGCCGCGCCGCTGCGCCGCCGTCATGAACACGCGCAGGTTATCCTTGATTTTGTCCTGTCCGATGAAGTCGTCGAGCTTGCGGGGTCGCAGCGCTTTCTCGATGTCTTCTTCGGAATGCCGGGAATGCGGCGAAAGGTTTTCGGGATGTTCGGGACTGTTCATGCGCATTGCTGAAGATAAGGCGCCGGTCGCGGATCGTACCGGAAAGATACGGTTTAGGGATGTCAGGTGTGTCTGGCTCTGGAAAAAATATGGGCTGGGAAGGCGGGCGGCGGGGATTACGCATAAAGCCCGGGTGGTTCGAATGCTTTTGGCGTCGCCGCCGCCAGAAATGCCCTCGCCGGCGCCAGAAACGCTTCGTCCAGGGCCGTTCCTTCCACATCGAACCCGTGCGCAAAAAATTGGCACTATATTTGAGGATAGCCTATATTGCCGGGAAGGACAGACAGGCAACGGGTTCTTCCCTCCAGAAAACAGATTCCAGGCTTTTTATACGTCGTACGTCCGATCATGCTGAATCTCCAGCAAACACAGCGGCTCCAGCAGAAACTGTCTCCTCAGCAGATACAGTATATCCAGTTGCTGCAATTGCCTACGCTTGCGCTCGAACAGCGCATTGAGGCGGAACTGGAAGAAAATCCCTTGCTGGAAGACGCGCCCGACGAGGAGTCCGCCCGCCTCGAAGACATGGCAGAGGAGTCCGCCGACCCGGAAACCGAACTGGACCCGGACGAGGAATACGACTGGGGCGAACTGCTCGACAACACCGAGGACCTGTACGGCTACAAGGCCCGCGTCGATTACAGCCGGGACGAGGACCGGGAAACGCCCATTGCCGCCGCCGGGACGCTAACCGAGCACCTGCGGGACCAACTGGCGTTGCAGGACCTCACGGAACAGGAGGAAGTCATTGCCGAGCAGATTATCGGCTCCATCGACGAGGACGGATACCTGCGCCGTCCCCTCGAATCCATTGTGGACGATATTTCCTTCAACACAGGGTTCGCGCCCGCCCTTTCGGAAATCGAGGCGACGCTGGCGCGCATTCAGCGCCTGGATCCGACAGGAATCGCCGCGCGCGATCTTCAGGAATGCCTGCTGGCGCAGCTGCGCGCCATGCCGCCCGCCACCGAGGGCCGCGACGTGGCGATTCGCATGCTTTCGGAGACGTACAAGGCGTTCACCATGAAGCATTTCGACGCGATCCAGAAAAAGTTGCGCATTGGCAGCGAGGAACTTCGGGAGGCGTTCGACCTGATTCGCTCCCGGCTCGACCCGAAACCCGGCGAAGGCCAGTTCACGCCCCGGCAGAATTACATTACGCCGGATTTCACCGTGGAATGCATCGACGACGAGTTCATTGTGACGCTCAACGGACGCAATGCGCCGTCGCTGCACATTTCGCGGCCGTACCGGCAGATGCTTGAGAGCATGACGCTTCGCAAGCCGGGACGGCCCGGCGCATCTTCCATAGACGCCGACACGCGCAAGTTTCTCAAGAACAAGTTCGAATCGGCGAAGTGGTTCATTCAGTCCATCAGCCAGCGCCGCCACACGATGACGCTGGTGATGCACGCCGTCATCCGCTTGCAGGAGGATTTCTTCCGGTATGGGGAAGGGCGCCTGAAACCCATGATCCTGAACGACGTGGCGGAGATCGTCGAAATGGATATATCGACCATCAGCCGGGTGGTCAACGGAAAATACGTGCAGACCCGGTTCGGGGTGTACGAGTTGAAATATTTCTTTTCCGAGGGGATTCGGAGCGCCGCCGGAGAGGATGTGTCCAACAAGGAAATCAAGGCGATTCTTGAAGGGATCATCCATGGGGAGAACAAGGCGAAACCCCTGTCTGATCAACGCCTGGTGGGGTCCCTGACGGAGCGAGGATTTCGTATTGCGCGGCGGACCGTAACAAAATACCGCGAACAACTCGGCATCCCCGCTGCCCGCCTGAGAAAGGAGATTGTGGCGGTTTGAGGGGGGGGGTGACGGGGCGGATAGGGGTGTGGCGAAACGACGGGGATGGATAGGGCGTGATCAGGATAGCCCTACCTAATCTACGCAGAAAATGCGGTGAATAAATCCGACATCGATTTTTCTACGTAAAAAATGCGGCGAATAGGCAAAAATGGGTGAAGGGGAGGGGTTTTTCAGGTCCGTTCACCCGGGAAATTTTGGCTCTCGGTGGGATGGTCAGTATAATCTCCGCATAAAATGCGGTGAATGGGGGGGGAGGCTTCTCTACATCTTTGATGCGGCGATGAAAAAGTGCCTGGCGCTGTGCTGCTTCGGGATCGGCCAACAGGGGCGCAAGAGGGCCAATGCTTCGGCGGAAATCCGCACGGCTCTCGTGGCGGCCTGCGTACCCTGGGCGCAAGTGTGGCGGCAATAAATGCAAATCGGGCGGATATGGTGGGAACTGCCCTGATCTGGACCAGTATCTATTATGAAGAGTCGTGAAAACGAGATTTTCTTGCACATCACGCCTTGATACGCGAAATTGGCAATCTCGCTCTCACCCGCCTTGATACTCCGAAACACATGGACGTGGTGAATACGCTGTTTTCGTGGGTCGCGCTCGGAACTGTCGTGGCCTTGCTTTCTCTCGTCGTTACCTGGGCTGTCGGGGGAAGCAAACTCTTGCTTCGCCTCGGAGCTTGGACAGACTGTACAAGTTTAGTATTTACTTGACGACGGGGTCTCCCTTTCGTGGGTCATGCGGCTTGTTTTTGGGTTTGGTTTTCGGTGTCGGGGACGATGGGCGGCAGCGTTTTTCTTCCGAGGGCTTCTCGTAGCGCCTGCGCGGGCGTACGGCCCTTGAGGCGGTAGCCCTGATGGCTGCGCTTGAGGTTGTAGTACGCAAGGTACTCGTCAAGGTCGCGCTGAATCTCTGCGGGCTTCTGGTACCACGTCGTGCGGCCCTTGATCCGGAAGCATTCGTCGAGC
>JAJECT010000026.1 GCA_022821845.1 Rhodothermales bacterium | reverse complement strand
GAGGCCACCGGACGGTTGTCCGCTACGGACGCGGAACTGGATATTCCTTCCCCCGCTTGCATTTATTTTCCGTGAAGAGGTTATGTTTCCGGGTTCGATGTGTCTGTATGTTTTTCGTTTCGTATTTCCATGCACCTGAACCTCTTGCGCCATGCGTATGCTTTCCGTGTTTCCTGCGGCGTTTGCCGACCGCCGCGTTGCTTTCGCGGCGTTTGCCGCCTTGCTCCTGTTTCTTGCCGGATGCGTTTCCAGGTCGGATTCGGGCGCCGCGGATAGTCCGTCCCCCCAACCCGAACCCGAACCCGTGCTGTACAGTTCGCTGGAAACCATCGACGTCGAAACCGGGGAACGCAACGTCGTTCTGACGCTTCCCGCGCATTTCGAGGCGCCCAACTGGTCGCCCGACGGCGCGTATTTCCTGTTCAATTCCGCCGGCAGGATATTTCGCATGCCCGTCGACGGGGGCGACGCCGAACTGATCGACGCGGGATTCGCCGTGATGGCCAACAACGACCACGGCATTTCGCCGGACGGCAAGACGCTCATTATCAGCGACGCCACGGAAGAGGGGACGTCGCTGATCTACACGCTGCCCATTGACGGGGGCGCGCCGCATCGCGTGACGGAATTGGGACCTTCTTATTGGCACGGCGTGTCCCCGGACGGAAAAACCCTTGCCTACGTAGGGTTGCGCGACGGCGACTACGATATTTATGCGATTCCTGCGGAAGGGGGCGAGGAAATCCGGCTGACCACGGCGCCGGGCCTGGACGACGGGCCGGATTATTCCCCGGACGGGAAATACATCTATTTCAATTCCGTGCGCACCGGGACCATGCAGATTTACCGCATGGACGCGGCGGGCGGCAATGTGGAGCAACGTACGTTCGACGAATGGAACGACTGGTTTCCCCATCCGTCGCCGGACGGGAAATGGATTGCGTTTCTGTCCTACGAGCCGGATGTGGAAGGGCATCCGCCCAAAAAGGATGTGATGCTGCGGATTATGCCGGCGGAAGGCGGCGAACCCCGCGTATTGACGGAGCTTTTCGGGGGGCAGGGCACGCTCAATGTGCCGTCCTGGGCGCCGGACAGCAAGCGGTTCGCTTTCGTGAGCTACAGGCTGGAGGAATAGTAGATATTCAGCGCCCAGTCGTAGTCGGTGAACCGGATGCGGGCCTTGCCGGAAGCAAGAAGCGTGCGTTCGGGACCGGGCGGGAAAAAGCGGGCCAGGTACCGGACGATTTCCTCGTCGTTTTTCCCGAAATCCCGGGCGTACCAGTCGAATACCTTCGTCAGGTAGATCGTACGCCTGGCAAGGTCCACGCGGTTTTTTTCCGGAAATTCCAGCAAAAATCGCTTCGACTGGTCGTTTAACTGGTCGTTGAGGCGCCGCCCGACGTACGCTTCCCGTCGCAGGGGTGGGCACGAGACGGCGGCGCAAACCAGCGCGAAATGAATGCGCGGGTCGTCGAATTCCTTGCGGATGATTCCATGCTCGATGTCGTCGAGCGTGTAGGTAACGCCGCCGACCGTGGCGAGAGGCTGCGTCCAGGGTCCCTTGATGGCCAGCCCCAGCGTTTTGTTGATGTTGCGGATGCTTTCGCGCTCGTCGTGCAGGTTGATGAGTTCGATGGTCCAGGCGTTGTAGGCGTTGAGCCAGAGCGCCAGTTGGCTATTGCGGGATAGCGACGCGGGGTCAGTCTGGTTCAGCAGCGCAAGGTATTCGTCGAACGCTTCGGAGGCGTCGAAGGCGTCGTAATTCACCATGCCTTCGTCGGTTACGTGGGCCTTGAGGAGCGCGGCGAAGAGCGAATGGTCTACGTCCTGCGCCGACGACGGACGCAGCGTAGCCTGCGCGAGCAGGAAGGCGAAGAAGGCGAAAGCAAAAACGGGAGAGCGGGCGCGCGGCATGGGGACAGGGCGGCGAGGCGGTTTTCCGGGAAGGATGCGAACAGGCGTGCGGGGCATTCGGTTGCGGAATTTCCTGGCGTATCCTTTAGAATCCAAGCGCGTTCCCGTCCTTGCGCATGTCGGCGCCGCCATGGTATACGCCGTGCGCATCGTCCCGGAGGATGGCCTGATATCCCCCGAAATAATCCTCGGCGGCCAGAATATGCCCTCGGCGGGCCAGTTCTTCGCGGACGTCCGGGCCTATGCCGCTTTCGAGCGCGAGGCGCCCGCCATCCGTCATGGTTCCGCCCGTAGGCTGAAGCGCGCTGGAGTGGCTGAATCGGGCGGCGTCCCCGGCTTCCTGCACGTTCATGCCAAACTCGATCATGTTCAGCAGTACCTGAACCTGACCTTGCGGCTGGAACGGGCCGCCCATGACGCCGAAGGCCAGCAGCGGTCGCCCGTCGCGCAGCACGAAACCGGGAATGATGGTATGGAAGGGGCGCTTGCCCGGCGCGTACGCATTCGGATGGTCTGGATCAAGCGAGAACTGGGAGCCCCGGCTTTGCAGCGCGAACCCCAGGCCATCCGGGGTCATGCCGCTTCCGAATTCGAGGAAATTACTCTGGATGAGCGATACCATGTTGCCGTTCGCGTCCGCCACGGTCAGGTACACGGTGTCCCCGTGCTCGAGATTGCCGGTGGCGACGCGTTCCATGGCCTGCGCCCTGTCGATGCGGCTGCGCTGCTCGGCCGCGTAGTCCGCCGAAAGCAGGCGTTCCAGCGGAATGTCCGCAAAGTCCGGGTCTGCGTAATGCCGGGCCCGGTCCGCAAACGCCAGTTTTTTCGCTTCCGCGAGGACATGCAGGTAATCGGCGCTGTTATGCCCCATCGCTTCCAGATCGAAACCCTCCAGGATGCGAAGCATTTGCAGGACGGCGATTCCCTGTCCGTTGGGCGGCAGTTCGTACACTTCGACATCCCGATAGGGAACGGATACGGGGTCTACCCAGGCGCTTTCGTGGGCTTCGAGATCGGCCTTTCGAATGGGCGTATTCGTGCGCCGCGCCCAGACGTCGATGGCGTCTGCGACGGCGCCCCGGTAGAATGCGTCGCGGCCTTCCGCGGCAAGGCGTTCGTACGTGGCGGCAAGGTCGGGATTGCGAAATATCGCACCTTCCGGAGGGGTGCGCCCATCCACGAACCAGGTATTTTCGAAGCTGCTGAGATCGCCGATTTCGTGGATATGGTCTTGTAGCCGCCGATGGGCCTGCGCCCACGAGAACCCGACGACTTGCGTGACGGGCGTTCCTTCGCGGGCATGCCGGATTGCGGGGGCCAGAATGTCCTCCATGGGAAGTGCGCCAAACCGTTCGTGCAGCGTAAACCACCCGTCTACGGCGCCCGGAACGGAGACGGCCAGCGGTCCATGCAGCGGAATCCGGTCGGCTCCGTTCAGGCGCGCTACAAGGTCTTCCCGCGATTGCCCGAGGGGCGCTCGTCCGCTTGCATTCAGCCCATGCAGGCGGCCCGACGCTTCGTCCCATACGATGGCGAACAGGTCTCCGCCGATTCCGCAGTTGTTCGCCTCGACGAAGCCCAGCACGGCGTTGGCGGCGATGGCGGCGTCCACGGCCGAGCCGCCCTGTTTCAGGATGTCGATGGCGGTTTGCGTAGCCAGCGGATGGCTCGTCGAAGCCATGCCATGTTGGCCCACCGCGGGACTGCGCGTGGCGAAGGGCGCTCCGGTCAGGCGGTCCCCCCGCCCTGTGGGCGGCGCGCTTTGGTCGGGGACGGGCTGGCAAGCCGCTTGCCACAGGAGCGCCGGAAGGAGAAGGAGCATGAGTCGAAAGGTCGAGCGCATGGTTTCATCCCTTGTAACGGAATACGATCCGCCCCTTGGAAAGATCGTACGGAGAAATTTCGATGTCTACGCGGTCCCCGGGAATGATGCGGATATAGTGTTTGCGCATCTTTCCGGAGAGCAGCCCGAGGATTTCGTGCCCGTTGTTGAGCCGGACGCGGAACTGCGCGTTCGGCAGCGCCTCGGTCACGACGCCCTCCTGTTTGATTGCTTCCTGTTTGGCCATATAATCGAGGCTCCTGAATGGTATGGAGGCAGTGGCGTGGTGCGTTTTCGGTCTGTTGTATCCGGGATAATACGGCATGGCGGCTTGAAAAGTGCCTTTCGGTCACAATTCGTTACATTTCAAGGCCTTGCGGCGCGCGCTTGCTGGTTGATCACGCCCTTGTTGTCCATCCGAAGACAACAAGGGCACGGATTTTGCTTGAAAATACGAACCGGACACCGTATTTTGTCCAGGTTGCGTTTGGGGGTTATTCTGTCCGGGGTTACTCTGGTTATGTTCGCGGCTTTATCTTCTGTAAACCATAAAGTAAGAGGCGCGCAATGCGTATCGCAAGCGATCAGCGTGTAATGGCCTTTTTGCAAGGGGTATTCCGTAAACATTCAGTCTGTTTTCGGGCTTCCTGTCGCATGGGCGTTTTTTCGAAACCGGCGCGCGCGGTCCGCGTCGCGGGATGCGCTCTGCTTGTCCTGATGTTTTGGCCCGGCGCTTCTGCGGCGGAGGCGGCTGCGGGCGGGTTGTTCTTTCAGCAACAGGTCGCGGACGGCAAAGCGAGGACGGCTGGCGCGGGAGACACAGGGGACGAGGCGGTTGCTGCGGCGCCTGTTGCCGGGCGGGCGCCGTGCGTAGACGGAAAAGCCCGCCTCGAAGGCCTCGAATATTCCTGCAACAACATCGATTTGCTGGCGATTGCGGACCGCGACGATATGCCCGGGTTCGCGTGCGGCAGGGGACAATGCTTCAATGACATATGGGGCTGGACCGATCCCGAGACCGGGGTCGAATATGCGCTGCTTGGGCGGGAGGACGGCGTTGCGTTTTTCGACCTGCGCAATCCCGTCGCGCCTGTTTTCGTCGGGATGCTGCCGATGACGCCCGGGAGCAAGCGCAATCTCTGGCGAGACATAAAAGTTGTGAACGATCATGCGGTGGTCGTGGCCGACCTTGTTGGCAATCATGGCATGCAGGTGTTCGACCTTGCGCAACTGCGGGACGTAACGGACATGCCGGCGACCTTCGAGCCTACGGCTTTGTACGACGCGTTCGGTTCGGCGCATAACGTGGCGGTCAACGACGAAAACGATCAGGTCTATATCATGGGCATACAAGGGTTTCAACAGGCGCCGCCCGAATTCGCCTGCGGCGCCAGGCCGCATATCGTGGACATGAGCGATCCGTCGCAGCCCGCGTTCGCAGGATGCTATAATTTTTTCGCGTTCGTCGGGTATACGCACGACGCGCAATGCCTTCGATACCGCGGGCCGGATACGAAGTACGTCGGCAAGGATATTTGCATCACTTTCGACGCGCGCGGCGGGACGATCGCGGACGTGACGAATCCAGAGGCTTCCGAAGAAATCAGCGTGTTCGATTATCCAAGCGTGCATTATACGCACCAGGGTTGGCTGACGGAGGATCACCGCTACCTTTTCGTGAACGATGAAAATGACGAGCTGTTCGGCGGCATTGCCCGGACCCGGACCCTGGTCTACGACGTGCAGGAACTGGACGACCCCGTTTTTCTGGGCGCGTGGGAGGGCCCCACGCCCGCCGCAGATCATAATCTGTACGTTCATGACGGCAAGTTGTACGAAGCGAACTATACGGCCGGATTGCGCGTCATGGATATTCCCTACGACGATGCGTTGTCGCTCGACGATATCCGGGAAGTGGGGTACTTCGACACGTTTATTTTTTCGGACGAGACCACCTTTTCCGGGGCCTGGAGCAGTTATCCTTTTTTCGAGAGCGGCATCGTGATCGTATCCAGCATGTCGGAAGGACTGTACGTGCTGGAACCGACCTGGAGCCAGGCGGCGACGAGCGCGGAGATCGAGGAATTGCCCGCCGAAGTCATGCTTTTGGGGAATTATCCCAATCCGTTTAACCCGGAAACGACCATACGGTATTCGTTGCCCGAAACTGCGCGCGTGCGCCTTGCGGCGTACGACCTTGCGGGCCGCGAAGTAGCTGTGCTCGTAGATGGCGTACAGTCTGCGGGCGAGCATGCGGCGCGTTTCGACGGGCGCGATTTGCCGAGCGGGTCGTATATTTACCGCCTGCAAGTCGGCGAGAAAACAGAGACGCGCTCGATGACGCTGGTCAAGTAGCAAGGCAGCGGCTTCGGCGCGGTTCGCCGGTCCTTTTGCCGCTGGCTTCCCCTGTTTCGCCCCCCTGTTCATTCCTCGTGCGTAGTGTATCCTGACATGAAGATTTTTCTTTTTCCCCTACGTTTTCCTCTACGTTTTCCCCTGCGTTTTTTCGCGCCGCTGGCATTGTGCGCGCTGGCTGTGGGCTGGGCGGGGTGCGGCGAGGAGCCCGCGCCCCCGCCGCCGAACATCGTGGTCATTCTTGCGGACGACATGGGGTACGGCGATGCGGGTTCCTGGAATGCGGATTCGAAGATTCCGACGCCGCACATTGACCGCCTCGCGGCGGAAGGCATGCGTTTCACGGACGCCCATTCGCCGTCCTCCGTATGTACGCCCACGCGCTACGGGTTGCTTACGGGGCGGTACGCCTGGCGGACCCGCCTGAAGCATGGCGTGCTGCAGGGCTACGATCCGAACCTGATCGACACGACGCGCCTTACGTTGCCGGGGATATTGCGGCAAGCCGGATATGCTACCGCGGGCGTGGGCAAATGGCATCTGGGATTGGGGGACGCCGAGCGGACAGATTATTCCCGACCGTTGCGCCCGGGGCCGGTTTCCCTTGGATTCGATACGTATTTCGGCATTCCGTCCTCGCTGGATTTCGAGCCGTACGTATGGTTCGAGAACGATCGGGCGCTGGCGTTGCCCACGGATTCCATTGCGGCGTCCCGGCCCTGTTGCAAGGAAGACTTTTTCCGGGGCGGGGCTATTGCGCCGGGCTTTCGGCATATCGACGTGCTGCCCCGCACGTTCGAGAAATCCGTGGAATACGTGATGCAGGCCGGGGATCGGCCCTTTTTCCTGTACGTGCCCTTGCCTGCGCCGCATACGCCCTGGTTGCCGACCGAACCGTTCCTGGGCAGCAGCGGCGCCGGGACGTACGGCGATTTCACGGCGCAAGTGGACGCCGGCGTGGGCGATATTCTCGACGCGCTGGACGAGGCGGGCGTTGCGGAGCATACGCTGGTCGTGTTCACCAGCGATAACGGCGCCTACTGGGAGCCTGAAGACATGGAGGCGTTCGATCACCGGGCGAATGCAGACTGGCGCGGGATGAAGGCGGACATTCACGAAGGCGGGCATCGCGTGCCCTTCGTGGTTCGCTGGCCGGGCAAGGCGCCCGCCGGTTCCACAAGCGACGAACTGATTTCGCTCGTCGATCTGATGGCTACGTTCGCCGCCATTGCAGGGCAAGCGCTGCCCGACGACGCAGGCGAAGACAGCTACGACCTGACCCCCGCGCTGCGCGGCGAATTTCTGGACGGGCCCATCCGCGAGGCGACCGTACATCACTCCATCAATGGCGTTTTCGCCATTCGGCAAGGTCCCTGGAAACTGATCGAAGGGCTGGGGTCGGGCGGCTTCACGCATCCCGTATTCGTGGAGCCGGGTCCCGGAGAGCCGTCAGGACAGTTATACCACCTTGGAGACGATCCGGGCGAGACGAACAATCTGTACGCCATGCATCCGGAGGTGGTCGAGCGGTTGTCCGCCTTGCTGGATCGGTACCGCGAACAGGGGTACAGCCGCCCGCTGGCCGGACCCGCCTCGCCCGATTAACGACCATTGCGTTCGCGCTGGACGGTCTGCGCGCTTCGGAACTTTCCGCGGCGCGCAGACCCCGGCTCCGGCGCCTGCATTCAAGCCCAACCTTATTTTTTTAAGTCTGAAATTTTCGACTTAAAAAAATAAGGTTACATAAAAAATACCCCATGCCATGAACCCGTACGCTCTTGCAAAAACCGTCTCCGCCCGTCCCATGCACCGCGGTCGCACCGCCGCAACGATGCGCAGGGAATCCATGTCCCGCCTTGGCGCCGCGCTGCTTTTGCTTGCGGCGTGGTTGGCCTGCGGCATCGCTGCGCCCCGGAGCGTTGCCCAGCCTTTTGCGCCGGCGCCCCCGGAGGAGGTCGGCGTTTCTTCGGAACGGCTTGGCCGCCTTGACGCCGCCCTGGAAAAATATGTCGCGGAAGGGCAGTTGCCGGGGGCGGCGCTCGTGATCGGTCGGCGCGGGCATATCGTCTACGCCCGGGCGTTTGGGTACCGGGACCGCGAAGCCGAAACGCCGCTTCGGGTTACGGACCTGTTTCGGATTGCTTCGCAGACGAAGGCGGTCGTTTCGGCGGGCGTTATGATCTTGCAGGAACAAGGGCATTTGCTGATCGACCAGAACCTGAGCGATTTTATCCCCGAATTCGATAGCACCACGGTGGCCGTGGAAAACGAGGAGGGAGGGTACGATACGGCGCCTGCCGACCGCAAGATTACGGTGCGCGATTTGCTTACGCATACCGCAGGCATCGGATACGGCTGGGGAACTGCCGCCGACCGCTGGGTAGAGGCGGGCATTCAGGGGTGGTATTTTGCAGATCGGGAGGAGCCGATTCTCGAAACCGTCCGGCGCATGGGCCGTTTGCCCATGGACGCGCAGCCGGGCGAGCGCTTCGTATATGGTTACGCTACGGATATTCTGGGCGCGGTGATCGAAGTGGCCTCCGGCATGCCGCTGGACGAATTCCTGCGGGTCGAAATTTTCGAGCCGCTCGGCATGGTAGATACGCATTTCTACGTGCCTCTGGAAAAAGCGGACCGGCTCGCCGTAGTCTACTCCGCGACGGAAGATAACGGGCTGGAGCGCGCGCCCGATCCGGGCCACATGGTCGGACAGGGCCTGTACGTCGAAGGTCCCCGAACCAGTTTTTCCGGCGGCGCGGGCCTTGTTTCCACGCCGGGAGATTACGCCCGATTCCTGGAAGCGATGCGGCGAGGGGGCGCGCTGGACGGCGCCCGCATCCTGTCTCCCAAGACGGTGGAATTAATGACGGTCGATCATGTCCGCGACGCCTGGGACGACGGATGGGGCGGGGGCCGCGGTTTTGGCCTTGGATTCGGCGTAACGGAAGAAACAGGCTGGAACGGCTTGCCGGATTCCGAGGGGGCGTACACCTGGGGAGGCGCCTACCATTCCACGTACTGGGTCGATCCAGCGGAAGAACTGGTGGTTTCGTACATGACGCAGGTGATTCCGGCCCAGGGCCTGGACGACCATCAGCGCCTGCGCGCGCTGGTCTATCAGGCGCTGCTGGACTGACGCCGCCGCGTCATTCGTTCCAGAGCCGGGCGCGTTGCATGAATACGGAGGGGGCTTCCCGCCACCGGGCGTAGCCGATGTTCATGTCGTCGGTCAGCCAGTCGATGCGTTCGTTGACGCATGCGCGCAGCGCGTCGTCGTCTGCGCTCAGCGTGAATCCGCCCAGTTCGATGGCGTCGTCCAGCGCCGTAACCGCGAAGGCGCCATCCGAAACGCTGCTGGCGTCGCGGTTGCCGATTTCGCCGCGGGCCATCGCGTCGATATCGCCGTCGCGCAGCGCTTGAAGGAGTTCGGCTTCTCCGGTCAATTGTCCCAGATAGACGACTTGCGGCATGGAGGGCGCGGGCGGGTAGAGATGGCTTCGCATCCGCAGCGCGGGCGAGACAAAGCCGGCCGAGATGGTGTAGTCCGCCGTTCCGTCGGCGACGACGACCCCGTCGGGCGTTTCGATTCTCGTCCCTTCGGCCAGTACGCCGTCGGCGTTCGCCAGGCCGACGATTTGCAACAGCCGGACTTCGCCCGTCGTCGCCGGGAGCGCGCCGACCCGGACGTCTTCGGTCAGGTCTTCGTAGGAAGCGATGCGTTCGGCGTCTTCCGTCCGCACGAGCAGGGATTGCCGGAACGTAATGTGTGCGCTGGTGAATTCGACGACCTGGTTGCCGTTCTCGTCCTGTTTGCGCGAGTCGAGGATCGTGATGCCGCCGCCCGCCATATCGTATTCCATGGCAGCGGGTTTCAGCCAGATGCCGTCCCATTCGGCGACGGGATGGCGGTCGAACGACAGGTTGGTTTCGTCCATGGCTTCGAGCGCGTCGATCAGGTCGGCCTCGTAGCCGACGTGTTCGCTAAAGCCGGGAGCCGCCGGGTCCTCGTCGGCGCTGGCGCTAACGGGGGCGAAGAAAGCGTAGAAGGCAAGGTTCAGCGTACGGCCTTCCTCGACGCAGCCTGCGGCGGGCGTCGGGTCCGCGGACGAGCATCCCGAGGCCAGCCAGCCCATCGCCAGAAGCCACGCCGCGCCCGCGAGCCGGGCAGGGCGCCCCGAATCCACACTGTTTTTCGCTGATTTCAAGGAGGGAATCATGACGTAATCGTACGGGCGACTGCGGCGCGTTTAGCGAGGGCGGTTTTGATCAGGGGGATCCATAAAATATACGACGGAAACATCGTTGTGGCCATGACGCGCTCTTCGGGAGGCTGCGAAGGCCACGCTGGCTGTGTCATTTCTCATTATGCAGGGCCGCCACACTGCCTGCTTCGTCATTCCTTGCCAGCCCCCCTCCCTGCAAGCCTCTGATCTTCGTGGACTTAATCAGCGTATCCTTGACACTATCCAAAAAATTTGTACATTCAAAAGGAATTCATGGCTGCGGCGCCTGTTCGTACCGCTTGCGCGGCGCAACCGGTTTACCGCCGCAGACCCTGATCGCGGCGCCCTTGTAACGGCGCCTTGGCAAATACAGACGAAACAGGCTACATGAACGCACCCAAAAACGGTATCTCACGCAGAAAATTCATCGGAGGCATGGCGGCGGCTTCGGCGCTCTCCGTAGTGCCCCGGCATGTGCTGGGCGGCCCCGGTTTCGTGGCTCCCAGCGATCAGGTCAACATTGCGCAGATCGGCGCAGGCACCCAGGCGCTTCGCCAGTTGAATGGCGGGACCATGCGTCGCAGCGACGTTCGGATTACGAGCGTGACCGACCCCAACCGGGATACGCAGGATTATGTGGATTGGGGCCGATTCGGCACGCGGCGAAGCATTCGTCGGTTGCTGGAGGACGACTCATGGGGCGAGGGCGATACGGGCACCCGGGGCGGACGCGACTACGCGAAGCGCGTGATCGATGCGTACTACGCCAGGACGGGCGGTTCCGACGGGGTTCGAACGTACGAGGATTACCGGGAAATGCTTGCCGCCGAAGACGATGCGGACGCCGTGGTCGTTATCGTGCCGGACCATCTCCATGCGCATATTTCCATTGCCGCGATGAAGGCGGGCAAGGCGGTCATTATGCACAAGCCGGTGGGGCTGTCGCCGCACGAGGTGCGCCGCGTACTGGAGACGGAGAAGGAAACCGGCATGGTGACGCACCTGCTGGCCTACAGCGCGCCCGAGACGCACGGTCGTCTGAAGTCCTGGCTGGAGACGGGCGCCATAGGGGAGATTCGCGAAGTGCACAACTGGACGAACCGGCCCGTATGGCCCCAGGCATGGGCCGGGTATCCCGAGGACGAAGCCGCCCTTCCCGACGGATTTAACTGGGATCTTTGGCAGGGTCCCGTCCGCCGCCAGGCGTATCACCCGCTCCTGACGCATACGCTGTACCGGGGATGGTACAACTACGGAGCGGGATGCCTGGGCGACATGGGCAATTACAGCTTGTGGCAGCCGCATCGTTTCCTGAAACTCGGGGCGCCGGATATGGTGGAGGCGTACACCAGCAAGAGCGTTATTCTGAACGACGAACTGGTGTGCAGGACGCGCCATTTTTCGCCGGTCGCTTTTCCGAGCGCCAGCCAGATTGCTTTCCGGCATCCCGCCACGGCGGACCGCTCCGAGGTGCGCGTGTACTGGTATAGCGGGTCCATGAAGCCGCAAACCCCGGAGGAAGTGTTGGCGGACGGCGCGCAACTGCCGGGCGAGGGCATGTTGTTCGTTGGCGCGGAGGGCAAAATTCTTTGCGGTTTTCGGGGAGAAAATCCGCGCTTGCTTCCGGAAAGCCGGATGGCGTCCATGGAGGACGAGGACGTCCCGAATATGGATCAGGACGACGAGTGGGTCGAGGCAGTGCGCGCGAAAACGCCGTCGCGCGGGTCGTTCGCCGAAGCCGCCAGCCTTGCGGAAACGACGGCGCTGGGCATTGCCGCCGTGCAAAATCCGGCGACGCGCCTGCTGTGGGATTCGGAGAACATGAAGTTCGCGAATGCCGACGTTCCGGTGCGACGGACGTACCAGGAAGGCTGGGAATTATAGTCCGGCCCAAGGCGCTTGCCCATCGGCTGCGTTTGCGCGGAACGAATCACTCTGGCCTGCATCGGCCTGCCCCTGTCTCTAACCTCCTGTGTCCATGCGTTACGTTCTTGTTTGTTTGTTCATGCTGTTGTTTGCTGCGGGCGCGGCCCGGGCGCAATCCGACGATCCCTTGCGCGTCATCGTCTTCGGCGCGCATCCCGACGATGCGGAGTTGAAGGCGGGAGGCGTGGCGTCGCTCTGGTCGCAGCAGGGCGTTGCCGTGAAGTTTGTGTCCACGACCAACGGCGACATCGGCCATTTCGAACAATCAGGCGGCCCGCTTGCGCAGCGTCGCGAAGCTGAGGTCGCCGCCTGCGCGGATATTTTCGGTATTACGACAGAAGTCTACGATATCCACGACGGGGAGCTCATGCCCACGCTGGAGAACCGGAGGAAGGTTGTGCGATCCATTCGCGAATGGGACGCGGATATTGTGATGGCGCACCGGCGGTACGATTATCATCCGGACCATCGCTATACGGGCGAACTCGTGGAGGACGCCGCAGTAACCGTGGTTGCGCCGTTTTTCGAGGCGCTGACGCCTGGCGTGGACCGCAACCCCATTTTCCTGTATCTGTACGATGGCTTCCAGAAGCCCTATCCGTTCCAGCCGGACCTCGTGGTAGGCATCGACGAGGCGGCGGAGGCGAAGTGGGATTGCATCCGCGCCATGCCTTCCCAGTTCGCCGACGCCGATTCCTGGCAGGGGCGGTATCTCCCGAACGTTCCGGAGGATCCGGAGGAGCGCGCTGAATTTATTTTGGACTATATGAAAACCCGTAGCGCCGCCGTGGCCGACAAATACCGCGACCGGCTCATCGAATTGTACGGCGAGGAGAAAGGGCGTGCGATCGTCTACGCCGAAGCGTTCGAGATTTCTGAGTACGGACGCCGTCCCAGCGAGGAAGAGCTCATGGCGCTGTTTCCTACCTTCAACGAGTAGTTTACCTGTCGGGCGGCATGCGCCCGAAGGTCCGATTCGGAAGGGCGTCGCCGGTTTCGCGGTCGTATTCGTCCAGCGTGCGTTCCGCCGGACTTGTGTCGCCCGTTGTTTCCATCCAAGTGTCCAGCGCGCCGCGCAGGCGTTCAAGGGCTTCGGCGTGCGCGGGGTCCTGCGACACGTCATACAGTTCCTGCGGGTCGTCTGCGACCAGATACAACTCTTCTTCCGGCCGCGGGACGTCGAATACGATGTGTTGCTGCGGGGTCAGGGCGCCTTCGTCCCGGAGCGCCCGCATTTTCTGGAACGTGTCCCCCCGGATGGCGTCCGCCGGCGGCCCATTGGGAATGTCCGCGTAAAAATTCCGGATATACTTGTAACGGCTGTCGCGTACTGCGCGTACGCGGTCGTCGAAGTCGTGCCAGTTTTTTTCGGCAAAGATGTGATCGCGCACGACGGCGGACGGATCGTCGAGTATGGGCGCGATACTTTGCCCCTCGAACGAAGAGGGACTTTCCAGGCCGGCAAGGTCCAGCAGCGTGGGGGCAAGGTCCACGGCGCTTACGAGGCTGGCCGTCGCGGAGCCTGCCTCCACCCTTGCCGGAAAACGCACGATCCACGGGGTGCGAACGCCGCTGTCGTACACCGTGGTCTTGGCGCGGGGAAACGGCGCTCCGTTGTCGCTTATGAACAGTACGAACGTGTTTTCCGCGATCTGCTGTCGGTCCAGTTCGTCCAGTACGCTGCCGACATAGTGGTCCAGCCGGGCAATTTCGTCATAGTACAACGCCAGGTCTTTTCGTACTTCCGGCGTGTCGGGCAGATAGGCGGGAACGACCACATCCTCAAGGGTATGCGGGGTGTCGAGAATGCCCTCCTCGTAGGGGCGATGGGGATCGAACGAGGAAAGCCATGCAAGGAAGGGCTGGCCTTCGGGCCGCTGCTTCAGGGCGTTTACCCATGCCCCGGCGCCGCTGGCGTATCCGCCGCCCGGCATCCGTTCGTTTTCGTTCGCTGCGTCCGTGGTGCGCTCGCCGCCCCCCTGGATAACCAGATCGAATCGCGCTACGGCGGCGTCGCCCAGATGCCATTTGCCTGCCGAGGCGGTCCAGTATCCAGCCTCCCGGAGCAGGTCTGCGAACGTGGTCTGGTCCTCAGGCAAGGGCCAGTGCAGTTGTTCGGCGCCGGTCTGGTGCGGGTATTTCCCGGTCAGGATGGAAGCCCGGCTGGGGCTGCACGAACTGGTGGCGACGAAGGCATGGTCGAAGCGCATGCCCTGGTTGGCCAGTCGCTGGAGATTCGGCGTCTGGATGGAAGGATGGCCATAGGGCGAGGCGTCTTCCCATCCCATATCGTCGGCCACGAGAAGGACGAAGTTGGGCGGGGCGGCGGGCGCGGGCGCTTCGCCGCAGGCCGCGATGCTCATAGCTGTGGCAAGCAACAGGGTGGCGGAGAGGAAATTTCGGGACATGAGCCGGGGTGCAAAAGTTGAAGGAGCGTCTGTTTATGTCTCGCGTATGCCGTAATTTCCCGAAACTGCTTGCAAGGCGTCTTTAAGGCGTCTCGGGCGGTACGACTCCAAAAAGATACTGCATCACTCGTTTACGATTCGAATTCGTGCGATTTGCGAAACCCTGGTGGTTGATTGCGGCGCTATGCCTGTCGGCGTGCGGTTCTCGATCTGACGTCGTCGTCATCAAAATGGGGCACGGCCTGGATGCGTCGCATTCTGTCCATCAGGCCATGGAGTACCTTGGCGAACGGCTTGCCGAGAAGTCCGGCGGCGCGATGCGGGTGGACATTTATCCCAGCCAGCAACTCGGCACCGAGCGCGAATTGCTGGAGCTTTTGCAAATCGGGAGCGTTGGCATGACCAAGGTGTCGTCCGCGGCGCTGGAAGGATTCGTTCCGGAATACCAGGTGCTGGGGCTGCCGTATCTCTTTCGGGACGAACGACACCGTTTCGAGGTTTTCTGGAATAGCGCGGTGGGCCGGGATATTCTGGCCAGCGGGCAGGAGTTCGGTTTGCGCGGCTTGACGTATTACGACGCCGGTACGCGCAGTTTTTACACGAAAACGCGCCCGGTGCATGCGCCCGCCGATCTGCAAGGGCTGAAAATCCGGGTGCAGGAAAGTCCGGTGGCCATGCGCATGGTGCAGGCGCTGGGCGGTTCTCCCACGCCGATAGCCTGGGGCGAGTTGTACACGGCGCTTCAGCAGGGGGTGGTGGACGGCGCGGAGAATAATCCGCCGTCGTTCTATCTTTCCGGGCATTACGAAGTGTGCAAATATTACACGCTGGATGCGCACACGGCGGTGCCCGACGTGGTGCTGGTCAGCATGACGCTCTGGAACAGTTTGACGGAGCGGCAACGCGGGTGGCTCCGGGAGGCGGCCCTGGAATCCGCGTCGCGTCAGCGCGCGCTGTGGGCCGAATCTGTGAACGCCTCGCTGGCGGCGGTGCGCGAGGCGGGCGTGGAAATCATCGAACCCGATATCGCGCCCTTTGCGGAGGGGGTCGCCTCCATGTACGAGACGTATCGGGAGGATCCGGTCATCCGGTCGCTCGTCGACCGCATTCGGGAGGTGAAATAATGGATGCGTTGCGTCGCGCCATGGATAAAGGCCTGGCGTGGTTTCTGGTGGGGCTGATGTCATTGGCGCTTGTCAATGTGCTATGGCAGGTTTTTACGCGCTGGGCGCTCAACGACCCCAGCGCATGGACGGAAGAACTGGCGCGCTACCTGCTTATCTGGATCGGGCTGATCGGCGCCGGATACGCCGCGGGCAAGCGCCTGCACCTTGCCATCGACCTGCTGCCGTCCGCGTTGTCCGGGCGCAGGCGCCGCATCCTTGCGCTCGCGATCGACGGCCTGACGCTGCTCTTCGCCGTGTTCGCCATGGTGGTCGGCGGGATTCGGTTGATGAGTTTGACGTTGCTCATGGACCAAACGTCCGCCGCGCTGGGCGTCCGCCTGGGCTATGTGTATCTGGCGATTCCGCTGAGCGGCGCGGTGATTGCGTTGTATTCTGCGATGTCGATCATGGATCGCTTGCGCAACCGGACGGCCTCCGAAGACGATTCCGACGCGAAACGTCCCCCCGACCGATACGCCATCGATTGAGACATGGAACTGGCAGGCGTATTCATACTGGCGGTCGTTTTTCTGGCGTTGCTCCTCGTCGGCGTGCCCGTGGCGTTCAGTATCGGGATCGCGACGGCGTGCACGTTGCTGCTGAGCATTCCGCCCGGTCCGGCCCTGACGACCGCCGCCCAGCGCATGGCCACCGGGCTGGACAGTTTTGCGCTGCTGGCCATCCCCTTCTTTATTCTTGCGGGCCAGATCATGAACCGGGGCGGCATTGCGCGTCGCCTGATCGATTTCGCCAAAAGCCTGGTGGGCATGTTGCCCGGCGCGCTGGCCCATGTGAATATTGTCGCCGCCATGTTTTTCGGGGCGATTTCCGGCTCGGCGGTGGCGGCGGCGTCCGCCGTGGGGGGCGTCATGGCGCCGCGCATGGAAAAAGACGGGTACGACAAGGGGTACGGCGCCGCGGTGAACATTGCGGCGGCCACCACCGGCCTGGTCATTCCGCCCAGCAACATTCTCATCGTGTATTCGCTGGCGAGCGGCGGGGCGTCCATCGCCGCGCTCTTTCTGGCGGGCTATCTGCCCGGCATTCTGACGGGTCTTGCCCTGATGGCGGTGGCGGGCTTCATTGCCTGGCGCAGAAAATACGCTCGTTCGGATCGCGTGCGCGCCCGCGTCGCCGCGCGGAAATTCCTGGACGCGCTTCCAAGCCTTTTTCTGCTGTTCGTGGTGATCGGGGGCATTGTGGCGGGCGTTTTTACGGCTACCGAAGCAAGCGCGGTGGCGGTGGTCTACGCCCTGGCGCTGGCCCTGTCGTACCGCGAAATTTCCCTGAAGGATTTGCCGTCCATCTTGCTTCAGTCCGCCTCCACGACCGCCGTCGTGATGCTGCTGGTCGGCACGTCCATGGGGCTTTCCTGGGCCATGTCCTACGAGAATATTCCCCAGAATGTGGCTTCGACGCTCGTTGCGCTCAGCGACAGTCCCATCGTCATTCTGCTGATCATCAATCTTGTGCTGCTGTGCGTGGGGACCTTCATGGACATTACGCCCGCCGTGCTTATTTTCACGCCCATTTTCCTGCCCATCGTTACGGCGCTCGGGATGGATCCTGTGCATTTCGGCGTCGTGATCGTCCTGAATCTCTGCGTAGGCATATGCACGCCGCCCGTAGGGACCGTGCTGTTCGTAGGGTGCAGCGTGGCGGGGGTGCCCATTACGCGGGCGATCCGGCCGCTTATGCCGCTTTACGTCGCCATGATTCTTGCGCTTATGATCGTTACCTACGTGCCGGGCCTCAGCTTGTGGCTCCCGGAGGTTTTCGGGTTTTGAGGGGTGGGGCTGATTTTCTCCGACTTGCAAACATGCTCTCCGCGTTCTATCCTAAAGGGTGCAACGCAAAACGCCTGCTCGACGCCATGCTGCTGGCGGCGCCAAACAGGACATCGTAATGCTCAAGAAACTGACGATTCGGAACTTCAAGCGTTTCCGCGAACAGGAATTCGACCTTGCGGAATCCGTTGTGCTTGCCGGGCCGAATAATGCGGGCAAATCAACGCTGCTCCAGGCCATATCGCTTTGGAAGTTTGTGCTTGACCGCTGGGTTGCCCAACGGGCGGGCGGAAGGGCCGTCGAGCGTTCGGGCGTGGCTATTCCGTGCGCCGATATCACCGCGGTTCCGCTCCGCGAAATGAATCTCCTGTGGGAAGACCGGAAAGTAACGGGTCCCGCCGGCATGTCCGGAGCGCGGCGGTTGATCGAAATCGTCGTGGAAGGGAAAACGAACGATACGTCGTGGACATGCGGACTCGAGCTCCAGTATAGCAACCCCGAGTTGATTCACGCCCGGCCCCAAAATGCAAAAAGTCTTGGCCGCGAAGAGATACGCGCCTTTCCTCCAAAGGGAGCCCGTGATCTTTCCATTGTGCATGTACCTCCTCTATCGGGTATTGATCGCGACGAGCCTCGCCGGGATCGGGGCATGCAAGATATGCTCATCGGCCAGGGACGACCGGGCGATATCCTGCGGAATCTTCTCCTGGAAGTCGCCGCAAGCAACGACGAGAAAAACTGGCCAGCGCTTGCGGGACATGTCAACGATCTCTTTCGCATCGAACTGATAAAGCCGAATTATTCGCCGGCCCAACCTTACATCGTATGCGAATATCGGGAACCGGGACACACCCGGCCCCTGGATCTTTCAAACGCCGGCAGCGGGACGCTGCAAGTGATTCTGCTGCTCGCCTTCTTGTACGCCCGTCCCGCCACGGTAATGTTGCTCGACGAGCCAGACGCCCACCAGCACATTATTTTACAACGGCAAGTGTACGATCTCGTTCGGAAAGTCGCCCACGAGCGCAGAGGACAAGTCATTCTTGCAACGCACTCCGAAGTTATTCTCGATTCAACGGAGCCGGAACGGGTACTTGGTTTCTTTGGTCGGGCGCCTCGGCCCCTTGCCGACAAAACCGAGCGCGACCGACTCCGCGAAGCGCTCAAGCGCATTACCACCACGGACCTGCTATTAGGCCAGGAAATTGGGGCCGCACTTTATGTGGAAAGCGAGGCCGACGAGCGCATTCTGCGCGAGTGGGCGCGCATACTTGATCACCCGGCCCAACGCTTCTTCGGACGCCCTTGGGTCCATGTGCTTGGCGGCAGGAAACTCAACGAAGCCAAGGCGCATTTCTTTGCCATGCGGGCGGTTTGTCCTGATTTGCGCGCGCTTTGCTTGCTTGATGGAGACAATCGCGACGAGCCGGACATGGAGATGCAAAAAGCGGGCTTGCTTATTCTGCGTTGGCGTCGCTACGAAATTGAGAATTACCTTTTGCATCCAGAGGCTATCAAACGATTTCGATTCGCTGATTTTCCGTTGATGCACTCCCGGGTCGATGACGAATTCTGGCGTCATGTACCGCCAGGGACTGACCTCTTTGGGGATCACGTTTCGCTCGTGCGTATTAAGGCAAGCGATGAATTTCTTGCGCCTTTATTCGAAAAACTGGGCAGGAGCACCCCGAAAAAGGAGTTATATCTCTTGGCTTCCGCTATGAAACAAGACGAAATCCACCCGGAGATATGCGAGAAGCTTGACAGCATTTCCTCATTGCTCAATCCTCGCCCGCCCGAAACGTAGCGGCGCGAGAAAGCTCCCCCCTTGCACATCCTCCCCGGAAAAAGTAGATTTCACATTCCGCAGGCCGCCGCGCCGCAAACCCGTTCCGTACCCATTCGCTCATTACCGTTATGCCCCGCGCCTTTTCGATCCTTGCCGCCGCCTCCAGACTCGCTGCGCCGCAACGTCTTCCCATGCTGGCGACGACGCTGATCCTGACGCTTGCCCTTGTCCTTGCCGCGTGCTCTGGCGCGGAAGCCGAATCCCCGGTTCACACGGCGCAGGCGGACGCAGACGTTTCCGCCGACCTGCCCCCGGACGATTGGCGCCCGCTTTTCGACGGAGAAACCTTCGACGGATGGATTGGCCTTGGCCAGGAGGCGGTCCCCGAAGGCCATTGGCAAGTCGAGGAGGGGACCATCCGGAAGGTGGCTTCCGGGCACGTTCCGGTTGCTGCGGACGGGCAGCCGCTTGTGGGCGGCGACTTGATGACCACGGAAACGTTCGGGGATTTCGCGTTCGCTTTCGAATGGAAAGTAGCCGAAGGGGCGAACAGCGGGGTCAAGTATAACGTCTCCGAGGAATTGTCCACGTCGCATGTGCCGCGGTACGCCGCGCTTGGGTTCGAATATCAGGTGCTGGACGACGAGCGGCATCCCGACGCGGAATTGCCGTCCCATCGGGCCGGGGCGTTGTACGACATGATTCCGGCGGGGGACGCCAAGGCGCTCAACCCCGTGGGAGAATGGAACGAGAGCCGCATCGTGTTCCGGGAAATGCATGGGGAGCATTGGCTGAACGGCGCCCTTGTGGTCGAATACGACCTGGACAGCCCGCGCTTCGATTCGCTTCTGGCCGCCAGCAAGTACGCCGATATCGAGGGATTCGCCGACCGGCGCGTCGGACATATCGTACTCCAGGATCATGGGGACGACGTATGGTTCCGGAACCTCCGCGTCCGGGAATTCGGCGAGGAATAGATTCTTTTCGCGTCCCCGGCGCGTCCCCTGTCCGCCTCGGGCCGCGTTCGCATGGCTTCGGGCAGGGCCGCCGCGCTTTTGTTTTGCGCCGCGCGCTTGCGAAGCGCGAAGCGATAGCGTATTATTTATCCATATTCTCTTTGTATTCCCCCCTTTTCCGCGCAAGCTCTGACCAACGCACATGGAAATGCAAGAACGCGACGCCTGGAGTTCCAATTTCGGCCTGGTGCTGGCGGCTACCGGCAGCGCCATTGGACTGGGCAACCTGTGGAAATTTCCCTTTATCACCTGGGAGAACGATGGCGGCGCTTTTGTCATCGTGTATCTTGCGTGCATCCTCGCCGTCGGCCTTCCCATTATGATGGCCGAGTTGCTTATAGGCCGCCGGAGTCAAAAGGGCGTGGTCGGGGCGTTCAGGGACATGGCGGGACCGGCGTGGAAGTGGGTGGGCCTGTGGGGCGTATTGTGCGGCTTCATTTTGCTGAGTTATTACACCGTCATCGCCGGCTGGTCGCTTTTTTATTTCTGGAAATCCTTCGGCTGGACCTTTGGCGGTTTTCCGGCGGACCTTGCCGCCGGGGACCTTTTCGGCGAACAGGTCGGCAACGCAAGCCTTCAGCTCATGCTTTCGCTTGCGTTCAGCGTCGCCACGATCGGCGTGGTGTATTTCGGGGTGCAGAAGGGCATCGAGCGGATGGCGAGGATTCTTTTGCCCGTCCTTTTCGTCATACTTGTCCTGTTGCTCGTGAGCGCGCTGGGCATGAGCGGTTCGGGCGAGGCCCTGAAGTTTATTTTCGAACCCCGCTTCGCCGAACTGGAATGGAGCGGCGTGCTCGAAGCGCTGGGCCATTCCTTTTTCACGCTCTCGCTGGGCATGGGGACCATGATTACCTATGGATCCTATATCTCGCGCAAGCAATCCATCGTAAAATCGGCGGGCGCCATCGTTGCGTTCGACACGCTGATTGCGCTGGTCGCCACGATCATCATGTTTTCGGTCATTTTCTCGGTGGCCGGGCTGAACGAAGAGGTGGGACGCTCCACGGTGGGCATGCTTTTCATCTCGCTTCCCGAATTGTTCTATACGGAAATGCCCTTCGGGGTCGTGCTGGGGCCGTTGTTCTATGTGCTGGTGGCGCTGGCGGTGCTGACGTCCACCATTTCGCTCCTTGAAGTGGTTACCAGTTACCTGATAGACGAGCGCGAGATGAAGCGCCAGAAGGCCGTGATGGCCTCGGGGGGCGCCATTTTCGTATTCACGATTTTCGCGGCCTTGTCTTTCGGCTCCACGCCCGTCCTCTCCACGATCGTCGCTTTTGGCAAGACGGGCTGGTTCAGCATTGCGGACCACTTCGTTTCGAACTGGATGTTGCCTACGGGCGGCCTGGCCGTTGCGATCGCGGCGGGCTGGTTCATGACGCGCAAGGCCACGATGGAAGAACTGATGGATGGCAACCAGCCGGCATGGTTCCGCTACGGCGCGTGGCGATTTTTCATTCGCTACGTGGCGCCGGCAGCCGTGCTGGCGATCATTCTCGCCGTCTTGCTGGGGCAGGATTTCAGTTAGCGAGGCGCAGAGGCCCGCGGCGGGCCGCCGGTTCGCCGGCAAGGGCGCTTGCCGGGCCGCGCCCCATTGCGCCCGCAATCTATCCGCACACCGTATTCAGGAACAGGTCCAGAAACGGTTCCACCGCCACCCCCATGGCCACCTGCGCTATGGCCGCGTCCGGTTCCCGGTCCCGGGGGTCCTCCGCCGCCTCCGCGGTCATCGTTCCGCGCGTGGCGCCCGCCTCGTCCGCCACGTCGCAAACCATGGGCCGGGTCTGGACGATATCTGGCTGTATCGCGGCGGCCACGGCAAGCGGATCGTGCAACGGGCAAGCGTCCTTCCCGCGCCGCTGCATGGCGAAATCGAAATACGGGCCGGTGGCGCCCAGGAGGAGCTGGCGCAGCGGCCCTTCCTGCATGGCGGCGAGCCGCCCATGGAATCGCTTGCGGGAGAGCAGCGCCTGTTCCGTAACGTTCAGCCCCACCAGCGTTACGGGCAGGCCAGACCGGATCACGATGCGGGCCGCTTG
The DNA here is from genome assembly GCA_022821845.1 of Rhodothermales bacterium. GTDB lineage: Bacteria > Bacteroidota > Rhodothermia > Rhodothermales > VXPQ01 > VXPQ01. The sequence goes on along the minus strand of JAJECT010000026.1, from coordinate 24,831 downwards.
CGGGTCCGCGTAAAAGTTGAATTCGGCCCGCGGCGTTACGTTGCCCCGCCCGTCCCCGGAGCCGCCCATCACGACGATCTCCCGGAGGTTCGTCATGCCTTCCGGGTCCCGTTGCAGCGCCGCGGCCACGTTCGTTAGCGGTCCAAGCGCAACAAGCGTGAGCGCGCCCGCATGGCGCCGGGCCAAAGCCGGGATCGCGTCGGCGGCATGGGTTTCTTCGACGCGCAAACGCCGCACCGGCCAGGCGTGCGCCACGCCGCCCAGGCCGTCCGCCCCGTGCACATGCCCGGCTCGCCGCACCGGCGGCGCAAGCGATTCGGCGCATCCCCTGAACACCGGCGGCGGGTCGATATCCATCGCTTCGAGTATGCGCAGGGCGTTCGCCGCGCAGGCGTCTACGGAAACATTACCGGCCACGACGCTGACGGCGCGTACGTCCAGCGCGTCCGAGCGGAGCGCTAGTACGAGGGCAAGCAGATCGTCCAGGCCGGGATCGGTATCTATAAGAACGGGTTTGGGATCGGGCATTTCGCGGAAAAAGGTTTGTATGAAGTCAATAAAGATCGTACATTTCACGTTCCATGTCGTACTTGCCCAAAACCAGCGTTTCGAACCGACTGTACGGTGCCATGCAAAGAACACACACAGCTGTCCTTCTTACCTGCATTCTCGGCGTTTTCCTGTGGATGGCGCCCGGATGCTCCAGCGACCCGAACGTAGAGGGCGCCAAACTGGACTTGCGCAACAAGGACTACGACCGGGCGCTCGAGAACATCGCCGAAGCGCTTGCGCGCGATCCCGCCAATGCGGAAGCCTATGAATTGAAGGGCCAGGTGCTTCAGGCGCAGTCGGCGGAGGTGCCCGACGCGGACGAGTACATGGGCGTGATTCATGAAATGCTCGAGGCGTACGATGCGGCGCTGGCCGCCGATCCCGGCTTGGGCAATTCGGTTTCCAACGCGCTCACCATGGCGTACGCCGACGTGTTTCGCAAGGGCGTCCAGGCGTTCAACCGCGGCTCGGACAATTCCGACGAATTCCCCGTGGCGGCGGCGTATTTCGGCCTGGCGGCGGAAATCCGGCCCGATTCCTCCGGCCCCTATGTGAACCAGGCGTTCGCCTTCCTGAACGGCGGCATGGAGGACGACGCGATCGCGCCGCTCGAAATGGCCATCGAGAAAGGCGATACGCAGAAAAACACGCTCCTTTTCCTTGGGGATATCTACAATCGTCGCGAAAACCAGGAAAAGGCGATGGAAGTGTTCGGCCTGGCGGCGGAATTGTACCCCGAGGACGCCGATATTCAATCCCAGCTGCTGAACCTGTATGTGCAGACGGGCCAGGCCGAACAGGCGATGGCGGAATACGAGGCGGCGGTGCAGCAAGACCCGAATAACGAGACGCTCTTGTACAATTACGGGTCGCTGCTGCTCGAAGCGGAGCAATTCGACGAGGCGATTCATTATCTGGGCCGCGCCGCAGAGGCCGGTCCCGATTATGCGAACGCGCATTTTAACCTTGGGGCGGCCTACATCAACAAGGCGGTCGCGCTGAACGACCGGATCAGCGCCATGGACGATGCGTTGCGCGAAGAACGATCCGATCTGGAAGCCGACGAAATCGCTTCGCGCGAGGCGGAAATGGATGTGCTGGCCGAGGAGCGGCGCGGCTTGTTCGAAGAGGCGCTTGCGCCGCTCAATCAGGCCCGGGGCCTCATTGACGCGAACGGCGACGACCCGACGGCTATTTGCCAGGCGCTCTACACCGCGTATGTGCAAACGAACCAGATGGATAGGGTGGAAGCGGTGGCCGACTGTGCAGGCTACGGCAACTGACCTATCCGCATTTTCCCGAAACGTACGGAGCCCGAACCTGAGTTTCATCAGGTTCGGGTTCTTGCTTTTGTAATACCTTTTTGCAGTAATACCGTTATGGCGAAAGACATTCGACCGTCCGGGGGCTTTGGCACGCTGGCCGTGCATGCCGGACAAACGCCGGACCCCGTAACGGGCGCGATCATGACGCCCGTGTACCAGACCTCGACCTTCGTGCAGGAGGCCCCGGCGGCGCACCGGGGATACGAATATGCGCGCGTATCGAACCCGACGCGCACGGCGCTGGAAGAAAACCTTGCCGCGATGGAAGGCGCTTCGCACGGCATTTGCTTTGCTTCGGGCATGGCTGCCCTGGACGCCATGCTGAAGCGTTTGTGCCCCGGCGACCACGTGCTGGGGATGGCGGACATTTACGCCGGCACCATTCGTCTCTTTCGGGAAGTGTTCGAGCCCTACGGCCTGACGTTCGGTTTCGTGGACATGACCGACCTGAAGGCCGTAGAAGCCGCCGTGCGCCCGGAAACGAAACTGCTCTGGATCGAGACGCCCACGAATCCGCTGCTGCGGGTCGTGGATATCGCCGCCGTATGCGAAATAGCCCATGCGTCGGGGGTCGCCGTGGCCGTGGACAATACCTTTGCCTCGCCGTTTCTTCAGCAACCGCTGGCGCTCGGCGCGGACATGTCGCTGCACTCCACGACCAAGTACCTCGGCGGTCACTCCGACGTGGTGGGCGGCGCCGTGCTGACCAACGACGACGCCTGGGCCGAAAGCCTCCGGTTTCAGGTGAAAGCTTCGGGGGCCGTCCCCGCTCCGCTGGATTGTTTTCTGGCGCTGCGGAGCGCCAAGACGCTGCATCTTCGCATGGAGCGGCATTGCCGGAACGCCCGGGCTATCGCCGCCTTTCTGCGGGAGCATCCGAAAGTGGGGCCTGTGTATTATCCGGGCCTGCCGGACGATCCCGGCTACGAGACGGCCCGCAAGCAAATGCGGGATTTCGGGGGGATGGTGTCGTTTTCGCTCAAGACTGATCGCATGGAGGACGCCGTGCGCGCCATGACGAACCTGCGCATCGTTTCGCTGGCGGAAAGCCTTGGCGGCGTGGAAAGCCTTATCGAACACCCGGCCACCATGACGCACGCGTTTCTGTCTCGGGAAGAGCGGGAAGACGTCGGAATCACCGATTCGCTGATGCGGCTTTCGGTAGGCGTGGAGGACGAAGCCGACCTGATCCACGATCTGGAGACTGCGCTGGCCGCCGCGTAGCCGCCCGATCTGAGGCTGGAGGGTTCGAATCCCTGATTTCAGGCAGGCCGCGGGCAATTTCTATCGGCTATTTATGCCCCGCCTTAATTTTTAAGGGGCGCAAAATGCGCGCCTAAAAATATTAGGTGTGTTTGTGCAGGGGCCAGGCGGCGACCAGATTTTGCGTTTTTGACGTCAGGTTTTTTTTGGTTTACGGTTTGCTTTTGAATAAATTGTTATGTATGCTGGAGGTGTCGGGCGATCTCCAGGACACGGGCCGTATGCTTTTTCTCAAGTAAATTTAGATTACCATGCTTTTCAGAAAACATATTTCCGTGTTCTCCGGTTGGACTTTGCTTTATTGCCTGATTGGAATTGTTGATGTTATGTTGTTTACGGATTCGGCTACCGCTCAGGATACGATGAATAAAATTGAGCAAGAACCTGTTATCAAAAACCGATTCGGCTTTAATTTTTCTTCACGATTTGTGAATGATGGTATTGGTAATACATTTTTGTCACAAGATGAGATTTTTTCACCAGAAGATGATAATATGCCCTATCCCATTTTATTTTTTAATGTGCGATATGATGCTTATGAAACAAATATTGCTTGGGCAGACGATCAAAACGAAAATATACTTAGATTTACTGTGCGTTATAATCATTATGGGAAAAATATGTATGTATATGGGGGACCTGTTTTTTGGCACTGGAACAAAAAATTTAATTTTACAAGATATTTTTGTGGCGAATATTCTATACAAAGCGCTGCTTTGTCTCCTCAATGCGTCGAAGGAACGGAAATGAGCGTCGAGCTTAAAACCGATCGCCCGAACGGAAAATCAATCTGGTTGGGCATTTCTTCCGGGCTTGGCGTAGAGTATAATCTATTGGGCCTCATATGGTCTCATGAAATAGAAGTATATTTCACGCCTTGTAAATACAAAGATTTCATTTGTACCGGAGGCGATATAAAATTCTGGGGAATTCATTTTCCGTTTTAGGCATGCCTATTGCCTGTATCCTCCCTTTCACAACCGCCCGCCCTGCCATGTATGACTTCCTGATCGCACGCTTCTTCAAGATATGCTACGGCATACTGCTGTTGGCATTTATAATTACACCTTGCTCCATTGATACAGCCCAGGCGCAAGAAGATACGTACGCTTCTTCAAGTCAGGAAAATATTATCGAAAATCAAAAATACATAGAAATAGGAACCTATTTTTCCGCCCTGAAATACGCGCATGGTATTCCTGTTCCATTTGGAATGAGCATACGCTATAAATCATTTCAGATAATTACCGATTTTGAACTTTTTTATTCCATATTTTATAATTTTTACAATCGTAGATGGAGCCCTTACATAGGGTATGGAGGTATTGATTCGTCCGCCGTCATTTCATTTGGTCTGACGTTCGAAGTGTATACGTTTGACTGGCATAACCCGAATAAACTGATTCTTTTTTTAGAACCGGATCTAACATGGTTTGGATTTCAGGATCCCTATGTTTTTCCTGAATTAAGGGTAGGCATAAAGTTCGACCTTTATTAGTCAATGCCAAGCCCCCTTTGTCCTTGCAACAATCCCCCTAATACCCCAGCAAGCCCATGGCGGCGGCGTAGATGTCCTCGTCCTGGGGGAGGACGGCTTTTTCCAGCGGGCCTGCAAACGGAATGTAGGTGAAGGCGCCCGCCACGCGCCGCACGGGCGCATCCAGCGACGCAAAGGCGGCGTCCGCAATCCCCGCCGCGATTTCCGCCCCGAAACCCATGAATTCATGGTCCTCGTAGGCGACGAGGACGCGGTTCGTTTTGCGCACCGAAGCAAGGATCGTTTCCATATCCAGCGGCAGCATCGTGCGGATATCGATGATTTCCGTAGAGACGCCGTCCTCGCGCTCCAGCCGGTTTGCCACGTGCGCGGCCTTGTGGACGATCATGCCCCAGGTAACGATGGTCAGGTCGCTTCCTGCGCGCGCGATGCGGGCCTTGCCGAAAGGCAGGTAGCCGTCCTGGTCCGCTACGGGCGTCCGCGCGGCGGCAAGGCGGTACAGCGCCTTGTGTTCGAGAAACAGCACAGGGTCCTCGCTGCGGATGGCCGTTTTCAACAGGCTTTTGGCGTCGGAGGCAATGGAGGGCATGGCCACCTTGAGGCCCGGGCAGTGCGCAAACATCGCCTCGATGTTTTGGGAATGGCACAGGCCCCCGTGGATGTACCCTCCGCATGGCACGCGAATCACCATGGGGCAGCTCCATTTGTCGTTGGAGCGGTAGCGCAGCGGGGCCACCTGGTTGCGCAGGTGCTGCATCGCGGGCCAGATATAATCGGCGAACTGTATTTCCACCACGGGCTTGTAGCCGGCGGCGGCCAATCCTACGGCGGTGCCCACCACAGAGGCTTCCGCCAGCGGCGAGTTGAAGCAGCGATCCTCCCCGAACAAATCCGTCAGGTCCCGCGTGGCCTTGAAGACGCCGCCTTTCTCGCCGGCGACGTCTTCGCCGTAGACGATGACCTGTTCGTTGCGCGCCATCTCTTCTTTCAGCGCCTTGTTCACGGCATCCACCATCACCACGGGTTCGCCGGCCGGCTCCGACGCTTCGTACGCAAGGCCCAGGTCGCCTTCGAACCAGACATGGCGGGTCGCGCTTTCCGGCGTCGGGTCGGGTTGCTCCAGCGCCCACGCCGCAGCTTCCTCGATTTCCTTGCGAATTTCCTGCTCCGTTTGCTCCACCGAATGCGCGTCCATGACCCCTTCTTCGAATAGCGTCATCTCCATTAACAGGAGCGGATCGACTTCCTGGGCTTCCGACAATTCTTCGGAAGAGCGGTATTTGGCGTGGTTATCCGAGGAGGAATGCGGGAACAGGCGCACCACGTCCGCCACGAGGCATACGGGCCCTTCGCCCGCCCGAATGTATTCGATAGCTTGCCTGGCCGCCGCCGCCGTCTCGAAGAAATTCGTGCCGTCCACCCGGATGCGCTTGAGCCCTTCGTATCCCGCCGCCAGTTTGTACGGGGTGCCCCCGGCGATCTGGTCCTCTACGGGCACCGAAATAGCGAATTTGTTGTCCTCGATAAAGAAGAGGAGGGGAGCCTTGATGCGCGTGGCCCAGTTCAGCGCTTCGTGAAACGTGCCCTGGGATGTGGCGCCTTCCCCGGCGGATACGTACACGAACGCATCTTCGCCCCGCCGCTGCACGGCCATGGCGATGCCCAGCGCAGGCAGGAACTGCGACCCCACGGAAGACGATCCCGCGAAAATATTGCGTTCCCGCATGCCGTAGTGCTGGGACATTTGCCGTCCGCCGGAACTCGGATCGTCGGCTTTGGCGAGATGGGCAAGCAGCGTGTCTCGCGTCGTCATGCCCAGCGAAAGGGAGAGGCACAGGTCCCGGTAGTACATGCAGAACCAGTCGTGGCCCGGCCGCGCGTACATGCCGACGGCCGCCTGCGCGGCTTCGTGTCCGGCGCATCCCGTGTGAAAAAATCCCTTGCCCTGCTTGAGCAAGGTCAGCATTTTTTCGTCGAGCCGCCTGGCCAGCAGCATCGTCCGGTACGCGTCGCGGAGCGCTTGCCCGTCGAAATCGCTGGCGGCGAGCGCGTCCGGGTGCAAGTCCTCGGCATAGGTTATGCCGGACATGGCCGCTTCGGAAGCATGTCCATTGCCCTGGTTAGCCCCGGCGCGGAGCAGCGCGTTGCGATCCGATGATGTTTTTTTCAGGGATTGATTCTTCATATTCGCCACCGGAGCGCGCGATAGCCCATGCGCTAATCCGTTCTGTAACCTGTTCTCTTTAGCGCCGTATACCTGAAAATACGAACAAGCGATCGGTATTGCCAGAAAACCGGGCTACGCAGGAGGGGCAAGGGGCAATTCGAACCAGAACCGGGAGCCGCGTCCGAAGGTGCTTTCCACCCGGATAGGTTCGTTGTGCGCCCGCAGAATCTGATGGGCGATGCTGAGCCCCAGCCCCGATCCGCCGCTTTGCCGCGCGCGGTCCGGGTCCACGCGATAGAACCGTTCGAATACCCTGTCCAGGTGGTGCTCCTCGATGCCGCGCCCCGTATCGATGACTTCGATGCGCACCTTGTCGAGCCGCCGCCGATAACGACACCGGACCGCGCCCTCGTCCGTGTAGGCGATGGCGTTTTCGATCAGATTCGTCAGCACCTGTCGAATGCGATTCGGGTCGGCGTAAACGCACTGGGGCGGGTTGTCCACTTCCAGATGCAGGCCCTTTTCCCGCACCTCCGGTTCCACCGTATCGCCGATTTCGCGGAGCATTTCGGACAATTCGAAGGGCGCGGGCTCGACAATGTCTTCCCGGTATTCGAGCCGGGCGATTTCGATGAGGTCGTTGAACAGCGCCTGGAGCCGGTGCAGGTTCTTCAGAGCCGTTTTGGCGTAGCGACGGCGTTTTTCCGGCGGCAGGGCGTCGCTGCCCAGCGCTTCGAGGTATCCGCTTACGGCGAACGTCGGGTTGCGCACTTCATGGCCTACGTTGCCTATGAATTCGTTTTGCAGTCGCGCCATGCCTTGCAGCGCGTTGATTTGTCGCTGAAATCCGGCCGACATGCGGTTCAGGCTCACGGCAAGGCGGCGAAACTCGACGGCGCGGGAATCCACTTCGATATTCCCGCTCAGGTCGCCTCCCGCAATGCGGCGGGCCGAATGGTTCAGCGTCTTGAGCGGGGTGGTGATTTCCTTGGTGGCGACCCAGCTTCCGGCCAGCGCCAGGAACAAGATCAGGGCCAGGCTTGCGAAAAGCGTTATGCGCGTGCGTCGCACCATGGACGCATGCGACGCTGCCGGTTCTCCCACGGATACGATCAGCCCCGCAGGTTCGTAAAAAAAGAGCGCGTACAGCATGGCCTGCCCGTTGGGGGCGGCGCGCTCCAGAAAGCGGACCGGCTCGTCCCGCGAGGGGGTTTCGTCCAGGGCGTACCCGGAGGGCCGGCCCGCGTTTGCAGGGTCCGCTGGAAAAACCTCGATATGCAGATTCGTCAGTTCGGCGATTTCGGCGACGAGGGCGTATTGCTCGTCCGCCGCGCCGTCCGCCCCGAGGCGGTGGGCGATGCGTTCGGCGTGACCGAGCAGCGCGCTCTGCGCCATGGCTCGGGTTTGCGCCTGCATTTCGTACGCCAGATAGTATCCCGTAATGACGACGGGAGGCCCCACGAACACGACGAACGTGAGGAGCATCCACGTTTGCGTCGAAGCGCGACGGGGCAGGAACGGATAAGCGAATCGCTTGATCAAGCCCATGGGTCCGGAAGCCTTGTTCATGAGACCGGGCCTGAATTCTCGCGTTCCTCTTGCTTCTTTTTCGCTTCCGGCGTTCTCCCGGAAGGCCCCGACTGCTTATTCGCTGGCTTCCAGGTCCGGGGAGAAACGGTATCCTACGCCGCGCACCGTCTGAATATGCTGGGCGAAGGCGGCCAGTTTTTCGCGCAGGTTCTTGATGTGCGCATCCACCGTGCGCTCCGTAACCATCATGGCGTCCTCCCAGATCGTTTCAAGCAATTGCTTGCGGCTGAAGGCCTTCAGGGGGTGGCGCACCAGGTAGAGCAACAGGCTGAACTCGGTCTCGGTGAGGCCGATGTCCATATTGGCGATGGTGGCCCGGTGCTCGTCCTCGTAGATTTTGAGGTCGCCGAGCTCCATGAACTGGCGTTCCCGAATGCCCGATAGCCGGAGCGCCGTTTGCACGTGCGCCAGAATCACCTTGGAGGAGACCGGCTTCATGAGGTAATTATCGCCGCCGGCCATGAGCCCCTTGATCTGATCTTCTTCTTCCGTCTTGGCCGTCAGGAAAATGATGGGGATCATTTCCGTGTCAATGCGCGAACGCAATTGCTTGCAGACCTGGATGCCGTCGAGTTTCGGCAGCATGATGTCCAGCAAGATGAGGTTCGTGTCGGGCGTAGCCTTGGCGAGCGCCTCCTCGCCGTCGTAGGCTTTCCGCACCTTGTATTTCGCTTCTTCGAGGAAATGGGATACCATTTCCACGACGTCTTCCTCGTCGTCTACAACGAGAATGTTGATATCCGAAGGGTCTGCGGGTGTGTTCATGTCGGTTTATTTGCCTTGGATCGTTTGACGAGGTAGCCTGCGCAGGCCCGAAACAGCCTATCCTGACAATATACGGCGAATTCGGCAATGAAACGCATGGTCATGCGGACGCCGCCTCAGGGAAGGTATATGCGGGGAACGCGGGCAGGCACGCCCGTAAGTATTTCGTGCGGTATGGTTTCGGTCCATGCGGCCAGGTCCGCCGCGTCGGGTTCGTCCCCGACAGGGTTTTCCTCCGCCCCAAAGAGCAGTACGTCGTCGCCCACGGCGATGCGGCGAACAGGTCCCGCATCGACCATGAACATGTTCATGCACACCGCGCCGACCACCGGATATCTTTCTCCCCGAATGGCTGCGAAGGCCCGGTTTCCCAGGCTTCTCGGGTAGCCGTCCGCATACCCCGCTCCGACGGTTGCAATAAAAGTAGCGCGGTTCGCAGTCCATGTACGCCCGTAAGAGATACTTGTGCCCGCCGCCACTTTTTTCAGGTGCGTAACCTTCGACCAGAGCGACATCGCAGGCTCCAGGCCATGGTCTCCGTCGAATCCGGCGTATCCGTAAAGTCCGATTCCCGTCCGCGCGATAGCCCGGTCCCAGGCCATGGACTCGGGAAACCGCAGGATGCTGCCTGTGGCCGTGGCGTGTATGGTTTCCGCGGCGTCGCCGACTTCCGCTACGATGCGGTCGAAGCGCTCCAGTTGCCGCAGCGCGAATGCGGCGTCGCTGTACGCGGAGGCGAGATGCGTCCACAGGCCGGCGATACGCACGTGCGCGGCCCGGTCGAGGCGGGTTACGACGCGCGCGACGCGCTCCGGGGCTATGCCGATGCGCCCCATGCCGGTATCTGCCTTGACGTGTACGCGGAACGCGCGATCCGGCGAGGACAGGATCGCGTCGGCGACCTCCACGGAGGAAACCGTAACGTCGAGCGCGTGGTCGGAGGCGGCGGCGAGCCATTCGGGCGGCGGCGCCGTCAGGACCAGGATGCGCGCCTCGACGCCGCCCTTGCGCAGCGCCAGCGCCTCGTCCATCGTGGCTACGCCAAACCAGCGTACGCCCGCTTCCGCCAGCGCATGCGTCGCGGGCAGGGCGCCATGGCCGTAGGCGTCGGACTTGACGATGGCCATCAGCGGGGCGTTTCCGGCGTATTCGCGCAGCGCCGCTGCGTTGCGGCGCAGTCGGTCCAGGCGGACGCAGGCTCGGGTTTGCCCAGGCCCTGCATCGGTTTCATGGCGTTCGGCGGCGGAAGATGGATTTCGGGACATCCGCGGCTACATCGGCGAAAGGAAGCGCGTCGGGATGGGGAGACGCGCTGAGGACATGGTTTTGATCAGAATATCCGTAAATATACGGCGGAATTGCGCGTCGCGCGCATATTCGGGGTCGCATTTTGGCGTTCCAGGCGATAAATTTAGCGTATCCTTAACGAGGCGCGGCGTTCCGGCGTGTTTTTGCCTGTCGCGGGCCGCCGAACGCCTATGCGCGATTTCATCCGAATTTCGACAATTATGCACAAGATTATTCCAATCTGTTTGCTGGCGGCGCTCCTGTCGCCCGCCGCCCTGGCGCAGGAGATGGCCGCGCCCCGCCTCACGCTGGAGGACATTCATGCTTCCGGCATGTTTGCTTCCGCTTTCTTCGAAGGAGGAAAATGGGCAGAGGAAGGGCCGGTCGTTACCTTTGTGGAACAGGACGGAGACAGGGCGCATCTCGTCCGGTACGACCTGGCAACAGAAGCGCGCGAACGCCTTGTGGACGGCGCGACCCTGTACGCGCCGGACGTGGAGCGGACCGTCGGGATCGACGGCTACGCCTACAGCCCGGACGGCTCCTCCCTGCTCGTCTATACCGATTCGGAACGGGTATGGCGCTACGATACGAAGGGCTATTATTATGTCTACGACCTTGAGACGCAGCGCCTTGCGCCCGTCGCCCGCCGCGAGGACGGGTTCCAGATGTTCGCGAAGTTCAGCCCGGACGGTCGTCGCGTGGCGTTCGTCCGGAACAGGGATCTTTTCGTGGTCGATCTGGCGGACGGGTCGGAGAAGAGGCTTACCGACGACGGGGCGCCGGGTACGATTATCAACGGCACGTCCGACTGGGTCTACGAGGAGGAATTCGGATTGCGGGACGGATGGGCCTGGTCGCCCGACGGCGCCCGGATCGCCTACGTGCAGCTCGACGAATCGGATACGCGGGAGTTCGCCATGGCCGATTTGCGCGGACAATACCCGGAATTCGAACGCTTTCGGTACCCCAAGGCGGGTGAGGCCAACAGCGAAATCCGGGTTGGCGTCGTGGACGTCGCGACCGGAGCGCGCCGCTTTTTCGATACGGGAACCTGGCGCGCCGGGGGCGACGACGCGGAATACATCTCCAGTCTTGGCTGGACCCCCGAGGAAGACGGCGAATCGCACGTATGGTTTTTCCGCCTCAACCGCGCGCAGAATCGGGTGGACGTGCTCTATGGCGACCCGGAGGATATGTCCACTCGCCTCGCGCTGCGCGAGGAAAACGATACGTGGATCGACGTAGAGACCAGCTTCGGCGACCTTGCCGGGGGAACGATTACCTACCTGGACGACGGCAGGCATTTCGTATGGATGAGCGAACGGGACGGGTATCGCCATTTGTATCTTTATGAAAACGACGGGACGCTGGCGCGGCAGTTGACGAAGGGCGCCTGGAACGTGACGGAATTTCACGGCGTGGATTTCGACCGGGACGCGCTGTACGTTACGGCCACGGAAGCGTCCCCGCTGGAGCGCCATTTGTACCGGCTTTCGTTCGAGGATGCCGATGCGCCGCCGGTCCGGATCACGGAGCGCGCCGGCACCCACGCCGTCGATATGTCCCCGGACCTGCAATACTACATAGACCGGTTCACCGATACGCAAACGCCCCTGGTCGCCACGCTTTGCAAGGCCGACGGCGCATGCCTCAAGACGCTGGAGGACAACGCCGCCTTGCGGGAGCGTCTGGCTGCGTACGACTTGCCGTCGCCGGAATTCGTAGAGGCGCCGGGCGCGGACGGGACCCTGCTGAACGGCTGGATGCTCAAGCCCTCGGATTTCGATCCGTCGCGGCAATATCCTCTTTTGCTATACGTATACGGCGGCCCCGGCTCGCAGACAGTGCGCAACGCCTGGGGAGGCAGCCGCTATCTCTGGCATGCGTATCTTGCCGAGGAGCACGACATCGTCGTCGCCAGCGTGGATAACCGCGGCACGGGCGGGCGCGGCAAGGCGTTCAAAAGCGCCCCCTACGAAAGGCTGGGCATTCTCGAAGCGGAGGATCAAATCGCCGCCGCGCGGCATTTCAGCGCCCTGCCGTATATCGACGCGGAGCGCACCGGGATGTGGGGCTGGAGCTACGGCGGCTTCCTGACGCTCATGTCCCTGCTCTACGGCGATGGCCCGGATACGTTCGAACTGGGCGTTTCCGTGGCGCCGGTTACGAGCTGGCGGCAGTACGACACCATTTATACGGAGCGGTATATGTCTACGCCGCAACGCAACGCGGAAGGCTATCGGAACAGCGCGCCGGCAACCTGGGCCGACCGCTTGCGCGCCGCGCAGGACCTGCTGCTCGTGCACGGCGACCTGGACGACAACGTGCATTTTCAGAACACGGTGCAGATGGCGGACGCGTTGCAAGCGGCCGGCAAGCAATTCGATCTTATGATATACCCTGGCCGAAACCATGGCATTTACGGAGGCGGGGCGCGCCTGCATTTGTATACGCTCGTCACCCGGTATATCGCGGACAACCTGTAATCCAATCCACCCCGCATGACGACGCCCGATCTTCTTTTCAAGGGAGGCGCCTTGCTTGATCCGGTATCCGGGTCGCAGGAAGCAGCCGACGTACTGGTCCGGGATGGCCGCATCGCATCCATCGGGGCGGATATTGCGGCGGACGGCGTACCCGTCTACGATTGCTCCGGCAAGCTCCTCTCTCCGGGCTGGATGGACATGCACGTTCATTTCAGGGAACCCGGCTACGAGCACAAGGAGACCATCGAAACCGGGTGCCGGGCTGCGGCGGCGGGCGGTTTTACCGCGGTCGCGTGCATGCCTAATACGGCGCCGCCCATCCATACCCGCGACGTCGTGGAGTTCGTTATCGAGCGCGCGGCGCCGACGCCGGTGGACGTGCATCCCATCGCTTGCGTGTCCAAAGAGCGCAAAGGCGAGACGCTGACAGAAATGGGCGATCTGGTCGAGGGCGGGGCGGTGGCGTTCAGCGACGACGGGTCGCCGGTGCAGCACGCCGGGTTGATGCGCCGCGCGCTTGAATACAGCGCGGCGTTCGGGAAGCCGATCATTAACCATATGGAGGACCTGACGCTGAATGCGGACGGGCATATGCACGAGGGGGCCGTGGCGACCCGGCTTGGCGTGCCCGGCATTCCCGCGCTGGCCGAGGAGGTGATGATCGCTCGCGACGCGTTGCTGGCGGAATTTACCGGCGGCCATGTGCATGTGGCGCATATTTCTACGGCGCGCGCCGTCGAGCTGGTGCGGCGGGCCAAGGCCGAGGGAGTTCGGATTACCGCAGAAGTATGCGCGCACCATCTTGCCCTTACGGACGAGGCGGTCGAGTCCACCGGTTTCAGCGCGGACGCGAAGATGCACCCGCCTTTGCGCACGGCGGTGGACGTGGCGGCGCTCAAGGAAGGGCTGCGGGACGGCGCCATCGACGCGATTTGCACGGACCATGCGCCGCACGCTCCGTTCGAGAAGGAAGTGGAATTTCTTGCGGCGCCGTTTGGCATTCTCGGCCTCGAAACGGCCTGGGGGCTGATCGGGCGGGAACTCATTGCGCCGGGCGTCTTGAGCGTGGCCGAGGCCGTCCGAAAAATTACGGAGGCGCCCCGGCGCATTCTCGGCCTTGCGCCGCTCGCCGTCGCCGAAGGGGAGGTCGCCAACCTCACCGTGTTCGACGCCGAGACCCGATGGGTCTTCGAGCCGAAGCATATTCGCTCGAAAAGCCGCAACACGCCTTTCGTCGGCGCGGAAATGGTGGGCCGCGCCTGGGCCATCTACAATAAAAAGCAGTTCGCGCCCGCGGACGCCGCTGCGTAGCCGCATGGAGCCGACTTCCCAAAAGATCCGGGTGGGGGTGCTTTTCGGCGGCGTCGCCCCCGAACACGAAGTATCCGTCATTACGGGGCAGCAGGCGATGCATGCGCTGGATCGGGCGCGCTACGAACCGGTGCCGGTGTACGTCGCCAAGGACGGCGCCTGGTTTGTCGGGGACGCGCTGAAGGATATCAAGGCGTTTCGGGACCTCGGCCGCCTGCGCCGCGAAGCGGTTCGGGTGCACGCCGTGCCGGGCCCCGCGCATACGCTGTCGCTCATCGCACAAAAGCGCGGCGGACTGTTTGCGCGCCGCCCGGACGCCTGGGCGATCGACGTAGCGTTTCTGGCCTTGCATGGCGGGTCCGGGGAGGACGGGGGCGTACAGGGGTTTCTGGAAATGTGCAACGTGCCCTTTACCGGCAGCGGCGTCGCTGGTTCGGCCCTTGGCATGGACAAGGCGCTGTCCAAATATGTGTGCCGGGACCAGGGCATCCCCGTGGTGGATTTTCTGGCGTTCCGCGAATCGGACTGGGCGGATCGGGAGGAGGCCTGGCTGGATCGCTGCGAGCGGGAACTGGGGTATCCCGTCGTGGTCAAGCCGGCCCGCCTCGGGTCCTCGATAGGCATTGCGAAGGCGGCGGATCGGGAAGCGCTGGACCGGGCCATAGAGGATGCGTTTCGGTACGACGGGAAAATTGTGGCGGAGCGCGCTGTGCATCCCTTGAAAGAAATCAATTGCGCGGCGCTGGGCGGGGAGGACGAGGCCATGGCAAGCGTGCTGGAGCAACCCGTACAGGCGGACGAGGCGCGTTTGCTCACCTTCCGGGACAAGTATATGCGCGGGGAGGCCTCTAAACAGGGTCCGCAAGGCGCCAAACAGCCGGAAGCGGGGCGCGGCATGGCGTCTCTGGATCGCATCGTACCCGCGCCGCTCGACGAAAAAACCGCCGAACGCATTCGCGCGCTGGCCCTCAAGGCGTTTCGCGCGTTCGAATGCTCCGGCGTGGCCCGCATCGATTTTATGATCGACGAGGGGGACGGGGCCGTCTATTTCAACGAAATCAACACGATACCCGGATCGTTTTCCTTTTATCTTTGGGAGGCGACGGGCGTTTCGTTCGGCGAACTGACGCATCGGATGATCGAGGCGGCGTTCGAACGGCACCGCGCCCGCAACGGACGCATTCGCACCTACGACGTCAATCTGCTCTCCGAAACCGGCCTGCGCGGCATCAAGGGGAGCAAATCGGGATCGTGACGAATCGCTTGTCCCGTCCTGCATTGCGCAACATGGTATACTCAGACATTGTCATCGCATCGTAACATCGCAAGGACATCGTGACGCACGGCGCGCCCTCGGACATTCTTTCCCTTGTCGAAAAACACGACCGGCTGTTTTTGACCAGTCACGTCCGCCCGGACGGCGATGCGCTGGGCTCGGAAGTGGCTTTTGCTTCGTTTCTCCGCAAACTGGGCAAGCAGGCGACCGTCCTCAACAGCGATCCGCCGCCCGCCAACCTGGAATGGCTGCCCGGCATGACGGACGTGCGCGTTTTCGACGGGTCCCTCGCGCAGCGCCAATGCATCGACGAGGCGGGGGCGGTGTTCGTGCTGGATACGAACGCGGAGCGCCGGCTGGGTCATCTGGCCGGTCCGGTCCGCGGCGCGCGCGGGCAAAAGGCGCTCATCGACCACCATACCCATCCGGAACAGTGGTTCGACGCGCAGTACGTATCCGTGCCCGCTTCGTCCACAGGCGAACTCATCTACGAAATCATCGCCGCGCGCGACCCGGACCTGATCGACGCCCGCATCGCTACGGCGCTCTACGTCGCCATCATGACGGATACGGGGTCCTTTCGTTACGAGGGCGTTACGCCGAGGCTGCACCGCATCGTGGCGGATATTCTGGAGCGGGGCGCGATCGTCCCCGGAGACGTGCACGCAGCCATTTTCGACCGCCGCCCCATGGCCGGGCTGCGCTTGCTTGGCCAGGCGCTTGAAACCGTGCGGCTGCATTGCGGAGGTCGCGTCGCCACCATCGTCGTGACGCCCCGCATGCTGGAGGATACCGGCGCAAGCAGCGAAGAAACGGAAGGGTTCGTCAATTACGCCTTGTCCATAGACGGCGTGGCGGCCGCCTTGCTGTTTCTGGAAACGGCCAAGGGCACGAAGATAAGTTTTCGTTCCCGGGGCGATATTTCGGTTGACGCCTGGGCGCGGGCTTTTGGCGGCGGCGGACACAAGAATGCTTCCGGGGCGTTCTTGTTCGAGCCGATGGAGCCGGTGTTCGGCAAGGTTGTGGGCGCGGCGCCCCGGTACGTGGGCGTGGTCGGGTCCGATGCGGACGACGCGGCGCCGGACGCGGAAAGCGAGGCGGCGTTCGCTGCGCTTTTCGGAACGAAATTCACCAAAAGATAACCAGAGTATCCCATGTTTTCTGTAGATGTTTCGGTCGCGACCGCTTCGCTTGCGGAGCTGGACGTGGATTTGCTGATTGCGCCGGCGTACGAGGAGCGCGCCGCCGCCCGCCTGGGCGAACTGGCTTCGATGGCGGGCGATACGACGCTTGCCGCCGCGCCGGATTTCGATGGCTCGGCGGACGCCGCCGTGCTGCTGTACGCCCCCTCTGGCAAGGCCCGGCGGCTGGCGCTGGTGGGCCTGGGTCCGTCTGGCAAGGCGGGCCTGGAATCGTTGCGGCGGGCCGCCGCCGCCGCCGAACGCCTCGCCGCGAAGTACGGCGTCGCTTCCGTGGGGCTTGCGCTCCCGCCGGACGGCAAGGAAGGGGCGTTCGCCGCCGCGCAGGCGCTGGTGGAGGGGTATATGCTGTCCGCCTACCGCTTCGCCCGCTACAAGACCGCCCCCGCGAAAAAGGAAACCCCCTCGCTGGAGCGCATTGTGGTGCATGTCGGCGGCGAGGATGCGGACGAGGCGCTTCGGGGCGCGGAGCGCGGGCGCATCCTCGCGGCGTCCGTCGCGGCGGCCCGCGACCTGGTGAATATCTCCCCGGACGAAAAGTCGCCGACGGCCTTTTCCGGCATGGTTGCGGACCTGGGCAAGCGGCACGGCTTTTCCGTGGAAATATGGGAGAAGGACCGCATCGAGCAGGAGGGCATGGGGGGCCTCCTGGCGGTGAACCGGGGCAGTCAGGAGCCGCCGACCTTCACCACCATGACCTGGAAGCCGGACCATGCCCCCGAGGCCCCGCCCGTCGTGCTCGTGGGCAAGGGCGTGATGTTCGATACGGGCGGGCTTTCGCTCAAGCCCACGGCAAATTCCATGGACCACATGAAAGCGGATATGGCGGGCGCGGCGGCGGTCGTGGGCGCCATGACGGCGCTGTCCCGCCTTGATTTTCCCCGGCATGTGGTGGGGCTGGTCCCGGCTACGGACAACCGCCCCGGCGAGAACGCCTACGTGCCCGGGGACGTCGTTCGGATGCATTCCGGCAAGACGGTGGAGGTGCTGAACACCGACGCCGAGGGCCGCATGATCCTTGCCGACGCGCTTTCCTGGGCGGCTACGTACGATCCGCCGCTGGTGATCGAGTTGTCCACCCTGACGGGCGCCCAGGTGGTGGCGCTTGGCTCCGAAGTGGCCGCCGTCATGACGAACGACAGGCCCCGCCCGGAAACCCGGCTCCAGGCCATGGAAGAGGCGGGTCGCCGCACCGGGGACCTGGTGCACCGCCTGCCCATGTATCCGCATTACGGCGAGTTGATGCGGAGCGAGGTGGCGGACCTGCAAAACATCAGCAGCCGCCGGGAAGCCGGGTCCATCACCGCCGCCAAGTTTCTGGAGCATTTTACGAACTATCCCTGGATTCATATCGACCTGGCCGGGCCGTCGTTTTTGCATCATGCCTTGCCCTGGCGTCCGAAGGGCGGCACCGGTTTCGGGGTTCGTTTGCTGGTCGATTTCCTGCATGGCTATGCTTCCGAATGACATAGCGGCGGCCGCCGTCATGACGGACGAGAGGCCGGGGGCGGGCGCTGCCGGGGTTTCAGGCGGCGCTGCGCAGGCCAAGGCGCGCGCCGCGCTGCCGCGCATAGCGATTACGCTGGGCGATCCCAACGGCGTCGGCCCGGAAATTGCGCTCAAAAGCGCGCGGGAACTGTCCCGCTTGCAGATCGCGCAGCCGGTGTTTGTGGGGTCGCCTCGAGTGCTCCGGGCGCATGCCGCTCGCCTCGGCAGCGCTTTTCCGGCGATGCGCGCGGCGACGGCCCTGCCCGCCCGGCTCCCCCCGGACGAATGGCTCGTGCTGCGCGGGGCGGAAGAGGATGCGTTTGAACCCACGTTCGGAGCGGTGGCCCCGGAGGCGGGCGCGCTGGCGATGCAAGCCGTCGAGCGGGCCGCCGCGCTATGCCTCGCCGGGGAAGTGGACGCCATGGTTACCGCGCCGGTGCACAAGGAGGCTATTGCGCTGGCCGGGTATGCGCATCCGGGACACACGGAATTTATCGCCCGCCTCGCAGGTTGCGACCGGCATGCGATGATGATGGTCGCCGACGGGCTGCGCGTGGGCCTCGTTACGGCGCACATGCCGCTCTCTGCCGTGCCGCCCGCCATTACGCAACGCGCCGTGCTGGAGGCCATTCGCGTGGTTCATGCCGCGCTTCGGCGAGATTTTGGCGTAGCCCGCCCGAACATCGCCGTGCTGGGCCTTAATCCGCATGCGGGCGAGGGCGGCGTGCTCGGGCGCGAAGAAACCACGGCTATCGGTCCCGCCGTTCGCGCGGCGCAGGCGGACGGGATCGTTGCTTCCGGGCCGCATCCCGCAGACGGATTCTTTGGCGCAGGCGCCTGGCGCCGCTCGGACGCCGTGGTGGCCATGTACCACGACCAGGGGCTGGCGCCCTTCAAAACGCTTGCTTTCGGGCGGGGCGTCAATTATACTGCGGGCCTCCCCATCGTGCGCACGTCCCCGGACCATGGAACCGCATTCGATATTGCGGGTCAAGGAAAGGCGCGCCCGGAGAGCATGCTGAGCGCCATTCGCCTTGCCGTCGATATAGCCCGCCGCCGCAGCGGCCCATGATTCGCCTTTCCAACATATCGCTTTCGCACGTATTGCCCGACGGCCATCGCCGTACGGTGGTCGAGCGCCTGGACCTGGCGATCGCGCAGGGGGAGATGGCGTATCTCGTAGGCCCTACGGGGAGCGGGAAAACGACCTTGTTGCGGATGTTGTACATGGACGTGTTGCCAGACCGCGGCGTGGCGGAAATAGGCAAGTACCGGACGGACAAGATGCGCGCGTCGCACATTCCGCGCCTGCGCCGTTCGCTTGGCGTGGTGTTTCAGGATTTTCAATTGCTCCCGGACCGCTCGGTGCACGAAAATGTCGCCTTCGCCATGTACGTAACCGGCAAGCGGGGCAAAGCCGTCCGGGAGCGCGTCATGCAGGTATTGTCGCTCGTCGGGCTGAGCCACAAGCGGAAGCACTTTCCGCACGAACTGTCCGGCGGGGAGCAACAGCGCGTTTCGATCGCCCGGGCCATCGTGAACGAGCCGATGATGCTCCTGGCGGACGAACCCACCGGCAATCTGGACCCGAAGGTCGCCGACGAAATCCTCAAATTGATTGCTATGCTGCACCGGCAGGGCATGACGGTGCTTATGGCGACGCACGATTATCGCCTGGTCAAGCAGTTCCCCGCCCGTACCTTGGGCTTCATGGGGAAACATATTGTGGACGTGGCTCCGGAAACCTTGTAAATTACATTCCGAATGCATCGCGACGATGCGACCGGACAGCTACCCGCCTCCCTACTTCCCTATGCAAGCGATAGTATGAATGTTTTCGAACGGATCGTTTCCGCCCTGGAGAGCGCCGTATGGTCGTTCGGCCCTTCGGTCGGCGGCGAACCGATCCCTCTTGTCATTATTCTGCTCCTGGGCACCGGCGTATTCCTGACGCTCCGGCTGCAATTCATACAGGTTCGTCGCCTTCGGCACGGGTTTGCCGTTACGTCCGGCAGGTACGACGACCCCAACGAGCCCGGCGACGTATCCCATTTTCAGGCGCTCACCACGGCCCTTTCGGCGACGGTGGGCATCGGCAATATCGCGGGCGTAGCCATCGCCATCCACTGGGGCGGTCCCGGCGCGATTTTCTGGATGTGGATTACCGCGTTCCTGGGCATGGCCACCAAGTATACGGAGGTTACGCTTGCGCAGCATTACCGGGATATAGTGCCTGCGGACGATGCGTCTCGCAAGCAGGGCACGGTGGCGGGCGGGCCCATGTATTATATCGAGCGCGGCCTGGGCAGCCGCTGGAAACCCCTTGCCGTGTTTTTCGCCGTGCTGCTGGGGATTACCGCCTTTTTTACGGGCAACGCCGTGCAGGCCAATACGGTGGCGGACGTGATGTCCTCCGAATTCGGCGTGGCGGCCTGGGTTACGGGGATCGTTACGTCGGCCGTCATAGGCATGGTCATTCTGGGAGGCATTGGCCGCATCGGGCGGGTTACCGGCGTGCTCGCTCCGGTTATGGCCGCCGTGTACGTGCTGGGCGCCCTCCTCATCATTGTGATGAACATACATCAGCTTCCCGACGCGCTGGGACTCATTTTCCGGGAAGCGTTTAATCCGAGCGCCGGGGTGGCCGGCACCGGCACGGGCGCGTTCCTGCTTACGCTTATGTGGGGGGTGCGCCGCGGGCTGTTTTCGAACGAGGCCGGGCAAGGATCGGCGCCCATCGCGCATTCCGCCGCCAAGACGGACGAACCGGTTTCGGAAGGGGTCGTGGCGCTGCTCGAACCGTTCATCGACACCATTGTCATTTGCACGATGACCGCGCTCGTCATCCTCACCACCGGCGTATGGAACGCCCGGACGCCCACGGAACTGGACCTGGCGGCGGGCGATATCGGGTATGTGCAGCAGGACGAGGCGGGCGCTTTTTCCGCCGCCGATCCCCCGGAGGAAATCCCCATCGTGGACGGCCTGGCGCAAACGGGCCCAGGCAGAGCGCAACTGGCCTGGCACGACGTGGCCGTCGAACGCTTGTTCGTCGACGCGGAGCATACGGAGCCGTTTACCGGACGCCTGGAACCGGCGAGGCAACGCGCCGTCGCCACGGGGGGGCAGGAATACGCCGCTTTGTACGGCGACGCCGTGGAGAACGGCGCCCCGATGACGCAACTGGGCTTTCAGCGCGGCTTGGCTCCGCTCGGCGACTGGGGAGGCTACATCGTGATACTCAGCGTGCTGCTTTTTGCGGTTTCTACCGCCATCGCCTGGAGTTATTACGGAGATCGCTGCGCCTATTATCTGTTTGGCCAGAAGGGCGTGATTCCGTACAAGGCGGTTTTCGTGGCCATGCACTTCGTGGGCGCTACGCTGGCCCTCACGACGGTATGGACGCTGGGCGACGTATTTCTGGGCATTGTGATTCTGCCGAACCTCTTGGCCATGGCGTTCCTTTCGGGCAAGGTTCGGGAAATGACGATCAGGTATTTCAAACGCCGTCCCTGGGTGGAGAACTATGAGGCGCGCGAGCGCAGCCTTGAAGAGAAGCGGGGCAAGAACCGGCAGCCTCGTGGGTAACGAACGGCGCAAAACGATGCGTTTTTCCGGTTTGCGGCGGCGCGTTTTTCTGGCATGGGCGTGCGTGGCGGCGTTGTGCTGGGCCGGCGCCGCGCAGGCGCAGGAGGGGGCTCTGGACGCGCCCTCCGTGATGCTTCGGGGGAAAGCGTTCGACGTGCGCGCAGAAGGCGTCGAAGCCGACTCGGCGGCGGCGTACCGGGTGCGGGTCGGCGAAGCGGATCCTCTTCCGCTGGAACGCGCGCCGGACGGGCAATGGCGCCTGCGCGACGCCACGGTTTCGTCCCTCGGTTTCGTATCCATCGCCTTGCTGCGCAACGACGAGGTGGTCGCCAGGACCGGGATGCATGTCATTCCCGGCTGGGTGTCTGTCGTTCCGCCGCTTATAGCTATCGCCGCCGCGCTCATTCTCCGGCAGGTTATTCCCGCCCTGTTCCTTGGCCTCTTCGTAGGCGCCTGGGTTGCGCGCGGCATGGGGTTCGACGGCCTGTGGCTGGGCCTGCTGGATACGTTTCAGGCGTACGTACTCG
The DNA here is from genome assembly GCA_022821845.1 of Rhodothermales bacterium. Lineage (GTDB taxonomy): Bacteria > Bacteroidota > Rhodothermia > Rhodothermales > VXPQ01 > VXPQ01. The sequence goes on along the minus strand of JAJECT010000026.1, from coordinate 2,506 downwards.
CCGCGCTCATCGACCCCGGGCACGGGGCCATCATCCTGTTTTCGCTTATGATCGGGGGCATGGTGGGGATTATTTCGCGCAACGGGGGCATGCAAGACATCGTAGAGCGCCTTGTTCGGCGGATTCGCTCGGCCCGCAAGGCGCAAGTCGCTACGGGCATGATGGGGCTCCTCGTCTTTTTCGACGATTACGCCAACACGCTCGTGGTGGGCAACACCATGCGTTCGGTGACGGACCGCTTCAACGTTTCCCGGGAGAAACTGGCGTATATCGTGGACTCGACGGCGGCGCCCGTCGCCTGTCTTGCGCTGGTCACCACATGGATCGGCTACGAAGTCGGCCTGATCGGCGTGGCCGTAGCGAATCTCGACGGCTTCGGCGAATCGGCCTATTCGATCTTTTTGCAATCCATTCCCTACAGTTTTTATCCGATTCTCGCCATTTTCTTCGTGTTTTGCGTGGCTTCTTCCGCGCGGGATTTCGGCCCCATGCACCGGGCGGAGGCGCGCGCCCGCCGCACGGGCCAGGTATTGTCCCCGGACGCCGACATTGGGCAGCACCAGGAAGCGGCCGACGCCGTATCCCCCAAGGCCGGCGCGCAATACCACGCCATAGACGCCGTGGCGCCCGTAGTCGTGCTGGTCGTATCCGTGCTGGGCGGGCTGTACGCCACCGGAGAAGGCGATACGCTGCGGGACATTATCGGCACGGCGGATTCGTACAGCGCCCTCATGTGGGGATCGCTATTGGGCGTGATTACGGCGGTGGGGTTGTCGCTTGTCCGCCGTACGCTCACCCTCACCGAAACAATAAACGCCTGGTTCGCGGGCGTCAAGTCCATGCTGCTGGCGTGCGTTATCCTGGTGCTGGCCTGGGCGCTTTCGGAGATTACCACGGTCATCCATACGGCGGACTACCTTATTTCCGCGCTGGGCGAATCGCTGCCTCCGGCCATCGTGCCCGCGCTGATTTTCGTGCTGGCCGCCGTTACCGCGTTCTCCACGGGGTCCAGCTGGGGGGCTATGGGCATTCTCATGCCGCTTGTGCTTCCCCTGGTGTGGGCCATTCTCGCCATCAACGGCATGACGGACGGATCGCATCATCACATTATGTATTCTTCCGTGGCCTGCGTACTCACGGGAGCCGTCTGCGGAGACCATTGTTCTCCTATATCGGACACGACGATTCTTTCTTCCATGGCGTCCGGCTGCGATCACATAGACCATGTCCGCACCCAGCTGCCCTACGCGTCGTTCGTGGGCGTCGTCGCCATCGCGCTGGGCATTGTGCCCGCCGGGTTCGGGTTGCCCTGGTGGATTGGCCTGCTTGCGGGCGCCCTGACGCTGTTTTTCGGCTTGCGGACGTTCGGCAAGCGCATTCCCGAAGCAGAGGGCGCATGACGGACTCCGACGACAGGCCCTGGGGCCGCTGGGAAGAATACCTGAACGAGCCGGGATACCGCGTCAAGCGCATTGTCGTTCGTCCCGGACGGCGGCTCTCGCTTCAGAAGCACGCGCACCGGCGGGAACACTGGGTGATTGCGTCCGGGAACGGCCTTTTTACGCTGAACGCCGCGCAGCGCCGCGTACAGACGGGAGACGCGCTTTTTATCGACAGGGGAGATGTGCACCGCATCGAAAACGACGGCTCCGTCCCGCTCGTCATTATCGAAACCCAGCTTGGCCTGTGCCTTGAAGACGACATCGTCCGCCTGGAGGATGATTTCGGGCGGGCTTGAGGGTTTTTTTTGGGGGTTTTTTGGGATAATGCGGTTTTTGAGGCGGATTTTTGGGGCAAATTTATTCCTTTTCTATTGGCTATTTACGCCCCTGCCTTAATTTTTAAGGGGCGGTAAATGCGCACTTAAAAATATTAGGCGCATTGTTGCAGGAGCCAAGAAAATGGCCAGATTTAACCTTTTGGTAATAATTTTTTGGGATTATCGCTTGATTTTGAAGAAATCGTTAAGTATGCTGGGGGTGGCCGGGCGGTTTTTGGCGTCCGGCGCTATCCTGTGCGGTTACGCTTGTTGGACGTATGAGCCTGTTTTCTTCGGCATTTCGTTACGCCCTGGTTTTAGCGATCAGTCTGGTGTCGTTGCATTTCGGCGGGGCCTCGGCCCGCGCCGGGACGTGCGGCGGCGACGAGGCGGATGGTTTCTCCTTGTCTGCGTCTTTTTCGGGATCGACGCCGATAGCCGTAGGGACAATCCCCGACAAAAAGATCGCGGCGGGCGCCTCGTTCGTCCGTTTCAGCGCCCGGTTCTACTTCAAGGAGACTACGGGGAGCGCGCTTGCCTACGCTGCCGTGTCGTCGCATCCGGGGATAGCCATCGTAGATGACATATGCGGGAGTATGATTGAGGTACACGCAGTGAAGGCGGGCACGGCGAAGATCACGATTACGGCGACGGCGAACGGGGGCAGCGCGACGCAGGAAGCGACGGTGATCGTCGATCCAAAGGCCGTTTTTCCGTCGTCGCCTTCGAACAGCCCGCCCGTGGCGC
>JAJECT010000043.1 GCA_022821845.1 Rhodothermales bacterium | reverse complement strand
TGGCCTACCGGCTCTACGCGCTGTGCGAACACAAGAAGCGCCCGGCGGAAGCCCTCTCCTACAACGCCCTTGTGCAAAGCTGGCCGGAAATCGCCCGCCTCGCCCGCCAGGACCCCGCCGCAGAGCAAGGCGGCCTGTTCGTTGAAGGGGAAACATAATGCCCCTGTAACAATTGCATTCGGAAAGACCATCCGCCACCATGTCCCCGGAAAAAACGCATAGCCCCCTGCATCTCCCGAGCCTCTCGATCAAGGGCTTCCGGGGGATCAAGGACCTGTCTATCTCAAGACTGGGCCGCGTAACGTTGCTGGCCGGAAAAAACAGCGTGGGCAAAACGACGGTGCTGGATGCCGTCCGGGTGTATGCGGCCCGGGGTCGCCGCGCTGCCCTGTCGGAGGTGCTGGAACGTCACGGGGAAATTGCCGACGTGACGGACCATCAAGGGAGAAAAATGGTCGGCCCGCATATGGAGGCCATCTTCCACGGACGCGACGCCTCGGAAAAAGCCTCCTTTTCCATAGGCTCGAACGGCGATTCGGATCAGCTCGCCTGCGAAGCGATTCCCCCGGAAAATAACACAGCCGAGCCGTACGGATCGTACCCGCCCAACTTTTTTGAGACGCCAGTGCGAATGCTAAAAATTGCCTTGCAAAACGAGGAATACGCCATTCCCTGGTATTTTTCTCCCCTCGCGCTCAGCTTCAAAATCGCGCGAAATCGGCGGATATACCAATATGTATACGGCGCATCCGCGGAGCATGAAATGCCTTCGCAAATATTGTGCGAATCCGTGGGGCCGGAACGGTTGGAAAATGATCGAGTCGTAGCGCTATGGGATGCGATAGCCTTGACCGACGTGGAAAAAAAGGTGGTGGACGCGATACAACCTGTGGTCGATCAGGAAATAGAGCGTATTGCAATCATCGGAAATTCGGACCACGAACGGCAAGTATGGATCAAAATTCGAGGGCAAGCCTTCCCTGTGCCTCTCACCAGTTTCGGCGACGGCGCCTTGCGCCTTTTTGGCGTCGCTTTGCTGCTATTCAACAGCCTCGACGGCTTTCTGCTCATTGACGAAGCGGAAAATGGAATACACCATTCCGTGCAACGCCACTTCTGGCGCATGATCCTGAATGCGGCCGCCGAGAACAACGTGCAAGTCCTGGCGACGACGCACAGTTTCGACTGCATACGCGGCTTTTCGCAAACCGTGGCCGAACGCGAAGACGCCGACGGCGCCCTCGTCCGCATCGAACGGAAGGACGACGAGATATGGGCGGTGGAATATTCGAAAGACGATCTGAACGTGGCTGCGGAGCAGGACATCGAAGTGAGGTGAGTGTATGAGCAATCAGGAGCTACTGCGACGTATTCGCCTTGGCGAGGACTCGGGGCTGGAATTTAAACGAATTGAGCTGCAAGGGCGCAAGGTGACCGGTCCTCGCCGTAAGGAATTCGCCGACGAATTGGCCGCGTTCGCCAATGCGCGAGGCGGAACGATAATCCTTGGCGTGGACGACAAAACCCGGGCGATAACCGGCATTCCGCTTGACAGCCTGGACGCCGTCGAAAACTGGGCGCAAGGTATCTGCCACGATTCAATCACGCCAGCTCTCGATGCGGAGATATATCGGCTTGAGTTGGAAGGCCCCGATGGGCAACTGCTCCCGGTTATTCGCATGGATATTCCCAAGAGCCTGTTCGTGCACAAAAGCCCCGGAGGATATTTTCGCAGAATCGGCAGTTCGAAACGCGAAATGTCGCCGGAAACGCTTGCCCGAGAATTCCAGGAACGCAGCCAAAGCCGCATGATACGGTTCGACGAGTTTCCGACGCCAAACACGGAGCCGGGCGATCTGGACTATGAACTGACGCGCCGCTTTCTGCGCGAGGAAATCGTCGAGGAAGAAGGCGTAACGGGCCATGCCGCCCGCAAACTTCGCCTCTTGGCCGAGGACGACGAAGGCAAAACGCGGCTTACCCTCTCGGGCGTTCTGTTGTGTACGCGCAACCCCCAGGAATGGCTGCCGCACGCCTACATACAAGCCGTCAGTTACGTGAGCGAACGCACCGACGAAAATTATCAGGTAGACGCCCGCGACATCGGCGGGCCGCTGGACGAACAAGTCGCCAACGCGCTTCATTTCTTGCGAAGGAACATGTTCATCCGCGCGACAAAAGCGCTTGAGCGCCTGGAAATTCCGCAATTCAGCGAGCGCGCCGTGTTCGAAGCGCTGGTCAATGCAGTCGCCCACAGAGACTATTCCATGGCGGGTTCGCGCATACGCATGCATATGTTCACGAATCGCCTCGAACTGTACGTGCCCGGCGCCCTCGCCAATACCCTCACCCCGGACGCCCTGCACCTGCGACAGGCCAATCGCAACGAACTGATTGTGTCGCTTCTGGCGCGATGCCCTGCCCCGGCGGGCGTCGGAAGGAAATACCTGATGGATCGCCGGGGCGACGGCGTACCGATCATTCTGCAGGAAAGCCGGGAATTATCGGGCCATTCCCCCGAATATTCGCTGCTTGGCGAAAGCGAACTTCGCCTCGTCATCCCGTCTGCGTAGTAGCCTTCGGCGCCGTACGCGCTCAAAATCAACCCGAAAAACGCCTCTTCCGGCAATACGCCATCCGAATACGCGCGCCCCGCGCTCCATGTAACGGTCGCGTAACGAAAAACATTTTATAGAGATCATCGCACCAAATATATGGCTATTACGAACCGCGAACGAGTAGACAAGGCGATGGAACTGCTTCGGCAGGGGCTCGCCCCCTATGTGGCGCGCGAATTTCTTAGCGAAAAAGGCAAGGCCATTTCCCCGGAAAACCTCGAACGCCTTGCGAGAGACCGGAATCTTACGGACCGGCCCATCGACGAATGGGACGTCGCGGCGCTCCTGAAACTGATGATGTCTACCTGGCGGGCAGTGTTTCGCATGACGCTGGGCCATGCCGAACGAAGCATGGTTTCGGAGTTGCTCGAATGGCGCAACAGATGGGCGCATCAACGGTCTTTCTCCAGCGACGATACGGATCGCATACTGGATTCGGCGGTCCGGCTCCTGACCGCCGTGTCCGCCACGCAGCAAGCGGACGAAATCGAGCGCATGAAGAAAGAGCTGCGGCGCACGATCTACGACGAACAGGTGCGCTCCGAAAAACGCAAGGCGGGGCGCTCCCGGATCGAAACCGCCGCCGCCCGGGGACCGCTCAAGCCATGGCGAGAAATCGTAACGCCGCACAAGGACGTGGCGAGCGGACGATACCAGCAGGCGGAATTCGCCGCCGACCTGTGGCAAACCCACCTTGGCGAAGGCCCGGACGAATACCGCGACCCGAAGGAATTCTTCCGCCGCACCTTCCTTACCGAAAGCCTGACGCGCCTGCTCACGCAATCCGTAAAGCGCATCGCGCAGGGTGGCGGCGACCCCGTGGTGCAGCTCCAGACCAACTTCGGGGGCGGCAAAACGCACGCCATGCTGGCGCTGTACCATCTGTTCTCCGGCGCGCCTTCCGGGGAACTTCCGGGCATGGACGACTTGCTGAGAGAAGCCGTGCTCCCGGACTTGACCGAGGCTAAGCGCGTCGTGCTGGTCGGCAACAAAATATCTCCCGGCAACCCATACCCGAAAAGAGACGGCACCGTGGTGCGCACGCTGTGGGGCGAACTGGCCTGGCAACTGGGCGGAAAGGAAGCCTACGAACGCATCCGGGCCGACGACGAAAACGCCACCAATCCCGGGGACCGGCTCCGCGAATTGTTCAACGCATACGGCCCGTGCATCGTGCTGATCGACGAATGGGTCGCATATGCGCGCCAGCTCCACGACGAGAACAACCTGCCCGGCGGCGATTTCGAAACCCAGTTCACGTTTGCGCAAGCGCTCACGGAATCCGCCAAACTCGCGGACCGTTGCCTGCTTGTCATATCCCTCCCGGCGTCGGATACGGGAAGTTCTGCCCACGCCGAAGCGGACGACATCGAGGTGGGCGGGGTGCGAGGCCGGACGGCGCTGGATCGACTGGGAAGCGCCATAGGCCGCGTGGCGGCGGTATGGCGCCCGGCCAGCGCCGAAGAAAGTTTTGAAATCGTGCGCCGCCGCCTGTTCGAACCGCCAAGCGACGCGGAAGCCTTCAAGCAGCGGGACGTAACGGCGCGGGCCTTTGCGGACCTGTACCGCAATCAGCGCGGCGAATTTCCGTCCGAATGCAGCGATACGGAGTACGAAAAACGGATCCAGGCCGCATACCCCATCCACCCCGAAATTTTCGACCGGCTCTACGGCGACTGGTCCACCCTGCTGAAATTCCAGCGTACCCGCGGGGTATTGCGCCTCATGGCCACGGTCATCCACTCCCTGTGGGAATCGGGAGACCGGAACCCGCTTATCTTGCCGTCCATGATCCCTATGGGCGACCTCCGCGTACGCCCCGAACTGACCCGCTACCTGACGGACAACTGGGTCCCGATCATCGAAACGGACATAGACGGATCGAATGCGCTGCCGCTCAGGATCGACGCAGACAACCCGAACCTTGGCAAGCTGAACGCTGCGCGGCGGGTGGCCCGCACAATTTTCCTGGGGTCGGCTCCCGTAACGCATGCGTCGCAACGAGGGCTCGAAGACCGCCGGATAAAACTTGGCTGCGTAACGCCCGGAGAATCCCCCGCCGTCTTCGGGGATGCCCTGCGCCACCTCACGAAAGAAGCCACGTACCTGTATCAGGACGGTTCGCGGGTATGGTATTCGACCCAGCCTACGGTAACCAAACTGGCGAAGGATCGCGCCGCCGAACTGGAGCGCAACCCGGACAAGGTCCACACCGAATTGGAAAAACGCTTGCGCGGCGCATTGCGAGACCAGGGCGGATTTTCCCGCATACACGCCTTGCCGCGCACGCCATCGGACGTACCCGAAGACGCGGCGAGCCGCCTGGTCGTGCTGTCCGCAGAAGAACCGCACAACAAAACGCCCGAAAGCGAGGCGATAGGGAAAGCCCGCGCTATCCTCGAAATGCGGGGCAACGCCCCCCGGCTATACCGAAATACGCTCGTCTTTCTTGCCGCAGACCGGGTGCGCCTTCAGGATCTGTACGGCGCCGCTTGCCGGTACCTTGCCTGGGAATCCATCCTGAACGAACGGGAGGAACTCAATCTGGACCCGCACCAGACGAAGCAGGCCGAAGCCCAGAAAGCGTCCGACGACGAAAGCGTACGCATGCAACTGCCCGAAACGTGGCAATGGCTGTTGGTCCCCACGCAAAACGCCCCCGACGCGGCGGTCGAATGGAAGGCCCTGACGCTGAAGAGCGCCGCCGGACTGGCGAAGCGGGCATACAAGCGGCTCGTTAGCGAAGATATGCTGGTGTGCGCGCTGGGCCCCACCATTCTGCGCAAGCATATGGACGAAGTGCCCTTGTGGCGGGGGAACCATGTCGAGGCCCGGCAACTTGCGGAGGATTTTGCGCAATATATTTATCTGCCCCGGCTGCATGACGTTTCGGTGTTGCTGGAAGCGATAGGCAAGGGGCCGGGCCGCCTTACCTGGGTGCAGGACGCCTTCGCCGTCGCGGAGTGCTACGACGAGGACGGCGGGCGCTACGAGGGCCTTTGCGCGGGCGAAAATGTGGTTATAACGGAAGGAAGCGGCGGCCTCCTCGTGAAGCCGGAGGTCGCCCTGCGGCAACTGGAAGAGGAAGAGGCGCTGCAACCGCCGCCGGGGCCAACAGAAACAAACGGCGAGGCGGCGGCAGGAGGCAAAGAAAATGGACTCCCGCCAAAGGGGCCGCTGCCCGATCCGCGCCCCACCCGCTACTACGGCTCCGTGCAACTGGACGCCCACCGGGTGGGCCGGGACGCCGGGCAAATCGCCGAAGAGGTGATTGCCCACCTTGCGGGCATCGTCGGCGCCCGCGTCAAAATCACGCTGGACATCGAGGCGGACATTCCTTCGGGCGCTTCGGAACAGGTGGTGCGCACCGTAACCGAAAACGGCCATGCGCTGAAGTTCCGGGATCAGGGGTTTGAGGCGGAGTAGGGGCGGCAACAGGGTTTTGAGGCAGAGTAGAGGCGGGTGGCGGCGCTTCTTCGCCCTTAGCGGAACGGTCGATACGGAATGACCCCTTCAGACAGAAATGTTTCCGCGATGCTCGGCTCGAATTGAGCAATAGCCACCGCTGCGGCAGCAGGCAATGCTGCCGCAGCGCGAACGGAATACTTCCTTTACATTTTTGTATTTTTATTCTATTTTTGTAAATATTCGCCAAAAACAGACGACGACCCTTGATCGGAAAACGACTCAAAATCGCCCGCGCCGCCTCGGGGCTTTCCCTGCGCGCCCTGTCGGACAAAATCGAAAATCTCGTGAGCGCGCAGTCCATCAGCTACTACGAGCGCGACATGGCCACGCCCGGCTCGGACGCGCTCCTTGCCCTTGCCGACGCACTAGACGTTTCCCTGAATTATCTCGTCGGAAACCAGGACATGACGGTGGAGCGCATCGACTTTCACAAAAAGAAAATCACCCGGAAACGCGAAGTGGCGCGCGTCGAGGCCACCATCCTGCACGACCTTGAACGCTACCTTGCCGTCGAAAGCATCCTCGGCATGCCGATTTTCGACTGGGACAAGCCGCGCGAAGCCCCCTACCCTGTCGCCAACGATCTGTGGGAAGCCGATCGCGGCGCGCATCTTTTGCGCAACGCCTGGAATCTTGGACTGGACCCTGTCCGGAACCTCACCGGGCTTCTGGAGGAGCATGGAATCAAGGCGCTGTCGATAGACCTTACGAACAATATCGCCGGGCTGACGGCGCGCGTACGCCGGGCAAACGAAGACATCGTTTCCGTGATTGTCGTAAACGGTCAGGAGCGCGGCGAGCGGCAACGCTTTACCATTGCGCACGAACTCGGACACCTGATGCTGGACGTAACCCCTGATATAGACGAAGAAAAAGCTGCGCATCGCTTTGCAGGGGCCTTCCTCATGCCGGCAGAGATGATATGGGCGGCTATAGGCAAGCATCGCCACGCCATCGGCTACAGCGAACTTTTCGCCCTCAAGAAGCTTTTTGGCGTAAGCGTGCAGGCCCTTGCGTACCGATGCAAGGACCTCGGCGTCTTTAACGACACGTTGTTCCGCAGCCTCTTCCGGGATTTTTCCCGCCGAGGCTGGCGCAGCCCCCCTTACGAGGAGCCATTCCCCTTGCCCGCGGAAAAGCCGCAACGCTTCGAACGCCTGTGCTTTCGCGCCTTGTCCGAAAACGCGGTTTCGGAACCCCGAGCCGCCGAACTACTGGGCATATCGGTGCATGAATTGCAGCGCCAAGTGGCGGAGCCGCCATGACAGGGATCAGGCATTCGAGCCAGCGTTGCCTGGTTCCTTATCGGGAAAAATAGCATCGCCGCGAGATTTCAGTTCCTGGTTCAAGCGGGCCAGGGGTTCCGAGAACGCCTCCTCCAGTTTTGCAATATGCTCGCACAGCCATTCGATTCTCGCCGGCCAGTTCTCTTCGTCGAATCCGTCGTACGGGTGCGAATAGTAGATTCGGACTGCCTTCTTACTGTGGTACGACGGTTGCCACGTCATTTTTGCGCCAAAACGCTGTTCGATCTTCTTGCGCTCTTCTTTGAGCTGATCGAATATCCATTTATTCTCAGCCTGCGGACGATTCAGATACATATCTACGCACACCTCTTTCTTGGAAGAGCTCATCCTGTACTCGCAGGCGGCCATCACATCGGTCCCCCTGACCAGCAGGGTTCTTGTGGACGGACTAATGTTCGCATACCGCGCTACGCCTCGCTTTTGAAGTTCCTCCAGGACCCTCGTCCAGAATTTGATTCGTCTTCCCTCAATACCCTTCTGTGCGCCCTTTGCTGATTGCTCCTCGAACTCCTTCGCCGCCATCCCGATCATATAATCCGCCGCCTCAGGCACCGGAATAATCTGCTGCATGTCGATCAAAAGATACTCGCCCAAACTGTAGGGCGACACGCGAAGGCACTGCACCCGGATCCCATGCCCTATAAGCCAGAGTACGGTTGCCGTAACCTCCTTGCGAAAGTCCGCCGCAACCAGCATCAGCCGCTGATTATTGCCTTCGTTCAACACCATGTCGTCGATATCTTCGGCGCCGAGAAAATCGCACAGGTTCTCCATGGCGTTCTGGTTTTCAGACCATCGGTCAAGATAACTCTGATAAATTTCGACGATCTCCGCCTTTTTCAAAGTGGAGCAGTAGGCCACATACTTGAGCCCCTGCCACACGACATCGCGACCCGAATCGTCAAGTTTGTTCTCAATGACCACCAGCTGACCGTCCTTGTCCAGAGCAAGAAGGTCAAGGCGCTCGTGCGTATCCGCAAAGCCGGCAAATTCCTTCTGGACGATGAGAAGTTCTTCGCCCAGCGCATCCGGCGCGCCAGCAATCCATTCCTGAAGATGGTCCTGTTCGCGAAGATTCAATTCGGCAAAGCGGCGTTTTTCAAGGCGAACGAGTCGATTCTCGGAGACTTCTACTTTGAACATCCTGCTTGTCCTTTTACCGTGTGGTGGTCCTTGTTGTGCGTTATTGGGTCCGAGCCGTCATGCGTCCATGTCCGGCTGCCGCAAGTTCTCGCGAGACAGCGCGGGGCGCAAGCGTGGAATCCGATTTCACAGGGACGGGCGGCGCATGAATCCCAAGCCGATCTTCGACCACGGCCAAACGTTTGTCTATGTTGGCCAACTTGTCGTTAACTTCCTTGAATTGCTCGTTCACCGTCTGGAATTGTGCGTTCACCGCCTCGAATTGCCTGTCCATGGATTCTTCCAGCCGGTTCAGGTCGCCATGCAGCAAAACGTATGGGAAATACGCGATAGCCATCACGGCGGCCAACGCGCCCACGGCTTGCCATATCCCTTTCCAGGGCCATGCGTTTATGTTTTTCATTGCGCGCTTCCGTTTGGACTTCGTGAATGGCTTGCAATGCTTGTCGCGTCTGTTCCCTACGCGCCGCCGCCCGGATCGTTTCCGCGCAGGAGGCGCCGCACGGGCGATTTTCTCCCGTATCGCGGTCAAGGCAAACCGTTAATCTGCCCCCATAGACACGCGAACACCCCAAATATAACCTCCGCAGCAAAATTTATTTCCTCCGTAGAGCCATTGGCAAGCATCGCCACGCCATCGGCTACAGCGAACTTACGGATCGCTGCTGGAGGCCGCTTCTCAAATACCGTTCGATTTTGTCGTCCCTGACGTGCTTTATGAACTTGAATTGAAGGCGTACAACGTTCCGACATTGCTTGAACTTGGGCTTATCGTAGCCAAAATGGATGGAGACGGAGCCGCCCGAGGCATAAGATCCAAACGACAAAAACCGGCCCTTTCCCTACCCGACGCGTTTGCGCTGGCGCTGGCCGCTGCCCAGATCGACGCCGTTGCGGTCCAGCCTGTCGCGCCACGCGTGACGATGCCGGTCCGCGAACCACAGGAACAGCCGCTTGACCTTGACGCTGCGGCATTCCCGCAGAAGCCGGGGTATCCGCTGGCGACATAACGGCTACGCAACGATCTCGAACAACCCGCCGCCGTTTACGCTATGTCCGATTTGTCCGCCGCGTCCGGTTCGTCAGAAATTTCCTAAAGCGCATCCCAGTCCCTTGTCCGTGGCTTGATCAATCCAGAAATAAATTTCGCGGCGGAGGTTATATTGGAGGCATGCGCGTGTCTATAGGGGCAATTTAACGGCTTGCTTTGACTGCGATACGGTAGAAAATCGCCCGCATGGCGTCTTCAATGTGGAAACGATCCAGGCGGCGGCGCGTAGGGAACAGACGCGACAAGCATTGCAAGCTATTCACGAAGTCCAAACGGAGCGCACGCAATGAAAAACATAAACGCATGGCCCTGGAAAGGAATATGGCAAGCCGTGGGCGCCTTGGCCGCCGTGATGGCTATCGCATACTTCCCGTACATTTTGCTGCATGGCGACCTGAACCGGCTGGAAGAATCCATGGACAGGCAATTCGAGGCGGTAAACGAGTCAGTAAAGGAGCAATTCAAGGAGGTTAACGACAAGTTGGCCAACATAGACAAACGTTTGGCCGTGGTCGAAGATCGGCTTGGCATTCATGCGCCGCCCGTCCCTGTGAAAGCGGATTCCACGCTTGCGCCCCGCGCTGGCTCGGAATCCGTAGCGTTGTCCGCCCTCGAATCGGAGTAATCCGCTTTCTGCCCGCGCCTACTGTTTTTGGCGTCTTAGCCTTGTGCGACCGCCCCTATTCCTCCTCAAACCCCTGTTGTCGGAATTTCAGCGATCAAAAAAGCGCCGGAAAAGAAATAAATATTTACAAAAACCCCACTTCACTCCTTTTTTGTAAACCAAAGCCGAATCGCCCCCGAGGAATCTTCCCGAATGCGCGCGTCCTCGGAAATGCGCAGCGGAAGCACCCATACGATCCGCCCCGCTGACTCCACCACCTGAACGCTGCGTTTCCGGTGCGGCGGGACGCGCTCGTCCGTCAGGAAATCGCTGACTTTCTTGCGCTGCGACATGCCGAGTGGCGCAAACCGATCCCCTGCGGCCCACGGACGCACCCGCAAGGGAAACCGCGCCGCGCGGGCGTCCAGGTACACCTCGTCCGGCGCCCCGGCGGACAGGTCGTCGGGCGGCGCCTCCAGGCGCTCGGCGTGCAGGTAGCCTCCGGGAATTTCAATAACCCCTTCCCCGGCAAGGCAAGGCGACGAACCCGAGGCGTCCGCATCGGCAGATTCAGTGGGCGCAAAAACAATCCGCCCGCGCTCCCGCCAGGCGACCGTATCGCCAAACGCGAGCCGCCTGCCCGGCTGCATCGCCCAGAGCTCCTCAAGGCGTTCGGCAGCGCGCGCGTCCGCCTCGAAGCCCGGCGCCCAGCGACGAAGCGCCTCGATAAACACGCGGCGACGCAAAACGGGCGGCAAAGCGCGCGTAGCCGCTTCGTCCACGGCGCGCTCCCGGACCAGCGCCGCCTCGAACGCCGCCGCAAGCGCGCCCTGCAACACCTCGTCCACATAGTCCCGAACCAGCGCCCCGGACCGGGCGATATTTTCCGCCGCGGCCTCCCCGAAATGCTCTTCGACAAGGGGCATAATGTGTTTCCGCAACGCGCCGCGGCGGTATTTGGAAAGCGTATTCGAAGCGTCTTCCCGCCACGCAAGGCCGCGGACGCGCGCATACGCCACAATGTCCCGCCGCCGTACGCACAGGAGCGGGCGCACCAGGTCCACGGAGGATTCGGGCGCAATCTTTCGCCGAACGGGCATCCCCGCCAACCCTTCGGGCCCCGCCCCCCGGAACAAGTTCAGCAGCACGGTTTCCGCCTGATCGTCTTGGTGGTGCCCCACCGCCACCTTGTCGCAGGGAACAGCCCGCGCCGCCTCCTCGAAAACGGCGTACCGAACATCGCGCGCAGCCTCTTGTACGGACGCTTCGGCCGGCCACGGCCCCTCGAACGCATGCGCGACGAGATCAATCCCCCGTTCTGCGCACCAGGCGCGTACGAAGGCCTCGTCCGCATCCGACGCCTCCCCGCGCAGCCGGTAATTCACATGCACGGCGCGCACGGGAGCGCCCAGCGCAAGCAGTACGGAGGCGAGAACAATAGAATCCACGCCGCCGCTCAGGCCAACCGCCACCGGCTCGCCGACCTCCAGCAGGCCATGGCGGCGAAGAAACGTGTCGATGCGTCGCTCGAAAGAATCCATGCCCCGCGCCGTCAAGGTCCGAAGCGCTTCTGCAACTCCTCCATGGGCAGCCGAATGACTGTGGCGCGCCCTCCCGGAGACGCATAGGGCGTTTTGCAGGCGAAGAGCTGGTCGATCAGCGAGCGCATTTCCGCAGGAGCGAGGGTCATGCCCGCCGGAATAGCCCCGCGCCGCGCCAGACTCTTCGCCAGGCGCTCCGCCCGATCCGCTCCGCCTTGCCCCGGGTCCTGGCGGTATTGATCCAGAATATCTTCCAGCAGGGCCTCGCGGTCGCCGGAGTGGATTTCCGAGGGCACGCCCCGAACCGTTATGGTCCGCTCGCCGGACACATCAATATCGAATCCCAGCGCGCTCAGGTCCGGCAGCAGCTGCTCGAACAAGGCGAAATCCGCGGGAGAAAACGCGACGGCGTAGGGAAACAGCAATTGCTGGGCGAGGCCCTCGCCTTGCCGAAGGCAGCCCAGCGCCCGCTCGTACAAAATGCGTTCGTGCGCGGCATGCTGGTCTATAATCATCAGGCCGGACTTGATTTGCGTAAGAATGTAGCGGCCATGCAGTTGCCAAAGCAGCATATCCGCGTCCCCGGAGTCCGGTTCGGGGATCGGAAGGGACGCCGCGCCGCGATACAACGCTTCGGATTGCTCGCCTGCATCCGGTTCGTTCCGGCGCCAGGGCGCCCACTCGTCGGACACCCTCGTCGGATACGGCGCGGACGACCCGGAACCATCCGGGGAACGCGGCGCGCCGGGAACCACGAATTCCGCGGCGGGCGAGCGCAACACCCACGGCTCCGAAGGGTCCGGGGCGGGATCGGCGGACGAAGAAGTGGCGGCGTCGGAGTCGGAAAGCGACGGCGTAAACAGCATGGCGCCAAGCCCTTTTCGCGCAACCGCATGCATAAATCCGTACGCGCCCCGCTCGTCGTCGAATCGCACTTCGGCCTTCGCCGGATGCACATTGACGTCGACGCGGGCCGGATCCACCGACAGGAAAACGCAAAAAAACGGCCAGGTCCCCTCTGGCAGCAGCCCCTCGTACGCCGACCGTATCGCATGCCCCAGCGAACGGCTCTTCACAATCCGCCCGTTGACGAACAAAAACTGCTCGCTGCGGTGTTTGCGACGCAATTCGGGCACGCCCAGAAATCCGTGGGCGCGCAAATAACTTGACGCTTCCTCCACGGGGATAAGCATTTCGGGATACGCGTCGCCGAACAAGGCGCCAATGCGGGCGCGCAGCGCTTCTGCGGGCGAGCCAGACTCCGCAGGAAGCCGATGCATTTCGGCATCGTCGTGGATCATCGAAAAGGCGATATCTGGCCGCGAGAGGGCAAGCGCCTGAAACGTCTCCACGATGTGGCGGAGTTCGGTGGCCGGGGTTTTGAGAAAATTCCGGCGGGCGGGCACATTGAAGAACAGATTGCGCGCGGCAATGGACGTGCCGTCCGACATGGCGCGCGGCTCGGACGAAAGAATGCGTCCGCCTTCGTTGCGAATGCACAGTCCCGCCTCGTCCGAGGCCCGTTTCGTACGCAACTCGACTTGCGCCACCGCCGCAATGGAAGCAAGGGCTTCCCCCCGAAAGCCCAGGGTGCGAATGCAGTTCAGATCGTCCGCGGAAAAAAGTTTGCTCGTGGCGTGTCGCCGAAAACAGGCGGCGGCGTCTTCCGGGCCCATGCCGCGCCCGTCGTCCACGACCTGGATCAATTCCGCCCCCGCCTTTTTCAGAATGAGCGTAATGGCCCCGGCCCCGGCGTCCACGGCGTTTTCCAGCAATTCCTTCGCCGCCGAGGCGGGGCGTTGCACCACTTCGCCCGCGGCGATTTTATTGGCAAGCGCCTCCGGCATGACCCGGATGCTTCCTTCCCTATCCATGGCTACGTCGCCCGCCATACGGCCACAAGAAACGGCATGTGCATAATAGTATCTGAGATTCAGGGAATCAGCCGAGCTGGAGATATGCGAACAAGGCCATCGCCAGCAAAATAACAAACAGGATGATGCCCGCCGGGTTTCGGCGCTTGCGCCGCGAAAGGCTCTTGATGCGCATGCGATGGCGCAAGTCCTGATCTTTTTTGGGATCGTAGAATCGCGGCTCGTAGGAAAACCGACGATGTTTCGCGCGAGAACCTGGTAAAAAAATACCCATACTGCTCCCCATTGATTTTCCGATCAAAATATTAAGGCCCATTAAGCAGGACCCCTGCGCAGGCCTATTGCGCAGGCCTATTGGGCAGGGCCGTCCCCTGCGCCGCTTGCCCTTCCTGCCCGGCGCGCCCGGCGAAGCCCCTGGTCTTCGTGGACTTAATCAGCGTATCCTTCGTCTCCGTTCTATACACGGGACGGCGCAACCCGTTCCGAAATCTGCCGCCGCGCCCTGCGCAGAACGGCGCGGAAGCAGCCGCCCCCCTCCCGCCTACAAAACGTCCATGACAAAGCGCAGATACAAATATATCGCCGCCGCCACCGGCAGCATAGCGTCGAACCGGTCCAGCACCCCGCCATGCCCCGGCAACAGCGAGCCGGAGTCCTTGGCGCCGGCCAACCGCTTCAACCGACTGGCCGCAAGGTCCCCCAACTGCCCCAGCGCCCCGCCGATCCCGCCCAGAACCAGCATGTGCCCCCAGGAAATCGCCTCGTATGCAAACGCCTGAAACAGCGCCGCCGCCGCAACGCCTCCGACGACGCCTCCGACCGCGCCCGCCCATGTTTTTTTGGGAGATACTTCGGGCGCCAGCGGATGCCGTCCGAAAAGACGCCCGGCGACGTACGCCAGCGTGTCGGCCGTCCAGACGATCACGAAGACCGCCAGCGTCAGCCAGAAGGCCGAACGGTCGTCGATCCCCAACCCGTTCGCGAAACGCAATTCGACGAGAAAGGCCCACAGCGTACTCGGATATACAATGCCCAGCAACGTAGCGCCCAGGCGGCGGGTGCCGGGCGAGCCGGACGCGGCCCCGCCCTTGCCCGACAGGCCGGAATAAAAAGGAAAACAGGCGACGACCCCCACAACCACCGCCGCCGCCACGTACAGCGCGGGCCGCCAGGCTGCTTGCAGCACGAACAGCGCGCCGATGAGCAAACCCGGAACGCGGTGCGGATGCAGGCCGCCCTCCTCCAGCAGGCGATACACCTCGTGCTGGCATATCAGGGCCAGCGCCAGCACAAAGAGGGCGAACGGCCACGGGCCCAGGTAAAGCAGGCCCACGATAGCCGGAATGCCCACCAGGGCCGTTAGCAAGCGAAGAAGAATACTTTTGTACACGGGCAAAAAATACTAAAGGGGCAAATGCGCGGCGAAGGATTTATTCACGCAGAAAGCCCGGAAGCGTTTCGGGAACGCTGGTATTCCCGCCGCGCTCCGCCGCAGCGCGTTCCATGACCAGTATGCACAGAATAAACAAAAACGCGCCGAGAAAAATCAGATACCAGGGCAAGCCGATCTGTTCGATATCTTCGATTTCAAGTCCTGGACGGCGGGCGACATACGCCCCCGCCGCCACAGCCAGGGCATTGTTCGCAAAATGCGCGAGCGCGGCGGGCCAGATGCTTCCTGTGCGCCACGTGAGATAGGCCATGAACACGCCCAGCGCCGCCAGCGGCAACACCTGCGAAAAACGCAGGTGATACAGGCCGAACACAATGCCCGAAAACAGGATGCCGCCTGCAACGCCCAGGCCGCGCTCGGCCTGCCGCTGCACATAGCCCCGGAAAAATATTTCCTCGCACAAGGCGGGCGTAAGCGCCAGCACGCCCAACTGAAACGCAAGGTTCGTATCGACGTGGAGTATTTGCCGAATGAGCTCCATCTGCGAATCTTCGAACTCCCGAATGAATTCCGGAAGGGGGATCGCGTCGTTCGCCACGCTCAGCCACTGCACCACGGGCAACAGCGCGATAAACGCCCCCGCGGCAGGCAATACAAAGGACCTGTCCACCCGCCGTACGCGAAGAAAAGCGAGCGCGCGCCGCGTATGCATGCGCGCCAGCCACCATGCGGGCAAACACAGGCCCAGCACCTGCCCGATCGTATTCGCCACGAGAAAAAGGTTCGCATGCGCTGCTACGATAGCGCCCGGATCGGCGGCGAGCGCCTCCAGCCCGACGCCCCGCATGGCCAAAAGCGCCGACAGGGCGAGCGGAGTAATAATCAGCTGAAACAGCACGAACGCCCCGACGAGGGCGCCGCACATCGTCCACAGCGTCGAAAAGTCGCGGCGCTCGAAATATCCGTCCAGCGGCAACAGTCCCCGCGCGTCCGTTGGGGCCGTTGCATCCGTTGCGGCGGCAGAGTCCCGGGGCGGGCTACCCGTAGAAAGCATTTCGGAAGACTGGTCCATACGGCGTACGGCAAGCAAGAAAACGATGGAAAAAGCAAGGGATCATGGCGGCGAGGGAACCTGACGGCGGCGAATCGTTATGTATACGCGGCAACCGCATGCGCCCGTAGCTCAGTTGGATAGAGCGTTGGATTCCGGTTCCAAAGGCCGGGGGTTCGAATCCTCCCGGGCGCGCCATTTCGCCATGCCATTGCAAAGAGTGTTTAACGTCTTGAGAGGCATTAATCAGGCGTTACGGGGCATAGCGCGTTGACCAGACTTCCCGCCATGCCCGATACTCCGACAGGCGTATCCGGTACCGCGCGAAATTACCTTCGTGCAGGCTCAAAATCTCTGTTTCGGCCATTTCGCGAAACGCCTCGCGGTCCTCGGCGACAATGTGATCGTCTGCCCATGTGGCAATGTAGACAATAGCCTCCGCGCGTCCCATGGTTCCGAGGACGATACCGGCGATGACCTCCCGTAGCGGATCGCGGTAACGAAGTTTCACAGGGTCGGGTTCGCCAAGCGACTGCCGGACGGCAATATACCGCGCCGCCGAACGTCCGTAAGCCCAAATAAAAACATCCTTGAGCAACGCGATCTCCCTGCATTCGTAAACGCCAAGCACCGCCTGCGTATACGCGTCCTTCGGCACATCCCGGAATGAAAGCGGAGAGAGGTTGGCCTTGATAAGCGGAATGTTGGCGGACAAGCGAGAGACCCGCTTGTTGACGTCGTCGAAGGGCTGCAAATACGGAATCTGGACCATAACGAAAAAAGCCTGCTCGAAAGGGTCCTCTATCGCCCTGGCCGAAGCAAGCGCCTGGTCGAAACATTCCTCAATCCTTTGCGGGACTTCGAGCGGATGGAAAACGGACCCTCCAATGCCGACTGCAATCCGCCGGAGCCTGCCTGGCGCATCCGGGTCGGGAAGCAGGTTGTTGGCAAGCATCCCGTGCAGATTCAGAATCGTCTGCCGATCGAATCCGATTTCATGGGCTTCGGCGACCAGTAATTCTATGGCGTCCTTATGGTTCAGAATCATCTGCGTTTCGCGCCGATCCCTGCCTTCGGCGGCCTGGCCGAAATCAATCAGCCGCCTGGTGTCGAGCAGCGAATAGGTGTTGCCCTCCAAACGGCTCGAATTCCAGGAAAGGTCAATCAGCAGATGGCCAAGTAGCTGTTTTGCATAAGTACCGGCGGGCTGTTCCCCGACCCGGGGCTTGCCGATCTCGCGCAAGCGCGCGCGTTCCTCCGACGAAAGATAGAACGTTTCGTTGGGACGATAGGAATCAAGGAAGTTGCGGTCATAGCCAACCGGTTTGCGGCTTGCCAACGGCTGGCAGACATACTTCCGAATCGCCGCGCCCGCTTTCGATACTGGAACAGACCGCTTGTCGGGCGTTTCGACGGCGCCCGCCGTCCCCCCGCCTGCGGGGATGCGGTACCTGGTAGCCCTTGCCTTGCCTTCCCGTACAAGCTGGCCCGTTTCGACAAGATGATTGAGGCGGTATCGCAGGGTAGTCAGGGAAATGGCCTGGCCCAACCCTTCATGGATCTGCTTTACGGACAATCCATCGCGATGGCCTGTCGCCGCGGCGATAATCGCTTGCAAGTCCTTTTCGGCAATGCGTCTGCCCATAATGCGCCCTTGGTTATACAATTAATATGCAAAATCAAACAAAAATACGCGAAATCGAACAAGAATATGTGGAATCGGACAAGAATACGCGAAATCGAACAAGAATATGTATTATCGCGCAAGAATTAAATATATCGCGCAAGAATTTGTTGCGCAATACCTTCTTTTTTGCGCGATTCGCGTAGTGCGCAAGACATCCAACCTAAAACCTCCACGTTACGCTTGCGGACAGTTCCGGCGCCCGCCGCAGTCCGTACCCTGCATATCCCACGGCCATGCGCGTTTCGAGGCGCCGATTGTGGAGGCGGGCCGCAATGGCGGCGTCGAAGGCGGCCAGCACATGATTCAATACCAGAAACGCCGAGACGCGCGAGGCGCGACGAAGCAGCGTATTGGCGTGCGCATGGTCCTCGGCGTAGTCCAGGAAACGGCCCTGCACGTTCGGCTTCGAGCCGTTTGCGCCCGTCCGCTCCGGGTCGATGGCGTCGGTAAAATCCTCGCCGCTCCTCCAGGCGGGATAATCCACCCACCCTGGCGCGAACTGGTAATATTTCCCAATCAGTTCGTAGTACTGCTGCTCTCCGAAGTACGGAATTTCGTGCGAAAAAGCCGCCCCGGTTTCCGGGTGCCATATCTCGTTCTCGACCGCGCGCATGGCGTCGAAAAAGGCCCGCGCAACCTGGCGGTCGGCTTCCGTCCAGGTCGCCGGCGCCCCGAAATCGATCCCGGCGGGCGGCGCGATCGCAGCCAGCTGCAACGTTCTGTCCTCCGGCTCCACGCCCGCCTCCAGCCACACGGCGTAATCGTTCAGCCAGGCGGCGTACTGACGCGGGTCCCAAAATTGGTGCGCATAGGCCTGATAGGCCCTTTCGCCCTCGCGCCCCTCGTCCCTCCAGGAGAAATAGGCGACAAGCAAGCCGCCTTCCAGCGCCGCCGCCGCCGCGGAGCGGATCCAGTTTCGATTATAGGCTTGCCCGAGCCCCGGCAGCGCCAGCGACATCCCGAACGCCATGGGTACGCTCCGCGACGCGTTGGCGGCAAGGGGCGCCGGCATTTCCTGATGCAAGATGCCGGACCGCAGTTGCGCCGCCGAAGCAGTATGCCCGGCAATATCTTGCGCCGCAAGGGGCGCAGACAGGACCGCAAGGGCGGCGAGCGCCGCAAGTCCCGTAAATACTCGTGCGATTCGTTTCATGGCGTCCTCATTCCGATGAAGCAGATTGCTTGATCCAGGGAGCGACCATCCGCTCGAACGCCGCCGTACTCTGCGCCCCCAGCACAAAATCGCGGATCACGCCGTCCCGGTCGATAGCGTAGGTGGTAGGACGAATCTGGAGCGTACGGCGAAACGGATCGGGAAGGGTTTCGAGGTATTCGTCCTGTACGTATCCCGCCACCGTGCGGAGCGGCAACGCTTCGTTGAAATCCACCAGCGTAGCCCGGGATTCGTCCGAAATCGTAAGCACGACGAGGCCCTCGTCCGCATAGCGATCCTGAAGGCCATTCAGCGCAGGCAATTCTTCCAGGCACGGCGCGCACCAGGTAGCCCACCAGTTCAACAAGACCACCTTGCCGCGGTAATCGGAAAGCCGCATCTCCTCTTCCGAATTCAGCCCTGTGAACGCAAAGTCCGGCGCCGGGGCGCCCAGTTCCGTGCTTTCCAGCCGGGGACCGCCGGATTGAACGAACCCGCCCCCTCCCGAATCGACCCGGTACGTAACGTATAACAAAAGGAAGGCGGTCGCAATAAGCGCCATGGACATAAGCGCCCCCAACCGCTCTACGGCGTCCGACGGAAGCAGCGTACCCGTCTTGCGGTACAGAATGGTCAAAAAAACCGCGGCGGCGGCGATCATGCCGACGCCTGCGAAATAGGAAAGTGCGAAACTCATGCGCAAAAAGGGTGCAATACGCGGTTAACGAGTAAAGATCGAGGCCCCCGTTACAGATCGAAGTCGAAGAGCAGCCCGACGTGCCACAGCAATTCGTGTCCGTAGCGAACGAAGCGGCTTCCGTCCGCCGTCAGAAAATCCTCGTCCGGCTCGAACGTGAATGTATCCAGGCCATACGTGGCGCTGACGAAAAAGGCCGCCGGCAAAAGATAAAAAGAACCCAGCCCCACGCGCAGTTCCATGCCGATGTCGCGCCGCATGTCCGTAATGCGCGGGGCGCCTTCGCTCCAGGCAAGGGCCGCATCCGCGTAAATGCGGCCATACACCTTGTCTAAATAGGCGAAAAGCGCCTGCTTCGACGCGTAAGGCCATATCGGGAAATGATAGGCCGCCTGGAGCCATAAGGTTTCGTTGCCGCCCAGCGAATAAAACGGATATCCCCGCGCGCGAAGCAGGCCGCCCGCGTAGTCGTTATAAAAATCGTCTACTTCGCCGCCGAGAATGCCGCTGGCGCGCACCCGGAAGCCCAGGCCATGGCTCCGGGATTCAGGCAAGCCCGGAAGCCGGAAGCCCGCCCGCGCCTCGAACGTGAGCCGGTGGTTGCGCCCGCCTTCGTACGAAGGCACCAGTACGCCGTCGTCCACGTCGAAGCGCTGCAACAGCCGCCCCGACTCCATTTCGTAATGCAGTTCGGCGCGCAACTGCCTCGGAAGCACATCGCTGTGGCGATGGAGCTTGCGGCTCTGGAACCGCGCGCTCGCCAGAAACGCCCGGCCTATAAAATAGCGGGAACCCGAACCAGGCACATAGCCATTTTCCTCTTTGGAGAAAAACCGCTCGGTGGATACGCGGTAGGGACTATACCGATATCCGACTTCAAGCAACAAGGCCTTGTTCACTTTGCTTCGCGCGTAGATATCGCCCTCCCACAAGCTGTAGGCAATATCCACGTGCGTCGTATCCGGATAACAGGCCGTACAGGGAAATTCCTCGATCCGCAGTCCATTCTCCACGTTTCGCCGGATGTTGTATAACTCGATGGAAAATTGCGGCGCCCAGCGCTTGGGCAAAAACCTGAATCCGCGTTCGTATGCAATCGTAACGAAAGCGTCCCGCTCCATGTTCAGCAAATTGGAAGGCGCCAGAAAATCGCCCACGCCGCTGGCCTCGCTGGACCCCGGCCCCACCATAATTCCCCCGAAAAAGGACATTTCCTCAAGAACCTCGCGAGAACTCACGTATACCCCCAGCTTGGCCGTGCGCCAGAGATGCCCCCCGATGGAGCGTTGCGGTACGCGGGCGCCGAGCGTACGGCCTCGGCGGGATACGTAATTGTCGATGCGCAGCACCGGAAAAAATCCGAGCGGGGTAAACGCATTGCGGTATTTCTCCACCCGTTCCGGCAAGGCGGCTTCCGCTTCGCCTTCCGGCGCAGCGTCCTCGCCGCTTTGGTTGCCGCGCGCCCGGACTATGGTTTCGCCGTCGAACGGGCGAATGTGCGCGTCGGCGTGTGCGTCATCATGCGCATGCGGGATGGCCTGCGAGGCGGTTGCCGCGGGCTTGCCGATTAGGTCAGGGGGGGCGTACGCCGCCGGTTCAGGAATGGCCGCGGGGCGGTCCAGCATGGCAATGCGATACCCCTCCGCGTCGTAGCGCGCAAAGGCCATGGCGCCATCCGGCGCAAGGCGGGGCATGAACGCGCCGCCGGTCACATTGGTAAGCGCCTCTGGCGAAGCGTCGGAGACGCCCCCGTCGTCGTCCAGGCGAATCCGGTAGATATTGAAAATCCCCGACCGATCCGAAGCGTAGTACAGCCACCTGCCGTCGGCGTCGAGCGCAGGCGAACGTTCGTCCGCATCCGAAGCAAGCACCGCTTCCGGCCCGCCGCCGCGCCCATCCGCCGCCACCCGGTAGACGTCCCGCCCGCCGCCGCGCGAAAGCGTCAGGTAAATCCATTCCCCGCGCGGCCCCCAAGCCGGCTCCGCCGCCTGCGTGCCGTCGTCGTACCCGGTGAGCCGCCGCGCCTGGCCGCTCGCCACGTCCAGCGCATACAAATTCGCGCTGCCGTCGGATTGCCCCAAAAACGCGATCTGCGACCCATCCGGACTGTAGGCTGGCGCCGCTGCGCGCAAATCGTAGGTCAACCGCTCCGTTTCCTTCGTTTCCGGCTCGAACCGGTACAAATCCGAAAACAGATGTCCCTCCGCGTTGGTTTTCGTGCGAGCGTACACCAGATGATCCCCTTCGGGATGCCAGGTTACGACCCCGCCTACCCCGGCTTTCGTTTTCTGCGCATAGCCCAGCGAGCATATGTGCTCGCCCGGATGCCCGCCCGCCGTCGCCGCCGCAGGCGGGCCGCCCAGCCCCTCCAGCCGGTGCGCCATGACCTCGCCCGTCTCCCGATCCAGAATGTACAGGGACGAAAGATTGTAGTGCTCGCCCTTGTTCGATACGTACGCGAGATGGCGCCCGTCTGGCGAAAAACGAGGATAAAAATTGCTGAACCCCTCCTCCTCAATCAGACGCCCCTCGACCAGGCGATCCCGAACCGCCGCCGTCCGCGCCGCGTATTCGCGGCGAAGCGTCCCCATCCAGTCCGCGTACACGTCGGCGGCGGGGCGGCCCGTAACCTTTTCGAGCGCCTTTTCGACATTCCACGTATTCCACCGGCCCAGTTCGGACGTCAACCGGCGCAAAATGTCCTCTCCGTACGTGGCCGCGAGGTACAGCGTGAAGGCAAACCCCTGATTGTACACCGTTTCGCGCAACAAACTGGAATGGGAATAAAACCCGCCCATTTCGGTCAGCGTCAGTTCCACGCCCGCCAGCACCCGCGTCCGCAGCACCATATCCCGGTGGCTATCCCAGCGGTCGTAATGCATGAATTCGCGCTGGTACTGCGCCGTCCCCTCGGCCAGCCAGGCCGGGTTGTTGAGCGTCGTCATGGGCCAGGTAACGATCGCGTCGGGATAGCCGTAGAGCACGTCCGGTCGCTTGACGTCTTCGTAGCCCAGATACTGGAAATACAGGAACGGCACCCCTCGGCCCGCCTTCATCGCCGCCTGCACCTGCACGATGTGCGTAAATTCGTGCGTGATCACATTTCGCAACCAGTTGTGATCCCCGCGCAGCGGAGAATCGAGGGCGGGGGCCCATATCTCGATCTTGTTGTCGAAGAACCAGGCGGCGCCGTTGGAATAATCCTCGAAATCCTTGAGGACGAACGTCACCTTGCCTTCGGGCTCGTGCTGGTACAGCGACGTGATCGGCGCGTAAATTTCTTCCGCGATGCGGGCGACGACGCGGGCCGTTCGGCTGCTTCCCCACTCTTCCCCGTCATGATGGAAAAGCACCCTGAAATGCTCGGTCTCCATCGTATACCAGTCAAGTCCGGGGCGCGTAAAATCATGCAGGTCCACCAGGCTTTGCGCCTGCGTCGCCGCGCCGCCGCCCAGGCACAGCGCGCCCGCCAGCCCCGCGGCCCGAACGATCCGCGCCAATGCCTCCAGCGCCTCGCCATATGTTCGCAGCCCGATACGCATCATGTATTTAGCGAATAACCGCCATCTTGATCAGTTTCGTGGCCCGGCTTCCGTCCGCCGCCCGGGCGCTAAAACGCGCAAAATACAGACCGCTTTGCACATCGGCCCGCCAAACGGCTTCCGCAGGCACCCCCCCGACCACGTTTCCCATGTCTACGTCGCCCACGCGGGCGCCGCCCGCATCCAGAATGGTTACGCGCACCTCGGCGTCGCGGGACGTGCGAATGCGCAGGTGCGTCATGCCCCCTTCGATCGGGTTGGGCCAGTTGTACGTCTCCCCGGAATCGATGAGCCCGTTCGCCGCAGGCGCGCCGGACGGCCCCGCCAGCGAAACGAAACTGTGCCGCGCCCCGGAGCCGTGCAGCGCCCCCCACCATATTTCCGGGGCGGAAGATAGCCGCCACGCTTTCGCGAAGCCGGTCGAAGAAACGGCGACGAGGCGGTCGCCCGCGAGGAGCGGCGTCGCATGGATGGACCCGCCCGCCTCCAGCGGGAAAGGCGCCGTAGGTCCCCCGTCTGCGCGGGCAGCGTACAGATACCCGTCCTCGGCGGCCACAAGCGCCGTCCACGCCGCGTCCCCTTCGAACCGGAACACCAGCGGCTGCGACGTAACGCGGGCAGGAAACGTAACAGGGAATCCAGCCGCAAGCGCGCCGGATTGCGTAAAGGCGAATACCGTAGAATCCATGGCCGCAAGCACGTCAAGGCGGTGGTCTCCGTCCATATCCGCAAGCACAGGATAGCGCGAAAGCGCGCCCGCGCCGGATCGTCCGGTAGCCGCCGCCGCGGCCCGCACGTCGATCCGCCGCGTTACGCCGCCCGGCGCAAGCAGCAGTATTTCCCCCGACTCGACGAGCGCAAGCGCCGCCATGCTGCCCGCGTCCTCCCGACCCACCACCGGAACGCCCACGTCCGACCCGGAATCTACCGTATAACGCCAGGCCGTTCCCCCGATCTCGACGCCCCCGGATCCAAACGCCACAGGCGCCGTCCCGTCCGCGCCACGCCAGGCAGCAAGCCCCAGCGTGGCCCCGGAGGAAACCGCCTGCGTCCCGGAAGCCGACGCCGCCACATGCACCCCGCCTTCCAGCAGCACATGCCATGCGTCGCCGCCCGGCACGGGCGCATGGAGAATAGGCGAAACCGGACGCGCCGCGCCCACGTCGGGCGGCATTTCGAAAACGGATTCGGGCGCGTCCAAGGGCTGGGCAAGGTTTCGCACGACGATAGCGCAGCGTTCGTCCTGGCCGTCGGCGTCGCCCGCGCCGCACTCGAACGTGGCCATGCGGCCATCCGGCGTCGCGGCAGGCGGCGCAGCGGAAGGAACGCGCCCCGCGAGCGTCGCGCTTCCCCAGGCCGCCACCGCCACGCTATCTTCCCCGTACAGCAGCAAATACTCCTCGGCGCTCAAGAGCCCGGACCCCTCCGGAAGCGCCTCGAATGCGCCCCGCAAGGCCCGCAACGCCGGCTCGTCCAGGGGCGCGGCGCCAGATACGGCCTCCCGGCGGTATACGAACGACATGTCTGCGGAAGGCGCAGAAAACGACTCCAGAACCACGAAACTCGGGCCGCCCGCGTTCGTCTCGCTGCCCGGGTACGTATCCGGCCCAAACCGATTCCGGTACAGTTCCGTATAGGGCGTTTCCTCGGGAAAATCGCGCGCATAGAAAAAGTCGTAGGGCGTACCCAGATGCCGCCTGTGGCCAAATAGCCCGACGGACGGATAGCCAATGTCCTGCGGGCCGTCCGCCTCTTCGAGGTCGATGGCGCGGCGCCCGCCCGCATTCACCGCCCGACCTCCCAGCGCCGCGCGCAGCCGCCGCTCGTCCACATGCCAGATCAAAACGCCGCCGTTCAGGTCTTTCCCGTCGCTGTCCACGCCCCCCGGAAGCGCCCAATCATAGCCGTCCGCCCCGGTCACCACGCCCCCCGCAAAGCCGCGCAAGCTCGTATGGTTGAAAAGCGAGTCGCCGTTCTCGACATGCTGCTCGATCGTCTGGCCGTCCTTGAACACGCGCAATGTCAGGCCGTCCCCTTCCGGGTCCCGAAACCGGTTCTCCGCCAGAAAATATTCGGCGTCCGAAACCCGCGCGCGAACCGCGTCGGAAGCATCCGGCAGCGAGGCGGCGCGCAGGCGAACGGTTTCCGGTCCGTCCCCGACCAGGTCCACCGGATCCGTCCAGCCCAGAAAATACCTGGTCCAGGCCATCGGTTCGGGCGGAAAAAGCCCGCCGTACGCGAAAATGCCCAGTCCGTCCATCAAACCGAACGGCCCAATGGCGCTTTGGCCCGTTTCCGTATCGAAAAGGTCCGGCGCGCCCAGAAAATTGAAAAAAGTGGCCGCCAGCAACCCGTTTATGGAAAGTTCGAGCAGATACCGCTCGTTGGAAAAAGGATCCGTCCCCAGGCGCGTCTCGGTGCGCGGCAAGATCAGGGCGTGATCCACGGGAAACCCGCGAAACGCGACCCCGCCCGCCCCAAGCCGACGCAGCGCGTCCGCATCGAAGAAAATGGAGGGCAAATCTTCCGGCGTTCGGTCCAGCGTCGTGCCGGAGAGTTCCGTATCCCGCCCCACGCCGGCATGAAACAGGAGCAGCGCCGTGCGCCCCGGCGTAAACCGGCTCATATCGAAATCGATCGTTTCTCCGGCCAGCGTCCAGGCTTCGCGCACCATGCGGGCCAGTTTGGCGCGCTCGGGGTCGCTATCGGCATCCGGGCCCACCGGCGCATAGGCCCCCATAGGCCGGGACAGCCGCACCACGTCGGGGATCAGGTGCGTACGCACGACCGTTTGGCCGTCCGAAACCCGCCCTACATAATCTTCCAGAAAGGCCAGATGGGCCTCGAAGTAGGCCGCGTCGTGGGGCAAGGGGTCTATCGACGGCGAAAGCCCCTCGTACAGATCGCCTGCAAACGTACCGTCGCCGGTGGAAAAACGGGTCGTATCCGGCTGAAACTCCACGCGAAGCGCCACCACGTCGTATTCGGGCGCGGCGGGCCGCCGAAGCGGTTCAGGCAGCGCTTGCGCATTCCCCGGCGCAGACCATCCGATCCCCGCACAGGCCAACGCAAGCAACAGAAGCCGCATCGTATCGCGGGCGATCATGCGCATCTTCGCCTTCTGCAGCTCACCTGAAATGGACGCCCGTCGCGCTTAGCGAAGGAAATTCACGAGCAGCGAAAACCGCATCGTGTTCGCCAGCGGATGGTTCTCCTCCAGGGCATAGATATACGAAAAGTCCGCCCCGATGATGTTCCACCGGATGCCCGAACCAAACGTCAAAAACTTCCTGTTCCCGAAATACGGATTTTCGTAAAAATATCCGAAGCGGATGGCGAACAGGCTCCGATACCAGTATTCGAATCCCGAACTGATCGTCATTTGATCCAGCGCGTTGAGGGTCTTGCAGGTGGCTTCGCCCTCGCTATTGGTGGCGTTGGTCCGCACCTTGATGGACTGCCATCCGGAAAAGAGCGCCTTGTAGAACGGGTCTGCCTCCGCGGTGGACAACGCGCCGCAAGCCGTGGATTCCGGCTGAACGCGAATCAGCGTTTTATTGAAATCCTGCGTAAGCGTCAGTTTGTTGTACTCGTCGAAATCGAACGTAACGGCGTATCCCATCCGAAGATTCTGGGGAATAGGATCGGCCTGCCCCTGGTCCGAATATTGAATTTTCGGACCCATGTTGGCAAGGTTGAAGCCGACGTTAACGCCTATTTCGGTATTGCCGGCCTGGAAACGGGGCACGGCGTACAAGGCGGCGAGATCGAACCCGAGCGTTACCCCCGCCCGCGTTTCCTGCGCCCCCACGCTTTGCCCCGGCGCCAGGTTGGAATAGATGAGGCGCACGCCCGTGCCCAGGGACAAGTTTTTCAACACACTCGTCCCGTAGGAAATCCCCGTCGCGAGGTCGTAGGACGTGAACGTGCCCGTGGGCTGGTTCTGCGCGTCGCGGCCTTCGTGTTCGCCAAGGTTCAGAAAGGTAACATGCGCCCCAAAGGTGCCTATGTCTTCTATCCGATGCTTGGCGGTCAAGTATTCGTAGTAAAGCCCTGCGTTGAACTCGGGAAGCCACGTAGAATGGGTTAGCGAAATTTCCGTGCCCTCCTGCCGGGCCAACCCCGCCGGATTCCAGAAAATCGCATTGACATTGTCCGCAATGGCCACGCCGGCGTTGCCCATGCCCGCCGAACGGCTATCCGGCTCGATCTGCAAAAAAACCACGGCGGCGCCGCCCACCTGCGCATGGGCCGCCTGCCCGGCGGCCAGCGCCAAAAAGGCCATGAGCGTCGCCGCGGCAAGCCCGCTCCGGTGGTTGCGCATGTTTTCGTTAAATGACTGCATGGTTCGCTTCCTTACAGGAAAGGTTTTGGTTGAAAAAGGCTTTGGCTATCGAATAACGGCCAACTTCTCTATACGTTCGGATACGGAACGCCCGCCATCCGGGTTGTCCACGCGCACGCGCACCTTGTACAGGTAAATTCCGGAGGCCAGAAGATTCATATCCTCGTCCCGTCCGTCCCATAGCACTTGCACGGGCCCGGCGGCCAAGACCCCGGAAGGCAACGCTTCTTCCGTATCGATGGTCCTAACCGGGCGCCCGGACAAGGCGTAGACGCGCACCTGCACCGAGGCAACCGTGCCCGGCGGTTGATTATGCTCGAATACGAACCGCGTCTGCCCGCTCGTCGGGTTCGGATAATTGTACACATTGTCGAGCACGATATCCTCCGTGGAGGCGACCACGAAATCCAGCGTGGCCGCGTTCGAGTTATTGAGCACGTCCCAGGCGCGCACCGACAAGGAATGCGGACCGTCCGCCAGCGCATCCGGGTAGTCCCGAAACGAATACTCGACGCGCCCGCTCCGAAACGAACCGGGGTCGCTTTCGAAACGGCTGCCTATGTTCACGGCGTCCCGCTCGTCCCCATCGACCACCAGCAGCATCTCGTGCCCCACGCCCGTCCCCACCGTGTTGACGCCGCTATCGTCGCGCAGCTTCACGATAAGCCGGGGATTCGCAGGCGTCAGCCCGCCGGAAACGAATGTGGTGTCGTTCAAAAAGAGGGATATATCCGGTCCGGCCTGGTCGTTGGGCAAGGTGGCGGCCGTCCCGCCAACCACCACCTGCTCCGTAAATCCGGTCGCATGCCGGGACGCATTCTGCGCATAAACGCTCAGGCGCCCGGGTTCGTTGCTGTAGGAAATGTCTTTCGGCGCCACGAACGTAGCGGTAAACCGCCCGGCAGTAACAGGCACGCCCCCTCGCCAGAGCAAATCTTCCCGAACCGTATAATAATCCCGGGGCATGGCGACGCGCTCCGGCACCCGGACGCGCCGGGCCGCGTCGAACGCCACAAGGTGCGCCTGTCCTTCGAAATCCGAATCCACCGCGCCGTCCGGCCCCCGCACATACCCCTCGACGGTTATTTCGTCCAGGGCGCGAATGGCGGGCATGTCCGCGACGGGCGTTCCGTTCACGCGCTCGACCACCACCCCGTGCGCCGGATAGCCAAGGCGCAGCGTCGGATCGCCCAGCAGATTGAACTTGCGATTGTTGGCCTGCAAACCGGCCCGCGAATTCTTGGCTTCGAGCATAGCGTCGCCCAGCCGGCGCGCGCCCCCATCCTCCGCAGGCTTGAACAAAGCCCGGTTCAAGGCCCGGTTCAGTCCCACGTTCAGGTCGTCGATCGATAAACTCGTCAGGACCAGGCGCACCGTCGTCATCAACGCGATCGCGCCGCCGGCCTCGTTGAGCAATAGCTCTTCCGCCGCGCTCTGCGACTTGGACAAATCCCACCACCCGTACGAACAGGTCGCCGTAATGAACACCGGCAAACGATCGTAATTGCGCAATTCCCGGGCGTCTTCCAGCGTAAAAATGTTTTCCTGCGCCAACCCGTCTTCCTTTCCGTGGCCGCTGTAATTCATCACCAGCACGCCGTCGTCCAGCGCGCTCCGGATGTCGCTTTCCACGCCGGGAAGCTGCCACCTGCTCAGAAATTCCCGTTTATACGAAATGCCGTACACCTTGACCAGGTCGATCTGCGGATACTCCCCGCCAAGCAACTCGGCCACCACGTCCGCATTCTGCGTATGCAAATCCGGCGCGTTCTCTTGCACCGCTCCCGTCCCGTTGTACCCGTCGTCCGCCACGAAAAGATACCGGTTGCGCCAGGCCCCGTAGGTCGCGGCGTCCTCGTAATGCTTGATCTTGGCCACCATGACGGCGGCTTCTTCCGGGGTCTGCACGGGCAAGCGCCCAATGCCGATATCCATGCGTTCCCGACTCACGGTCCTTGACCCGGTGGGCCAGGACCATACCCCTTCGTCCGAATCCAGCAAGCCGAAATAATCGTCGCTGGCGTAGGATTCAAGGGGAAGGAACGAATTTTCCGTTTCGTACGGCGGAATCCAATTTTCGAGGACCAGGTTATTGTCGCCCGGGTTGAGATTCCTGTAATTGAAATGCCCGTCCCCAAAGAACAGGGCGTACCGCAAGGGCTGGCCCGCCGCGTTCCCCCGGTCGTACAAAAAACGCAGGTAATCGCGGAGGCCCCGCACGTCCATGAGTCCCCCGGAAAATTCATTGTATATCGCGCGAATATCCGCCACCAGCACGTCGAGGCCCTCCTTGCGGCGATGTTCCGCCAACGCTTCGGCGGCGCCGCGAAACGCAGCGGGCGCGATAATCACGAAATCCGGATATTCGGCCACGCCATGCAGGTTCTGCGGCGCCACGCGCTGCGCGCTTTCCGCAAGAAGCGACCGGGCGGCGGACGGACGAAACGCCGTCAATTCGAGCGGAACGGAGGCATCGGAGACCTGCACCCGAACGCGCCAGCCGGCGCCAACCTCGCGCGCCTCCAGGCGGCGAACCTGTCCGGGATGCGTTACGTCCCACACCAGGGGCGCGCCGGTAAATCCTTCCAGCGCGAATTCGTAGTTGCCCGCCTGTCCCCCGGGCGTACTGAAATGCAGCGAATCCCCGGAAGCCCTGAGCCGTTGCGGGTAAAATATCCGCAGCCAGTCCGCGGCGGCCAGCGTCACGCCCGCAGGACCTCCGAGGAGGCGCATCGAAAGGTTCACGGGGTCGCTCGCCGGCCGCTGGCGTTCGAACGCGGCGACGCCGGGCACGGCCACAGGGTGCGTTTCTTCATTAAACGACACCGCTGCCGACGCCCTCAGCGAACCCATGTATGCGCCGTCCGATTCGAAACGCACCGAGTCCGCGGGGTTGGAGCGGATGGCTGCGCGCACCCGATACCGCACGAGGCCGTCTGCGCGCCCGGGCAACGCAAGGTCCTCGACCAGCACGCGCGACGCGCCGCTGCCCACCGTGGCGCTCACCCAGGTATGTCCCGTTCCGTTCAGTTTGCTCCACATAAACTCGTCGAAATCCACCATGTACCGCCCTTCCGCCTCGGAAATCGGCGCGAAATTCCCCTGCGCAGGGAACGGCTCCACGACGGGCCGGGCGGCGTCTTCCTCCAGTATCTTGACGAAATAATAATTTTCGTTGGAAAAAGGATGCACGTAATGCGTCCACTGCCCGCCTTCGTACG
Organism: Rhodothermales bacterium; assembly: GCA_022821845.1. Lineage (GTDB taxonomy): Bacteria > Bacteroidota > Rhodothermia > Rhodothermales > VXPQ01 > VXPQ01. Next base: position 4,041 of record JAJECT010000043.1, on the reverse strand, counting down.
TCCAGCCGTACGGTCCTTTTCCGTAGAAAATCACCGCGTCGCCCGCGTCGAAACGCCCGTCCCCGCCGCCCGCGCGGTAGGCGGGCTGCTCCACGAGGTCCGCGATCCGGGGCGCCGAATTACGCGCAGGCGCCGGCGCGCCGCCATTGCCGTAAATCGCGACGCGGTCCGGGTCGATGGCGTCCGGCGAGGGGAAATCCGGCAACGCGGCCAGAAAATCCCGGTCAATGCGATACAGTCCCGTCTTGTACACGGGAATCTTGTAGACGACGCCGTCCGCCAGCACGCTTTCCGTCACGGCAAGGTGCGGGTTGTCGTTTCGGCTTGATGCAGCGAGGCGGGCGCCCAGGCCCTGTCCCCCGCTCGAACTTGCATAGCGGACGGCGATGCGTGCCTGCCGAACCCGCCGCGCGGCGCCCCCCTCGTACGCAAGCAGGCGCACATTCAGGTTAATCAGGGCGCGTCCGCCGCTCATCCCCAATCCGTCCAGCCACGCCACGGGGCCGCTCGCCTCTTGCGCCGCCAGCGTATCCCCGGGGGGAAGGTCCAGTTCGTCGTAGGCGGAGGCCAGCAGGGAAACAGAAGGCGCGGCCCGGGAAGGCAGTTCCAGCGTTTCCGAAACCACCGGCAGCCCGAACGATAAGGCGCGGCCCGAAGCGATCGTAAAGGATTCGAGGGCCAGCGAGTCGGCAAGGGCCTGCATCGAGGCGGGCCAATCCACCGAGACCTCCACCACCACGCCTTCCGCAGACGACGCCACCGTGCGGACGTCCACCTTCTGCGCCGAGGACGCATGGGTCCAAACGCAACACAGCAAAACCGTCAGGAACGCAAGCCGAACGTTCATAATATCGCGCTTTCCTCGCCGAATCGCTTGCGCGGCGCAGAAAAGCATACTGTTACGAAAAAGGAAAAAGCAACGGTGAAGGACAAGGGCGAAAAGCAGCCCGGTTTCGTAACAGTCGCAGGTCGATAGGCGTGTGAAGCGATAAATGCAGCGTAACGGAAAAGGGAGCGGCGCGAACCGATGGGACAAGCCGAAACAGGATGCCGCTTCGAAAACGCGTTGGCCTGGTCGAGACCATTAGGCGCGAGACCAAAAGCCCCCCTTATCCAAATAAATACGACCGCCGCCGGGCAAGGTTCCCGTCCGGCCCGCCCGCCCGTGAAGTTTTGGCGAAACCGCTACAAGTCTTCCAGCGGGCGGCCCTCGGCAAGCGCAATGCCTTCGGGCGTACGCACGGGCGTCCCCACCGCAATCTCTGGATCGTGCTCGAAAAACAAGTCCCATCCCCCCGCTATGGCGTCCTCCAGAAAACGCGCTTTCTCTTCCAGCGTCACCAGCGGACGCACGTCGTACGCCGTAGACCAGACCGCCTTCATGTGCGCCGCCGTGGGAAACAAGTCCGCCACGAAAACAAGCGTCCGTTCTCCGTCGGAAATTTTCACCAGTTGCTGCGCCTCCGTATGGCCATGCGCAACCAGCGCCTCCACGCCCGGAAAAAGCGTCCCCGGCCCATCCGCCAGGCACACTTGCCCGGACTGCGCCAGCGGTTCTATGTTATCCGGCATGAACGAGGCGGCCTCGCGCGCGTTCGGCTGCCGCGCCCACGCCCAATGCGCCCGCTGCACGTGGTAGCGGGCATTTTCGAACGCCGGAACCGCGCCGCGCGGACCCTGCTCCGTGCCGCCGCCGCAATGGTCGAAATGCAAATGGGTATACACCACGTCCGTCACGTCCGCCGCGCAGAACCCCGCCTCCCGAAGCGAGCGGTGCAACTCGGAATGCGCGTAATCCAGGGCGTAGATGCCTGCGAATTTCTCGTCGCCCTTCGCGCCAACCCCGCTGTCTATGAGGATCAGGCGCCCCTCCCCCTCCAGCAACAAACAGCGCGCGGCCAGCCGAATCCGGTTCTTTTCGTCCGGGCGAATATGGCGCGCCCACAACGCCCGCGGCACCACGCCGAACATGGCGCCCCCGTCCAGGCCGAACCGCCCGGTCTCGATCGTATGCAATGCCCAGGGCCCGATGCGCGCCATCGCCTTAGGATACTCTGATTAAGTCCACGAAGCGCAGAGGCTTGCGAGGGGTGCACTGGCAAGGAATGACGAAGCAGCGTGGCAGGCCCCACGTAATGAGGAATGACGCAGCCAGCGTGCCCCTCGCAGGCCTCCCGAAGGGCGCGTCACGTCCCTGATGACAGGAATCCGCAGTAATTTCTGCTAATTTCAACGATACAAGCATGACGGCTTTTATAGGCGATAGGGACGCGCTGAGCGAAGTGGTTTTAATCAGAGTATCCTTAACCGATCCTGCGAATTGGGCGAACGCAAGCCGCCGAAAGCACCCTTCCCGACACGCTGCGACGCCCTCATGTCCCCACGCCCTCGCTCATTTCCAGCATCCGCTCGATGGGGCGAAGCGCCGCCCGCCGCAAGGTCTCTTCCATATGAATCTCCGGCTCCTCGAACCGCAAGCAGAGATAAAGTTTTTCGATGGTGTTCAGCCGCATGTGGGGACACCGGCTGCACGAACACCCGCTTTCCGGGGGCGCCGGCACGAACGTCTTGTCGGGGCAATCCTTGCGCATCTGGTGCAGAATGCCTTCTTCCGTCGCCACGATAAACGCAGGGCAGGCGCTTTCCCGGGCAAAGCGCAGGATGGACGTCGTGGAGCCGATATGATCCGCATGGCGCAGCACCGCTTCCTCGCATTCGGGATGGGCGAGGACCAGCGCTTCCGGGTGGCGCGCCTTCAGCCGCAGCAACTTGCGTTCGCTGAACGTTTCGTGGACAATGCAGGTCCCTTCCCACAATACCATGTCCCGGCCCGTTTCGTTCGCAAGGTGCCGCCCCAGGTTGCGGTCCGGCGCGAAAAGGATCGGCTTCTCCTTCGGGATGGACGACACGATATGGGCGGCGTTCGAAGAGGTGCAGATAATGTCGCTAAGCGCCTTCACGCCCGCCGTGCAATTAATGTAGGACACAACGAGGTGGTCGGGGTGGCGCTCCTTGAAGGCCGCCAGGTCGGGCGCCGGGCACGAATCCGCCAGCGAACACCCGGCGTTCAGGTCCGGCAAGAGCACTTTTCGTTCGGGATTCAGGATTTTCGCCGTTTCCGCCATGAAATGCACCCCGGCGAAGACGATGAGGTCCGCGTCCGTCGCGGCGGCTTGCCGGGCCAGGCCCAGCGAGTCCCCTATGTAGTCGGCGATGTCCTGAATGTCCGGCTCCTGATAGTAATGCGCGAGGAGCACGGCGTTCTTTTCCCGTTTCATCCGCTCGATCTCTTCGAACAGATTCAGCAGGGGATCGACCGGCGCGTCGATAAAGCCGACCGTCTCGTCCAGTACCGGAATGTCCGCCATCATCGCAGAAGCGTAGGGTTGACCGTGCGGCAAAGCCCGCAACGCCGCGGGCCAGGGTATAACGCCCCGGCGCGGCGGGCGTTCTCCGAGGGAAAGGTTTTTTTGGGTGGGGCTTGATTTTGAAGAGATCGTGAAGTATGCTGGGTGTGTCGGGCGGTTTTTCGCCGTCCGGCACTATCCTGTGCGGTTACGCTTATTGGACGTATGCGCCTGTTTTCTTCGGCATTTCGTTACGCCCTGATTTTCGCGATCAGTCTCGGGTTGTTGCATTTCGGCGGGGCTTCTGCCCGCGCCGGGACGTGCGGCGGCGACGAGGCGGATGGTTTCTTCTTGTCTGCGTCTTTTTCGGGCGCGACCCCGATAGCCGTAGGGACGATTCCCGACAAAAAGATCGCGGCGGGCGCCTCGTTCGTCCGCTTCAGCGCCCGGTTCTACTTCAAGGAGACTACGGGGAGCGCGCTTGCCTACTCTGCGGTATCGTCGCATCCGGGGATAGCCATCGTAGGAGACATATGCGGGAGCATGATTGCGATACACGCAGTGAAGGCGGGCACGGCGAAGATCACGATTACGGCGACGGCGAACGGGGGCAGCGCGACGCAGGAAGCGACGGTGATCGTCGATCCAAAGGCCGTTTTTCCGTCGTCGCCTTCGAACAGCCCGCCCGTGGCGC
>JAJECT010000038.1 GCA_022821845.1 Rhodothermales bacterium | reverse complement strand
GACGCGCCCTTCGGGAGGCTGCGAGGGGCACGCTGGCTGTGTCATTCCTCATTATGTGGGGCCTGCCACATCGCTTCGTCATTCCTTGCCAGCGCACCCCTCGCATGCCTCTGAGCTTCGCGGATTTAATCAGAGTATCCTAAAGGATACGCCGATCAAAGCCTGAAAGGCCGCTCAGGCACCGTCCGGCGGGCCGTCCGCTTGCGCATCGTCGAGGACCCATCGCACGGACAAGGGCCGCAAGGTCACGACATCCGAAGCAGGTTCCTGCGGGTCCACCCATGCGCGCAGGCGATGGCCGTCCATCTCCACCCACCATTCGGTGTGCGTTCCGAGAAATTGCCTGCTTACGAGGCGGGCCTCGACGCCCTCGGCGGACGCCTCGAAATGCTCCGGGCGAATAGCCAGCGCGCAGCCCGGCGGCGGCGTTTCCCCCGGCGCCAGTCGCGCCGCCAGCCGCGCGTCCCGCACGATATTGCTTCCCCCCAGAAACTCGGCCACATAAGCGGTCTGCGGTTCCCGGTACAGGCGCTCGGGCTCGCCCGACTGCACCAGCCGCCCGGCCCGCATCACGCCGATCCGATCCGACAACGCAAGCGCCTCCTGCTGATCGTGCGTCACATAGATACTCGTAATGCCCAGGCTTTCCTGAAGCACTTTGAGCTCCCGGCGCGTCTGCTCGCGCAGCGCAATGTCGAGGTTCGAAAGCGGTTCGTCGAAAAGCAATACGTCCGGCTCCACGGCCATCGCCCGGGCCAGTGCGACCCGTTGCTGCTGTCCCCCGGAAAGCGCCGTAACGGGGCGGTCTTCCAGCGCCTGCATCTCGACCCGGCGGAGCGCTTCGCGGACGCGCTCCCGCCGCTGCGCCAGCGGCGTCTTGCGGACGCGCAGGCCGTAGGCCACATTCTCCCCCACCGTCATATTGGGAAAAAGCGCGTAGTTCTGAAACACCATGGCGGTGGGCCTGCGGCGCGGCGGCGCCGTCGTCATATCCCGGCCCGCAATGCGCACCACGCCGGCGTCGGGCCGTTCGAACCCTCCGACGATGCGCAGCAGCGTCGTCTTGCCGCACCCGGACGGGCCCAGCAGCGAAAAGAATTCGCCCGTCTTCACCTGTAGCGACACGTCGTCCGCCGCGAGGGTCGCGCCATACCGCTTCGTAACGCCCTCCAGCGTCACGATCGATTCAACAGGCCGAGCGGTCGTATTCGCCACGTTGTCGTATTCGTCGCATGCGAAAAGCGATCAGGCGGACGCGCAAACAGGGGACGCATCTTACGCCGCGCCGCGAAGCGCCTGCGTAACCTTTGCGGCGGCTTCCTTCAGCAACACGGCCGTTTCCAGCTTCAGACCGCTTTCCTTGAGTATCTTCTGCCCTTCTTCGGCATTGGTCCCCTGAAGACGCACGATGAGGGGAACCGCAATGTCCACTTTGGACGCCGCTTCCGCAATGCCCGCCGCCACCCGGTCGCACCGGACGATCCCCCCAAAGATATTGACCAGCACCGCCTTGACGTTAGGGTCTTTCAGGATAATCCGGAACCCCTGCTCCACGGTATGCACGTCCGCCGAGCCGCCCACGTCCAGAAAATTGGCAGGCTCGCCCCCGGCCAGTTTGATCATGTCCATGGTCGCCATGGCCAGGCCCGCGCCGTTCACCATGCACCCCACGTCGCCGTCGAGGCGGATGTAGTTGAGCCGATGCTCCCCGGCCTCGACCTCCAGCGGATCCTCTTCGTGTATGTCGCGGAGCGCAGCAAGGTCTTTTTGGCGATAGAGGGCATTCTCGTCCAGATTGATTTTGGCGTCCAGGGCCAGGAGCTCCCCGCTCGCCGTCCGCACGAGCGGATTGATTTCCGCCAGCGAGGCGTCTATGCCCTCGTACGCCCCGTACAGGGCCGTAACGAACCGAACGCCCTTCTTGAAAGCGTCCCCCTCAAGTTGCAGGGCAAACGCCGCCGCCCGGGCCTGAAACGGCCGCAATCCGGCGAGCGGGTCCACCCATATCCGAAATATTTTTTCCGGGGTTTCCTCCGCCACTTTTTCGATCTCTACGCCCCCCTCCGTGGAAACCATGATCACAGGCATCGCGCGCGCCCGGTCCAGCGTTACGCCCACATAGTATTCCTGTTCGATTTCGGCGGCGGCGGCGACCAGCACAGCCCGCACCTTCTGTCCGGCGGGACCGGTTTGCGGCGTAACCAGTTGCATGCCCAGCATGGCCTCCGCCCGCGCGCGCGCCTCGTCCAGCCCGTTCGCCAGTTTGACGCCCCCGCCCTTGCCGCGCCCGCCCGCATGAATCTGCGCCTTCACGACGAACAGGGACGTCCCCTGCTCCTCCTGCATCGCTTCCGCGGCAAGCGCCGCTTCGTCCGCCGTGCGGGCCACGCGGCCCGGCTGTACGGCCACGCCGTATCCTTCGAGAATGTCCCGTGCCTGATATTCGTGCAGTTTCATCGTGCGTATACCCTAAATTCCAGTACGTGATGGCAGAAGCACCCCTAAACTACGGCATGCGCTCGAAGAATCCATCCCGCGCGCTGCAAAGTACTCGTGAACCGATTCGACTTTCATATTATTTTCCGGCTTTTGCGCAGTTTCGCTACGCTCATAGCCGTGCTGGTCGTGTTTTTCATCGTCCTGCATTACGTGGAATTCATTGACGATTTCCTGGACCGCGGCGCAACGATGCGCGAGGTTTTCGGCGTCTACTACCCCAATTACGTTCCGGAAATCGCCCGCCTTACGGCGCCGCTGGCGCTTTTCCTCGCCTGCGTATACCTGACCGGGCATTTGTCCCAGAGCCTGCAACTCTCCGCGCTGCAAACCAGCGGAGTTTCCCTCTATCGGCTGCTGGTCCCCTATCTCGCCACGGGCCTCGCCGTAACCGTTTGCATGTTCTGGTTCAATGGCTGGGTCGTTCCGGAAACGAACCGGACCGTGCTGGAATTCGAGATGCGGTTCCTGAAAGACGCGCCCCGGGTGGTCGAAACGAACAACATCCACCGGCAATACGAACCGGGATCCTACCTCTCGCTCGGCTATTACGACCGGCGCAACGAAACGGCCCACCGCGTCTCCCTGCAGCATTTCAACGACCAGAACCAGCTTGTGCGGCGCATCGACGGGCTGCGCATGAGCTGGGTGGATTCCCTCGCAATCTGGCGCATTCACCAGCCCATCGTACGCGCGTTCGACGGCGGAATCGAAACCCGCGAGACGCTGGCCCGAATCGATACGGCGCTGACCATCCTGCCCCGCGACCTTGCCCGCACCGAACGGGACGTGGAGTCCATGACGATCCCCGCCGCGGCAAGATACATCCGGGACGTCAAGCGGTCCGGGGCCAGCGGCCTCGAACGCGCGCAAGTCGGGTATTACGCCAAGTTCGCCTGGCCTTGCGCAAACCTGATCCTTGTCCTGATCGGGATGCCGCTTGCGGCCACGCGGCGGCGAGGCGGACAAGCGATGCAGATCGGCCTGGGCCTCTTTGTGGCCTTCCTGTACCTTGCCGCGCAGCAGATCGCCGAGCCGCTCGGATACACCGGCGTCCTGCCCCCGGCGGCAGCGGTATGGCTGCCCCATGTTCTGTTCCTCGCGGGCGGCGCGACGCTGCTCGCGCGAGCGCGACACTAAACGCGGAATAGCGCCCTCGCCTACGCCTGCCCGGCGACGCCGCCGAACCGAACGGGCTGCCCCGGCTGCTCCCGCTCCTCGATTTCGCCGTGGCTCGCCTCGTACTTGTCGATGTTGTCGCGGAGCGCCCGCAACAACCTGCGCGCATGGGGCGGCGTAACGATGACCCGGTTTTTGACGCGGGCCGTCGGAACGCCGGGCATCACCCGGATAAAATCCAGAATGAATTCCTCGGGAGAATGAGAAATCATCACCAGGTTGGCGTAGACGCCTTCCGCGGTTTTCTCATCCAGTTCTATGTTCAGCTGGTTGTCTACCTGCTGGTTCTCCGTGTCCTGCATTGCAAACCTCCAAATGTATTGCTATTGCGTTTGGGCGCCTGATCCCGACGGCGAAAAACGCCGAGGGGGCTTTATTTCGCTACGATCCACGCATGGTCCGGGTCGTCCGTGAACGCCCAGGTTCGCCGGGGGCCCGCCATCACGTTAAGATAGTACAAATCGTATCCGTGCGGGGCGCCTACGGGGTGGTAGCCCCGGGGCACCAGCACGCAGTCGCCGTCCTGCACCGACAGGGTTTCGTCCAGCGAGCGGTCGTCGGTATACACCCGCTGAAAAGCGAAGCCCTGCGGCGGATTGAAACGATGATAATACGTTTCTTCCAGCGCAGATTCCATGGGCAGATTGTCCCTGTCGTGCTTGTGCGGCGGATAACTGGACCAGTTTCCGCCGGGCGTAATGACTTCCACCACCAGCAAACTGTGCGCAGGCTCGGTTTCCGGGAGAATATTCTGTACGCGGCGCATGTTCGTTCCCGTCCCGCGCACCTCAAGCGGAAGGGCGCCCGGCGCGATAAGGCGCGGCGCGTACTGGCCGCCCCCGGGCGCCGTGCATAGCGCCGCCTCAAGGTCCGTATGGGCATGGATCGAATACGCCGTCTCGCAGGGAATATACACTGCGGTCGGGGGACCGTCGAACACATCCTTGCGCCCGCCCAACTCCGCAAACGATTCGCCGCCCGCCGCCACCGTGGCCTTGCCGGACAGGAGCACGACGCACGTTTCCCTGTCGCCCGGCGGCGCTTCGAACTTTTGCCCGGCCCGCAGGCGATGTACGGCGAAACCTACGTATTCCCAACCGGCGGATTCGGGCGTAACGCGCAACACCTGCCCGTCTTCGCCCGCCTCCCCCGTCGGTACAACCAGTTTGCTCATGGTTATTTCGTTTTTCGCGTTATGAAGACGCCTTGCGGACCGAGGCGCGCAAGGCGGATAATCCGATTTCGGCGTACTGCGCAGGATCCGCGACAGCCGGGTCCTGCTCCGCCTCCACGACCACCCAGCCCGCATACCCCATGGTTTCCAGCGCGGCGAATACGGGGTCGAAGGCGATGGCGCCGTCGCCGGGGACGGTAAACATCCCCTTGATCACCCCGGTCAGGAAACTTTCGTTTCTGGCGCGAACGTCCGACAGCACGCTGGGACGCACATCCTTGCAGTGTACGTGCGAAATCCGCCGGGGATGCAAACGAACGATTTCTACCGGATCTATGCCGCCCACCCAGGCGTGGCCCGTATCCAGCACGATGCCGACGTCGTCCGACGTTTCAGCGAAAAAACGATCCAGTTCGGCTGCCGTTTCCACGACCGTGCCCGTATGATGATGATACGCGAACCGCAACCCCTGCCCCCGAATCCAGGCCGCCAGTTCGCTTAAACGCTCGCCGAACAGCGGCCAGCTTTCGTCGCCAAGGACCGGCTTGTCCTGTATGCCCCGGTCGATATCCGGATGAATCGTGTTGCTGCATTCGGCATAGATGAACACCTCGCTGCCCATTGCGTGCAATAGCGCAAGGTGCGCGCGGAGTCCGCCAATTTCCGTATCGACGTCGTCCCGCAGCAGATTGCCCGAATACCAGCCGCCAACAAGGGCCAGGCCGTGCCGGTCCAGCATCGGGCGCAGCGCGTCCGCCTTGCGCGGAAACTTGTTGCCCAGCTCGATCCCCTCGAACCCGATGCGCGCCGCGTCCGCAAGGCACGTCTGGAGCGGCGTGTCGCCGCCCAGCCGCCGCAGATCGTCGTTCGACCAGGCAATAGGATTTACGCCGAATCGTATCTCCATGCGGCTACCCGTCCACGCGCTGCTTGCCGATGGCGTCCTCGTAAGCGGCGCGCGCCTCGTTCACGGCGTCCAGTTCGGAGACGGCGGGCACCGCCACGTCCCACCAGGCGCCGCCCAGGTCGCCGCGTCCGACGCGCCGGACGGCTACCGTAATGACCGTCGATCTTGCCGACGCCCGGGCGTCCCGCAAGGCCAGCTCCAGCGCGTCCATGGAATCCACGTGCGCCGCGTCCGCCCCCATGCTCTTCGCATGCGCCGCGAAGTCTATTTCCGGAAGCGTTTCGTGCACCGTATCCTCGAACATGTTATTGAAGCCGGGCGAACCGGCGCTGCGCTGCAAATTGTCGATGCAGCCGTATCCCTTGTTGTCGAATACGACCACAATGATCTTTTGCCCCATCATGACCGCCGTGGCCAGTTCGGAATTCATCATCATGTAGCTCCCGTCGCCTGCCACGACAAAGACTTCGCGGTCGGGCAGGGCCATCTTGACCCCAAGGCCGCCGGCGATTTCGTATCCCATGCAGGAATAGGCGTACTCGACGTGGTATCCGGCGGGTTTTGACGCGCGCCAGAACTTGTGCAGTTCGCCCGGCAAGGTGCCCGCCGCGCAAACCACCACCGAGTTTTCGTCCGCCGCCCGGTCGATGGCGCCAAGGATTTGCACGTAAGAGAACGGCGGACGCCCCGGTTCGGTAAGCGCGTTGTGCACCGCGGCCCGCCACTCGTTGGCCCTTCGGATGGACAGGGACCGCCAGGCGTCGTCCACCGCGTATCCCTCCAAAGCCGACCGCAAACGGGTCAGCAGCCGTTTCGCATCCGCGAAAACGGGCGTGGCGGCGTGCTTGCCGGCGTCCAGCGTATTCACATTCACTTGCACCAGTTTGCGGTCCGGATGGCTGAACAGCGACCGCGACGCGGTGGTAAAGTCCTGTAGCCTCGTGCCTATGCCAATCACCAGGTCGGCCTCCGCCGCCGCCGCGTTGGCCGCAGTCGAGCCGGTCACCCCGATCGCGCCAAGGTTCAGCGGATTTCTCCAGTGCAAGGCGCCCTTGCCCGCCTGCGTTTCGGCGCAGGGAATGCCGACGTCCTCCACAAACGACGCCAGGGCATCGCTGGCCTTGCCGTAGAGCGCTCCGCCCCCGGCGATAATCAGGGGACGCTTCGCGGCGCGCACCTGCTGCGCAAGCTCGTGCGCATCCGAGCGGGACGCCTCCGGGGCCACCACCTTCCAGACCCTTTTTTCAAAAAACGCTTCGGGGTAATCGTACGCCTCGGCCTGCGCGTCCTGACAGAGCGCAAGCGTAACGGGGCCGCAGCGCGCAGCATCCATAAAGGTGGCCATGGCCCGCGGCAGCGCCGTAATAATCTGTTCGGGACGCGCGATGCGGTCGAAATATCTGGATACCGGACGGAAGCAGTCGTTTGCGCTTACCGTCCCGTCGCCGAAATCCTCGATTTGCTGCAGTACGGGGTCCGGGCGGCGATTGGCGAACACGTCCCCGGGCAAAAACAGGACGGGCAGCCGGTTGGCGTGCGCGAGGGCCGCCGCCGTAACCAGATTCGTGGCGCCGGGTCCGATAGAGGTCGTGCACGCCATGGCCCGCCGCCGCATGTTGGCCTTCGCGTAGGCGATCGCCGCCAGCGCCATGGCCTGCTCGTTGTGCGCGCGCCAGGTGGGCAGCACGTCCTTGTTCGCAAAAAGCGCCTCGCCCATGGCCGCCACGTTGCCATGGCCGAAAATAGCCCAGACGCCCGCGAAATAGGGATGGATATCGCCGTCGTCGTCGATATACTGGCGTGCAAGATACCGCACCAGCGCTTGTGACATCGTCAATCGCATAGATGAATCTCCTGATGGTTTATGAACTCCGTTCAGGGGCGCCGCCGCGCCGCAATGCATTTCCTGCCACTATTTAACGAATATTGCGTTAAGGATACGCTGATTAAGTCCACGAAGCGCAGAGGCTGCGAGGGGTGTGCTGGCAAGGAATGACGAAGCAGCGTGGCAGGCCCCACGTAATGAGGAATGACGCAGCCAGCGTGCCCCTCGCAGCCTCCCGAAGGGCGCGTCACGTCCGCAACATACCGAATCTACGG
>JAJECT010000040.1 GCA_022821845.1 Rhodothermales bacterium | reverse complement strand
ACCGCGATCTGCGGCTTGTCGAGCACCGTAACCGTAACCTCCGCCGTTCCGACCTCCGCGTTATCCGCCGAAACCGTGAGCGTATACTGGTAATTCGTGTCTGCGTCCACATTGTCTGGGACCGCGAACGTCGGGTTGCGTATGGCTGTCGAGCTCAAAGGACTTGCGTCCGGCGTAGGGCTTCGGGCCGTCCAGGCATAGGTATAATTCGATCCCGCAGGCGCCCCCGACGGCGGCGAGCAGTCCAGCTGAATACGGTCCACCGATCCCTCGTAGACCGGAGCCGGGCTCGTACACGTAACCGCGATCTGCGGCTTGTCGAGCACCGTAACCGTAACCTCCGCCGTCCCGTCCTCCGCGTTATCCGCCGAAACCGTGAGCGTATATTCGTACTTCCCGGCGGTATTCACTTGATCTGGCACGTCGAACGTCGGCGAAGCGACATCCGTCGCGCTCAAGCGGTCCGTGTCTGCCGTACTGCCGCGCGCTGTCCATGTATATGTATAATCGGGAGACGGGCCGGGCGCGCCCGAGGCCGAGCAGTCCAGCGTAATATTCCTCGATCCTTCGTACGCCAAATACGGATTGCCTGGACACGTAACCACGATATCGGGCTTGTTCTTGACCGTAACTGTAACGATATCCGAACCCGGGATGGTATTGTCTGCCGAAACCGTAACCTTGTATATATATTCCTCGTCCTTGTCCACATTGGCCGGCGCCGTGAACACAGGCGTCAGCGTCCTCCGCCCCGAAGTCAGCCGATTCAGGATCAGCGGACTGGCATCCCATTTATAGGAGGGCGTTTTGCCGGACGGAACGTTTTTCGCAGTGCAGGACAGCGTAATGTCCTGCGGCGCGCCCGTCTCGTACGCTTCGACGTCTTCGCAGTCAAGCGCAAGTTCCGCGTCGAACGACTCGCGGTCCAGCACCTGCACGACAACTTGCCTGTCGGTCACGCCGCTGTAAGTAAACCCCGGTGTATGACTGGGAAAAAACCAACTCAGCCGCCGCGTGTATACATATATTTCATGTTTATCCACCGTATCCGGGACATTGAAAATCGGGGCGTGCACCGTCGAATCGCTTAACGTCGCCGCTACGAATTCCGTACGGCTCTGGACTACCAAACCCGGATTGGTCGTGCCTATGCCACGCCACAAAGATTGAAAGTAATGGGACGGCAAAGGACTATTGCCAGAGCGGGAAATACGGAAAAACGTACAATCGCCCGTCGTAGCGGGCGGATCTCCCTCGTAAAAAACCCGGCGAGTGGGGCACGAAAACGTAACGGTGCCTAATTTGGTCACCTCGACAGTCACATTCTGGTTCTGACTCTTCAAACCTGCGGCATCCGTGACAAGCACGTTGTAATAGAACAGGGAATCGCTCGACAGATTGTCAGGCCCATCGAAATCCGGACTGCTTATGTCCGTCGCGCTCAGGTTGGACGTGTCTGGCGTAGGATCGCGCGCCGTCCACTTCCAGACCGCGTCGGGCGGCGCAGCGGGCGCATCGCACGTCAACGGGAAAGGCGAAGCGCCGTCATAGGTTTCAAATATCGTGTAACGGCAGGCAAGGCTATAGGCGCCTGCATTCAGATCGCGCACGCTGACGGTTATGAAGTACTCGACAGCATCGGCGTTATCGGCCGATATGATCAGGACATATTCGTACGTGGTCTGTTCGGAGACCTCGGCGGGAGGCGTGAATACGGGTTCGTAGACATTGGTCGCGCTCAAAAGGGAGAGCGCGTCGGCGGGCGTAGGGCTACCCGGGCGGATACGCCAATCGTATCTGTACGCGGGAGATTTTCCCGGCGCTCCTTCCGGTCCGCCTACGCAGCCGCCAAATTTCAGGACCCTGCCCCCTTCATCGACAGAAAAACTCCGCGAACTCAGGCAATGGCTGATAGTCGGCTTGTTCAGCACCCTTATCTCTGCATACCCGATGCCCGCAGCGACGCCAAGGCTGTCGAATATCAAAATGCTGTACGGGAATACCAAACTACGGGCGAAACCGGGCGAATAAACCTGTATGTCCGCAGGAACCCTGAACGTCGTAACGAGCGTGTCCGTATCCGTCAACAGGCCTTGATAGCCTCCCAGCCAACTGTACGTCGCCCCCTCGGGCGCGTCCTGCGCCTCGCATTCCAGCGCAAGGTCCCCCGAACCCTCGTATACCTTGTACGGGCTGTCGGGGCACGTAATGGACGGCGCCGAAACGCCTTCCGCCGCCTTCACTGCTACGGTCACCCGTCGCCGCGCCGTGCGGGCCACGCCCGACGAATGCGTCGTCATGCTCGCTACGTAGTGGTACGTCGCCCCCGCGCTGCCGGGTGGCGCCGTAAACAAGGGCTGCGGCGTGTCTGCGGCGGTCAACGGCGTCGTGCTCGCGCCCCAGAGCCCTTCCCATTCCCATAATACCGGAGCGCCTCCCGACTCGTCGTCCATGCGGAACGACAGCGGGTCCGCCCCCTCGCAAGCAAGAACGACCGTAGCCCCCTCTTCCACCGCCACCTCCAAAGGACAATACACTTCCGGACGGCTCGACAATACGAATACTTCTACTTCGGCGTACGACGACAGGCCCGTGGCGCGGGACGTCGCCATCAGGCGGTACCGGTACTGCTGCGTCCCCTCTTCCGAAAAAAACGTCTCCAGCGTCTCGTACTGCGGAGACGACGGCGCCACAATCACAGGGTTCGGGACGTTCTCCGGGATGAGGCGAGGATTCTCCAGATAGTCCCGCGTCGCGCCCCCTATGGGTTCCCAGCGATAGTCCAGATGCTCGGTCCCCGCGGCGTCCGAAGCATGGCAATCGATGGCGCCCGTCTCCAGCTCGTCCAGAAACACCGCCGAAGGGCATTCGAGGCGAGGCGGCGTATATCGCGCGGGATCAAGAAAAGAGCCGGAGGAACCTTCCCCATCCGAACCAATCCCGACGACGTCCGGCCTGCCGATTTCGCCCGCGCATTCCTCTGCAAACTCGGCGGAATCCAGAAAAGGACCGCACTCCTCGTGCAGATGGGGCGCGGAAGCCGGTTCCTCGGGGAAAACAGGCTTCGTCGGGTAGCCCTCTTCGATTACTTGCCCGCTTGCCGGAAGGTTGCACAGCAAACCCGCAACCACAAGCGCGCAAACCAAACCCGCCCTGTTACGAAAATGTCTTTGCATTGCCTTGCTCTCTGGAAATCGCTACAAGAAAACACGACCGCCTGTCACGCCTTGCCCAGCGCCGCGCCTATGTCCCCCCGTCCGGGCGCGGCGCGTTCCACGGAACCGACACCGGCTCCGAAACGCGGCCCGACCCAAGCGGCGCAAAACGCAGAAACACCACCTCGTCCTCCGGCACCCGCGACAGCGACACCCGAACCCGGCTGCGCGTGTACACCAGCGTACGGCGACGACCCAATTCCCTGCCATTCCCGTCGTACGCCACCACCTCCCCCGCAAAAGGAACGCCCCCCGACTCCACCAAAAACGTGGCGGACAACGAAGCCCCCCGGGAAAAAGACAACAACTCCGCCCGAAGCAACGAAACCCGCTCCGAAGGCGCGTACGCACCCGGTATGCGCATCGTCACGCGGCCCGTCTTGCCTTCCGTTGCCGCCTCCGGCAGAAAATCCGAACGAACATACTGACGAGGTACCGACGCAATCTCGAAAAACGCCGCATACCCCCGTTCCGTCATCTCCGAAAGCGCCTCTTCCCGTACCCCGTACCGAACGACGCCCCGCTCGCCCGGCTGCAGAATCAATGTCTTCGGATGTATGTCCAGCGCCTCCGACAAATCGCCCAGAGACGAAACTGCGATATCCTCCACCACCGCCTCGCGACCGTCCTCCGTCGCCTCCGTATACCCGAAACGAGCCGCCACCGATACCTCCAGCGGAATCTGCGACGGATTCGAGAGCGCGAACGCGCCCGACGGTTCGTCCTGCGTCAAGTACGCGACATCCGGGTAGATGCTCACGTTCTGCGTCTCGGTCAGGCCCGCAGGCACCTCGCGCGACGCGGCGAAGCGCACCCCGCCCGGCCCTATCGTGGTCACCCGCTGCGCCGGAACAACCGTTACTTCGACCTCCACCGACTGCGTCTCTTCGCCCACGCCCGAACGCAGCACGACATTCATATTTCCCGAATAGCGGCCCGAAGGCGCGCCCGTCAGGTCCAGCGCGCCCCCGAAAAGCAGAAGGAGGCACTCCGACTCCGCAAGCCGCACATCCGCCCGCAAACCGCCTATCGACTGCGAAGAAAGCTGCTCGCACGACGCGGCGACAGACCAGCTCGGCGAAAGCCTAAGCGTCGGCGCATCCCCCCCGCCCTCGCGACGGAGCATGACGGGCGTAACCAGTTCGATGGACAACGCCTTGCCCCGCCCCTCCGACGCCTCGGCGCCCGTATCCCCCGGCGAAAGCATCATCCGGCCCGCATGGTACGGCCCCGACAGGCTCGTCGATATCTGATCGGTAAGCGGATCCAGCGATACCTGCGTATCCGACGACTGCACCCCGAAACGCAAGCGCGAAATACTGGCCGTAACCCCGACCGACGTCGGCTCAGGCGGGGGCAGGCGGTCAAGCGCCGTAACCGTAACGTCCGCCATCGCGTCCTCCGCGTTCTCGGCGGATACGGTAAGCCGGTACTCGTATATTTCGTCCTGCTGCACCGAATCCGGCGTCGCAAACACCGGAGAGGAAATAGTCGTCGCGCTCAAAAGGTCCGTATCCGTCGTAGCGCCCCGGGCCGCCCAAACGTACGCGTATTCCGACCCTTCGGGCGCGCCCGCCGCCGAACATTCCAGCGTAATATCTTCCGATCCCTCGTACGTCGAATACGGATTGTCCGGGCATACCAGCGCAAGATTTCCCTTGTTCAGAACCGTAACCGTTATTTCCTCCGTCCCGGGGTCCGCATTCGGCGCCGTCGCCGTAAGCAGATACTCGTACGTCCTGTTCGCGTCCACATTTTCCGGCACGTCGAAACGCTGCATCGGATCGCTCGGTCCCGCAAGAAGCCGCGCTATGTCCGGCGTAGCGCCCCGGGCCTCCCAGAGGTATTCGTAGTCCGCGTCTCCGGGCGCCCCCGACGCCGAACACGTCATCGCAATATCCTCCGATCCTTCGTACGCCGAATACGGCTTGTCCTCGCACGAAACAACGATCCCGGGATTATTCAGAACCGTAACCGCAATGTCCGCCATCGCAGGATCCGCATGTTCCGCCGAAACCGTAAGGCGGTATTCGTACGTCGTTGTTTGCGAAACGTCGTCCGGCACGCCAAACGTTGGCGTCGGGCTGTCCGTACCCGCCGCGAGCCGGGCTATGTCGGTCGTAGCGCCCCGACCCTCCCAGAGATATTCGTAGTCCGAAGCCGCAAAAGGGCCGTCCACCTTGCAATCCAGCGCAAAATCGTCTGATCCCTCGTATACCGCCGCAGGATCCGTGCACGACAGCGCCAGCGTAGCGTTGTTCAGAACCCGAACCGCAACGTCCGCCGTCACAGGGTCCGCATGTTCCGCCGAGACCGTAAGGCGGTAGTCGAAGGTCTCGTCCTGCTCCACCTCATCCGGCACGTCGAACGTCGGCGCTGGGCCGTCTGTCCCTGCCACGAGCCGCGATATGCCAGGCGTGGCGCCCAGACCCTCCCAGCGATATGAATAGGAGGCCCCATCGGGCGCGCCCGTCGCCTTGCAATCCAGCGCAAAATCGTCCGCCCCCTCGTACACCGGCGCGGGGTCCGTGCATGCGACAGCGATATGTATCTCCGGCCTTGGCAACACGGTAACCGTAACGGTTTCGGAAGCCGGAATCGCATTCGGCGCCGTAACCGTCAGCATGTATTCGTACGCCGTGTTCTGCTCCACGCTGGGCGGGGCCCTGAACGTCGGCCTGGGCCCGTCCTGGCCCCTGATCAGCCGCGCCAGGATCAACGGATCGGGATGGCTCCATGCGTACGAATATTCCGTGCCTTCGGGAACGCCCGACGGCGTGCAGTCCAGCGTAACGTCCGCTCCCTCGTAAACCGCGACATCCTTCGTGCACGAGAGCGAAAGCGGAACCAGCGGATTGCGGTCCCGCACTTCGACGAATACGGATAATTCGCGGACGCGGCGGTTTTGATTGTCCAGTATCACCACCTCGTACTCATAGGTTTCGTCCTTATCCACATTCTCCGGCACCTTGAAAAGCGGAGCGTGCACATCCGTAGCGCTCAGCAATTCGTCGAGATTGTTAACAAACCGCGCATCCGTCGTGCTTGTGCCCGTCCACACGGATCGAAACTGGTACGAGACATCCCCATTGCGACCAAATACAAACGTGCAATTGCCTATGGTATCCCAGGGGTCTCCGTCAAAGAACCTGGCCCGGGTTCTGCTGCAACCCGCTCTGATCGTATTAGGGTCTAGCACCTCGACAACCACATCCTGGCTTTGGCTTTCCCCGTCTGCGGCGACCGACACGGTGTAATAGAAAGAAATACTTTTCTCGCCCCTGGCGACTGTCCGGAATTCGGTGCTCGTGTGCACCTTGAATCGGGGGTTCTGTATGTTCGGATCGCTCAATCTGTTCGTATTCGGCGTCGGGTCCCGCGCCGTCCACTTCCAGACAGGGACCGCGCTCGGCGATACGCCGGGCGCATCGCATTCCAGCGGGGTCTCCGCATTCCTGTTCGCTTCGGGAATGGCGCTAAACTTTGATCTACTGCATGCAAGGTTAAAGCGGCCTGCGTCCAGATCGCGAACGACCACATCCATTCTGAACACGTATGGGTCGGCATTGTCCGCCGACATGATCAATTCATATTGGTACAATACATCTTGCTGCACATCGGCGGGAGACGTGAATACGGGTATCCGGACATCCGTACGGTTCAACCGGGACAGCGCATCGGACGGCGTAGGGGTACCCGGCAGAATCTTCCACTCGTACCGGTACGCAGAAGGCCCATCGGGCGCTCCGGTCGGCGGGTCAAGGCAGCCCACAAGCCGTACTGTATTGCCTCCTTCGTCGACTCGCCTGATCGCACTGTTCAGGCAACTGTCGATATCCGGCTTTTCCTTCACCGTTACGGAAACGTCGGCGGTAGCTGCAACGGCGCTTCCATCCAGCATCGTAACCGTATACTCGTACGTCTGCGTGTAATTGGCGGCGCTTCCGCCGGGTATATCATCGGGAACCCTGAACGTCGCGGCCAGCGCCTCGCTGTTCGCCAACCGATTGGCGGTATCCCTGCCCTCCCATGAGAAGGTTGCTCCCGCAGGCGCGTCGTCTGCCACGCAGTCAAACATAAAATCTTGCGAAGCCTCGTATACTCTGTATGGATTGCCGGGGCATGTAATGGACGGCGCCGAATCGCCCTCCGCAGCCTTCACCGTCACGGTCACCCGTCGCCGCGCCGTGCGGGGCGCCCCCGACGAACGCGTCGTCATGCTTGCTACGTAGTGGTACGTCGCCCCCGCGCTGCCGGGTGGCGCCGTAAACAAGGGCTGTGGCGTATTTGCGGCGGTCAACGGCGTCGTGCTTGCGCCCCAGAGCCCTTCCCATTCCCATAATACCGGAGCGTCCCCCGCGTCTCCGTCCATCCGAAACGACAGCGGATCCGCCCCCTCGCACGCCAGCGGCGCCGTAGCCCCCTCTTCCACCGCCACCTCCAAAGGACAATACACTTCCGGGCGGCTCGACAATACGAACACTTCCACTTCCGACCACGACGACAGCCCCGTGGCGCGGGACGTCGCCGTCAGCCGATATCGGTACCGCTGCGTTCCCTCCTCCGAAAGAAACGTCTCCAGCGCCTCGTACTGCGGAGACGACGGCGCCACCACCATGGGATTCGGCGCGTCTTCCGGGATGAGGCGCGGATTCTCCAGATAGTCCCGCGTCGCGCCGCCTATGGGTTCCCAGCGATAGTCCAGATGCTCTTCTCCCGTAGCGTCCATGGCGTGGCAATCGATCGCGCCCGTCTCCAGCTCATCCAGAAACACCGCCGACGGGCATTCGAGGCGAGGCGGCGTACGCCACGCGGGGTCGAGAGACACGTCGGAAGGTTCCGGTCCCTCCGCGCCCACCCCGACGACGCCCGGCCCGCCGCTCTCCTCTGCGCATTCCTCCGCAAACTCCGCGGAATCCAGAAAAGGACCGCACTCTTCGTACAGATAGGGCGCGGAAGCCGGCTCCTCGGGGAAAACGGGCTTCGTCGGGTAGCCCTCTTCAATGACTTGCCCCTTGGCGGGCACAACGAACGCCAGCGCGACGAATGCGCAAACCCACCTGGCCGGATGCCTCGAATATCTTTGCATGGCCTGCGCCTGCCTGAAAATCGCTATGGGAAAAACCGGATACATCCCTTATAAATTGCTGAATTACAAGGTTAAAATCAAGAAGCGAAAAGAAGTTCTTTCGGAACGAGCCGTTTTCGCCAGACGCCCGGCTGGCGCCACGCGGACGATTCGGGACCAGAAGGCGCCCGGAAACAAAATGCCGCGCCTGCGGGTTATTATAGAATAGCCTTTATCGCGCCATAGAGAAAAAAACACGCGAAGAAGGAACCTGCGAAAACGGGGCCATAGCTCAGTTGGTAGAGCGCTACAATGGCATTGTAGAGGTCAGGGGTTCGATTCCCCTTGGCTCCACCATTTCGTCCACGCGTCCGGGGCGCCCGTCCCGCAAGACCACAGATACCAAAGCAACCGCATGCGCAAACAGCGGGGCCTGTGGCGCGCCTTTTCGCGAATACATAAGGTTGCGTCGGGCGATGGGCTGGCATGCATATTCAGGGCCCGATGTTTCGCGAAAAGGCGCACCACAGGCCCCGAAACAAGCACTACCTTAATTATTTAACCTCGCATTTTTCGAGCCTTAATTTTTTAACTGCCTTTCCGGGAAGGCACCCGCCTTTTCATTGGATGGTTTCCGTGCGGGCCTCCTCCGGGCGCCAGGGCCTGCCGACGGGGGCCCAGGGCGGCGCCGCCTCCTGCCGAATGGACCCCAATCGTTCGATTTCAAGGTGCATGGCATACCCTGGGCGAAGATACTTCGGAGGCTTCATGCCCAGTCCGACGCCTTCCGGCGTACCCGTGGATAAAATATCTCCCGGAAGCAACGTCATAAAGCGACTCACATAACTCACCAGAAAGGAAACCGGGAATATCATGTCGCCCGTCGAACTGTGCTGCCTTGTTTCGCCGTTGAGCGTAAGCCGCATATCCAGATTCTGCACGTCGGGAATTTCGTCCGGGGTAACGAGCGCGGG
Source organism: Rhodothermales bacterium (assembly GCA_022821845.1). Taxonomy (GTDB): domain Bacteria; phylum Bacteroidota; class Rhodothermia; order Rhodothermales; family VXPQ01; genus VXPQ01. Next base: position 13,544 of record JAJECT010000040.1, on the reverse strand, counting down.
GCCCATCGGGGAAAACGTATCGCAACTCTTCCCCTTCACCCACTGTCCGCCGCGCTCGATCTGGTAGGCCCGTTCGGAAACGTCGTTGATAATCGAATATCCCGCCACATAGTCCAGCGCTTCGTCTTCCGCGACATATTTCGCCCGCCGCCCCACAACCGCGGCGAGCTCGATTTCCCAGTCGGTTTTCTTCGAGCCGCGCGGCAGTACGACGGGGTCGAACGGACCGCTGAGCGACGAAGACGCCTTCATGAACAACACGGGTTCCTCTGGCGCGGCCATATTCGATTCCCTGGCGTGCTTGTGGTAATTCAGCCCGATGCAGACAATTTTGCCCGGACGCGCCACCGGCGCCCCAAGACGCGCGCGCGCATCCACGCGCGGGGCCTCGGCCGCCTTGCCCGATGCAAGCCACGCCTGGAGGCGGGCCATGCCCTCTCCGGCGAAAAACGCTTCGTCGTAGTCGCGGACCGCGGCGGAAGCGTCCACGCGGGTTCCGTCTGCAAGCAAAAGGCCCGGCTTTTCGGCGCCGAGCGGACCAAATCGAATAAGTCGCATGGGATGGCGAAGGTTGTGCAAGACGCGAATCAGGGACGAAGCAACATAGCGCCCCCGTCTATGGGAAAAAGAGAACCGGTAACGAACGCCGCTTCGTCCGAAGACAGGTACAACGCCAGGGCCGCCACTTCCTCCGGCGTCCCCATCCGGCCCACAGGCTGCGCCGCGGCAAGCTGGTCGTACGTTTCCTGCTCCTTGCCCGGATAATGCTTGGCGAGATACCCGTCCACGAACGGCGTATGAATGCGGGCCGGGGCAATGGCGTTGCACCGAATGCCCTCCCGCACATAATCGCAGGCCACGGAGAGGGTCATCGTCAGCACGGCGCCCTTGCTCATGGAGTAGGCGAAACGATTCGGGACGCCGATGGCCGACACGGTCGAAGCCATGTTCACGATGGCGCCGCCTCGCCCGAGCATGCTCCGCAGGGCGGCGCGAAGGCAATGGTACGCGCCCTTGACGTTCACCCTATACACCCGGTCGAAATCCTCTTCGGACGTCGTGGCCGCGGCGCCCACGTGGGAGACGCCCGCATTGTTGACAAGCACGTCCGGCGGCGCGATGTCCCCGTCGATAGATTGAAAGGTTTCGCGCACCGCCGCGCCGTCCGCCACGTCGCAAGCGTAAAAAACCGCCGACGGCCCGATATCGGCGGCCAGGGCTTCGCCCGCCTCTTCGTTCACGTCCAGCAACGCGAGGCGGGCGCCTTCCCGCGCAAACCGCTCCGCCGTGGCCTTGCCGATTCCCGAAGCGGCGCCGGTAACGACAGCGACGCGGCCCGCAAGCCGCCCGCCGGAACGATTCGTCTCCCGCATGTCAGCGTCAGACTGGTTCATAGTGGCTACTCCTCTTCCTCTTCGATGCGCGCGTCCAGCTGGATGGGCCAGGGATCCAGCCCCGCCCGATGCGCCGCCACGCGCGCCGCAATCTCTTCCAGCGCCTCCGGGTGTTCTGCGGACACGTCGAATTGCTCGCCCGGATCATGCTCCAGGTGATACAATACGGGCGGGTCGCGCGGCACAGGATCGTCCCCGATGTAGGCCCGCTGCGTAATGAAGTGCGCTTTCCAGGGTCCCACCCGCGCGGCGAAAATGCGCGTCCCCCGGTAGTACAAAATCATGTCGCGCGCCTCCTCTTCGCTGCCCCGAAGAACAGGCCCAATATCCATCCCGTCTATGACCCGATCATCCGGAACCGGTACGCCCGCCATCCCCAACACCGTAGGAAATACGTCCATGGCCGTCACGAGCGCCGAATTGACCGACCCCGCCGGTATGGTCCCCGGACGCCACGCCAGCGCAGGCACCCGCATGCCGCCCTCCCAGGTCGTCCCCTTGCCGTCCCGCAACAGCCCCGCCGAACCGCCGTGCGTGCGGAAAATCAGCCAGGGACCATTGTCGCTCGTGAAAAAAACGAGCGTATGCTCCGCAATGCCCTCTTCCTCGAGCGTCTGCATGACCTGTCCTACGCTCCAGTCAATCTCTTCGATCACGTCTCCGTACAGACCCGCCTTGCTGTGCCCGGCGAACGCTGCGCTTCGGAAAAGCGGCGTGTGCGGCATGGTATGCGCCAGGTACAGGAAAAACGGCTCCTCGGCATGGTCCCGGATAAAGGCCACCGCCTCCTCCGCATACCGACGGGTGATCGTTTCCTGATTGACTGGCCGCTCGATGATCTCTGTGTCGCGCAAGAGCGGCACATTCCAGTATTCGGATTTGGGCTCCCAGAATATTTCCTGCCATTCGCCGCCTGCCACGCGGTCCATATCGTTGGAATAGGGAATCCCGTAGTACGAATCGAATCCGTGGTTGGTCGGCAGAAACGGTTCGAGATGGCCGAGATGCCACTTGCCCACCATGCCGGTGGCGTACCCTGCGTCTTTAAGCGCTTCGGCTATCGTAATTTCGCGTTGCGGCAAGCCCAGTCTGGAATCCGGGAAAAGCACCCGGCGCGCGTCGCTAACCATCCCGCTGCGAATCGGCAGGCGCCCCGTAAGCAGCGCGGCCCGGCTCGGGGTGCACACCGAAGCGCCCACGTAGAATTGCGTGAATTTCATGCCCTCCGCCGCCATGCGGTCCAGATGGGGCGTACGAATGGTCGGGTGCCCGTATACCCCGATATCGCCGTAGCCAAGGTCGTCCGCAAAGATGAGCACCACGTTTGGCCGCCGATCTTCCTGCGCCGCGGCGGGCGAAGCGGCAAGCATCGTAAGCGCGGCAAGCCACGCAGCGCATATCGGAGCGCGGAAACAGACGACAAGGCAGCGAAACGCCGACCAGGTCGGACGAAGGGCGGAAAACGAGTGCGAAACATGCATGGAAGGTGCGAAGATAGTGCGGAAAGAGGCGTTGATTCAGGATAGCTGATTGAAATCCATAAAGGTCTGAAGCGGCGAGGGGCGCGCGAAAACACGGGCTTGGGTAGCATCCTGCGAGGCAAACGGGTTATTTCTCCTGTTTCGCTTCCGCAACGCCCCGGCAAAGTACGCGCGCGTTTTCTGTCAGCTTGCCGAAGTTGCCTTCTGCGATGGCCTGCTTGTCCAGCAGGGAAGACCCGACGCCCACTGCCGCGGCTCCGGCGCGAATCCAGTCGCCTGCGTTCTCCGGGGATACCCCCCCGGTAGGCATCAATTTCAAATGCGGCATGGGAGCCAGGACCGCCTTGAAATACGACATGCCCACGGCGCCGGACGGAAACACTTTGACTATGTCGGCGCCCGCCTCGGTCGCTTCAAGGATTTCCGTGGGCGAGAATGCGCCCGGCATCGCCGCCGCGTCCCGTGCGTGCGCAGCGCGGACAATTTCCTTTTTGAAAACCGGACTCACTACATAGCGCGCGCCGGCGTCGATGGCCCGTCGGACGTCCTCGGCGTTCAGCACGGAACCCGCCCCGATCTCCACGTCGGGCATGGCGGTCGCAACCTCGCCAATGGCCTGCAAGGCGCCCGGCGTCGTAAGGGTAATTTCGATGGCGACAACCCCGCCCTCGCGAATCGCCTCCACGACGCGGAGCACATGCGCGGCGGCGGGCAAACGAACCACGGCCACCACGCCAGAGGCAAGGATGCGTCTCAGGACCGCTTCGCGAGCATGCGGGACGGACATGGCGTTATCGTGCTTTGTTCGAAGAATCGGGATGCGCAGGCGGCGCCCGCAACGCAAAGATACGACCTTCCGGCGGGAACCGGAAGCGCAAGGCGACGCTACCCCTCCCACCCCGGCATAAGCGCTACTTCGACCGTGCGGATGGCGCCTTCCCGGCGGAATATGCTTTCGCTGGACGCGCGATCCAGCGTCGATCCAGCGAGCGCGCGGGTAGCGCCGTCCCGGTCTGTGATATGGATGCCCGCCTCCTCGGCCACGCGGTATGCAAAGGCCGTCTGGCAACAGGTGAACGCCAGCATATCCGGCAGCAAATCCAGCGTTTGGCGGCGCCCTTCCGTGTCGTACCAGCGAAATGCGGCCGGGCGCGTCAGAAATTCGCCCAGGCGCAAGAGCGTGGGCCGAAAATGGATCCGGCCTTCGCGAACAAGCACCCCCAATTCGCCCCAGCGGCACAAAATATCTTCCTTCACCTGCCCCGTCATGCCCGGTTGCTGCGCGCCCGCATGCGCCGGGGTATGGGAATACGGATCCGAAGGAAAAGCCCCGAACTGCTCCGGGGTTCTGTGCATGCCCAGGCCGCTGCGAATAGCGTAGTACTGCTCGGCCAGCCCGCGACGCACGGCCTCGTCCTCCCCGGCGTCTTCTGCGGCGCGGAAACATTCCAGCACGGCCAGCAACAGTTTGGACACCATGTGCCAGTAGACGCTTCCCAGGCCCTCGTATCCGTAGAACGTGCCGGAGCGCCCGGTGTACGAACGATGGTCGAACACGTCCTCGAACAGGGCCAGCACGGCCTTGCCATCCCGCTCGACGGCGCGGGCGTATTCCTCCTCCCCCCGCAATGCGTCCAGCGCGGCCCGCACGGAATCCGCATTGCGGAAGGCGCCATGAAAATGCCACCCCCCTTCCTCGTCCTGCAGGATCAACCGGCGATCTCCCGCGCTCGCCATGGCCTCGAGAAGCGGGACGCCCTCCACGCGCTCCGCGCCGATCCGGTTCTTTTCGAGAAACCGGGGCAGCCTGCGGTCGGGGTACAGGAGGTAGGTGTTCCGCCGCGGGCAATACAACGGCCCGGCCCGCATCGCAGACAACGCCTCAAGCGCCTCCCGGCCCGAAAGCGTTCCGGCGCTGAGCGCGGCCACCTGTCCTTCCAGCATTTCGTACATGGGCCGGATCGCCACGGCGCCGGTGGACGAAACCGACATCAGATTGTACGCATGGAAAAGGCCGTCCGGGCGGCGGGCGGCCCGGATGCTGCGGCTTGCAAACGTCGCGGCGCGATCCAGCAGCGTCAACGCGGCATCGCGGCGGACAGACCGCGCCCTGCCGGAAAATCCCCGCTCGTATATCTGCCGGCGATACGCGCTCCCGGCTTCGCCCAGCGCGTCCATGGCCTTTTTTCGGTCCTCGTCGGTCCAGGGACCCGCCGCAAGATGTTCGAAGCGGCCCAGCGCATCGGAAATCGCCTCCGCAAAACCGGCGACTTCTTCGGAAATCTCCAGTGTTTCGCGCGGCGCGGCGGCGAATATATCGGCGACCAGGCGGGCAAAGCGGTGCAGGTAACACAGCGTAACCATGGATACGCCATACCCCACGAGCGCATTGTTCGCATCGTTCCACTCGGGACGTTGCGTATTCATCCAGACGCCGCCCTCCGGGATGAAACTGGCCAGCCGCGCCAGGAGCGCAACGAGCAATTTCTCGGCCAGATTCACCAGATACGGGTTGCCGTCCGCCCCCGGAACCAGTTTCCCGTCCCCCCCGATCTCCGCTGCGCGGCGGGCGGAATCCGCTGCCGATTCGTCATCGAAATCGATGGTTTCATGGGGATTTTCGATCAACGCGCGGTATGGCCGGATGCGGTACGGCACGTCGGCGTAGGCGAATATCTTCCGGTCCAGAAACGCTTCCAGCTTGCCCGGGTGGTGCATGCGGGAGCATTCGAGCAGTTTGAGCAGATAGGCGATTTGATGATCCCCCCAATACCCGATATACGACCACGGATCGTTGGGGTCGAGCACTTCCCAATCGATGCCGTCCTGGGTCAGGCGGTAGGGGTTGTATCCGTCGGGCGTCGAGGCGTTGACGAACTTGCAGACCATGCTTTCGACATATTCCGGGAAGGAAAAAGCCAGCGCTTCCCAGTTCTGGAAAATGTCCCGCCAGTTGCCCTCGTAGGCGATTTTTCGGGAGCCGTCCTCGTTGTGCGTATCGATGGCGAACCGATTCCACGGACGACTCGGGTCGCCATGGCGGCGCCCGAACGTAAGCGGCAAATATTCATGGCACAGCCGCTCCATCTGCGGGTCGTTCAGGGCGGCGGCGTCCGCAAGCAACCGGGAAACCGGCGTCTCGTCGGGCAGGTCTGCAATCCATGCCGCGCGGCGGGCCGCTACCCGGCGGTTGCGGCGGCGCAAAAAGGCCGTCAGGTCGGATCGGGATACCTGGCCATTCCCCGCGAACACCCCGCCCCGCATCACATTGAACAGGACATGCGAAAAATGCCGCGCCGCCATCATGGGTTCGGCGGTCTGCTGCACGCCGTCCGCGGCGGCCACGAGGCGGGCGAGGCGCTCCCCCCCTTCCCGGACGTCCTGTTCTATCCGGGCGGCCAGGTCCGTCTCGCCCCGGAAATGCGCGTTCAGCAACGCCCGCAACGCAAGCACCCGATCCGGCCCCAGCCCCACGTCGGCCCCCACGTGCCAGACGCGCTCGCTGCCGGGCGGCGCCTCGAACGTCGCCTGCACGAAATAGGCTCCCCGTACGCCCCGCGCGTCCTCTTCCTGCTCCACGGACAAGCCCCGCCGAAAACGATCCAGCTGCGCCGCGGACAACAGGTGCGCCTCGGCGTCCAGCCCCACGGACCACGCCGCCGTGGCCCGGAGCGCCTCGCTCGGCTCGGGCTTGTCCACCGGGATGGAACTCAGCGCGAACAGCGCCGGCCCCGCCGGGCCATACCATTCGCTCTTCTTGTAGGCGTCCACCAGGTTGCTGCGGTCGGCCTGCATAACCTGCGGAACCCCGTAGGGCATAATGTTCAGCAATCCGTCCAGCACCCGTACGCGGACCGGCCCGGAACCCACGTTGCGAAGCATTGAGCGCTTGACGAAACCGAATTGCCGGCTGGCGCTCCAGGCGCTGACAAAGACCAGTTCAAGGTCAAGATTGACTTCCTCGTACCGAATCTGGTGCCCGTATACGCTTTTGTACAGATTGCGCTCGATGGCGTACGCGCCCTCGTATCGGTCCGACAACGGCTCCCACAGGGCATATCCGCCCGGCCGCTCCACCAGAAAAAGCGTCTTTCCCCCCGCCTGATCCTGCGCGTCATGGATCTTGTCGTCCGTGCAATACGGGAAAAGCGCGTGTTCGGCGGTTCCCCGGCCCGCCGTCAGCGCGCCGTTGCTCGAAGCAAACAACCAATGGTCGCCCTCGCTGACCATCGACATGAAAAACGGAGGCAACCGGTCGCACCGCCCGATCTTGTAGAACGTCTCGCCGTCCAGGCGGGCGAAAGCGCCCGTAACCGGGCCATCCACATGCCGCGCGGGAACATCCCCCAGGAAAACGGGCGCCCCGCCGGATTTGCCATTCCCGCTGGATGCGCGCACGGTTACGACCCGACGTAGAAGGGAATATTGGCGTGAGCGGCATGCCCGGCGCCGTCGTACACATATACGAAGAGGCGGTACGCGCCTTCCTCGGCGGGCGCCGTCAGCGTGACTTCCGGCGTATCGTTGCGATCCAGCGCGTTCGCCATCTCTTCGGGCACCTCCTCGTCGTCGCCTCCCTCGCTTTGCGCCGTGCTCTCGCGGCGCACTTCCCACGCGTACCGCAACGCATCGCCGTCCGGGTCCGTGGACGCAACCAGCGCCGGATAGGACTCCCCGGGGCTAAGATAAATGCCCGCCGGGGCTTCCTGGCCATTCAGCAGCATCTGCTCCAGCCGGGGACTCCGGTTTTCCGGCCACGCGCCGTTCCATACGTAATGCATCGCGTCCACCGTTTCGGTTTCTTCCCCGGTGGGCAAGAACATGCCATACCAGGTGGGCGTCCGCTCCTGCTTTTGTCCCCACAGAAAAACGTACGATCCCACGCACTGGTCCCGCATCGCTTCGATGACGGTCCGGTAGCGCCTCAGGTAATCGTCCGCCTTGACGGAACTGTTGTTCTCCAGCGGCGCGCCCCAGGGCGTAGACGGCACCTCCCAGTGACCGGTCGCGCCCCATTCCGTGACCATAAACGGCCCGTCCCACCCGATTTCCTCGATGTACCGGGGCAGGTTTTCGATATCCGCGTACATCTGAATGCTGATCAGGTCCAGGTCAGGCGCCCGGGTCTTGACGTCGTGGGCCAGTTCCCCCCAAATCCCCGCCAGCATGGTGGTCGTGAGGTGGTTGGGATCGATTTCGTGAATCATCTCCGAGATTTCGTTCACCGCGTCCCAGACCCGCGGATTCGTGGAACCCAGGTTCAGTTCGTTGCCGATGCCCCAGATGATCAGCGCCGGATGATCCTTGTATTGCATGACCTCGGCCCGAATCCGTTCGAGTTGCTCCGCCACCGCTTCTTCGTCGTCGTAGTCGAATCCGAAAATGCCCCGGCCTTCGCCTTCGCGCTCTCGCGCAATCTCCAGGCCCATCGTAACCGCCAGCCCCGCCTCCTGGGCGCGCCGCAACACCTCCTCGCCCGTATCGCGCCCGTTGTCCGTACGCCACGTTCGGAACGAATTGGCCCCGTGCTCCGCCAATCGCTCTATGTCGCCGAATTCAAGGCCCGCGCCATGGATGTAAAAAGGCTCCCCGTCCTTGAACAGTTCGTAGCGGCCGTCCACATGGCGCAATTCCATCTTGACCGGCCCTGCTGCGGAAGGGGTTTCGACGCTCGACTGGCATCCCGCAAAAACGAGCGCGAACAGCAGCAGGCCTGCGGTGGAAGGGTGCAATGATTTCATGACAGGTACCGGGCTAAACATGCATAAAGGAGGCAGGCGACATTGCGCGCGGAAAGCGGCGCGGCGGCGCAGAAAAAATCATTTCACCAGCGTCTTTTCCAGTTCTTCCAGCGATTTCCCTTTCGTTTCCGGCAACACGGCCAGGACGAAAAGGAATCCGGCGGCGGCGAAAATGCCGTAAATAAGAAACGTCGGCGCGCTGCCGATCTGGTCCAGTTCCCACGGAAAGACGAGTTGCACCGTAAAACTTACGGCGGAATTGATCAGGCCCACGAAGGAAATGGCCAGCCCGCGGATCCGGTTGGGAAACAGTTCGGAAAAGAGCACCCACATCACCGGCCCGATCGACACGGCGAAAAAGGCCACGAATCCGAGGATGCCCGCCAGAATCAGGCCGGGATTGATGGAAATAGCCGCCGTCACCAGCGTACTTTCGTGTTCCTGCGCGGCGTCCTCGCCCAGCGCGTCGGCCAGCGCCGCCTTGAACGCGACGTCCGAACTATACGTTTGGCCCGTCATGGACGCCAGCGCCTCCACTGGCACCTCTTCCGGCAACGCCCCCGCCGCATTCGGGGTCAGGGTATACTCCGCCTGGAAAAAGCCGAACGCCAGCACCAGCATGGAGACCGTAACCCCGCCCAATCCGACGGAGAGCAGCGGCTTGCGCCCGAGGCGGTCGATGAGCGCCATGGCCAGCACCGTGAACACCAGATTGGTCAGGCCGACAAGAATGGCCTGGACAAACGACGCATCCGTGCCGATGCCGGATTGCTCGAAAATCATCGGGGCATAGAAAAACACCGCATTGATGCCGGTGATCTGCTGTATGACGGCCACCACGACCCCGATAAGCAGCACCAGGCGCAGCGCCGGCGCGAACAACGCGCGCAGGGGCACCTTTTCCTTGTCGGCGTCGCTCGCGATGCTGGCCTTGACGGCCTGTATTTCCTCGTCCGCGCGTTCTGCGCCGCTGGCCCGAATCATGACAGGCCGCGCCTGCGCCTCCCGGCCCCGCATAATCAGCCAGCGCGGGCTTTCCGGCACCAGAAAAAGGCACGAGAAATACAGCACGGCGGGGAAGGTCTCCAGACCCAGCATCCAGCGCCAGTTCCAGGCGTCGAACCGCAGCGCTTCGGCCCACGCCATATCCCATTGCCCCAATTTCAATATGAGGTAGTTCGTAAAGAACGCCACCGAAATGCCGATCACGATGTTCAACTGATTGAACGAAACCATGCGGCCCCGTATGGCGGGCGGCGAAATTTCCGCGATATACATCGGCGCGATGATAAGCGAAGCCCCTACCCCGAACCCCCCGATCATGCGCGCCGCCACCAGAAACCAGAAGGAAGGCGCCAGCGCGGAGGCGATCGCCGAAATGGCGTACAAGACGGCGGCAAGGAAAAGCACCCGCCGGCGCCCGAACGCATCGCTCAGGGGACCCGCCACCATCATGGCGAGCGTAGCCGTAAGGGTCAGCGAACTGACGGCCCACCCCAATTGCAAGCTGGTCAATGCGAACTGCTGCTCTATGAATCCGACGACGCCGGATATGACGGACGCGTCAAAGCCCATCAGAAAGCCCCCGAGGGCGACGATCAGGGCGGTGCGGGTTATGTAGCTGCGGTCGGGCACGGCGAATTCACGAAATATTCAGGGGCGACGTTCGGGCCTTAAGGATACTCTGATTAAATCCACGAAGCTCAGAGGCTGCGAGGGGTGCGCTGGCAAGGAATGACGAAGCAGCGTGGCAGGTCCCACGTAATGAGGAATGACACAGCCAGCGTGCCCCTCGCAGCCTCCCGAAGGGCGCGTCACGTCCGCGGCATACCAAATCAACGGTGTTTTCTGTTGATGTCAATGATTCAGGCATGATGTTTTTTGGCGAGCAATAGTGACGCGCTGAGCGAAGTGGCTTTGATCAGAGTATCCTTAGGATACTTCCCTTTCCGAAGGTATGCAAATTTCTCCGCAGATACCCCGAATAATTACGCCAGAATCCCCCGAAACACGGGAACCGCCGGGCGGCTTTAGCCCAGGTTGTCGAGGTTTTTGCGGAGCCGGGCAAGGTCCGCCACGGCGTCCCGATCCTTTTGACGCTCCCGTTCGACCACCTCGGGCCGCGCGCGCGCAACGAATTGCTCGTTCGCCAACTTCCGGCGAACGCTCCCGAGAAAACGCTCCTTTTGCATGATTTCCTTGTTCAGGCGTTCGCGTTCCACGGCCAGGTCGATAATCCCCGCCAGCGGGACGAACGCTTCGCACGGCCCGGAGACATGCGAAGCCGCCCCCGCCGGACGCGACAGATCGCTGCCCACGGCGAGGGTCCGTACGCGCGCCAGCGTACGAAAATACCCGCCGTGCGCAGTCAGAATCGCGCCGAGGCCTTCCGCGTCGGGCGAAACCTGGACCAGCGCGTCTACTTCCGCGCCGGGGGCCACCCCGTACTCGCTTCGGATGTTCCGAATGCCCGATACGACGTCTTGTATCCGGTCGAACGCCGCCGCCCGATCCGCGTCCATGCACGCCGCGTCCTGCGCGGGCCAGGGAGCCGTCATGCAGCAGGCGTCTTCGTCCCGAGGCTGCAATTGCGCCCACAACTCCTCGGTAAGGAACGGCATGAACGGATGCAGCAGCCGGAGCAGGGCGTCATAGAGTTCGACGGCCAGCGCCAATGTTTCCTCGTCCGGCGCCTCGCCCGCCGCCGGTTTGACGAGTTCGAGATACCAGTCGCAGTAATCCTTCCAGAAAAGATCGTATATCCGGGCCAGCGCTTCGTTCAGGCGATAGCGCGACAACGCCTCGTCCACCTCCCCGATCGCAACGTGCAGCCGGTGCGCCATCCACTGCTCCACCAGCTCCAGTTCTTCGAAAGAACGCGTCCGCCGATACGTTTTCCCCGGCTCCAGGAACCGTCCGAACACCCGAAACGCATTCCATATCTTGTTCGCGAAATTTCGCCCCATCTCGAATTTCGTCGGATCGAGCCGGATATCCTGCCCCTGCGCGCACAGAATCACCAGGGAAAACCGGACCGCGTCGGCGCCATACTGGTCGATCATGTCCAGCGGGTCGATGCCGTTGCCCAGGCTCTTCGACATCCAGCGCCCCTGCTTGTCCTTGATCATCCCCGTAATGAAGATGTCCCGGTAGGGCGGCTCGCCCATGAAGCGGCACCCCGCCATAATCATGCGGGCGATCCAGAAAAAAAGAATGTCGTAGCCGGATACGAGCGCCTGCGTAGGATAGAAATACGCCAGGTCTTCCGTCTCTTTCGGCCATCCCAGCGTGGCGAACGGCCACAACCACGACGAAAACCAGGTGTCGAGCACGTCTTCGTCCTGCGCCATGCCGGGGCCGGGCCGGTCCACCGACACCACATATCCCCTCCGCTCGTCGATCCGGCCCGCCTCGTCCACATGGTACCAGACGGGAATCCGATGCCCCCACCAGAGTTGCCGGGAAATGGTCCAGTCCCGGATGTTTTCCATCCACCGAAAATATTCGTTCTCCCAGCGCTTCGGGTGGAAGACGACCTTGCCCGCGCGCACCGCTTCGATCGCCGGTTCGGCCAGCGGCGCCATTTTCACGAACCACTGCCGGGAAACAAGCGGTTCGATGATGGCGCCAGACCGGCTCGACACGGGAATCGTGCCTTTCATGGACTCGGTGCGGGCAAGCAATCCGGCCCGGCCCAGGTCTTCCACGATGCGGTCGCGGGCGGCGAAGCGATCCACCCCCTCGTACGGTCCGCACGCTTCGTTCAGCGCGCCGTCGGGCCGAATCACATTCATGACCTCCAGCCCGTGCCGACGCCCGATCTCGAAATCGTTCCGGTCGTGGCCCGGCGTAACCTTCAGCGCCCCGGCCCCGAAATCCATCTTGACATAATCGTCTGCAATCACGGGAATTTCCCGGTCCGTCAGGGGAAGCGCCACTTTCTTCCCTATGAGGGCCGCATAGCGCGGGTCCTCGGGGTGGACAGCCACCGCCGTATCTCCCAGCATCGTTTCCGGGCGGGTCGTGGCGACCGTAATCGCGCCGGAACCGTCCGCCAGCGGATACTCGATATGCCACAGGTATCCTTCCCGCTCTACGTTGTCCACCTCTTCGTCGGACAGAGCGGTCCGGTTTTCCGGGTCCCAGTTGACCAGGTAATCTCCCCGATAAATCAGCCCCTCCTCGTACAAGCGCACGAACGCTTCCTGCACCGCCCTCGTGAAGCCTTCGTCCATGGTGAATCGTTCCCGGCTCCAGTCGCACGAGTCCCCAAGGCGGCGTTTCTGCTCCAGAATCTTGCCGCCGTATTCCTCTTTCCATTCCCGAACCCGCTCGACGAACCGTTCGCGGCCCAGATCGTGGCGCGTTTTACCCTCTCGGGCCAATTCCTTCTCCACCACGTTTTGCGTGGCGATGCCGGCATGATCCACGCCCGGCACCCAGAGCGCCTCGCACCCCTGCATGCGTCGAAGGCGCGTCAGCGCATCCTGAATGGCGTCCTGCAACGCATGTCCCATATGCAACGCGCCGGTTACGTTCGGCGGCGGCATCACGATGACATGGGGCGGCTTGCCGGATTGCGGGCGGGCGCGGAACAGGTCGCGCTCGTTCCACCAGGCGTACCACTTGGCCTCGATCTCGGCGGGCCGGTACGCCGTATTGCTGCTTGCTTTTTCCTTGCGGGACGCTTCCTTCGCAGACATGGATTCGTGCAGACGAAACAGATAAATAATTTACGGTGGCTATAACGACGGCAGGGCGTTATCGAATGCTTTGCGCGGCCATCGAGGATACTCTGATTAAATCCGCGAAGCTCAGAGGCATGCGAGGGGTGCGCTGGCAAGGAATGACGAAGCGATGTGGCAGGCCCCACATAATGAGGAATGACACAGCCAGCGTGCCCCTCGCAGCCTCCCGAAGGGCGCGTC
>JAJECT010000037.1 GCA_022821845.1 Rhodothermales bacterium | reverse complement strand
CTTCGGTTCACCGCCACGTCCGCGAAGCGCAGCACGTCGTCGCCCCGCGCGAACCCGCTCCGCAGCTCCTCGACCACCAGTCCGTCCTCGATCCCGCCGACGCGGCGCGCCTCGACCGCGCGCATCACGCGGCCGTCGAAGAACTGGAAGGACGCGCTCAACCAGTTCGTCATACTCTACGGAGACAGAATGCCCGATGAAACTTAACCAGACTTACACAGTTAACTGGACACCCTCGGTTGGTGCGACCTGCCTTGAAACCACACCGCTCAAACCTTTACAGTAGCCACATGCCGCAAGGTTTTTTCCTGATCGCCGTATCTTTATCCGCTAAAGGGGTTGTTTACTCAACAGAAACGGTAAATTCGTACGTATATTCAAGGTGATTGCTGTGGGCAGGACGAGTCTACATGTGAACTTGCAACCAGACGTGCTACGGTGGGCGCGGGAACGTACGCAGTACGACCCGGTCACCTTGGCTCGCAAGATAGGTGTCCAGCCGGAACGGGTGGTCGAATGGGAAAAATCTGGATGTCTTACGGCTGCTCAGGCAGATAAACTTGCTCGTTGTACGCATACCCCACTGGGGTTTCTGTTCTTGCCTGAGCCTCTCCGTGAGAAATTGCCCATCTCCGATTTTCGCAAACCGGGGAATGGGTTCCGCAGAGCACCTAGCCCAGAATTGCTTGACACCGTTTACGCCATGCAGGCGCGCCAGGCCTGGATGCGCGATGAGTCCATTGAATGCGGGGTTGCTCCGCTTGATTTTGTGGGTATGTATCGGCGTAGTTCGGATCCCGCCGGAATCTCCAAGGCCATGCGTGATGTTTTGGGTTTAACCTGCGATTGGGCTGCACAGCATACATCTTGGTCGAACGCCCTGCGATTTCTGAGAAAATCCATTGAGGATGCAGGTATTATTGTGGTCATAAACGGAGTTGTGGGAAATGATACCCATCGTCCTTTAGATGCTGAGGAATTTCACGGTTTTGCGCTTGTAGACGAGTATGCTCCTCTCATATTTATAAATAACACCGATTATAAATCGGCACAGATGTTCACCCTTGCCCACGAACTAGTCCATATTTTTATTGACGCGGAAGGTGTTTCGAATTTTGAACAATTTCAGCCATCGCCTCACGACACAGAACAATTTTGTGATGCAGTAGCTGCAGAATTTCTTGTTCCAGAAAAAAATCTACGTAAGGTATGGAATCGTTTCAGTAATAATATAGATTTATATCAGGATATTGCCCGCCATTTTAAAGTCAGTTCCATTGTTGCCGCGCGCAGAGTGCTCGATCTTGGTCTTATTGATCGAGAAGCGTTTTTTGAATTTTATAATCACTATCTGGGAGATGAACGGCGCAAACAAGCGGCCGGGCACAGCGGTGGTGATTTTTGGAACAACCAGAATACGCGCATTGGTCGTCGTTTCGGAGCTGCGGTCTGGCATGCTGTGCAAGAAGGAAGATTACTGTATAGAGATGCTTATGCACTTACCGGACTTAAAGGCAAGGCTTTCGATAAAATCCCGGAATGGGCAGGAGGAGTGCAATGATTGATCGTGATTCCAGGTTTTTTGTACTCGATTCGAATATTTTTATCGAGGCGCATCGTCGTTACTATTCATTCGATATATGTCCAGGATTTTGGGATGCCCTTACATACTACTGTTTCGAAAATAAATTGTTCAGTATTGATCGAGTTCTTGAAGAATTACAAGGAAAGGATCTCTTATCCGAATGGGCAAAAAATACTGCGCACAATCTTTTTGTATCGACACGGGAAGAAGCGATTTATACGCGCTATGCAGAAATTATGACTTGGGTTAATAGACAAGAATTTTCGGAGCGTGCTAAAGCGGAATTTGCACGTGGGGCTGACGGCTGGCTTGTAGCTTATGTTCTTGTACACGGTGGTTTATTGGTGACTCACGAAAAGCCTGTAATTCAAGTCAAGAACAGGGTGCCTATTCCGAATGTATGCAATCATTTTAATGTCGAATATTTAAATACGTTCAGCATGCTACGCGAACTTGAAATTGTTTTTCGTTGGGCACCTGCTGTTACCTGATGCTTGCGGTTATTAGAACTTTGACCGACGAGGAGTGGTTGGAGTGGTATAAATCCAGAAGACACACCGAAGTCCCGTGAAAATCTATACGCTCGAAGCCACGGAGATATTGCCCGTTTCGCTGGAAGAATCCTGGGCATTCTTTTCCAATCCGCATAATCTTCCGAAGATTACCCCTCCGCGGCTCAACATGCGGATCGCGTCCGGGGCGGACGGGGAAATATATCCCGGCATGATCATCGCGTACTCCGTAACGCCTCTTCCGCCTTTCAGAACCGGTTGGGTCACGGAAATAACCGCTGTGGATCCGCTGCGGTATTTCGTGGACGAGCAGCGCTTCGGGCCCTACAAATTCTGGCATCACAAGCACTTCTTCGCCGATGCGGGGCAGAAAACAGAAGTGCGGGATCAGGTGCACTATGCCTTGCCGTTCGATCCGTTCGGCAGGCTGGTCCATCCGCTGTTCGTGCGACGACAACTGGACGCGATCTTCAAGTACCGCAGCGCGCAGTTGCGGTCCTTGTTCGGGGGTTGAGCGGAGGCCGGGCGGCGGGCAAGCAATTTTATCCCGGACGAATTATATTAATTTTTCGAGAAGAATAATGCGCTTTCGCGGACAACCAAATACGATCCCGTCCCGGTAAAACATCATGGCCCAAATCATTTCGCAACCCGGTAAGGGGGCCCCAGCGTCGGAGCACAAGGTGCACAGGGCGTTGGCGGCGCTTCCTGGGGAGTATACGATTCTGCACTCCGTGGCGTGGCAAGGAAGGCGGGGAGATCGATCCCTTGACGGCGAAGCCGATTTCCTTGTAATCCATTCCCGCGGGCTTATGGCCATCGAAGTCAAGGGCGGCGATATCCATGTAGAAAATGGCCAATGGAAATCCACGGACCGTCATGGGCAGGCGTATAGCGTCAAGAATCCCTTCGAACAGGCGACAACCTCCAAGGCCGTACTGCATAAGTGGCTGAAAGATCGTCTGGATTTTGATGTTCCCACATGCCATGCCGTAGCCTTGCCCGCTGTATGGGATTCCCCGGAACTGGGTCCGGTGGGCCCCAGGGAGATCATGTTTACAGGGCAGGACCTCGACGCCATCCATGGTCCCATAAAACGGGCATTTTCCCATGCAAGGCGGGGTTTTCGGCTGCTTCCTGCGCAAATCAAGGATATAGTCCAGGCGCTGGCGCCGACCGTCGCCGTACGCCGCAGACTATCGGATGAAGCCCGCGAGGCGCAAAGCGCATTGATAACCCTGACGGACGAACAAAAGGACTTTTTCAATGCGGCGCGGCGGAATATTCGTCTCGCCGTATTCGGCGGCGCCGGCACGGGGAAAACAGTGCTGGCGTGCGAAAAGGCCAGACAATTAAAGGCCGAGGGCAATAGCGTTCTCCTTACTTGTTATAATAAACTCCTTGCAGACACATTGCGCCGCGATCCTTCCTTGCAGGGAATAGAAGTTCGGAATTTTCATTCTTTGTGTATGACCTTGGCCTACAAGGCCGAATTGGAGGTACCGAAAGAACCGGACAAAAATTTTTGGGAACAAGAGGCGCCGCTGGTATTGATGCAGGCGACTGAGGATACCGGAACCTCTTTCGACGCTGTCGTCGTGGACGAAGGGCAGGATTTTGGGGTCGAGTGGATTGAAGCCCTGGAAAGCATCTGTACGCATGGCAAGGATTCGCCGTTTGTCGTGTTTTTCGATTCGAATCAGCAATTGTGGGATCGTCAATGGTCTCCCGGCACAAGTTATTTCCAACTCGAGCTGACCAAAAACTGTCGAAACACGCTCCCTATTGCCGAGCGGGTTGCGCGTATCGTTGGGGCGCCCGTCCAGCAGAAGGGCGCCGCCGGTCCTGCCCCGAAATGGACGCAGTGGCTATGGGATCGCAATCTGGAAAGCAGGGTCCAAAGGATTCTCAGGGAACTCTTTGAAGAAGGGTTTTCTCCGTCGAACGTGATCGTGCTCTGCGAGTCCAGCAAGGCGGTCAAGCGCCTGCGCAACGCCGATTTCGGCGACATGAGCCTGAATCCCTTGAAACACCAATTCTTTTTACTTAAGCGCGCCTTTTCCTCAAACGAGGGCGAATCCGACGGCGAGGGCAAGAAATTCGTCGAGTGCGAGACCATAGCCCGTTTCAAGGGGCTGGAAGCGCTTGCGGTCGTTCTGGTTTTGGATCCCGAACCCAGAAAGCTTCCCGACGCGAACGCCTATGTGGGGTTCAGCCGGGCGGTTTCGTATTTGCGCGTTCTGGCGAACCCGAGCCGCCAGCAATCCGTGCATTGGGCCTGATCTGCCCGATGCGTCCTGGCCGCCAGAATGCGCAGGGCAGCCAAGTCTATCGCTTCCCGTTTCCTCCTTTTTTGGAACAGTTTGCCATCGTTGTTTACCTTGACAAAGCCATATGCATCGCCTGCGTTTAAATCGTTCGAGACGGCATAGATGATTGCTTCTTTTGTCGGCTTACTGCTGTGTTTCACCCTCATCGGGGTGTCTTCCGCGTGGCTTAGCCGTGGTACCCGGCATGACTACTACCTGGCTGGCAGCAGCGTAAAGCCATGGCTGGTGGGGCTCTCCGCCGTGGCGACCAACAACAGTGGCTTCATGTTCATCGGCGTTATCGGCTACACCTATGCCATTGGCTTCCCCGCATTCTGGTTGATGTTCGGTTGGATCGCGGGAGACTTCCTGAGTTCTCTCTTTGTTCACAGCAGGCTGCGGGCGGCCACGGCGCGCACCGGCGAGGTAAGTTATGCCGGTGTCCTGGCCAACTGGTATGGGGCGCCGCACGACTGGCTGCAACGTGTCATCGGTGCGGTATCGCTGCTGTTCCTGTTGGCCTACGCCAGCGCGCAACTGGTCGCAGGCTCCAAGGCGCTGCATGTGTTCTTCGGTTGGCCACAGTCTACCGGCGCCATATTGGGGGCCGCGCTGATCATCGTTTACTGCTTTGCCGGCGGTATTCGCGCATCCATCTGGACAGACGCGGCGCAATCCGCCGTCATGATCGTCGCTATGGGCGTACTGTTTTTCGTGGCGACCGAATCTTTAGGCGGTTTCAATGCAGCGCTCTCCGCCATGGGCAGTATTCCGGGTTACACCGACTGGTTTCCCGGCGACCTGCTGTTACCCGGAATGGCGGGGGCGATGCTATTCATCCTGGGCTGGATATTCGCCGGCTTGTCGGTGATCGGCCAGCCTCATGTGATGGTTCGTTTTATGACCCTGGACAGCTCCGACCACATGCGCCAGGCGAGAATCTGGTACTACCTGTGGTTCGCCGCCTTCCACTTTCTGGCCACCTGCGTGGGGCTCCTTTCGCGTATTTACCTGAGCGACGTCCCTGCTTTCGATGCCGAATTGGCGCTGCCAACCATGGCCGTGGATCTGTTAAACCCGGCTCTGGTGGGGCTGGTTCTGGCCGGTATCTTTGCCGCCGCCATGTCCACGGCGGATTCACTGATACTGAGTTGTTCTGCCGCGATAACGCACGACCTGCTGCCCCGTCGGATGCAGCGTACGCTGCTCATCAGGGGAACGACTATTGTCATCACGGTGGCGGCGCTGGGCCTCGCAATGATCAACAGCCAGAGCGTATTCAGCTTGGTCATCATGGCCTGGTCGGCCCTGGCAAGCGCGTTTGCTCCGCTGCTGATCGCACTCTGCCTGGACTGGAAGCCTTCATTGCGCTTGAGCCTGTCAGCGATTGTGATTGGGCTTTCTGTAGCGCTGTTGTGGCGATGGCTGGGTTGGGATCAACACGTTTACGAAGGCCTGTCTGGCGTTATCTCAGGCCTGGTAGTACTTTGCATTGGGACCCACAGACATTCAGGCAATTCCAGAACGGCGAAGCAGGTTCGTCGGGATGCCAAGGGGCAAAACCGAAACAATCCAGACCGTTGATCTACCCCGACAAACTGCCGTGGCGCGGGAGAGACTCGAACTCTCGACCTTACGATTATGAGTCGTACGCTCTAACCTGCTGAGCTACCGCGCCGGGATGAAATATGCAAATAAAGCGGACACGTTATACGACCTGTCCCGAAAAGAGTTCGGCGCGCCGTATAGCCTGCGCTGCGTATCGCTTCGCTTCGTACATTGGGTTGCGCCCGCCGCCCGCCACGCCGCCGATTCCGCGGCTTTCTGCACCTGATCGTACTTTAAACCTGGCCGTCATGTCCTGGACTTCCGTCATTGGCCAGCAGCGCGCCCTGACTGCGCTGCGCCGCACCATATCCGCTGATCGGATAGCCCATGCCTGGCTGTTTTACGGCCCGGAGGGCGTCGGCAAGCGGGCTGCGGCGATTGCGTACGGAAAAGCGCTGCTTTGCGACCGGGGCGGCGAGGAGGAATGCAGCGCTTGTTGCGTCAAGGTGGACCGGATGGTGCACCCCGACCTGCATCTCCTGATGCCGCATCCGTCGGACGCCGATCCCGCGGACGTCGCCGAGCGCATCCGGCTCGTGGGCCAGAATCCCTACGCCGCCGTGGATTTCGTGCGTCGGCCTTCTCTGGACGATCCATCCCGATCTTCCAACAAACAGGCGCTCTACACCGTCGCGCGCGTTCAGGAGGATATGTGCCGGGCCATGAGCTTTCAGGCCGTGGAGGGAGGGTACAAAGTGGCGATCGTCAGCGATGCGGAATATTTGCGTACGGACGCCGCCAATATGTTTCTGAAAATGCTGGAGGAGCCGCCGCCGAAGACCGTTTTCATCCTCGCCACCAGCCGGCCGGACCGTATTCTCCCCACCATTCTTTCCCGTTGCCGCCGGCTGCGGTTCGATCCGTTGCCGCCGGAAGTTATTGCGCAGGCGCTCGTCGAGCGGGAAGGCGTAGACCCGGCGTCCGCCGCCACGCTTGCGCGGATGGCGGACGGATCGTACGCCGCAGGGATCGACCTTGCGCAGAACGAGGATTTGCGCGCCCTGCGCGCGCTGGTTCTGGAGTTTGCGCGGGCCGCGTACACTCGGAACGTAGGGGCGATAACCGATATCGTGGAGCGGATCGGGCGGTTCGGGCGCGACCGGGTTGGTCATGTGCTGGAGCTGCTCCTTCGATGGATTCGAGACCTGATGCTCTACCGGACCATGGGCGAGGCGGCTCCGCTCGTCAACGTGGACCAGACCCGGGCCATCGCCGATTTTGTCGCCGCGCTTCCCCGGGCCGACGTCGAAGCCATGGCGTCGGTCATCGAGGAAGCGATTAGGCTGGTTCGGGGCAACGTACATGTTTCCCTCACCTTGACCGTCCTGGCCGGGGCGCTGGGCGAGGCCATGCGCGGTCCGCATTCCGGCGCGTTGTATATGCCGCTGAGCGATGCGTACGGCGGCAAGGACGCATCCCTCGGAAGGACCGGATAGCATTCCTTTTCGCTTCGTACGCCCGGATTTCATGCGCAACAAGACCCTGTACCTGACAGCCAGCGGAGACCTCCGGCTTGCGGCCAACCGAATGTGCTGGCCCGCGCAACAGGCCCTTGAAACCGCGCTTGTCCAGGCCGCGGGATCGATGGGATACGCGGTGGACAGAAGGCCCGCCTTCGATGCGGCCAAAGGGCATGGTTTTCTGGACAGCCAGCGGAGGGGGCTGGAGACGTTCGCGGAAATGGATCCGGAGCGCCCGCTTATGGTGGCCTGCGCCGCCTGGCAATATTCTCATCACGTATTGCCGGGCTTGACTACGCACAGGGGCCCCATCCTGACGGTGGCCAACTGGAGCGGACAGTGGCCCGGCCTGGTGGGCATGCTGAATCTCAACGGCAGCCTGGCCAAGGCGGGCGTTCCCTATTCGACGCTTTGGGGCGAAGAAGCGACTGACTCCGGTTTCATGGACCGGTTGCGCCGCTGGCTTGCGGACGGCGTCCTGACGCACGATACGAGCCATGTCCGTCCGTCCCCCGACCTTTCCGAAAACGCCGCCGCCGCGTCCGTCGGGCAGCGCGTCGCCCGCGATCTTGCCCGCCGCAAAGCCATCCTGGGCGTGTTCGACGAAGGGTGCATGGGGATGTACAACGCCATCGTCCCGGACCATTTGCTCCACGCCACGGGCATTTTCAAGGAGCGTCTGAGCCAAAGCGCCCTGTACTACGAAACGTTGCGCGTTTCCGACGACGAGGCGGCCCGGTGCCGGGCGTGGCTCGAGAGGCGAGGCATGACGTTTCGGACCGGCCCCGACCCCGCCGCGGACCTCACCGACGAGCAGATTAGCCTGCAACTCAAGACGTATATCGCTGCGCTGCGCCTGGCGGACGATTTCGGGTGCGACGCCATCGGCATTCAGTATCAGCAGGGGCTGAAGGATTTGCTGCCGGCTTCGGACCTGGCCGAGGGGCTTCTGAACAATACGGAACGCCCGCCCGCCTACGCCCGCGACGGGCGCCGGGAACTCTTTCCGGGCCGCGCCCTGCCGCATTTCAACGAAGTAGACGAATGCGCCGGCGTGGATGCGCTGGTGACGCACCGCGTATGGAACGCGCTCGGCTACGATCCCGAAACCACGTTGCACGACATCCGATGGGGCGCGCCGTACGGCGACGAATATGTGTGGGTTTTCGAGATTTCCGGGGCCGCGCCTCCGAAGCATTTTGTTGGGGGATACGCGGGCGCGTCCAGCGAGCGGCAGCCGCCCATGTATTTTCGACTGGGCGGGGGCTCGGTGAAGGGGGTCAGCAAGCCCGGCGAGATCGTATGGAGTCGCCTTTTCGTGGAAGCGGATCGCCTCAAGGCGGACCTGGGGCGGGCGACCGTCGTGGCCTTGCCAGAGGAGGAGACGGAGCGCCGGTGGCGGGCTACGACCTCGCAATGGCCCATTATGCACGCCGCGCTGCACGGGGTGACGCGGGATCAGATGATGGCCCGCCACAAATCGAACCATATCCAGGTGGCGTACGCGCCCTCGGCGGAGGATGCGGACCGGGCGCTTGCCGCCAAGACGGCGGCGTTCGCAGCAATGGGGATCGAGACGTACTGGTGCGGGGTGTGAGGACGGGCGCGCCTACCGCAGCAGGTCTTCGATATCGATTTGCTCGATGTCCCCGGAAAGACCCTCGGCTTGCGGGCGCACCAGGGCCAGGATGGCCGCGTGGGGAATGATGAGATAATCCCGCCCGTTGAACTTGATTTCGATCGCTTCTTTTTTCAGAAAGAAGGCATGATCGCCCGGCTCCGCCTGCAAGGGCAGGTAGCGCACCGAGTCGCGGTTGGCGCTCCAGGGTTCGCCGGTGTAGTCGGGGTTCGGCATCACATAGCCCGGCCCTGTTTTTTCGACCCGGCCCATCCGGACGTCCTGGCGCTCGGCCACAGACGCAGGAAGCACCAGGCCGGCTTCCGTTTGCGTTTCGCCCTCTTCGGGAGCGATGAGGACGCGGTCTCCCGCAACGATCAGTTCATTCATAACCGGGAAAGTATGCGCAGGGCCGGATATCGTTCCGCAGCTGTTTCGCGCGATGTGGTTTTGATCAGCGTATCCTTTAGCGTTTTCGCAGGCGTCGGAGCGCTTCCGCGTACTGGTCTAGCACCCGCTCGCGGTCGTAAAACGCCGCGCGCGCCGTCGCGTTCGCCTGCCATGCGGCGTATTCTTTCTTGTCTATGGATGCGAACAGGGCAGGCAGGTTTTGCGCCTCGGACCATGCGTATAGCGGTCCCGGGCGGTGCGCAGTCATTTCCGCGCCCAGCGGGCTGTCCGCGTCGCAAACGGCGAGGACGGGCGTGCCGCTTGCAAGCGCCGGGATCAGTTTGGAAGGGAGGAAAGACCCGCCGGTCCCCGGCCGCTCCGGAATGACTGCGAAATCCGCTTCGCGAAGCGCCCGGGCCAGTTCCTGCTCGTCCGACAGGCCCCGCACGTCGAACCGCTGGTCGCCCGTCTCGTCCGCCCATTTCCGCAGCGCCCCGGCGCCGCTGCCCTCGGCCTGGATTCGGAATGCGAACGGAGCGTCGCTTTGGTGCAGGATGCGGCAGAGTTCGAGCAAATGCTGCTTCGTACCCAGATTCCCGGAATACAGGAGGCGCGGCGGCGAGGCGGGGCCTTGCGCGTTTGGCGCGGGGCGCAGGTGGCGGGCCAGCGATGCGTGCAGCCAGTTCGGCAGGTAGCGGATCGGTTGATTGCGCCGCCTTCTGGGCTTCAGCCGCTCCGCCATGGCGGGAGAAATCGTGCTCCACGCATCGGCCTCGTTGAAGAGCGCGTCTTGTAGCCGAACCATCCAGCGGCCCCGCCCGATGCCCCCGGCTTGCGCTGCTTCGGCGGGCAAATCCTGCACGTTCAGCCACAGGGGCAGGCCGGTTTTTCGGCGGCAGGCGGCGGCGTAGGCCACCGCGCCCAGCAGGGGACAAAAGACCATCAGCGCGTCGTAGTCGCCACGGCGGGGCAGGCGGCGCAGCAGAGAGGCGCAAAAAGACCCTTCGTAGAGCAGCCGTTCGCCGAGCGCCTGCGGGTTTCGGGGAATGTACAGCCCGAACCGCTCGATGCGTATGCCCCGCCGCGTTTCGGATCGGATGCGCCAGCCGTTTTCGCCCGATTTGTCGCGCCATTCGGGATAGTAGGACGCCGCGCACCGCACCGTTACCTCGAAACCGCGTTCGGCCAGTCCGTAGCACAGGTCGCTGAAGAGTACGCCGCCCCCCAGGTCCGGTTCGAACACGTTGACGATGACAAGCAGACGCATGGCGGGGGCGGCGGCAAACGAAACGGTCAGGCGCTCCGGTCGGGCGCGGCGGACGAATTCAGGCGCTTGAGGCTTGTCCACAGGAAGGCGCCGGACGCGGCGATCCCGCACAAGCAAACAAGCAGCCATCCGGTTCTGCTCATCAGCAAATGTCCGACGCCGAACAGGGCGGAATAGACCAGGACGACCCCCGCCACGCAATCGCCTGCGAGCCGCGCCATGCCTGTGTCCTGCAGCACGTCCGGATTGCGGGCGGCGACGGGCTTCCATCCGGGGCCTCCGGGATGCACGCGCTGGTAGAACCGGTCCAGCGTTTCGTCGCGCGCGGGCCGGGTGAAGAGCGTAGCCGTTACCCATACCGCGGTGGTGAATGCGGCGACGGCGAACAGGTCGTTGGGGAACCCGGCTTCGAGGCCGGGAAGTTCGATCCCGAACAGGCCCAGGAAAAGCGCAAGGCCAAGCAGGAACAGCGGGGACAGCGTAGCGGCCAGTTCGCTCCATGCATTGATTCGCCACCAGTACCAGCGCAAAATAAGGACCAGCCCGAGGCCGCTGGAAGCCGTAATGAGCAGCGCCCAGGCCTCGCTCACGGACCGCAGGTTCGCAGCGATGAAGACGGCCGCGACGCTCAGGGCGAACGTCAGGACGCGGGACGCGAAGACGTAGTGTTTCTCGCTGGCGTTCGGCTTTACGAACCGTCTCCAGAAGTCGTTCACGAGATAAGACGTTCCCCAGTTCAGTTGCGTAGAGATCGTGCTCATGAAGGCGGCCAGAAAAGCGGCCAGCATCAGGCCGAGAAAGCCGGACGGAAGCACGTCGCGCATCGCCAGCACGAACCCTTCGCGCGGGTCGTCCAGATTGGGGTAGAGCACCAGGGCGGCAAGGGCCACGATAATCCAGGGCCAGGGACGCAGGCAATAATGCGCCACGGTAAACCAGAGCGTGGCGAGGAGGGAATGCTTTTCGTCTTTTGCGCTCATCATGCGCTGGGCCACATAGCCTCCGCCGCCGGGTTCGGCCCCCGGATACCAGCTCGACCACCACTGCACCCCGACGTACGCAAAGAAACTTACGGCGGTGAGCGCCAGCACGGCCCCGCCTTCCGCCGCGTTTCCGAGGGTGGGCAACATGCGGAAGGTCGATTCCGGCAGGGCGCCCATCAGCCCCGCCATGCCGCCCACTTCAGGCATATCCAGCACGAATGCAGCAAGAATAATGCTGCCGCCGATGGCGATAACGAACTGGAACGCATCGGTGACGACGACGCCCCACAAGCCGGAAAGCAGCGCGTACACCCCGACGAGCAGCATGAGCAGGGCCACCACGACGAGCGGCGCTCCGATTTTGGCGCCGAGGACAGGGAAGGATGCGCGTCCGAAAATGGTCAGGCCCGGGAACAGGACGTCGATGACCGTTTCCATGGCCAGGGCTACCCACCCCATAATAATGCCGTTGAGCACAAGCCCGAAATAGAGGGCTTTGACGCCGCGCAGCACGGCGGCGGCCTTGCCGTCGTAGCGCATCTCGACGAATTCCACGTCCGTAAGCACTCCGCTGCGGCGCCACAGGCGGGCGAAAAAGAAGACGGTCAGGACGGCGCCAAAGGCCATGTTCCACCACAGCCAGTTCCCGGCGATCCCGTTTCGGGCCACGAGTTCGGTGACGGCGAGGGGCGTGTCCGCGGCGAAGGTGGTGGCCACCATGGACGTACCGGCCAGCCACCAGGGCATGTTTCGGCCCGACAGGAAGAAATCCGAGGTACTGCGCCCGGCGCGCCGGAAATAATACGCGGCGATGCCGAACGACAGCGCGAAATATCCTGCTATGAGAATCCAGTCGAGCGGGGCAAGGAGCATGGCGTCCATCGGGCTATGTGGCGAATAAATATAACGCTGTTGTGGCAAGGCGGTCTGCGAATCTACTGCACGGACGGTTGAATAGCACGGATCGATCCGTGAATTGCCTTGACCGGCAGGCGCCCGATGCGTATTCTTATGCGCGCAATCGACAGAGGCGCTATTTGGCCGTTGCTACTCCCTCTTTCCCTCGAAAATTCCGGTTTTGGCGTAATGCGCAGCATAGCAAGTATACTGGCGTTGGCATGGATCGTTTTGTTTACGGGGTGCGCCCGCCCGGGCCATCGCGCGGATCCGTCCGTCCGCCCCCCCGCTGACCGGTTTACGAAAGTGATTCTGGACCAGGGGCTCTTCGAACCGATGGAACTGGATATGTTCGACGACGGCCGCATACTTTTCGTCGAGCGGCGCGGCGCTGTCAAGATGTACGATCCGCAGACGACCCGCACCGAAACCATCGCCGAAATAGACGTATTCACAGGGTTCGAAGAAGGGCTGATCGGGGTGGCCCTGGATCCTGACCATGCAACGAATCGGTGGGTTTATTTTACGTATTCCGCCCCGGATATCGCCGTGATACGGCTGGCTCGCTTCGCGCTCGACGATGCCGGGCTGGACCGGGCGTCCGAGCGCGTCCTGCTGGAGATTCCCGTGCAGCGCGAGGAATGTTGCCACGTAGGCGGCTCGCTCGAATTCGGCCCCGAAGGCCATCTGTTCCTGTCTGTCGGGGACAATACGAATCCGTTCGCTTCAAGCGGTTTCGCGCCCATCGACGAGCGGGCGGGGCGCAAGGCGTGGGATGCGCAGGGGTCTTCCGCCAACAGCATGGACTTGCGCGGGAAGATATTGCGGATTCTGCCAAACGACGACGGAACGTACGACATCCCGGAAGGCAATCTCTTCGCAGACGGCGCCATCAAGGGGCATCCCGAAATTTACGTGATGGGGAATCGAAATCCGTTCCGCATTTCCATTGACCACAGGACAGGGTATTTGTACTGGGGAGAAGTCGGTCCCGACGCAGGCGATCCCTCCGCCGAGCGAGGCCCCATGGGGCACGACGAAGTGAATCAGGCGCGCGCGGCGGGCAATTTCGGCTGGCCGCACTTCGTGGGGGACAACAAGGCCTATCGCGATTACGATTTCGAGGCGGAAGCGGCGGGCCCGCCCTTCGACCCCGCCGCGCCCGTAAACGATTCCCCCAACAACGCGGGGTTGGCGGCGCTTCCGCCCGCGCAACCGGCTTTTATCTGGTATCCGTACGGCCCGTCCGAAGAATTTCCGCTTACTGGCGAAGGGGGACGCAACGCCATGGCGGGACCCGTCTATTATTACGACGATTACCCCGAATCCGACCGCAAATTCCCGCGCTATTACGACGGAAAGCTGTTCATCTACGACTGGATGCGGGACTGGATCCTGGCGGTTACGATGGACGAAGCGGGGAATTACGCAGCCATGGAGGAGTTCATGCCGACGACCGGGTTCGCCAATCCGATAGACATGCTCTTTGGTCCCGACGGGGCGCTATACATGCTGGAGTATGGCGAAACCTGGTATGGGCATAATACGGACGCCCGCCTGTTTCGCATCGACTACGCGGTCCATAATCGCCCGCCCAGGGCGCGCATTTCGGCGGACCGCCCCGTGGGCGCGGCTCCGCTTACCGTCACGCTGTCCGCCGCCGATTCGTTCGACCCGGACGGGGACGATGTCGCGTACGCCTGGCGTCGCGAAGGAGACGCGGAGCATATTTCTGGCGAAGAGGCGGTCTATTCGTTCGCGGAGCCGGGGACCTATGCGGTGACGCTCTCCGTAACCGATAGCGAGGGATTAACGAGCACGGAGACCCTCGATATTCTCGTGGGCAATACCATACCGGAAGTGCATATTGAATTTTCCGGCAATCAGACGTTCTTTTGGGACGACCGGGCTATCGAATACGCAGTGGCTGTAACGGACCCGGAGGATGGGGACATTGCTGCCGGGGAGGTGGCGTTTACCATTGATTATCTGGCGCGCGGCGCCGATTTGACCGTGCAGGCGCAGGGGCATCAGGCGGCGCTGGAGCGCGCGGAGGCGCTTATCGGGCAAACGCTGCTCGAACAGTATAATTGCGGCGCGTGTCATCTCCAGGAAGCGGCGTCCATCGGGCCGGCTTTGGCGGCGGTGGCCCAAAGGTATCCGCGCGACGAGGCTACGCGCGCGTACCTTGCGGAAAAAATCGTCGAGGGCGGCATGGGCGTCTGGGGAGAACGGGCGATGGCGCCGCATCCGCACGTTTCTGCCGAGGAAGCGAACCGGATGGCGGATTTCATCCTGGGGCTGAACGACGAAGCCGCGCAGGAGGCGGGCCTGCCGCTGCGGGGCGCGTACGTTACGGACCGGCACCAGGCGGACGAAGACGAAGGGCGCTACTTTATGATGGCGTCCTACACGGATCGGGGGGCGGAGAACGCGCCGCGCCTTACCGGGCGAAGCATGGCCTCGCTGCGGCATCCGCGGTTGCAAGCGGAGCGTTTCGACGAAGCCGAAGAAGCGCAGGCGTTCTCTGCGCCGGAACCGTTGTACGAAGAAGGCGCGACGGACGAAGTCGTGTTTGGCCGCGACGGGGGGTATCTTGTTTTTCGTGATATCGACCTTGCCGGCGTGCGTTCGCTCGCGGCCCGAATCGGGACCGTGGCGGGGACGACGAGCGGCGGGCGGCTGGAGGCGCGCGCGGGCGCGGCGGACGGGGAAATGCTGGCTTCGTTCGACGCGCCGAGTGCGAGCGAGAACAGTTTAGCGACCTACGAAGCCGCGCTGGACGGGGCAGGCGGCAGGACGGACCTGTATTTCGTGTTTGCGGCGGACGAGCCGGGCCCTTCGTCGCCCGTGCTGTTCGTGGACTGGATTATGGCGCAGCAGTAGGGCTTTCGGTTCAGAACGAGATGCGGGCGCCGAGGGCGAGGCGGCCATGGGGATGAACCCCGATAACCGGCGCGACGGACATTCCGCGTTCTTGCCCGGGAATGTCGAGGCGTTCCCAGGTTTCGGTCTTTTTGACTGTGCCGAACATCAAGCCCAGCGCGGTTCCGGCGGTAGTTGTAACTATTGTAAATAGAATGGCCCCGTAGCCTTCATACCCATCGCAGCCCTTACCGCATTCTGCTGCTACTAAGAGAATGCTCACAAGCGCGCCAACGCCTAAACCTGTCAGGGCGCCCTGCACAGGATATCGCCGGACGCCCTGTCT
The DNA here is from genome assembly GCA_022821845.1 of Rhodothermales bacterium. Taxonomy (GTDB): domain Bacteria; phylum Bacteroidota; class Rhodothermia; order Rhodothermales; family VXPQ01; genus VXPQ01. Next base: position 112,879 of record JAJECT010000037.1, on the reverse strand, counting down.
CTTTTCCAAAGAAAGCATATCGGCATACGCTATGCTTTGTTCTGTCGAGTCTGTAAGGATGGTCAGGGAGCGGGCATCGTATGCTTGCAATCGTCCGGTTATTGTTTCTCCGTTTTCGCTGGTTACCCGCATGAGGTCCCCGGCTGACTTTGCATGTACGCCAATAAAGGGTAACGCGGACGCGCTGTCCTGAGCGGGAATATCCAGGCGCTCCCATTGTTCTGCTTTGAACGGGGCGCTGACGATGAAGCCGACCATGCTGCCTGCCAGGCTTGATACGGGAAGAAAAGCGAAGGATTCACCAACCGTTAAGCCGCCATCCGTTAAGCTATTGATTAGCGGCAGCAGGCCGATCGTTGCGCCAGCGACCAAGCCTCTCCGGGCGCCTTTTCTGGCATAGGAGCGCCTGCCCAAACTCCGTCGCAACTTTGCCATGTCGTCGTAGGCGATGCTTTGCTCTTCGGAGTCCGCAAGGAGCGTAAGGGATGTGTCGTCGTACCCCTGCAATTCCCCCGTGATTTTTTCGCCGCTTTCAGTGGTTATCCGAATGCGGTCCCCGATGAACTGGGCCTCGGCGGGATGCGCCAGACAAAGGAGCAAGCCGAGGGTCAGGAGTATTCCTGTATTAAGGGGGCATGTTTTCCCATTGGGGTGACGGCGCTGGAGGGACATGGGGGCCGGATATTTCGTGTGACGCAACGTTGCGTCGGTGCGGGGGCTTGCATGGACAGGGTACGTTATGGCGCCGGGAGTGTCAAGAATTTTCCGGAAAATTGTGGAGAGACCAGGGAATACGTTGGATATTTTATGTCAAAATAAACATTTAATTTTGAAATTGACATAATCTGTCGTAGGTGGTATATTACCGGGCATGATCGAAAGGCATCTTACTCCCGCACTCAGACAGGCTGCCGAAACCTCGCCCGTCGTAACCGTTACCGGCCCCCGACAGTCGGGCAAGACAACCCTTGTCCGGGCTGTTTTTCCAGAGCACCATTATGTTTCGCTGGAAGCGCCCGACCTGCGCGAACGGGCGCTGTCGGACCCGCGCGGCTTGCTGGCGCAGGCGGATCGCATGATCCTCGACGAAATCCAGCGCGCGCCCGATCTGCTGTCCTATATTCAGACGCTCGTCGACGAGGATGATCGCCCGGGGCGTTTTATCCTTACCGGATCGCAGAACATTCTGCTCATGGAGTCTGTGTCGCAAACGCTGGCGGGCCGGACGGCCTTGCTGCGTTTGTATCCCTTTTCTCTCGCCGAATTGCGGGGGCAGCCGCCGCTGGATCCCTTTACGCTGGATCGGCCTGCGCCGCCGGGCGGAGCCGCCGGATCGCCCCCGCCCGCCTCCCTTTGGGAAACGCTTGTCGCCGGTTTTTATCCGCCCGTCCACGACCGGGGCATTCCTCCCGCCGATTGGTTCGCGGATTATTTCCGCACCTATGTCGAACGCGACCTGCGCGAGGTAATGCGCGTTGCGGACCTGCGCGCTTTCGAGACCTTCGTGCGGCTTGCGGCGGCGCGGACGGCCTCCGAACTGAATCTGAACAGCCTCGCTGGCGATGCGGGCGTTGCCCAACCTACCGCCCGCCGCTGGCTTACGGCCCTGGAGACAGGGTATCTGGCCGCCCCGCTTCCGCCGCACCATAGCAACTACCGCAAGCGCTTGCGCAAGCGGCCCCGGCTGCATTTTCTGGACACAGGTCTGACGTGTTCCCTGCTTGGCATTCGGGACGGGGCCATGCTGGAGCAGCATCCGTTGCGCGGGGCTATCTTTGAATCGTTCGTGGCGGCGGAACTGATCAAGGCGTTCGCCGCCATGCGCCGGGACGCCCCGCTTTTCTTTTGGCGCGACGCTGCGGGCCGCGAAATCGATATGCTGATCGACGCCGGGGACCGCCTGATTCCCATAGAGATCAAGTCCGGGCAAACGGTGGCCTCTGACGCGCTGCGCACGCTCGCCTGGTGGACCTCCATTCCTTCCAATCCGAACCGGGGCGGCGTACTGGTGCACGGCGGCAACGAACGCTTCGCGCTTGGGGAATACCAGGTGCTTCCGTGGTTCCTGGGGTGAGAGGTTTGGGAAATATCGACTATATGGCGAACCGTCTTCTTTACGGGCAACCTAAATTATTTAGGCCGAAAAATGTTGACTTAAAAAATTAAGGTTAGCGTCTTTTTTTGGTTTAGCGGCGATCCAATGACAACGAAATGCGGGCACCCAGGGCCAGGCGGCCATACGGATGAACCCCGATAACCGGCGCGACGGACATTCCGCGTTCCTGCCCGGGAATGTCGAGGCGTTCCCAGGTTTCGGTCTTTTTGACTATGCCGAATATCAAGCCCAGCGCGGTGCCGACGGTAGCCCCGCCTATTGCCAATATTGCGGCCCCAATAGCCGCCCCCCCTTCGCAGCTCTTACCGCATTCTGCTGCTACTATGAGAATGCTCGCAAGCGCGCCAATGCCCAAACCTGCGAGGGCGCCCTGCACAGGAAATCGTCGGACTAACTGTCTCCTCTCCAAAGAAAGCATATCGGCATACGCTATGCTTTGTTCTGTCGAGTCTGTAAGAATGGTCAGGGAGCGGGCGTCGTATGTTCGCAAGCGTCCGGTTATTGTTCGTCCGCTTTTGTTGGTTATCCGCATGAGATCCCCGGCGAATTTTGCATGGACTCCAATGAGGGGTAACGCGGACGCGCTGTCCCGACCGGAAATATCCAGGCGCTCCCATTGTTCTGTTTTGAACGGGGCGCTGAAGATGAAGCCGCCTATGCTGCCTGTCAAACCGAATAAGGCAGGAATAGCAATATATCCACTGCTCGCGGTTTCGTACCTGATTACCGAAATCAGGCCGACCGTTGCGCCAGCGACCAAGCCTCTCCGGGCGCCTTTTCTGGCATACGAACGCATGCCCAAACTCCGCTGCAACTTCGCCATGTCGTCGTAGGCGACGCTTTGCTCTGCGGAGTCCGCAAGAAGCGTCAGGGACGAGTCGTCGTACCCCTGCAATTCCCCAATGATTTTTTCGCCGCTTTCGGTGGTTACCCGAATGCGGTCCCCGATGAACTGGGCCTTGGCGGGATGCGCCAGGCAGAGGAGCAAGCCGAGGGTCAGGAGTATTCCTGTATTAAGCGGGGGGGGGGGCATATTTTCCCATTGTGGCGGCGGCGCTGGAGGGACATGGGGGCCGGATATTTCGTGTGACGCAGCGTTGCGTCGGTGCGGGGGCTTGTATGGACAGGGTACGTTATGGCGCCGGGAGTGTCAAGCATTTTCCGAAAAATAGCGGAGAGCGGACAAGGGACGCGCTGCGCACGCTTGCCTGGTGGACCTCCATTCCTTCCAATCCGAACCGGGGCGGCGTATTGGTGCACGGCGGCAACGAACGCTTCGCGCTCGGAGAATACCAGGTGCTTCCGTGGTTCCTTTGAGGGGATTTTGGAAATATCGACTATATGGCGAATTTTCTTCTTTACGGGCAACCTAAATTATTTAGGCCGAAAAATGTTGACTTAAAAAATTAAGGTTAGCGTCTTTTTGGGCTGTGCGGGGGCCATTTTAATACCCCACCGCCGCATCCTGTCCTCGGGGGTCGGCGCCGCCCTGGTATAATAGCGCGCCTTCCGCGTCTCGTCGCGCGACAATGCCGTCCGCGCGGCCCCAGGCGCCGTTTTCGCTGAGCGTCCATCCTCGTCGCGCCAGCCCGCGCCGCGCCTCGGGCGAAAGCGCCTGCGGTTCGTGGTACAATACGTCCGGCAGCCACTGATGGTGAATCCGCGGAGCCGAGACGGCTTCCTGGATGTTCATGCCGTGGTCGATCACGTTCAGGATGACTTCGAACACCGTCGTGATAATGCGTCCTCCGCCCGGCGATCCAATGACCATGAACAAGGCGCCGGAGGGGTCTTCGACGATGGTGGGCGTCATGGACGACAGCATGCGCTTGCCCGGCTCAATGGCGTTCGCCTCCGAACCGAGCAAGCCGAACATGTTGGGCGCGCCCGGCTTGGCCGAGAAATCGTCCATTTCGTTGTTCATGAAGAAACCGGCCCCGTCCACCACCACTTTCGAGCCGTAACTTCCGTTGATCGTGGTGGTTACGCTAACGGCCCGCCCGTCCGCGTCCACCACGGAGTAGTGCGTGGTTTCGGGGGATTCGAAGGCCAGCGGATCGCCATGCGCGACGGCTGCGCTGGAATCTGCCCGGTCCGCGCGGAAATCCGCCATGCGCCGCCGCATATATTCTTTCCCGATGAGCGCGGCTACCGGCACGTCGAAATAATCGGGATCGCCGAGCCATTGCGCCCGATCGGCGTAGACGCGGCGCATGGCCTCGCCCATCAGGTGGGCCGTGGCCGCCGTATGATGGCCCATCTCGCCCACGTTGCGCGGCGCTACGGCGTTGAGCAGTTGCGCAAGGGCCACCCCGCCAGAGGACGGGGGCGCCATCGCGAAGAACCGGTAGCCCCTGTACGTTCCCGAAACCGGCGGGCGCTCCACGGCCTCGTAGGCGGCAAGGTCCTCCATGGTGATCCATCCGCCGCCTCGCGCCATTTCCTTGGCGATCAATCTGGCGGTTTCGCCCTCGTAGAAACCGGCCCGCCCCTGGTCCCGAATGCGGCGAAGCACGTTGGCAAGGTCCCGTTGCACAAAGCGCTCTCCGCCTGCATAGCGCGCGTCGGGGCCCGATTTCGTGAAATATTTTGCGGTGCTTTCGAACTGCGCAAAGGCGTCGCGCTGCGCGTTCAGGCCTGCTGCGTCGCGTGCGCTCAACAGGAATCCTTCTTCCGCAAGGCGGATGGCGGGCGCCATCACGTCGGCAAGGGGCAGGCGGCCATATTTTTCGTGCGCCAGGACGAGCCCCGCCGGGGAACCGGGTACGCCCGAGGCAAGATACCCCAGCCGGCTCAACGCGGGGATGGCTTCTCCCGCGTCGTCCAGATACATATCCCGGTGGGCGGCGGCGGGCGCTTTTTCGCGGTAATCGATGGTGGTTACGGGCGGAGGGGGCGGGTGGTCCGCCGCGCTCCCGGCGGTTCCCGCATGGCTTGCCGCCGCGCTGTCTCCGTCCGCGAACCGGATCACCATGAAGCCGCCGCCGCCCAGGTTGCCTGCCGGAGGATACGTAACCGCCAGCGCAAACCCCGTAGCCACCGCAGCGTCTATCGCATTGCCGCCTTGTTTGAGGACGGCTATGCCCGCCTCGGACGCCTCCACCTTTGCGGAAACGACCATGCCATGTCGCGCCTCGACCGGCGTGGCCGTCGGTTTTTCGGCGGCGGGCATGGGTGCGGGCGGGCGGGCGCATCCGGCGGCCCAGAGGAGGGTCGTCGCCAGCGCGGCGGCGAAGACGTTGCTCGCCGTCTTGCGATGCGGGCGGCGAAACGGGGCCGCAAGTCGGTTGCTGTTCATGGCGTTCGATATGGATGACGGGTCGCTCCAAATATAGGGACGGAAGACGGAACGATGGGAGCCGGGCGGCAGGTTTGCGGGGGATATGGTTGCCAAAAAAGATAGAAATAATTTCATAAAATCCATTATTTGACATTTTTGGATTTATTTTGTATCATTCAGCAGATCCGGGCGCTGTGTCCAGATCATGCAATCGCGTTCAAAATACCGTGGCTATTACCCAGGGCGAGCTTGCCCGCCGACTGCGTGCGGCGCGTGAATCTTGCCAGATGACTCAGGAAGAGGTGGCCGACCACCTCGAACTTTCCCGTGCGGCCATTTCCCAAATGGAACAGGGTCGCCGCGGGGTGTCGAGCCTGGAGTTGCATCGGCTCGCGCATCTCTACGGACGAGACATTCAGGACTTTCTGGAAAAGGATTTGTCGGAGGGAGAAACGGTCATGGCGCTTTTCAGGCGGCAACCGGGCGTTGCGATGGATGCAGGCGTTCTGGATTCGCTGCGTCAATGCATTACCCTGGGGCGCGAGATCACCAACCTGGAGCGGCGCCTTGGTTTGGATCGCGGGTTGGCTACGATTCCGATCTATCCTGTTCCTGCGCCAGATTCCAAATGGGATGCAGTGCAGCAGGGAGGAAGCGCAGCGGCGAAAGAGCGTCATCGGCTTAACCTGGGCGATGCGCCGCTGCCGGATGTGGTCGATCTTCTGGAAAGCCAGAGGATTCGCACGGCGCAGGTGAATTTACCCGACGATATATCCGGATTGACCCTGATCGACGCCAGGCATGGCATATTGGTCGCGGTCAATCGTCGGCACCATGTTTTGCGGCGACGTTTTTCGTGCGCGCACGAGTATGCCCATGTACTTTTTGATCGTGAAATCCGCGGTATGCTGAGCCGTTCGAGCGACCGCGCCAATCTGAACGAGGTCCGCGCCAATGCGTTTGCGGCGGCTTTTCTAATACCCGAAGGCGCTGTTCGATCCTTTGTCTACGGGCTTGCCAAAGGGCGTCCCAGCCGGGCGCAGATGGATGTATATGATGGAGAGGTTGCTTTGCATGCAGAGGGGCGCATGGAACCGGGAAGCCAGGATATTCAAATGCATGATCTGGTCCGGATTGCCCATCACTTTGGCGTGAGTCGCGCCGCCATGCTGTATCGCCTGAAAGATATTCGCATGATTAACGAGACCGAACGAACGACGCTGGCCGCCGAAGACCAAGCGGGTCGCGGTCGCGCGATAAGCGAAATTCTTGGCCTTCCCGAACCAGATCATGAGGCCGAAAGGAATCGGTTTCATTCGCGGTTTCTTTCGCTGGGCATGGAGGCGCTGCGACGCGAGGAAATTACCCGGAACAAGCTCCGGGAACTCATCCAGTTGGCAGACCCTGACCGGAATGCAGATGCGCTGCTGAAGCAAGCGGGCCTGGATACAATCCAGCCGGTCGATATACTGCGCGGGGAATGCTGAAAATTATTGAGGGGGGGGGGAGGGTGATCCGAATAAAACAGACGTTTTTCAGGGGGCTGTTTTCAATGTAGGACTGCGGTGTACACCGCCTTCATCAGTGGCTAATCAATATTTATGTTATTATTTTCACAATAATCAAAAATCATTTGGCGTACAATATTTAATTTTTTAATTTGCTTAAGAGGCAAATTTTCGATGAATTCGAAAACAAGTTTGAATATGTTTTGACAATCAAGAATAGAAAAAAATTCTTGATGATTCCATTTATTACGGTAATTAAGAAGGCCCTGATGCGCCCATTTATTACGATACTTTTTGAGGGATTCAATATCAGTACTTGTATATATTTGATTAAACGTTTTAATATTATCATAACAATCCTTATTAGGATTCCATATTTTAATAAATTCAAATAATTCAAAAAGAGGCATAACATCCCAGTATTTTGCTAAATGTTGATATTCTATAGGATGGATATTTTCATTATATAAAATAATGATATCAGAATATCTTTTAAAATGATAACCCTTTTCAAAAAGAAGAATGCATCCCTCAAGTATATCATTCCATTGCTTTCGATCTCTTTTTTCATACTCAATTTCGAAATACAATAGAAGTGCATAGCGTAATATTAGCAATGCATGACCCACATGACTAATGTTGGTTGAGTTATAATTAATGCGTTGTTCTAAATCAAGATACTTGGTATTGTTGTGTCGATATTTCCAGAAAAACAAATCAAGTTTTTTAATATCTGCAAACTCTATAAATTCTGGATATTTTTCAGTATAATATTCATCGAATGTATTTTTCCATCTAATAAATCTATCTTGTGTAATTTCATTTTTCGATTTTGCTTTAAGTTGTGAATATATTTCATCATACATATCAAAATCTATTTTGTCATCCAAATCCATTTCATCTTTGTAAAGATATTCATCAAGCTCAAAATATTTTAGAGTTTGAGATCCCCATACTGGTAAATGATCTGGAGCAAGTGTATGAATCAAATTTGAGCATAAAAAACATAAAAATGGCTGACGGCGACGAAAATCAATTTCAGTATTTTCAATTATATATTTTAAAATATTACTAAATTTTATCCTATCAGGATCGTCGCGTATATTTTTTATCTCTTGTTCCCAAAATAAAAAACATACTTCTCGTAAATCAGATCGGTCTTTTATTTTGATACAATAATAATCCATAAATTTATTTTTATATTCTTGGTTATCATTAACCGATAAATTTTCCTGGATATAATTATATTTGTTTAGTTCTATAGGATCCAAATCTTTTAGAACTTGATCCATTGCTGCCTTTGTAAACGGATCATATGATGATGTCTTGCTCATGGCACTGTGTCTTTTAATGCAGGGTTATGATGATTTGCGCCGCCCTGGGGAACAACCTCACCCATAGCATACGTCGTTGGCGTCAATTTGTCAAGTCTCGGCGAGAAATTTTTTGCAATAACGGATCCAGGCGACGATGCCCGGGCGCGGCGAACCGTCTTGTACGCATGCCTCCGCATCTTCGGCTGCTTGACGTTGCGCCAGCAGCGTCCATCTACATGTAACGGCCTTTGTCGTGCATAGCGGTGCGTACGCTGTGTGCCTTGAGCGCATCATCGAACGCCCCCGACATGGACTGCCGCCCCTGATCTGCATTGAAGACATTGGGAGCGCCGTAGCGACCAAGCCTCTTGACGCAATGCGCTTGGCCACAGGCCGGGACCGAGCATTTTCGACAAAAAATCCTTCCCTGCACCCCCAAATCACCCCATCCATTAGCAAAAATGTAACGGAAATGTTACTTTTTCAGGGTCTCCGTTTAGATCGGGCCTTGATTCTTGTCCGGCGGTCCTTGCGTTTTGCAAGGATTCCGAGCGATCCAGGGCGGGGGCGCGCAATGGTTTTGCCTGCACCTTCCCCCGATTTCTGATGAAATTCCGATGCCTGATGGTTGCGGCTTGCATGCTGGCGGGCGTCGTCGAGGCGCAATCGCTTGCCGATCTTGAGGCCCTCACGGTGGCGCCGGAGTCGCGCTGCTCTCCTTACGAACGGTCGCATTATTCGTATCCGCAGAGTGTGGAGGAGCAAATCGTGCAGAGACAGGGCGGCGCGTATAGCCCGTATGACGGAACCGTGTTCGCGTCGCTGGGGGATAGCGATATCGAACACATTGTCGCAACGTCCGAAGCGCACGATTCAGGCATGTGCGCCGAGGACCGCGACGCCAGGAAAACGTTTGCGCGGGACCTTGACAATCTTACGCTCGCAACGCCCCAATTGAATCGACACCAGAAAAGCGGCAAGGACGCCGGGGAATGGCTTCCTGCGCAGAATCGGTGCTGGTTTGCCCAGACTATTGTGCACGTCAAGAAAAAATACGCGCTGTCCGTAGACCAGCGGGAATACAATGCGTTGCGCGGCATCCTGGTCCAGGCTACGTGCGGAGGCGGCGTGACGGTTTCCGAATCTGCCTTGGCCCTCGCCGAACTGGGTTCTTCGAATGCGGCGGAGAAGACCTATACGGTGGCGCTTGCCTCCGATCCAACGGCTGACGTCACGATCACGGTCGCCAACGGCGACCCCACCGCCGTCGAGGTGGATACCGACAGCGGCGCGGCGGGCAATCAGCACACGCTGACCTTTACCCATGGCTCTTCCGGCAATTGGGCTACCGCCCAGACGGTGACGGTGCGGGCGCTGAACGACGGCGACGCCGACAACGAGTCCTTCGAGATCGCCCACAGCGCAAGCGCCGCAAGCGGTCCCTACGACGGTTTCGAGATTAGCCCGGTTGCGGTGACGACAACCGACGCCGGGCACGGGGTCGTCGTGTCCGAATCCGGTTTGTCGGTGGCGGAGAATGGCGGCGCGGATACCTACGCTATCGTTCTGAACTCGCAGCCCGCGCACGACGTCATGGTTATCGTCTCCTCGGGAACTCCCGGAGCGGCTACGGTGAACGCGCCGGGCGGGACCGCCGGGGCCGCGCAGACGCTGACGTTCAGCGCCAGCGGGAGCAATGCCTGGAATACGCCGCAGATGATCGCCGTCGCCGGGGTGGACGACAACATCGACAACCCGGAAGACAGCCGTTCTTCCACGATCAGCCACGCGGTTTCTTCGTCGGACGCGAATTACCATAACCTGTCGCTGCCGAATGTAATGGTAACGGTGATCGATGACGACGATGCACCGCCACCGCCGCCACCGCCGCCACCGCCGCCCGCCGCCAAACCTGAAGTTACGCTGTCCGTTTCTCCGATCCCCGTGGCCGAAGGCGAGGAGGCGACGGTTACGGTCAGCCTTTCGCAACGGGTTTCCAGCGCCGTAACCATTCCGCTCGTCCTGACCGCAGGCGCCGCCGAAGAGGGGGACTATGGCGCGCTGGCTTCCATCGTCATTGAAGCGAACCAACCAAACGGAACGGGCGTGATCGCCACCATGAAGGACGACGACACGGACGACGAAACATTCACCGTCGCGCTCGGAACCCTGCCGGAGGGCTTTGCGGCGGGGGCGCAGACGTCCGTCGAAGTGACGATCGCAGACGATACGGACGTAACGTCAATAGCATCTCCCGCCCGCGAAGTACCCGTCGCCTTCGCGCTGGAGCAGAATTATCCGAACCCCTTCAATCCGTCCACGGAAATCGCCTACGAACTCCCCGCGTCCGAATACGTACGGCTTGAAGTGTTCGACCGGACGGGCCGTCGCGTAGCCTTGCTTGTGGACGGCGCGCGTTCGCCGGGCCGGCATACGATTCGCTTCGAGGCGACGGGCCTTCCTTCCGGCCTGTACGTTTATCGCATGCAAGCGGGCAGCGAAACACAGACGCGAAAAATGATCCTTGTCCGGTAGGCCGCCGCCCCTTGCTTTGCCCGGCGGTTCTTACGCCAGAATTTGCCGCACCACCTGGCCGTGGACGTCCGTGAGGCGAAAATCCCGGCCCTGATGCTCGTAGACGAGCCGTTCGTGATCCATGCCCAGCAAGTGCAGAATGGTGGCTTGCAAATCGTGGATGTGTACGCGGTCCTTGACGGCCGAGTACCCGATTTCGTCTGTTTCGCCGAAGGAGAATCCGCGCTTGACGCCGCCGCCCGCGACCCACATGGTGTACGCATCCGTATGGTGATCGCGGCCCACGAAGGGATTGTCGTCGCCGGTGCGATTCTCCAGCATGGGCGTACGTCCGAATTCTCCGCCCCATACCACGAGCGTATCTTCCAGCAGGCCGCGTTGCTTGAGGTCGAGCAGAAGGGCCGTCGTCGCCCGGTCCGTTTCGTCGCAACGGTCCTTGAACCCGATGTTGAGCGCTTCCGACGCGCTGGCGCCGTGCGCGTCCCATCCCCAGTGGAATAATTGCACGAACCGCACCCCTCGTTCCATCAGGCGTCGCGCCAGCAGGCAGTTGTTCGCATAGGATACTGCGCCGGGCTGCGTGCCGTACATGTCGTGCACCCATTGCGGCTCCTGTTCGATGTCCATCGCTTCCGGCACGGACATCTGCATGCGGAAGGCCATTTCGTACTGCGCCATGCGCGACAGCGTTTCGGGGTCGCCCGCCTCTTCGTAGTCCCGCTGATTGATCGCATTGATCGTTTCGATGGACTTCTGGCGCAATGCGCGGGACATGCCTTGCGGATTGCCCACATAGAGCACCGGGTCCCCGTGCGAACGGCACTGCACGCCTTCGTATACGGTGGGCAGGAAGCCGCTGCCGAATACGCTGCGGCCGCCGTCGGGCTGTTTGCCCCCGGACAATAGCACGATGAAGCCCGGCAAATTCCGGTTTTCCGAGCCGAGTCCGTAGAGGGCCCAGGACCCCATGCTGGGCCGCCCCGGTCGGGCATGGCCCGTGTGGAGCAGGAGTTGCGCGGGCGCATGGTTGAATTCGTCCGTATGCATTGCCTTGAGGAAGGTGACCTCGTCGGCGGCCCTGGCGAAATGGGGCAGCATGTCCGAAACCCAGGCGCCGCTTTCGCCATGCTGCGCGAAGGCCGCCTGCGGCCCCAGCATTTTCGGCGTACCCTTGATAAACGGGAAAAATCTGCCCTCCAGCAGGGATTCCGGGCATAATTGCCCATGCAGGCGATGCAGTTCGGGTTTATAGTCGAAGAGTTCGAGCTGGGACGGCGCGCCCGCCATGTGCAGGAAAATGACCCGTTTGGCGCGCGGGGCGAAGTGCAAGCCCCGGACGTCGCTTGCGGCGCCCCGGCTTGCGGAATCGGCGCTGCCGCACCCCGCAAGCGCGGGCAGGGCCAGGCCGCCAAAGCCCGCCGCCGCGGTTTTCAGAAAATGCCGCCGGGTAATGCGATGGAGCGCGTCAAGACACCGCTCCCGGTACGCTGCATCGGTCATGGGTCTCTTTATTCTTTGGTCAGGAAGGCGTCGAGGTTGAGGATGGCGTTCGCTGCGACGGTCAGGGCGCCTTCTTCGGGCGAAGCCGCGTCTGCCCTGGCCCGCGAGGCCGGTTCCGAAGGGGCGTACGCCGGTTCGGAACCGTAGTCCGTTTGCTGCGCTTCCTCGTATCCGGCGAAGGCGTTTTCCTTGATATGCACCAGCGCGGCGGCGTCTTCCGGGGAGTCCCGGTATTGGGCCAGCGCCGTTTCGTAGAGGCTGACCAGCGGCTCCAGCGTTGCTGCGGGCGGATCCCGTTGCAGCGCCAGCCGATAGCCCGCCCGGAGTTGCTCTTCGGGCGCGCCGCTTGCCGCTTGCTGCATGCGGCGGGCCAGCGCCACGGCCGCTTCGACATACACGGGGTCGTTTAGCGTGATCAGCGATTGCAAGGGCGAATTGGTGCGGATGCGTCGCGACGTACACAGTTCCCGGGTCATGGCGTCGAAGGCGATCAGCGAGGGGTACGGCACGGTTCGGCGCCAGTAGGTGTACAGGGCGCGGCGGTACCGGTCTTCGCCTTCGCTGGTTACCCACGTCAGGTCGCTGTACGGATTGCTCCAGAGTCCCGGCGGTTGGGGCGGAAATACGCTGGGCCCCAGCATTTTGTCGCTGAGCAATCCGCTGACGGCGAGCGCCTGGTCCCTGATTTGCTCGGCGGATAGCCGGAACCGCGGTCCGCGGGCGAGCAGTTTGTTTTCCGGATCGACGGCGAGGAGTTCGGGCGAGACATGCGACGACTGGCGATAGGCGGCGCTGGTTACGATTTCCTTGAGCAACCGCTTTACGCTCCACCCGAATTCCTGCGAAAATTGCAGCGCGAGGGCGTCAAGCAGGTCCGGGTGGGTAGGCGGTTCTCCCTGCGTCCCGAAATCCTCGACCGTCTCCACGATGCCCGCGCCGAAAAGCTGTTCCCAGAACCGGTTTACGGCGACCCGCGCCGTGAGCGGATTGCCGGGGTCGAAAAGCCATTCGGCCAGCCCCAGACGATTCTTTGGGGCGTCCTTCGACAGGGGCGGCAGTGCGCCGGGCACGTCGGGCTGGACCTCGTCTCCATGCGCGAGCCAGTTGCCTCGTTCGAATATATGCGTTGCGCGGGCTTCGTTGGCCGGAAGTTCCCGGACGATGGGCGTCGTAACCGGGTCCAGGTCGGCGATGGCCTGGCGGAGGCGGGCGCGTTCGGCGCGGCGGGCCTCGAACGCCGGATTCATGTCGATGAACAGGCTGCGCAGCTGGAGCATGTCGTTTGGGCTGCGGCGGTCGGCTTCTTTCTGCGCAATCCGAATGACCGGCGGAAACAGGGCGCGGCCTTCGAAGAAAGGCGGACGATCCGTATCCCGGGCGTACGCCTCGAAGCGGTGCGTCCAGGCGGCGAATTCGTCGGGCGGCACGGAGGCGCGCATTGCCTGCTCCAGGTTTTCCAGTTCGGCAAGGAGGCGCTGCCCTTCTTCGGGCCGTTCGTCGAATTCGTAGAGTTTCGGCTCGTTGTCCTCCCGGTCCATATCCGCCGTGTTGTTGAAGAACGCAAGCAATTCGTAGAATTCCTCCTCCCGGAAGGGGTCGTACGGATGGCCATGGCATTGCACGCACCCGATCGTCGTGCCTTGCCATACCTCGAACGTCGTGTTCAGGCGATCCATGACGGCGGCGACGCGGAATTCCTCGTCGTCCGTGCCGCCCTCCGTATTGGTCATCGTGTTCCGGTGGAACGCGGTGGCGACCAGGCGCTGCGTATCGGGATTCGGGAACAGGTCGCCCGCCAGTTGTTCCATCGAGAACCGGTCGAATGGCATATCCTCGTTGAATGCCTCGATGACCCAGTCGCGGTATCTCCAGATGGTGCGGGGAAGGTCTTTTTCGTATCCGTTCGAGTCGGCGTAGCGGGCCAGATCGAGCCAGTAGCCCGCCCAGCGTTCGCCGAATCGGGGCGAGGCGAGCAGCCGGTTGACCGCGGCTTCGTACGCAGCGTCGGACGGGTCCGAGCAGAATGCGTCGGTGTCTTCCGGGGCGGGCGGCAGCCCCGTCAGATCAAGGCTTGCGCGCCGCAGCAACACCCGGCAATTCGCCTGCGGGGACGGGCGCAGGTTTTCCCGATCCAGCCGGGCCAGCACGAAGCGGTCGATGTCGTTCTTTGGCCATGCGGGGTCGGACACGGCAGGCATGTCCGGCGCGGTCGGGGCTACGTACGCCCAGTGCGGCGCCCATTCGGCTCCCTTGTCAATCCAGCGTTTCAGCAGGTCGATTTCCCGGCGCCCGAGCGGCGGCGCTTCGGCGGGCATGCGTTCGTCGGGATCGGCGTGCGCAACGCGCCGGATCAGTTCGCTTTCGCCGGATTGTCCCGGAACGATGGCATATTTCCCCGATTCGGCGGGCTGCAGCGCGTCGTCGCGGAACAGGAGGCTCAACTCGGCTTGCCTCCGAACGCCGCCGTGGCACGTTACGCAATGTTCGTTGAGAATCGGACGGATATCCTCATTGAAATCGACGTCGTTTTCTTCCGTTCTTCCTGTCCACAACGCAGCGGCGCCCGCCGCCAGGACAACGGCGATCGCGAGGGTTCGGCGGCGCGTCGGGAAGGGGAGCATCTTTTATGTCGGGGAGGCGACGATGCGCTACAGGGTATGCAAATGCAACGGGTTACCACTCGTTTTCTTCCTTGGCGACCGGGGCGTGCACCGGCACCGGGTATTTTCCCGTAAAACAGGCGTTGCAATACCCCGCCTCGCTCCGATTGGCTTTGTACACGGCGTTCATCAACCCTTCTTCGGACAGATACGCCAGCGAATCCGCGCCCAGCCATTTTGCGCGTTCCTCGTCGGAGCCGAATTCGTGGGCGAAGAGTTCGCTATGGCTGGGAAAATCCATGCCGTAGTAACACGGACTGATCACCGGGGGCGACGCCACCCGGAAATGCACTTCCCGCGCGCCCGCCTCGCGGATCATGTGGACAATGTACCGGGCCGTGGTGCCCCGCACGATAGAGTCGTCCACGATCACCACGATGCGATCCCGGAGTACGCCTTCCACTGTGTTGAACTTGCAGCGCACCCGCATTTCCCGGCGATCCTGTCCGGGGGCGATGAACGTGCGCCCCACATAGTGGTTGCGAATGAGCCCGATCTCGAATTTGCCCGAATAGCCCTGTTTGCGGCATTCGCTGACATACCCCAGCGCGCTCGTGTTGGACGAATCGGGCACGGAAATGACGATGGGCTGCTTTTCTCCTTTTTTGGTGACCGGGACCGGCGCCTCGCGCGCCAGCTGCTTGCCGATTTGCCGCCGCACCTTGTCCACCATCTCCCCGTAGATGCGCGAATCGGGGCGCGAAAAATACACGTATTCGAACACGCACTGGCTGATGTTGTGCGAGCGCGCCAGATGGAAACGCTGGAACGAACCCGTTTCGGCGCCTTTCCGGTCGATCACCAGGATTTCTCCAGGCTCCACGTCGCGCACGTATTCGGCGCCAATCAGGTCGAAGGCGCAGGTTTCGCTGGCTACGCACCAGGAAGCGTCGCGCAGGCGCCCCAGCGACAACGGGCGAAATCCGTTCGGGTCGCGAATGGCGACGAGGCTTTCGTCCGTAAGGATTACAAGCGAAAAGGCGCCCTCCAACTGGGCGAGCGCGTCCCTGATTTGATTGATTTGCTTGCTTCGCCTGCTTTGCGCAATGAGGTGCAGGATCAATTCCGTATCGCTGGTGGTCTGGAACAGCGTCCCCTGATCGCTGAAGGACTGCCGCAGTTCGCGGGCGTTCGACAGGTTGCCGTTGTGCGCGATAGCCAGGTTGCCGTCCTTGTAATGCACCACGAACGGCTGGATGTTCGCCTTGTTGTCCGAGGCGCCCATCGTGGAATAGCGGTTGTGCCCGATGGCGGCGTTGCCGAGCAGTTTGGTTTCGAACAGGGACTGGTCGGCGAACACGTCCAGCACCAATCCGCGGCCCCGGTGGGCCTGCATGACGCGCCGTTGCCTTGCTTCGTCGTAAGCAGAGGTGACGATGCCCGTCGATTCCTGGCCCCGGTGTTGCAGGGCGTGCAGGCCATAGTACGTATGTCGCGCCGCGTCCCCGGCGTTGAATATCCCGAAAATGCCGCAATATTCCCGTAACTGGTGCATTCGGCTCCGTTTAGTGGATGACAAACCTGTGCATAAGGAACAAGGTAGGCAATTCCCGTGCGCCATACAAAGGATTTAATCCTTTGCGCCGGGCCTGGTTTCGCTCTTTTCCCGGTTGCCGGAAGGCAGGGTGCGGCGTACGCGTACGCGGCCTATCCGGTTGTTTTCGACCGTCACGACCCGCATGGCCAGGTCTTCGATTTGCAAGCGGTTGCCTTCTTCCGGGATCGCGCCGGTTTCGTGGAAGATCAAGCCGCCCAGCGTTTCGAAATCGTACGCTTCCGTGTCGAGTGAGGCGTCCAGCAGTTCGTTCACGTCGTCCAGATCGATGCGGGCGTCGAACAGGTACGCGCCGTCGTCGAGCCGTTCGTAAAGTCGCTCCTCGCTCTCGTCGTGTTCGTCGCGAATTTCTCCCACGATTTCCTCCAGGATGTCCTCCAGCGTGACGAGCCCCGCCGTGCCTCCGTATTCGTCCACGACCACGGCCATGTGGGTTTTTTTCGCTTGCAAATCCTTCAGCAGATCGTCTAGTTTTTTGCCTGGCGGGACGAAAATAGCGGGGCGGGCCACCTGCCTCCAGTCGAGCGGCGCGTTTCCATTCGCGCTCAGCAGGTGGGGGAGCAAATCCTTGGCGTATACGACGCCCAGGATGTTGTCCAGGTGGTCGGCGTACAATGGAATGCGGGAATGTCCCGTTTCGCGGATCAGCGCCAGCGCGTCCCCTATGTCTGCGGTTACCGGAAGCGCTACGACGTCCAGCCTGCTTACCATGATTTCCCGGACGGAGGTTTCGCCAAACTCCACGATGGAGTAAATCATCTCCTTTTCTTCCTCTTCGAGGGTGCCGTGCGCTTCGCCGACGTCGGCAAGCGTTTTTAGGTCTTCCGGGGAGATGCGCTCGCCTTCGGTTTCAAGTCGCTCGCGCATGAATCGCGTCGAGCGGGCGAGAAAGCCGGACAAGGGGTACAGGATGCGGTGCAGCGTCGCCAGCGGCCCGGAAACGGCCCGGCTGAACGTTTCGGCATGGCGTACGGCCAGCAACTTCGGCGTGATTTCGCTCATGACCAGGATGACGAAGGTCAGCACGACGACTTCCAGAACGACCGTGACGGCCCAGCTCCACGCCATGGCTTCCGCGATCCTTGCGGTCAGGAGGGCGGCGACGATGGCGGCGGCCACATTCGCCGCCGTGTTCAGGATCAGAATGGTGATAAGCAGTCGCCGGGGCTGTTCGAGCAGTTTCAGCACCCGCCTTGCCGCGCGGTCGCCGGCTTCCGCAAGGGACGCTTTCGCCGAACCGGCGAGCGAAAAAAGCGCCACCTCCGAGCCGGAGAAGATCGCTGACATCAGGAGCAGCGCGACCAGCGCGACTATGCAAGCGGCCACGAAGGTCCCGCTCAGCGCGGCGGGCGCAGTTTGCGCAAGAACGAATAACGAAGCAGGGTCGGGGTCCAATGCAGGGGCGGTCAGCGCCGCTCAAGCGATAGAAAAAGGTATCCTGACAGGGTATTCTGAAAATAAGGATTCGCGCATACATTCGCGCAGGTTTGCCTCCGCCGCGGCATGGGGCGGGCGAAGGGGCGCGTTATTCGTACAGGTCGTCGAGGTCGGCGTCCGCCAGTTCCTTCAGGAAAGCGGCGATCTTCGTCGTCAGGTCGTCGAAGAACCGGGCGCCCTTGTCCGCGGTGGCGCGCGAGGGGTCTCCCACGCCCGTGCTCTCGGTGATCTGCGACCACTGCCGTTCGGCCCAGACCCATTTTTCCCGCAGTCCCTCGATGTTGAATCGTCGTTCGGCGCCGTCGCCCGCCTCGTCGAGCGGCAGCACGAGGCGGGGGGCAAGGTACATCATCAGGCTCGTTTCCATTTCCCCGGCATGGTCCACCGGCATTTCGAAATAGTCCGCGAGGTTCAGCGCCCGGAACCAGTGCATTTCGCACAGAAACATGTTCGGATGGGCAACGCCGATTTCCCGGATCATCTGCCGAAAATCGTTGCCTCCGTGTCCGTTCAGGATCAGCAGCTTCCGTATTTCGGTGCGCGAGACGGTATCGACGATATCCCCGAGGATCGCCGCCTGCGTACTCGGGAAAAGGTTCATGTCCAGTTTGATGTCCAGCTGCCCCGTGTTGACCCCGAAAGGAACGGTGGGCAGTACGATCACGTTCGCTCCGGCGTCCCATGCCTTGCGCGCCGCTTCGGCGGCGATATGGTCGCACTGGGTCACATCGGTGGAGTAGGGCAGATGGTAGTTGTGCGCTTCCGTGGCGCCCCAGGGAAGCACCGCCACGTCGTACCGGGTCTGCCGGATGTCTTTCCAGTTTGTGTCGGCAAGGATGTAGGGGCGAATGGACATGGCGGAAGCAGGGCGGTTCGTCCTGGAAAATTACGCGCGTTCGGGCGATGCGGTTACGATTTGCGCCGTCGTTCGTCGGGGTCGTACACGGGTTTTCCCATGGGGCGCGTACGGAGCGTGCCGTTGCGCAGCGCCCGAATCCGGTCGCGGGCGATCGCCACGTAGTCCGGCGAAATATCGCAGCCGTACGCCGTCCTGCCATGCCGCAGCGCGGCGACGACCGACGATCCGACCCCCATATACGGGTCGAACACCGCATCGCCCGGATCGGTCATGGACAGCACAAGCCGCTCCGCCAGTTCGACCGGAAACTGGCAGGGATGGATCGTTTTCTCCACATGGTTATTCTTCACGCTGGGAAATTCCCACACGTCGCTGGGGTTTTTGCCTTTCGGATTGCCCGACAACTGCCCGATGTTCGGTCCTTTGAAATGCCGCTTGTTCGGATATTTCGCCGGAATCCGCACCGGGTCCAGATGAAACGTATAATCGTCGCTTCGGGTCCACCAGTTGATCGTTTCGTAGCGCCCGGAGAAGCGTTTCGAGCAATGGAGGCCATGCCCGAAACGCCACACGATCCGGTTGCGCATCTTCAGGCCATGCTTGCGAAAAAGCGGATACAGCGCGGCGTCGAGCGGGACGATGGCCCCGTTCTCCACGTAATTGCCGACCTGCCAGCACAGGGAGCCGGACGGATGCAACAGCCGTACGCATTCGGAAACGACGCGGTCCTGCTGTTTCAGGTAGTCTTCCAGCGGCGCCCGTTTTTCGTAGGCCTTGCCGAGGTTATACGGGGGCGACGTGACGATCAGTTTCATCCGACCGTCCATGAGCTCCTGCATGAATGCAAGGTTGTCCGCGCATTCGATTATGCATTCCGCCCTGGTTGCGTCCGGCCCGTTTGCTTGCATTCGGCGCTTGTGCGTCAGGTGGACGTATCCATAGCCGACTCGATAGCCCCGCAGACGCGGGCCGGAAACCTGCCCCGCAAGGGGAAAGCCTGTGTTTCCGGCCCGGGAAGCCCTGCAAAGGCGTCAGGGCGCGCGGTTCGCGCAGTCCCTGCGGCCCTGTTCCGATATGGATCAGAACGGGAGATCGTCGTCCGGCTCGAACCCCGGGTCCGCCTCGGCGCCGACCGGGGCCGCCGCCTTCGGGGGCGCTTGCGTTTTGTTTACGGAAAAGCCGTTGCCTGCGCCGTTCCCCGATCCATTCCCGCCCCGCGAGTCCAGCATCAGCATGTCGCGCGCGCGGATTTCGGTGGTGTAGCGCGTGTTGCCGTCGCGGTCCTCCCAGGAGCGCGTCTGGAGTTGCCCCTCGAAATACACCTTGGATCCTTTGCGCAAGTATTCGCCGCAAATCTCCGCAAGGCGGGCCCAGGCCACGACGTTGTGCCATTCGGTCCGCTCGACCATTTCGCCGGCGCCGTCCTTGTAGCGGTCCGTGGTGGCGAGCCGCATGTTGCATACGGCCGTTCCGTTGCCAGTGTAGCGTAGTTCCGGGTCCTGTCCGAGATTGCCGATCAGGATGGCTTTGTTGATGGCGTACGCCATGAGAATACCTCTCTGTTTTACGTGTATTGGTAGCGAATGCGATGTCGGTCCGCAACGCCATAGCTGCAGACGCTCTCATATAGACCCGCAGCATGTTCGAACATAACCTCCGGGGCAAAATTTTTATTCAAGGACGCGCCGAGCGGTTTTGCGCGAGCGCATCCTTCGCTCCGGGAAGGAAATTCCGCGTTCGTACGTTACGCACCAGGCCGGAAATCATGGCGATTACTTCCGCACATTTTTTGGACACGGCTTCTTGTCGGGTGTGGACGGCTGTGGACAAGGATAAGGTATCCACAGGGGCCGGTGCACATGTTGTGGACATTCGGTTTGCGAGCATTTTGCCTGTGGATAGTTGATTTGCGGACCGTTGGGTTGCAAGGATGCGAGCGCGGCGACGCTGCGGATGCATTGCGCAGGTTTTCCGCCCGCGGCGCGTCCGCGCAGCACGTTGTTCATTGCGTTTTTCATCGCGTATGAACGCGCCGCCGCGTACCTTTACGGCATGGCGCGGGCAGTATGCGGAAATACGCCATGGCATGACGCGCCTGGTTTGCATGCGACTCGCCGTTCCTGAACATCAAATATATGAACATTGAACATATGTTGCAAGTTCCCGATAAAAAATTCACGTACGACGGCGCGGCGGATCCTGCATTCGCGCCCGGAGAAGCAGAACGGGCGGCGTACGCCGCGTTTTCCGCCATTGTCCGGCAATTGCGCCGGGATTGTCCCTGGGATCGGGAGCAGACCCACGAATCCGTCAAGCATTTGCTGATCGAGGAGGCCTATGAGGCTGTTTCGGCCATTGACGAAGCGGACAGGGAGGGCTTGTGCGAGGAACTGGGCGATTTGCTGCTGCACGTGGCGTTTCATGGAGCGATCGCCGAGGAGGACGGACACTTCTCGCTTACGGACATTATCCGCCAGGAAACGGACAAACTGGTGCGGCGGCATCCGCATGTGTTCGAGGACGCGCAGGCGGACAATGCGGACGAGGTGGTTCGCAACTGGGAACAGATCAAATGGGCGGAAGGGAAGAAGAAATCGGCGCTGGAGGGGGTGCCCCGGCGGCTCCCGGCGCTGCTTCGGGCGCACCGCATCCAGCAAAAAGCCGCCGGCGTTGGGTTCGATTTTCCCGAACGATCCGACGCCTGGGAAAAAGTTTGCGAAGAAATCCGGGAATTTGCGGAAGCGCTCGCTCCGGACGGTTCCATGGAGGCGCGGGAGCGCGAGTTTGGCGACGTGCTTTTTGCCCTGGTGAATTATGCGCGGATGAGCGGGCTCAATGCGGAAAACGCGCTTTCCCGTACGAACGACGCCTTCGCCCGGCGTTTTCGACATATCGAGCAGCGGCTGGCGGCCCAGGGCCGTACGCCTGCGGAAGCGACGCTTGCGGAAATGGACGCCTTCTGGGAAGAAGCGAAGGCGCAGGAGGACGGCGAAGCGTGACGCGCGGCGGAAAATCCCCGCGCCCTGCACGTCCGCCGGTCCGTTTTCATTCCACGAGCCGTTTCAGTTCCTGTACGCGCCGGATGACGTCCGCCCGCGCCATCGCCCGATATTTTTCGGGGAGCAAGGCCCTGCTCGTGCATTCGAGAACCGCCGCGAGCGTTTGCAATTCCACTTCTTCGGGGTAGGCGGGGGGGATAAAATCGCGCACCGCTTCTTCAAGAATCTTTCTGGAGATGAATTGCGCGCCGTTCGGCGCATTGGAAGGGGTTTCGCCGCGCCCGGTTTGCTCTGCGCTCGCCCGAAACTTTGCGCGGGTAAGCAGCGCTTCCATGTCCGCCCCGCTGAACGGAAGGTCGCTGCCGAGCAAGGCGTCCGGCATGTCGGACAGGTCCAGTCGGACGCCGGTCCGTCGCATCACGACGCGCAGCAACTCCTCTCGCTCGTCTTTTGCTTCCGGGTAGAACAGGGCGATATGCTCTTCGGCCCGGCCTTGCCGTTTCAGGTCGATGGGCATCAGGTCCGGGCGCGCCGTAACCAGGAAAAAGAGAATGCGTCCCCGGTGGGACGGGTTGCTCATGAATGTGGCGATCTGCCCGAACACGCGACTGGAAACGCCCGAATCGCCCTGGGCGTCCCGGTTGCCGAGCGCCGTGTCCGCCTCGTCGATCATAACCGCCACCGGCGTCATGGCCTCCAGCAAATGGAGAATTTTTTCGAGATTGCCCTCGGTGACGCCCTGCCATTGCGAACGAAAGTTCTTCAGCGTAACCATAGGGATGCCTATCTCGCCTGCAAAGCATGTGATCAGGAAGGTTTTTCCCGTGCCGACGGGCCCGCTGACCAGATATCCCATGGGCAATACGTCCGGCCGGGCGGCCCGCAAGGCGGCGGCGGCCTGCCGGAGATGCGCCTTGGCCTGCCGATGCCCGGCCACCATGTCCAGGTCGAATCCGGTTTCCACGAACTCCAGCATGCCGTACGCCTCCGCCTCGATGAACTCCTTTTTCATGCCGGAAAGCGTCTCGAAGGTCAGCGTCGCCCGGTTTTCCAGCACGTCGCCAAGGATGGTGCGGAGCTGCGTGTAGCCCAGGCCGGCGGCGTGGTGCGCCACGGCTTCCGGGGACACTTCCGAATGTTCTTCGAACAGGGTTTCCCTGTCCAGCAGGGCGTTGCGCGCGAAGGCGAGGCGGGCCGCTTCGTCCGGCATGGGAATCCGTATTTCCGCCGTGTACGGACTCTGCACGAGTTGCCGGTTCAGGTCTGTAAGATTTTCTGCAATGAGGCAAAGGGTGAAGTCGCCCGCGAGAAAGACGGGGTCGTGCGCCCATTTCTGGAGAAATACGAGTGCATTCCGGTCTTCGGCGGAATACATGGACGCTTCGGCCATCGGAACGATGGTTTCCGCATAGTCCACCACGCAGGCAATGCGCAGCCCGTCGGCCAGGCGGGTCCGAAAATAATTTTCCAGCACGGAAAACACGCGCACCGGATCTCTCGGGAGCGCCCGCGCATACTCGGTGCCGAAAATGGCGTCGTATCCCGAAAGGGCCCGGTGAAAATCTTTCCTCGACGCCGCGTCGGCGAAATGAATGCCTGCGGAACGGTCGTAAAAAATCACCACGTCCCGCGCCGCGAACAGGTCCTCCGCAAGGAATTCGCGAAGCGGCGCATAGCGGGGGCGTCCGTCCTCGCCCTCTCCCGGGACGAGATCGCGGACATTCCCGTACAGAATGAATTGCGTGAGCGTTTTCGTGAGGTATTTGCGCGCCAGATCGCGGGCCCAGGGCGGATAATTATCCAGGGCGTTGGCCGCGGCGGTTTGTTCCGTTTCGGCGGGGGCCTGGGCGGAGCGGGCGTCGCTTGCCGCCGTTCCCTCTTCGGGAGCAGGCGTCGCCGCCTCGGCGGACGCTTCCGTCGCAGGCGGTTGCTGTGGCGCAGGGGATGGCCCCGGCGCCGTCGTGTGAGGGGAATCGGTCAAAGGTTCTTGTCTGGACAGGTCCGCGTTGGGCGCGTTTTATTCAGCGTATTCTGAAAAAGGGCGCGGCCCGGCCGAAATTCATCGCATCCGCACGAGCGAATGCGCCTTGTCGTAGGATGTGCCGGAGAAGCCTTCCACCCGCAAACGGTAAAAATACGTACCCGGCGGGAGTCCGGTTGCATCGAACAGGACATGGCGCCACGCGCCGCCCTCCGCAGGGCCTTCGACAAGGTTCGCCACGCTGCGCCCAAGCAGGTCGAATACGGTCAGGTGAACAATGCCGTCCTGCGGAAGATAATACCGGATTGTGGTCGCGTTCACGAACGGGTCCGGGAAATTTTCCGTCAGCACATGGCCTTCCGGGCGTTCGAGGCGGGCGGCGGCGGTAGCCAGCAACTGTTCGCGCCCGGCCGCAGAACGACCATACAGTCGATACGAAATGGGACCCGTCCAGGTTGCGCTTCCGTCCGTAAAATCTCCGGCTTGCGGCTGTTCTCCTTCGAAAATCACCACGGGATCGCCGCCTTCCGCGCGTTCGATGCGGTATTTTTCGATGTTTCCCGGGTCGATGAAGTCCCAGGCAAGGCGCACCACGCCGTCCGCATCGGCCTGGGCGGTCAGCGCGGCGCGCCCAAGCGGGGCGTTGCCCGTCGCGAGCAGGGTGCGAATGCGTTCGACCAGGTCGTCGAAAACGGCCAGGTTATTGTCTCCCGGGCAACTCGTGGATGCGCCGGCGAACTGCCCGTGGCCTCGCAAATTAGCCGGGGCTACGCCGTAATTCTCGGATAGAAACGCAAACGTGACGGCCAGCGAGTCGAAGGTGGGCGGGGACAGCGCATCCATGCATCGGGGCGGGATATAGGGGGGATGGTAGCACCCCAGCATGCACACCCCGATGTTGCCGGTGTTGTGGCCGCCTACGTGCGCGCCCATGGCCAGCGCGGGCGCGGAATCCAGCGAAGCGGGGCCCCGCAAAAAGGGCCGCCCCTGGTACAGGCGCCCGCTTTGGTCCAGCACGAAATGATACCCGATGTCGCTCCATCCCCGGATATTCTGGTGCAGGTCCTGGATGGCTTTCAGTTGCGCCAGCCCTTCTTCGCGCGTGTTGGCCCAGAAACCGGCGGCGTGATGGAAGGCCATGCGCTGGTAGCGCGGTCGGGCCAGCGCGACGGGATTGCCCTTAAAGGGGTCGGCTTCCCATGCCGCCCGGTCGTACATGAGCGGCGGCAGGATGAGGCCCGTGGGTCCAGGGCCCGCCTTGCCGGGATTATCGGGCGCGGGGTCGTTCCGGGGGACATCCTGTTGCGCGTCATGGGGATGGGCGTGTTCTTCGTTGTCTTTCCGGTTGTCGAAGATGCCTGTGGCGGAGAGGGCGAGGGGGGCTTCTGTTTCGAAGCGTATCTCGAACCGGCCCGCCGAAAACACCTCTTCTCCATGAAATCCGGCGAAAAACGTATTGCCGGTGGCCGAAAACACGATATGCAGCGGCCGCCAGGGGCCGTTTTCGAAGCGCGCCCATCCGGTCAGGCTCCGGTCCGTTGTCGTTCCTTGCGCGACGAATCCAGTGGCTTCGGCGGGGAGGGGTTCGGTAATCCATGCAGGCTCGCCCGCCTTGGAGAGCGGGGAGGGGGCCACCGCTACGGCGTCGGCCCCAAGGTCGGCGAACAGGGAAGCGGCGTGCTGGGCGGCGGCGGGCGCGGAAATCGCGGTCCAGCCCATCCATCCCAGCGCGACGGCCATGCAGAGCGAAATCGCGCGGCAGCTATGCGCGCGCATCCGGTTTCCCAAAAATGTCCTGACAGGATACCGCATAAAAGATCGGGTCAATACGCAGGACATGCTTACGCGCCGGCAGGCAGAAGGATTTCCGCCAGACAACCATATATGATACGAACATATATGATACGAATGGATGCCGGGAGGGCGTTTACGCGCCGCGCGCGGTTCCGGTCGGCGGACTGCTAAAACCCAAGATCCACCGTAAACCAGTGCGTCTGTTCGAGGCGCCCGAAATCCGCCCAGGCGTAATCGACGCGGATGCGGAGCGCGCTGTCGAGGCGCAGGTTCAGGCCGCCGCCCATGGTCAGCCCCTGTTCGCTATCCGCTTCGAACAGTTTGCGGTAGCCTGCCCGCAGCGCGATCAGGTTCCTAAAATCGTACTCCGCGCCGAAGTTCAGGTATTCGTAGTTGTCGTTCGGGTGCGCCGCGTCGGTGGACAGCGCAAAGGTATGGTCCGCCGTCCGCAGGGCATCCCACGACAGGCCAATCCGAAACAGGAGCGGCAACGGGTGCCGGTCCATAAGGTATTCCGAATTGACGATCTCCACCACGCCGCTCTGGCCCGGCGTCGGGTCCGTGCTGAACACAATGTCGCGCCCGCTCATCTGCATTTTCGGACCGAAATTCGAGAAACTGGCGCCGAGGCGCAGCCGCTCGTAGGGCGTCGTGAAGAGCGTGCCCACGTCCAGCGCGATCGACGACGCCGCGCTGTGCCAGATGCGTTCCTGCACGAACTTGATGCTTCCGCCGATAGCGAAGCGGTCCGTCAGCGCGCGTCCGTACGACGCCTGAATGGCGTAATTCTGCACCTTGAAGCGTTCGCCGGTGCCTTCCGGCTGCGCGATGGTGCGCACGAGCATGTCCCCGGAGTCGAGGAAGATCAACGATGCCGCCAACGTGCCCAGATTGCCCAGGGATACGCCAAAGGCGGCGAAGTTGTAGTTGACGTCGGCCAGATACCGCGTGTGCGCCAGCTGCACGGAAGCGCCGGACAAGAGCGCAAGGCCCGCCGGGTTCCAGTACATGGCGGACAGGTCGTTGGCCTGGGCGACGAACGCGCCGCCAAGGGCGATGGGGCGGGCGCCCACGCCGAGCTTCAGGAATTGGCCCGCCGTCGCGCCCGTTTTGGTGATGGTTTCGTCCCGGGGCGCGGCGTCGTTCTCCTGTCCCCGGGCGTCCAGGGGCAGGATCAGCAGAAGGGCTATCGCAGCAAGGTATCTCATGTCACTTGATGACGGCGAATTTTCCGATAGCCGTGCCTTCCGGCGCGTCCACATGGAAGATGTAGAGGCCGTAGGCGATGTTCATGTTGTCGCGGGTGCGCAGGTCCCAGAAGGCCTTGCCGTCGTCCACGGCGCTGCTGTGTTCGATCGTATCGACCAGTTCTCCGGCCAGCGTGTAAATGCGGATCGTGCACTCCCGGGGCACGTTGGCGAAATACAGCCGCCGGTCCCCGCGTTCGGTGTTCGAAATGGGGTTTCTCGGCTCGATTTCGTTCGTGGCCACGTAGGGATTGGGCACGACGTAGATATTGTCCAGGCCCTCCCGGGCGAGGACGGGGTCCGAAGCGGCGGCTTCCGTGCGGAAAGCATACGCATCCTCGTCCGCGAACGGCTTGTTCGTTCGGATGAAGAACACATCCCCTGCGGCGGGCGCTGCGGCGTCTTCTTCCGCCGGGAACCGGACTTGCCAGGTCGCCACGTCCCGCTCGTCGATGGTTTCCACGAAGATGATCGCCTCGTTCAGGTCCCATTGCCCGTTGCGGTTGGCGTCCGGCACGAACGCCCGCACCGGCTCGTTCGCCCGGGTCAGGTTGACGATTTCGAAGGGCAGGTCCAGGTTGGTAACGAACGCCTGCATGACGGTCTCGTCGGCGAACCGGATTTCGTAGTCGTTGGGCTGTCCTCGCCGTCCCGGTCCCGCGGACGCCACGCGCACTTCGAACGGCAAGTCCGCATTGCCTGCGGCCCATCCCGTCTCGTCGTCGTCGATCTCCAGCACGCGATCCTGCACGAACAGGTGCAGCCCTTCGAACACCGGATTGCCCTCTTCGTTTTGCAGCAGGTCGCTCTGGTAGACGGGGGAATACAGGAACGAAGCGACCAGTTTCTGGAACGGCTCGATGCTTGCGTCCGCGCGTATCTCGACGGACCCTGCCTCCGGGTACAGCACATAGTCCGCTCCGGCGGCCAGCGTCCGCCCGTCCTCCGTCCGCAGCGCGAAGCTCTCCGCCGCGATATTTTTGTGGCCCAGCCCGGAAAATTGCCCCGGCCTGCCCGTTACGGAAATCGTGCGCGGCGCTTCGTTGGTAACCGTGTAGACCGTCTTGCCGTCCGCCTTGTCGAAGTCGATCCGGTAGGGCGCGTCGTCCGCCACGCCGGGCGCGTCCACGATCAGGATATTCAGGTCGCCGGTCGCCACGCCTTGCGTATGCTCGATGCGGACGGAAGGCGCCACGTAGCCCGCCGCCGGGGGCCGCGGTACGACGGACATGGAGTTCACGTCGAAGATATATTCGTTCGTCGTGGGGTTGTACGTAATGGTTTTACTGGTTTCCGTGGGCGGAATGCCGCCGGAGAACCCTTGTACGTCGCTGCCCCCGTAGCCCCGGTCGTACGCGGTAACGGCGTAGTAGTACGTTTGGCCGTTGCGCACGTCGTTCGAATCCACATAGGTATGAAAGAGGCCCGTATCGTCCCCAAGGTCGTAGGCGACGCCCCGGTCCGCAAACGGAATGGAGGACGGACCGGAAATGCCGTTGTCCAGGTCGAATTTCGCCTCCACGCCCCGCTCGTCGGTTAGCGGGCGGAAGAGGAACCGGGTGCCGTTCACGTCCGTCACGGTCTGCTGGTCGGCGAATTCGTGGTCGGTCGAACGATAGATTACGTACCCCTCGAAATCCGCCTCGCGCGTGAGCGGGTCAATGGTGCCTTCGGAGCGGGTTCCCCAGTAGAGCGTCACCTTTTTGTCTCCGGGCACGGCCCGTACGATCGGTTTTTGGGGCGGCTTGGCGAAGCGGTACCCCACATCGTAAATCTGCTGCACCGTGCGGGCGTTCAGGCGCAGGTCTTCGAGGTTCTCGCCTACGAGCAGCGCAATGGAGAACCGCTTCGTTTCCCCGGCGCGCAGCGGAAAATCCCCGGCTCCGTAGATGAATACGTAGTCTCCCGGCTCGCTGGGGATGTCGTCGAAGCGGCCCGGCTCCACGAAATTCCACACGCGCGCGTCGTTGGAAATGTTGTTGCCGCCGAACGGGGGAGACGCGAACGACGTCAGCCCGATCATGTCGCTTTCGTCGATGTCCGTGAATTCGAAGTTCGGCTCGCCCGGCTTGGTGATGTCGAACTGGGAGCCTGCGGTGGGGACGCCGTCACCTTCGCCCTCGTCTCCCGTGCCGGGCACGCCGTCGATGCCCACGTCGTCCGTTTCCGGGTCCCAGTCCTCGTCGTTGTCCAGGCCGTCCGTCCAGGATTCGTCCAGCATCCCGTCCTGGTCGTTGTCGACGCCGTCGCCGGGGAAGAACGTGCCGCCGGACGCCTCGCACGTAGCGGCGTCCGCCCCGCTCCCGTCAATGCATTCGCGCCCTCGTCCGGGACTTTCCAGGAATTTGTACCCGAAATAGCCCGGCGGCCTGCCCGCCACGTCGGACCGCCCGTCGTCGTCCCAGGCGTAGACCATGTTCAGGGCCGTATCGAAGTTGGCCAGGTCGTCGTGCCAGTCGCTCGGCCCGCCTACGTGCGGATCGCCCCACATCCCGAAACGCACCCGTTCCAGATTCTTTTCGCTCTTGTTCGTGATTTTGTAGACCAGGAAGATGGCGTCTTCCGCCAGCGGATTCGACCACTGGTACAGCCGCGTTTCGACCTCCAGTCCCAGGCCCTTGCGCGTGGAGTCGCCGGGGAACGGGAAGTACGCGAATTCCCTGTTCGCGTAGTCGTTCATGAAATACAGGGCTTCCTTGTCTGCGTTGGAAGCGCCTTGCTGGAGCGCGCCGGGCCACACATATTCGCCAAGGTTGACGTTGTACCAGTCTTCCGGCCACGGATCCGGCTTGCCGTCCAGGTCCCTGTCCCGGTCGTCGCTTGTGGGGATGAGCCGGGATTCCGCGTTCACCACCTGAATGCCTTCGAAGCTGCCCACCGGCTCGGCGCAGGGAATAGGTTGCCAGCCCCAGCGTTCCCGATTGTCCGGGGATGTTTCGCCTCCGTTGGAAGCCAGGCCGTCGGACACCACGTGCATCACATAGACCGTATCCCCCGCCGCGTCCCGCACAATCTGGCCGTTCTCGTCGCGTTTCGGGACGCTTTGCGGGTCTTCGCGGTTCGGATCGACGATTTCGGCGCCCACGAACGGCCCGAACTCGTATCCGTAGCCCAGCCCGTTCCACACGATGTCGGTAATCGTGTTGCCGGGCGAAGAGATCGACCCGAAATTGGTGATCTGGGTCGTGATCTTGTTGCCGTTCATGATGGCGTCGCGCCGGTTCGTGAAGTCCGGGCATTCGGCGCGGGTCGCTACGGGCGATCCCGACGACGCCATGCGCTCCATCCAGTGGCCTACCTGGCGGTACGACCAGTCCTTGTCCCGGTTTTCCGTCTTCTGCTGCGCCGCTGCGCCCTGCGCGGAGACGAAGAGGAGCAGACAGGCGACGAGGCCGTGAGCGAAAGCGGTGCGAAAAGGCATGGCGCGGGGCATATTCTTGCGCAAGGCGCGGACGGGCGTCAGAAGTCGATCGTTACGCCGACGCGAATTTCGCGCGGAGCCGAGAAATACTGGGGCCGGTTTTCCCAGTCCTCGAGGGTGGGTATGCCGGGCAGGCCGTAGCCGGGGCGCCAGGTGGCGTGCCGGTTCAGTTCCTCGCTCAGCGAATACGAAGCGCGGCCCGTGTCGTTAAATACGAACACTTCGTTGCGTATGTCCAGCACATTGAAAACCTTGGCGAAGGCGCGCAGGTCGAACGCCCCGAGGGCGAACGTCTTGAAAATCCGGGCGTCCAGTTTCAGTTGCGTCGGTTTGCGCCCGCTGCGCGGCAGGTCGTCTATGTTCTGGTCGATGAGGAGCGGCGTGTACGGATAGCCCGTGGCGAAGCGCCCGATGAGCGAGAGCCCCCAGCTGGCGGGCTTCGAAATCGTCACCACAGACGATATAATATGGCGCTGGTCGAAGTCCGTGGGGATGATTTCCAGTTCCGTTTCCCGCCCGGACAGGAAATTGAAGAAGGCCGCGTTCGGGTCGTCGTTGTCCCCCTCGGCGATCTGGTAGGTGTAGTCGAGGTTCGCCGACAGCAGGCCGTTCCGCGAGCGCCGCTTCGTGAGGGCGAACGTTACGCCCTTGACGTTCACGTAATTCTGGTTCGTATAGATGCTGTAGACGTCCTCGCCCGGAATGGTGCTGTAGCGGATGGTGCGCCGCGTCAGGTAGTCGCGGATGTCCTTGAAGTAGCCGGTCAGGTCGAACGCCAGCGTTTCGGCGAGTTGCTGTTGCAGGCCGATTTCATACTGCACCGTGCGTTCCGGGCGCATGTTGGCGTTGCCGAACGTGGGGGCGCTGCCCACTGGAAATTCGAATTCCGGGTTGATGTACATGTTGCGCAGCCGGGGCATTTGCGCAAAGTGCCCGTAGGAAAAGTGGATGATGCCGCGCGCCGTAATGGGGAACGATACGCCGATGCGGGGCAGCACCATCGTTTTGGGGCTGGCGTCCGCCGGTTCGGCCTGCGGATCGAGCAGGTCCGGGATGTACCGCCCGCGGGGAATGAAATGCTCGGCGCGGACGCCTGCGTTCACGATAAAGTCCGTGAACTCCAGTTTGTCCTGCACGTAGGCGGCGAGATGGGTGGCGTTTTGCTCCGCGCAGTCGTAGTTGTCGTACGCGCCCTCCACGCTCAGGAATTCCGTGCAGCCATATTTGTCCCGCGACGGATTGTCGATGTCTACGACCGTAGGGGCGCGGTAGCGGTTGCCGTCGTAGAGGACCGCGAAATTCTCCCGGTCCAGCGTGTGCAATTCCATGTCGACGCCCGCCATGGCTTCGTGCACCAGCCCGAATTGCCGGGTAAAGTCGATTTTGGCGCGCAACGAGGCGGCGTCCTCGTAGATGTGGGATTTTTCGTTGCCGGCGAACAGGAAGTTCGTGCCCGGAAAGCCGATCATGTTGCCCTCGCCAATGCCGTCGCGGTCCACGACATAGCGCGTATCCTGCGGATTCTCGTAGAGATGTTGCCGGAAACGGTTCTTTGCGTACGAGAAGCGGGCCGTGTAGAAAGCCCGGTCGCTGAGCGTGTGCGTCCAGTGCAAGGCATGGTTCCAGCTATGGTCCCGGTAGTCGGCGTTGCCGTCCGGGTTATACCGGTAGCTGAAATCGAAGGGCGTGGCGCGGACGCCGTCGCGCAGGTGGCTGTATTCTATTTTGGCGCCCCGGAAGGGCCGAAAGGTGATCTTCCCGAGGATGTTGAAACTTTCCCGGGGGTTCAGGGCGACCCGTTCGTTCGGCAGGGCCTGCGTCGAGTCTGCGGCGTATTCCCACCACGGGCGCCCGTGCATTTCGTAGTACCAGTTCGGGCCTTCGTAGTCGGGGAGATGTTCTTCGATCTCGGCCAGCCGGTCCAGGTCTGCGTTGAAATTCGCCGAGTCGGACGGGAGGAAGCGGCGCCAGCCGTAGATGTGGCCCCGGTCCACGTCCCGGCGCCCGGACACGAAAAAGCGCAGTTTGTCCGAAAGCAGCGGCCCGCTCAGGGAGCCTTCCAGCACGTATACGTTCAGGTCCTGCCCGTCCGGGGTTCCGTAGGCGGCCTTGTCCCCGGTGACGGCATCCCCGCCGTACGCGCTGACGGAGCCTTCGAAGGAACTGCCGCCCTCCTTGGTTACGAGGTTTACGATGCCGGACATGGCCTTGCCGTACTCGGCGTTGAAGGCCCCCGAAATCACCGTCATTTCCTGGATGGCGTCGGCGGCCACTTCGGTGGCGAGGCCGTTCGTGTTAAAGGGATTCCCCACGGACATGCCATCCACAAGGTAGGCGATTTCGTTGGAGCGGCCTCCCCGGATGTGGAAGGCGCCGCCGGGTCCCTGCGTAACGCCCGCCTGCGTGGCCAGCACGCCAAAGAAGCCCTCGACGGGGAGTTGTTCTATTTCCTCGGCGATGGTTGTTTTCCGGGAGGAGGTCAGGTCCTTGCGGATGAGGGGACGGTCCGCCACCACCACGATTTCTTCGCCCGCTATCGTTTCTTCCGCCATCTCCACGTCGATGCGCGTGGTGTAGTCTGAGGAGACCTGTACTTCCTGGATGACTTGCCGCGCAAATCCGATGTAGGTGAAGGCCAGCGCATATTCGCCGGGCCGCACGTTCAGGATGACGTATTCGCCGTCCGCGTTGGTGGTGGCGCCCTGTGTCGTGCCCTCAATGACGGCGTTGACGCCGATGAGCGCCTCGCCGGTGGCGCCGTCGATTACGCGCCCGGCGATTTTCCCCTGCCCGAACGCGGGGACCGCGAGAAGCAACGCTGCACAGAGAAGGGGGAAGCCGATCGTCTTGCGCATGGCTTCTGGGTGGGATACAACAAAAAGGCTTGCGGCGCCTGCCGGGCGTTCCGACAGGCGCCGCAACGGGGACTTACTTGAGGAGGATCATGGCTTTAACGTCGCGGCGTCCGAGGTATTCCAGGCTGTAGAAATACGTGCCGCTGGCCAAGGTGTGGCCGCCGTCGCCGGTTCCGTCCCAAATTACTTCATAGACTCCCGGGGCATGCGATTGTCCGTGGACGAGCGTTCGCACGACGCGTCCGGTGATGTCGTACACGCGCACCGTTACGTTCGTCTCGGAGGGAATCGTGTATCCGATGGTCGTGCTTGGGTTGAACGGGTTCGGATAATTCTCATGCAACGCGAAGCCGGTGGGGAGGGTCGTTGGATCCTCTTCCGCGGAAACGGTGAAGTCCGCCGCGAATTCGTAGATGCGTACGAAGGGGCGCACGGGGGCCGGGATGGTTGCCCGCACGGTGCGATCATATCGCATACTGTCGGGGTCGGCGTTCCATACCTCGTCGATTACCAGCAGGCTATCGTCAATCCCCTGAAAGGCAATGGCGACTTCGTTTAATTCGTCTCCATCCGGGTCTCCGAGAAACACCACGCCAGACGGGGCTACAGGGTGACCGGGGGCGGACAATGTGCGTCCATATCGCCCATCGGCCACCTCGTAGTAGTCAGTCATTTTGCCAAGCGAATCCCGATAGACGCGGTTGAATCCTATCGAGTCGATTTGCACACTCAGATCGACAGCTGTCAACCTGTAACTGCTCGAACTGGTCGGATCGCCGCCCTTGTACTCTGCAGCGTTCAGAAAATTGGCAGGTTTATCCGCCATAAAATCGGCTGCGCTGTAGCCAAAGCCTCCCACAAGCACATCCATCTTGCCGTCCTTATCCAGATCCCCAACCGCTGCGCCTCCCGAACCAGCATCCTTAAGTACGCCGGTTACAAAATCATCCGCCGTAATGGAAAGTACGCTTTGATCTTTGTCGTAATCCATCACGGCGACATGGCCTGTATACCAATTCGGGTAGAACGCCTCGTCGTTTCCATCGTCGTCGATATCCCCTATGGCCCCTCCATAAATAGCGGCATGGTCTCCGATTCCGGCGGTTGCTTGCAAGAAGCGGTTCATGCCGGCAGCAGTGTCTGGCAGCGCCACCATATTCTCCCCTGTCACCGTTCCATTGAAGAAATTGAAACTGTTCCAGGCATGGTACGAGATGTCCATCATGCCGTCGCCGTTCATGTCGCCGGCAAGCATGGCATTGGGGCTCCCGCCTCCCAGTTTGTTTCCGCCGTCGCGGGCGTTCACTCTCGACTCGATGTTCCAGGTGGCGAACGTATTGGCGGCGCCTCCCGTTTCGATGGTTCCGGTTATGGAGAGCACGTAAAACACGTCATGGGAATTTGGTCCGTTTGCCGGGATGAGTAGTTCCTGTTGTCCGTCGCCGTCGACATCCAGAGCCGCCATGTTCTCAGCGCGAGCGTTTCGCTCTTCAAGGCCGTCGAGTTGGTAGAAATTGCCTACCGATGCCGGGAAGTCTCCGTAATTATCGTCGCCTTGCCCGTCGTATTCCCATACATAGGCACCCACGACCAGGATGTTACTGTTGTCCGCCGTTTCGTCGTATCCGCTTCCGGCCACATAGACGATTTCCCCCCGGCCGTCCCCGTCCAGGTCTGTTCCCACAGCATATCGTGCGTTCAAGCTGGAGCCAGAGGAATCAATGAGCGCGGTCGAATAGACATGTTTCCACATGTCCACGCCCTGATTTTCAATGACATGCACCCGGCCTCCAGCCGTGTGTTGCGCCAACAGAATCTCCATTTTGCCGTCGCCGTCCAGGTCGTACGGGCCGGAAATTCCGCGAACGCCATTCTGGATGCCCACCGCCAAGGGGTCCGAAGCCTCGGAGCCTTCCGGCGAAAAGACGTATTCCAAGGTCTGTCCCGAAGCCGTCCCGGCGCCGATTACGAGCAGGACGAGGGCGGAAAGCAAAGCGAGATAGCGAGAAGCAGTAACGAATTTCATGGTTTTTCAGGTGGTTCAGGTGACTGAAGGACCGCTTCTATTGGAGCGGGACACGTACTTTAACACATCCGAGGGAAAAATGCAAGGGGTTTCGCCGGGAGGGGGCATTTTTTTGGTTCCTGGTGGGTCGGGGGGCGTTTCGGCGCGACGGCGGCAGCGTCGCACCCCCTACCACCCCCGAATCATCCCCTTTACGGCGCGGCGGTTTCCGGCGTCCAGCACGTAATAATAGGCTCCGGGGACCACGGCGCGCCCGGCGGCGTCTCGCCCGTCCCAGCGCACGGCATGGGGGCCTTCGGGCTTCCACTGCGCTTCGGCCAGGCTGGCTTTGTTTTGCCCCATCACATTCATTATTAATGCAAAATTCAAAATTTGCCACTTGACAAGCCAATACATCATAGTAATATTAGACTTATATAAGTTCGTTTACAAAATCGAAGCCAAACCCAAACTACAGCCATGCTGAAGCCATCCTTATTGGTTCTGTTGCTCTCCTTGTTGACGATGTCATTTTCGCCTCTATCATCCGATAGTTCTGGCGCGGAACTTGATCCACATGCATATGTAAGGGTCGGCCATCCTGGTCCTTGGATTAATTACTCGAACACGCTTGTAGTGCCCAGTGGTGTGGTTTGCGGAGGTGGGCCTTCCAGTGCATGCGAATTGTATCTTGATATTGATGTGAATGGTGGTAATACCGGAGATCCGGATCTTTTTACAGTGATTGTATATAAGAATAATGTTGCAATTGATTGGTATGATTTTTATCCGCATCACGATGACAATGTTACTGAAACTTATACAGGATATACTGGGGATAGATTCCATTTGGCCATTTATTCGAGCATATGTGTATGTACAGGCACTAGCTTGATTCCTCCTGGCACATCGCATCCTTCAATTACTGCGGAATTAAATATTTAACTTGATTGGGAATTATACGGAAAACTATCCAAGCCCCATATCCCACATAAAAAATAACGGCTATACATATCTCTAAACCAGGGCGAACTCCCGAAAAATATAAATATGAAAAAGACATAACTCACCCTAATCAAACCATATTAAAATAGCTTGATATTATGAAAACAGAAGAAACAGATATAGCGGAAGGTATCGCAGGCTTTATCGTTGCGCACCTTTTGGCCGGATGGCTGATAACTATAATGTACGTCAGCCAGTGGCTTGGTTCTCTTTTTTAACCTTCTCGGCTTCCTTACCGTGATCAGCAATGCCCTGTCCCAAAATATAAGCGATTGCTGGCGACAATATTGCTGTTATTTCTTGAACGTCCAAATCCAATTCGACTTTGGCGGCAAGTCCTACAAGCATAGATGCCAGAGAAGCCATAAACTTCTTAGACTTCAATAAGTCTGTTATGAGTTTGATGCCTGCTTTCCAAGTCCTTTTCCAGATGTTATCCATCGTGCTTTGAGTTTTACTTGATCGTTCTGCGAAGCCCCGTTCCTCTCTGGCATCAGCCACGAGCAACGAGACACTGCAACCGTAATCAATACCCAAACACAAAGCAAGTGAATTTTTCGTGAATTATGCGGAGCAATCCCACCCTGCATCCCGAACCAATCCCCTCTCCGTTTCCGGCCAGAAGCCCCATTCTCTCCTGAAATCCCGAAAATCTCAGGTTCCGCTTGACATTCGCCGATCTGTGCCCTATACTGGATGGCGACACCACAGCTAACCAAAATACAACATCAACTATGGCTACCGACAATCCCAAAAACGGAAACGACGACCAGGAACATTCTAACCAGAATGCCGATAACGTCAAAGAAATTGATAATATTGATCCCGGCTTTACTCTTAAAAAATTCTGGAACTGGATCAAAAAATGGGCCAAAAGGGCAGGCAAAGAAATTATGATCCTTGCCTTGACTCTTTATTATTGCTTGATGGATCGTAATACGCCCCTATGGGCAAAAAATACTATTGTAGCTGCGCTTGCATATTTAATTCTGCCGTTTGATCTTATTCCTGACTTTTTGGGTCCAATTGGTTTTGCAGATGATTTTGCTGCATTAACGGCGGCAGCAAAAATAGTTCACGATTATATTACATCAGAACATAAAGAACGGGCCAAAGAAAAAGTAGATGGATTATTCAATAAGAAAAAGAAATCGAAGCAAAGTGAGGATTAGATGAAGTCTCAACCAATCAAATCCCTATACCGAAGCCGCTTGTTATCCATCTTTTCCACGACATAGGCCATCTGATCGCAAGTATCCAGTTTCCGAATGTTGTGCTTCCCAGCGAACTCGTTCACGTAGCGGTGCAGGTGCTTGTAGCTCATCTTGTGGTACGTTCCGTGATAGCCCCGCTTTAACATAGCCCAGAACGATTCGATGCCGTTCGTGTGCGCCTGCCCATTCACGTATTCGCCTACGGAGTGCTGGACTGCCTCGTGTTCGTAGTCATCCTTCAACCGATTGTACCCCTTGTGCCCGTCCGTGTAGACGGTTTCGCCCGTCTCCACGTTCTCCCGAACGAACCCGGCCAGCGTTTCCCCAGGCTCCCATCCCAAAGGACGGGCGATGACCCGGCCTGTCTCCCGTTCCTTGACTCCCAGAACGGCAGCCTTGCCCTGCGTTCCGCCGCCTACGTGGAGCTTCTTGCTGGCGTGCTTGTTCGCTTCCTTGCCGCCAATGTAGGTTTCGTCTACTTCCACAGGGCCGCAGAACTTCAGCTCGCCTTCGTCAAAGGCTTCACGGATGCGCTGGAGCATATGCCAGGCCGAGGATTGCCGGATACCCAGGTCTCGGTGCAGCTTCATACTGGACACGCCTTTAAGGTTCGTGAGGAAGGCGTAAATGGCGATTGCCCATTTCCGCAAACCGATTTTGCTGGACTCCATAACCGTTCCCTTGCGGACGCTGAAATGCTTGCGGCAATCCTTGCAGCGGTAGGGCATAGGCTTCCTGTTCTTGACGACTGCGTAGCGGCAAGAACCGCATTCGGGGCAAGCAGGGCCTCCCTCGCCCCAGCGCATATGCTCAAACCAGCGTTCGGCGGTTTCGTCGTCGGGAAACATATCGAAAAGGTCGATAATCGTCATTCCCTCTCTCCAATGCTTTCCGGGCTTCCTGAACTTACGTTTTTTGTTTTTCGTGTTCATTTTCGTATCCATTTTCTTGTCCGTTCAAGTCCTTGTTTTAACTATATATAATGTAATAAAAAGATATGAGAAAGTCAAGGGCTTTTTTACAAAAAGGCAAGTCTTTTTCGTGTTATTTTTTTGGAATAAATGGAGTGTCGGGAACATTTTATTTGGGGATGGAGTATAAATACTTTCGTGAAACCGAAAAACATACATCAAAGCAATGACAATAGCCCCCCCCCCCCCACAAATGTCGATAACCGTACCCTGTACATCTGCGATAACCTGAGGGTTATGCGGGGCATCAACTCCAACTCGATAGACCTGATTGCTACGGATCCCCCATTCAATTCCAAACGAATCTATAATGCTCCTCTGGAATCCAGATCGGCTCAGCAACGCTTTGACGACCGCTGGCGATGGGATGACATCACAGACGACTGGTACGACGTGCTGTCTACGGATCAAGTGATTAAGGAACTTATAGAGGCAGCTGTGGTCATTGAAGGCGGAAACATCAAAGGATATACTATTGATACTGGCCGCATTCAGAACAGCATAGCCGCTTTTCTTGCCTGGATGGCCCCCCGATTGATAGAGATGCACCGGATACTAAAACCGACTGGCTCAATCTTCCTGCATTGCGATCCATCCGCTAATGCATATTTACGGCTATTGATGGACGCTATATTTGGTCGGAAAAACTTTCACAATGAAGTCGTGTGGTGTTACAAGTCTGGTGGGGCAAGTAAACGTCGCTTTGCGAAAAAACACGACATTATTTTATTCTACGGTAAGAACGAAAAGCAAACTTTATTCAATCCCATCAAAGTCAAGTCGTACGGGGAAACTGGCGGGGGACAGGGTGGAGCGGTAAAGTACTATCGAGATAAGCGAGGAACGTATTCTATCGTCAATGCTCGTGATTGGTGGGAAATATCTATGTTGTCAACAACGCATCCAGAACGTACAGGTTGGAGTACTCAAAAACCGCTTACTTTATATGAACGGATAATCAATGCGGCAAGCAATGAGGGCGATTTCGTGCTTGATCCATTCGCTGGATGCGCTACGACTTGCGTAGCTGCCGAAAAACTTAGCCGTAAATGGATAGGTATAGACATAGATAGGCAAGCTGAAGACATTACGAAGAAACGGCTTTACGAAACATCGGGGCTTGTTCAGCACATAGACAACGAGTTCGTAACGGTTAAAAAGCATCCGCCTACGAGGAAAGATATTCCAAAAGTCAAGGACGACGATATACGAGAACTACTATGGCGCAGGCAAGGCTTCAAGTGTTTCAATGGATATTGTGCTATAACACTGGAGATGAAAAACGTAGAGATTGACCATCTTATTCCGAAGTCAAGAGGCGGAGCTGACGAAATCGAAAACTTCATAGGACTTTGCGGCAACTGCAACAGGCGGAAAGGCGTGAAGTCTTGGGGGGCTTTTCTTGACTATGAACGGATAAGGAAGGCACTAGAGCAACCGCATCCGGCAGTTCCTGTCGTTGACGTAAAATAACGGATATAGGGAAATGGGATTTTGTGGGATGATTGGGTTAAGTCTTTGTTTTATAGGGGTTTAGGGATGTTTTGGATAGTTTTCCGTATAAGTCCCACTTGATTGTCAAGTAAATACTAAACCCGTACAGTGAAAATATGTGTGAAGGTTAAATTACACCGTTTCCTGGCCATCCTCGGCCTTACGGTTATTGCTGTTATGACAATAGCCCGCGATAACGTTTTTCATCGGCGGCTATATATAAAAAATGCCCAGAGCAGATTAGAATTCCGAGGTTGTTTGTATTAATTCGGCAACAAGTTCAGTCAATGGTCCGAGATAGTTGCCTCCGCCAGCATCTGCATTCTTCAAGGCGTGGACATACCGAGTTCGATTATGTCCCGTACTAAGCGATTCTAATAATTTAGGGCATTCCGGTAAAAACCCTCCACTCTGATAAGTTTGCTATACTCATTTTACCTTCCCGTACCGATTATCGAAATGCTTTGCGACCTCGTCTCTCGTCATGGTGTCTTTAGGCCCCATCATCCCCATGGTAAAGGAGATAGCCCCCTCTCTTTGCTCCTTGGGGCTTAACGATTTTTTCGCTTGCTTACGCAGCTTGGTTTCCAGTGCTTGGTATTTCGGTTTGCTTTCCAGAGTCATGGCTTTGGGTACTTGTGCAGTCAGGAGTTGTCAAAAGCGATTATGAGCAGGGCTGGGCCAGAGGAGGTACTGCTGCGCTCACCCCCCCCCGAAGGATAGGAGTATACAAAAATTACAGGTTATTTGCAAGAAAAAAGACGCAAATAATCGTTTTTCCGTCTGGAAAGAGGCCAGCGGGTAAGTTCGCCGTGACAGGAGCGAAGGAGCACAGAGGCCGGAGGCCGTGCGGTTCCGTGCGCTACTGGACGGAAAGATCCGTCGTCGTCGCACCCCCTACCACCCCCGAATCATCCCCTTTGCGGCGCGGCGGTTTCCGGCGTCCAGCACGTAATAGTAGGCTCCGGGGACGACGGCGCGTCCGGCGGCGTCTCGCCCGTCCCGGCGCACGGCGTGGGGCCCTTCGGGTTTCCACTGCGCTTCGGCCAGGCTGGCGACTTCCCGCCCGAGCAAATCATATATATGGAGCGTGACCGGCGCCGGACGGCCCAGCGCAAACCGGATATTATACAGGAAAGTAACCGTTTTAGGGCTACTTGGGTTTTTTGATCGGCGTAACGAGGCATTTTGCCAGGTACTCCGGCGTTGCGTCGATCTTAAGCACCCGCGCTTCCGGGAGACCGCCGACAGAAAAAAATTTTTTTACACGGATCTTGCGCATAACTTGCGATTTTCGTATGTTTCTACCTCCAGGAGGCAGGTCAACCAACCTGTCCTCTGGAGCACCCCAAATACGCGCAATCATCCAACCCTTGGTGAAACTTGAAATTCCTATTTGAGTCAATACGCGAGGCTTTTGCCCAGAGCCCACCGACTCCACCGCTTGGAAACGACATCACTCCTGAAGAAAACAAGGAGCGTGATGAAGCAATTGTCCGCCAAGTCGTCAGGGACCGCGCCTCTGGTAACGTATTCCTGCAACGGG
The DNA here is from genome assembly GCA_022821845.1 of Rhodothermales bacterium. Classification (GTDB taxonomy): domain Bacteria; phylum Bacteroidota; class Rhodothermia; order Rhodothermales; family VXPQ01; genus VXPQ01. Next base: position 71,581 of record JAJECT010000037.1, on the reverse strand, counting down.
GAAAATACGTTACCGAGGAAGACTTGAACAAGCGCCGCGAGCGCATTTTAGCCGAGCAGTGGGATGATGAATGAAGTTCAGGAGCCCTCTGTAGAGGACTTTAAGCGTCTCTATGAGCAGGCAGATCAGTACACCAGGCAGGTGGCTCTCATAGGAGACGGGGCTGTTATTCCAGCCCATAACGAGCTGCGAAACGCAGGGTGTCATTTGCAGAGAGCGCTGGGAGCAAAGGGCTGCGTTGAAAACGAAGACGAATTACGCAAGGGTATCTCGCATTGCCAGAGAGCATTGTATGAAGCCAGTGAGTCTGGCATTATCGTGCTTTTGGAAAAGTTAGGGTATTTCGAAAAAGATTACAAAGACCTCAATATAAGCAGTATTATCCCTGAGATTCGAGACATTAGAGGCTTGAAACGCGAAGCTCGCGACCTTTTGTCGGCCACTCGCCCCAATTCTAAAAAAGCATCACCCGAAACGGATAAATACATGGAGATATTTGGCAAACTTAACAAAGCAATGTCTTTTCTTGAAGATAATAAATCTGACCTTCACGCAGAACGCGATAAGTTACGACAATCAAAACTAGAAGACAAAAATAGAACGATACGATGGTTAATTACAACTATTATTGGACTTTTTATAACATTAATTGGCTTGATTTTCGTATAGGCGTTTTTCAGTCTGGAAAGGGGGCAGCGGGCAAGTTCGTCGCGACAGGAGCGAAGGAGCACAGAGGCAGGAGGCTGTTCCGTGCGTTACTGGGCGGAAACGCCCGTCGTCTCCACCCCCTACCACCCCCGAATCATCTTCTTTACGGCGCGGCGGTTTCCGGCGTCCAGCACGTAATAATAGGCTCCGGGGACCACGGCGCGCCCGGCGGCGTCTCGCCCGTCCCAGCGCACGGCATGGGGGCCTTCGGGCTTCCACTGCGCTTCGGCCAGGCTGGCGACTTCCCGCCCGAGCACATCATATATATGGAGCGTGACCGGCGCCGGACGGCCCAGCGCAAACCGTATTTCCACGGTCTCCCGGAACGGATTCGGGTAGCTCTGCTCCAGTTCGAACGCTTCCGGGCGCTCGGTTTCGGCGCCGGTCGGCCCGCCGAGGGACACGATGTTGCTGGCCGCGCTTTCTATGGAATTCGCGCTAACCGCCGTCACGAAATAATGCAGGGGATCCGCTCCCGCAAGCATTCCGCGCGTATCGACGAACGAAGTTTCTCCGGTCACGGCGACCAGGTTGTTCGGGTCGTCCATGGCGAAGGCGGGAGGGGGCGGCGTCGGGGAGCGCATCCGGTACACGGCATACCGCCGCGCTTCGGGCGCGGCAGCGGCGGGGGCCGCCCAGGAAAGCCGTACGCCGTCTGCTCCGGTCAGTTCATACGTCAGTTTGCCCGGCGCGCCCGGCGCCGTCCTGTCCTTCCAGTCCATGGGCGGCGTAAGCGCCGGATTTCGGTACAAATCCGTCCGCAGCGTGTCCGCAAAGCCCTTCGACGAAAAGACGGTGATGTTTTTCGCCCGGAAGAACACGCTGCCCTGAATGTCGTCGCGGGCGCGATTAAACCGGACCTGCCGGGGCACTTCTCTTTCCGAAAACAACGCATTGCTGAAGGTGGCCCGGTCCGACCGGTACAGGCCGTGGCCGACGTAGAGATGACGCCCCGCTTCGGCGACGCGCGCGGCCCACCAAGGCGCCAGTTTGGCGTAATCCTGTCCGCCGCCGAAAGCCCAGTAGAGTTGCGGCGCGAGATAGTCCACCGTTCCGGCCTCCAGCCACGCTATGGCGTCGCCGTAGATCACGTTATAGGCATCCAGTCCCACAATCCCCGCAGGCACCCGGTTTTTCCATATCCCGAAGGGGCTCACGCCGAATTTTACGGACGGGCGAATGGCGCGTACGCTGTCCGCCACTTGCGCCACAAACAGGTTTATATTGTCGCGTCGCCAGTCTGGGATGCGGGCGAATCCTCTCGAATCGCTGTTGAACGTGGCCCAATCCTGCGTTCCAATCTGGTTTGGCGGATACGGGTAGAAATAATCGTCGAAGTGCACCCCGTCGATGTCGTAGCGCCGCGCGACGTCCGCAATGACGGTTGCAATATAGTCGCGCGCTTCCTGCAACCCCGGATTCAGCACCGTCAGGTTGCCAATGGAAAGCGTCCATTCGGGATGCGTCCTGGAGACGTGGGAGGAATGGTTTGGATACCCCGAACCGCGCGCGGCCCGATAGGGATTGAACCAGGCGTGCAGTTCCATGCCTCGCTTGTGCGCTTCCGCTATGGCGAACGCGAGAGGATCGTAGAATGGATTCGGCGGGGCGCCTTGCCTGCCCGTAAGCCAGTAGGACCAGGGTTCGTAGGGCGAGTCGTACAGTGCGTCCGCCTCGGGCCGCACCTGAAAGAACACCGCGTTGACGCCCGCCGCCTGCAACTTGTCCAGCATGGTTGCAAGTTGCGCCTTCTGCGTGTCGACGATCCTCGCGCCGTTGCCCCGAACGCCGGGCCAGTCGAGGTTGACGACCGTGGCGATCCAGGCTCCCCGGAACTCGTGCTTGGGCGCGGGCTGCGCCGCCGCGGGCGAGGCAAGCGCCGCCGCGACGGCAAGGATCGCCGCCGCCACGCCGCAGCCCGTATGTTTGTAAAAGAACATGGTTCGCCGCATGCGAAAATGCATTTCGAGTGAAGATAAAATGAGTTTCGGATGAAGAGAAAGTGAGTTTAGCATGAATACCAAGCGAAAATACCCAAAACGCAATATTGTTGTTGCAGAATTTCTTGTGATTCCGTACTGTTTACGTGCGTTTTGAAAATTCCTTTTTCTCCTGCCTTGTGGCTACGCCATGAAACGGAATTTTTCCTGCATTGGCCTGATAGCGGCCCTCGCTATCCTTGCGGCTTCGGGCGCCTTCGCCCAGTCCGGCAAGATCGCCGGGCGCGTCCTCGACGCCGACGGCGCCCCGATTCCCGGGGCGAATGTCGTGATCGTGGACGACATTCGGGGGGCGGCGACGGATGCGGACGGCTATTATGTGATTCTGAATGTTTCGCCCGGCGTCTACGCGCTGCGCAGCTCCTTTATCGGCTTTACGGCGCAAACGATACAGGACGTTCGGGTCAACATAGACCAGACGACCGCCATAGATTTCCAGCTGAACGAAGACGCCCTCGGGCTTGACGAAGTGGTGGTGACGGCGGACCTGCCCGTCGTGCAAGCCGACGTTTCCAACAGCCAGCTGAACGTATCGTCCGACCAGATCGAGGCGCTCCCCGTCTCCAGCATATCCAGCGTGGTGGGCTTGCAGGCCGGGGTGCAGGGGTTGTCCGTGCGGGGAAGCGGCTCCGACGAACTGGCGTTCATGGTCAACGGCCTGGGCCTCCGGGACGAACGCAACAACGCGCCTTTCACCAACATCAGCCTTACCTCCGTTCAGGAAGTACAGGTGCAGACCGGCGGGTTCAACGCCGAATACGGCAACGTGCGTTCGGGCGTGGTCAATGTCGTAACGCGGGAAGGCAGCGCGGACCGGTATCAACTGGACGCCATCGTGCGCTACAGCGCGCCCGCCCAGAAGCATTTCGGCGCCCGCGCCGACGACCTGGGCGCCTACTGGATTCGCCCCTTCATGGACCCGGACGTGGCCTGGCTGGGCACGGAAAGCGGCGCATGGGACGAAGCGACCCAGCAGCAATATCCCAATTTCGAGGGCTGGGTGGCCGTGTCCGATCAATTGTTGCGAGACGACGATCCCGGCAACGATTTGACGCCGGAAGCGCTTCAGAAAGCGTTTCTCTGGCAGCACCGGAAAGAAATGGAGATCGTATCGCCGGACTACAACATAGACGTGGGCCTGGGCGGCCCTGTCCCGCTTGTCGGCAAGGCGCTGGGGAACCTGCGTTTCTACGCTTCTTTCCGGTACGATCAGGATATGTACCTCATTCCCCTGCATACGGACCGGTTTCGGGCGCATACGGGCCATATCAAGCTCACCAGCAACCTTGCTCCCGGCATGAAACTTACCGTGGAAGGGTTGCAGGGCCGCAACAAGGGCACGGCCAGCAGCCGCGTCGGACAGCCGGGCATTTTCCGTTCGCCGTCCAGCATCGCCGCGCAACTGAACAGGATCAGTTTTATCGATTCCCGTACGTTCTCCGGCGACTACTGGGGCCCCTCCACGGTGGATTCCTGGATGGCCGGGACCAAATTCACGCATTTGCTAAGCAACGCGTCCTTCTACGAAATACGATTCAACGCCTTCGGGTCTCGTTACGACACGAATCCCGGCCCGCTCCGCGACGAAACGCCGGTCGTAACGTTCGGGGGCGTGGGTTTCGACGAGGCGCCGTTCGGTTTCCAGCCCAAGCCCACCTTTGGCGTGGACGGCATGCGCACTGGCGTGGGCATGAGCAACGCCCGCGACAGCAGCCGCGTCATAACGTATAATCTGCAAGGGGATTTCACGAGCCAGGTCAATCGGTTCCTGCAAGTCAAAACGGGCCTGGAATTCAACCTCGCCGACACCCGGGTCAACTACGGGCGATACGACGAATTTCTTCCCAGCAGCAATTCGCATTCGACCTGGGAAAAAACGCCCGTCCGGGGGGCGGCCTACGCGCAAAGCAAGCTTGAATTCAAGGGCATGATCGCCAACCTTGGCGTACGGCTCGATTATTTCAACGCGGGGGGAGACTGGATATCCTACGAAGATCCGTTCACCAACGCCTTTTCGGCCCGTTTTTCAAGCCAGATCGATTCGCTGCTGGCGAAGGAACCGACGTCTCCGCTTTTCAAGCTGAGTCCCCGCATGGGCGTTTCGTTTCCCGTTACGGCCGTCAGCAAATTGTTCTTCAATTACGGGCATTTCCGGTCGCTTCCCGATCCGAACAACCTGTACCTGATTCGCCCCTTTACGGAAACCGGACAAATCAGCCGCGTCGCGAATCCGAACAATCCGCTGCCGAAGACGATCGCGTACGAACTTGGATACGAACAAGCGCTTTTCGATCAGTTTCTGGCGCGCCTGGCCGGGTATTACAAGGACGTATCGCTACAGCCCTATCTGGTGGAATACGTCAGCCGCGACGGACAGGTCAACTACGACGTAACCGAGCCTAATTCCTACGAAGACATCCGGGGTTTCGAGGTCACGCTTTCTCGGACCCGCGGGCGCTGGGTGCAAGGATTCGTCAATTATACGTACATGGTGTTCACGTCGGGATATTTCGGCCTCCGGCGCAATTTCGAAAACCCGACGGCGCAGCGCGAATTCGAGGAAAGCGACGCGGAGCGCCGCCGCGCTTCTTCCAAGCCCGTTCCCCGGCCCTACGGACGAGTGAATCTCGACGTCATTTCCCCCGCCGATTTCGGGCCGAACGTGGGCGCGATACATCCGCTTGGCGGCTGGCGCGCCAGTTTCATCGGAAGCTGGCGGCAGGGCAGCAAATATACGTGGACGGGCGGCGGCGCCGTGCCCGGGGTGCTGAACAATGTTTCGTTTCGGGATTCCTGGAACCTGAACCTGCGTTTTTCGAAGCAATTCGATATCGGGGGGCGCCGGGCGCAGTTTTTCGTGGACGTCTTTAACGTGCTGAACCGCCGGACGCTTTCGTTCAGCGGGTTCGTGGACGGCAACGACCAGAACGCCTACCTGCGGTCGCTGCACCTGCCCGAATCGGACGACTACGCCACGAACATTCCAGGGGACGACAAGATTGGCGCCTGGCGCAAGTACGAAACGGCCTTCCAGCCCATGCAGCGCATCCCCGACCGCGCCAACGTGACGGCGCCCGACCCCGGCGTCATCTATTGGGAATACGAAACGAGAACCTGGCTCGAATACCAGGACGGGGGCTGGGCGCCCGCCGACCAGCGAAAGGTGGACGACGCCCTGGACAACAAGGCGTACATCGACATGCCCAACCAGAACTATCTGACGTTCCTGAATCCGCGGGACGTGTACTGGGGCCTCCGAATCACGCTGTAACCATGTTCGCAACGCGACGCCAACGCATCGACGGTACGTTGACCACACAGTGCACATCCTGCTTCGCGCCGCCCGCCAAAGCGGGCTTGCGTCGCCTGCGCCAAACAGGCGCGGCGGCGGTCTGTCTGGCGCTGCTCGCCGCGGTCGGATTGCGCCCGGCCCAGGCCCAGTTTGCGAACAAATGGCTTTCCGCAGGCTCGCTGCACAACTGGTATTCCGAAATCGGCAGCGAATGCGAAGCGTGCGGTTTCGTGAAGACGCAGCAGGACGGCTTGCGCTGGCCCGGCGTCTATCGTTATACGGATATGCAGGCGGCCAAGGCGCTATGGATCGCCGCCCGAGACGTAACGGACGAATTCGGCGCTGCGTACCCGGCGCGCGTGGTGCATGTCGGCCCCCGGGTTTCGGGCTCCGGAGAATTTTTCCCGCTGCGCTTCGAAATGATAAGCCGCCGGGATCCGCCGGCGGTCTTTGTGGACGGGGCGCTTTCGGTGCCCGAAGCGGAAATGGCCAACGACAACGTGGACCCGGACCAGATTCCCGACGTGATGATCGTGAACGAGGCGAACACGCTCCTCGGCGTTACGATGGAGCGCAAAATCATGCAGTTCAGCCAGGAATATCACGACAATTACCATGTGATGGAATATACCTTCACGAATACGGGCAATACGGACGGCGACCCGGACATCGAATTGCCCGACCAGACGCTCGAAGGGGTGTATTTCTTCTTCCAGTGGCGCTTGTCCGTAGCGAAAGAAACGCGCTACGTCATAGGCAACGGCACCGGCTGGGGCCTGAACGCCATGCTGGATACGCGCGGCGACGGCGTGAAGCCGGACCCGCCGGGGGAAGAGTTCCGGGCGCAGTTCGTGTGGCACGGCAAATTCCCTCCCTTTACGGCGTACGACAACCTGGGCGGCCCGATTTTGCCCCAGGCCTTGCCAGCGGCGAACATTGCGCCAACCGATACGCTCGGGCGCCTGGGCGCTTCCCAGTTCGCCGGTATCGTTACGCTGCATGCGGACACGTCGCCCGCCGACCCGACCGATGACCCGGCGCAGCCCGCCACGACCACCTGGATCGGTTCGGACGAGCCGTACACGTCGCAAAACGACGCGTTCAACCCGGCCAAAATGGAAGTGGAATACAATTTGATCAAGAGCGGGCACCGGTCTCCCCGCCACGCCGACGTGGTGGAGCCTTCCGGCATGGACGGTTTCCTGAATCCGACGGGATCCCCCGCGCTTGGCACCCCCGGCGGCTTTTCCAATGCGAACGGATATGGTCCCTATACGCTTGCGCCGGGAGAAAGCGTGCGCATCGTGATTGCGGAAGCGGCGGCGGGGCTGAGCCGGGAGGCCAACATTGCGATAGGCCGCGCCTACAAGGAGTCGGGCGCCAACGACGCTTTGCCGATCTCCTACGAAGTGGGCGGGCGGGCGCATGCCATGACCAAAAACGAATGGGTGTTTACGAGCCGGGATTCGCTTTTTCAAACGTTTCGCCGCGCCCGGGCCAATTTCGAATCGGGCTATGCGATTCCTCGCCCGCCGGCGCCGCCCGCCATATTCGAGGTAAACGGCGGGGGGGATCGCATTGGGCTCCAGTGGCAGCCGTACGCTTCGGAGGCGTTGCCGGACGAGTGGGAAATCTACCGGGCCCAGGGCCGTTTCGACAGCACGTACACGCTGGTCCACAGCGCCCCCGGCAGCGCCACGTCCTACGACGACGCGACCCCTATACGGGGCATCGACTACTACTATTATATCGTGGGCGTCCGCTCGTCCAGCGATACGAACGGGATGACGCCCGCCGGCCCCCTGCGCAGCAGCCGCTACTACGCCCAGACGTACACCCCTACCCAACTGAAGCGCCCGGCCGGGGAAAGCCTGTCCGACATACGGATCGTGCCGAACCCGTTCAATATCGGGTCCTCGCCCGACGTACGCTTCCCGGACCAGACCGATAAACTGGCCTTTTTCAACATTCCCGGACAGTGCACCATAGAAATATACACGCCGCTTGGAGAATTCGTCGACCGCATCGAACACAGCGACGGCAGCGGGGACGCATTCTGGGATCACACCACGGCCTCTCGCCAGGTTGTGGCCAGCGGGTTGTATATCGCGGTCGTCACGGACACGGAGACGGGCGAGCGAGCGATCAAGAAATTCGTCCTCATCCGGTAAGCGCAAGGCCACGACGCATGAAAGGATTCGCACGCATAGCGACGGGATGTTGCCTGCTGGTTTCGCTGGCGCTCTGGCCCGCTGCGGCAAACGCCCAGCAGGACAAGATTGCCCAGACCGGGATGAAATTCCTCAGTTTTTCGCCCAGTCCGCGCGCCGCCGCCCTCGGGGACGCCATGTCGGCCATGGAAGGCGACGCCCGGAATCTGTTCTACAATCCGGCGAGCATGGGGTGGCAACGGGCTTCCGTAAGCGCATCCATGGCCACGACGCAATGGATCGCCGACATTGATTTTTACGCCGGGAGCCTGTCTTTCCGGCCTGCCGGCGGGCGCCTGGGCGTGTTTGGCTTTTCCTTCATGAGCGTGGATTTCGGCGAACTCGAAGAAACGATTCGTTTCGACAACGACGACGGATTTATGGATATCGGCACGTTCAGTCCCGCGTCCTGGGTCTTCGGTTTCGGGTATGCGCGGCCCTTGAGCGATCGTTTTTCCGTAGGCGGACATGTGAAATACGCCCAGGAGAATCTGGCCGAGAGCATTGTGGGCTACGCGACGGAGGGGGACAACGAGTACGTTCGCGCCGACAATAGCGCGGGCGTGTACGCGTTCGACTTCGGCGTACTGTACAAGACCGGATTCCGCAGCCTGAACTTTGCGGTGGACGCGCGCAATTTTTCGCAGGAAATCGTCTACGAAGAGGAAAGCCTTCAACTCCCCCTTACGCTTTCCATCGGCGTATCCATGGACGTCATGGACCTCTTGGCGGCGACCGGCACAGGCGGGCAAGGCCGGAAATTGCACGCCCTGCGCCTTGCGCTGAATGCGTCCAATCCGCGCGATTTTTCGGAGCAGATCAAGGTGGGCGGCGAATATTCGTTTTTGCAGACCTTCTCCTTGCGGGCCGGCTATGCGTTTCCGTCGGACGTGCAGGGGGTGACGTTCGGGGTCGGCGTGCAGCGGCTATTCGGAAACGGCGGGTTTTCGGCGGATTATTCCGCCACCACCTTCGATATTTTTTCCACGGTGCATCGCATTGCCCTGTCCTTTTCTCTCTGAATGCGTTCCTGTCCAAACGCCTTGCATGCCATGAAACCGGGATTTGCCGCGCCGCGCCATAGCGACTTTGCTGTCCGAAAACCGATGTTCGGGTCGGTTGCGCGGTCCTGTGTCGGGGCCGCGGCCCTGCTTTTCGCCGCTGCGATGGCCGGGTGCGATTCCGGCCCGGCGCCCAGTTTGTACGACCCGGACCGCCCCTCTGGACCCGATCCCGCGATTACGTCCATCGAACCGGCCGAATTTGCCCTGGCGGGCGTAGATATCGTAACGCTTGCCGGCAGCAACTTTTCGGCGGACGCCGCCAATAATCTGGTGTATTTCAACGAAGTCCGCGCAGAGGTGGCGGAAGCCTCGCCCACAAGCCTTAAGGTCAAGGCGCCTGCAACGCCCGGCGCCGATATCGAGGTTCGGGTTTCCGTGCTGGGCGCGGAAAATTACAGCAACGGGATTGCCTACCGGCTTGAAGCGGCGGTCGAATCGTTCGGCGAAATCGCCGGATTCGAAGAGCCGTTTTCCATTACTTCCGATCTGGCGGGCAATCTGTACGTGTCCATGAATGTCAACGGGCGCTCCGCAGGGGTTTTGCGCATGGCTCCCGACGGTACGCGCAGCCCCTTCATAGAATCGAACTTTATATGGAGGAGCATGGCGTATGGCGCGGACGACATGTTGTACGCGGTCCGCGGGGTGCGCGCCGTCTTCCGGTTCATGGAAGGGGGAAGACAGCAAGTATGGGTTGCTATTCCAGACAACGCCGTGAGACTTTCGGCGATGACGTTCGACCCGGATAACAATCTGTGGGCGGGCGGCAACAACGAAAACATCTACCGCATCGCCCCGGACAAATCGGTGGAAGCGTTTCCTTTCGAGGCGAACGTTCGCGCGCTGCGTTTCTTTGGCGGCTATCTGTACGCCGCCGCCACGCGGGACAACGCGAGCGGCATATGGCGCTGGCCGGTTGCCGGAGGGGAGCCCGGAGAAGCCGAACGGTACTTTGACGTAACCGGAGCGAACGGCGCGGAAGCCCTGGCGCTTGCCTTTGCGACGAACGGCGATTTGTTTGTGGGGACGAACGGGGCGGACCCCGTGTTGCTGGTGGAGCCGGGCGGCGAGGGAAGCGTACTTTATCCTGGCTTGTTGCTCCCGTCGGCGGTCTCGTTCGCCTGGGGCGACGCGCCCAACCTGTATATGGTTCAGGGAAGAACGGATACCACGACGCCGGACCTGATCCGAATCAATACCCGTCGCGAAGGCGCGCGATAGCCCTTTTGGTGAAGATATGCCTAATACGACAAAAAAAACTTGTATATCCTTGCATATGTACTGCCGAATAGTTTCTTTGGAAACACTACGGTAATATCGTAGCAAGTACCCTGTTGGTACGCAAACCTGCCTCAGCCCACTTAAACCCCGTATTCACCATGAAACGACTTCTACTAAGCCTTTTCGTACTCCTTCTTGCTCCTGCGACGGCGTTGGGGCAATGGACTTATTCGTCCGATGTTTCGCTTGCTATTCATGGCTCCTTGTCCCATTCGTCGGGTATGCATGGCGTCGCCTTTGATCCCGACGGCAAGTTATGGGTGCAGTCGTACTATCCTACGGATAGCGTCATGGTGCCTCAGTTGGAAAACGACTATGGAGACAGTTACGCCATTCACGTATTCAATGCGGACGGTACGCAGGTAGACTTCTCTCCCATAAAGTTCGCGATGTCCGCCGATGGCATGATCGCGGATACGCTGGGCGCTTCCTGGGACGGCAGCGAATGGCAGAGCGGCCATGCTACTTCAGGCGGACGCGGTATTACCGTGGACATGGAAGGCAACATCCTTGCGTCGCAGTACAGAACGCTGTACAAGTTCGATTACAAAACGGGCGCTGCGTTGGCCAAGAACGATTTTACGGACTATCCGGCGGGCGGCAGCGGGCTCACCAAGCCTGCTGCGGGCGGCAATAACGTTTTCGTATCCTTTGTTGTCCCTGGCGCTAACAAGAGAGGAATCCTGGTATTGAATAAGGATGATCTGTCCGTCGAATCCACCATTGGGAATGCGGATGGCACGGTTCCGGGTTTGTCTCGGAACCTTGAGGTATCGGCAGACGGTCATCGCGTTTTTTGGCCGATGTTTCTTACCCAGGCCATTGTGGAATATGCCCGTCCAGATGAGTTCTCGGATTACGATTCTGTAGGCGTAGTGATTTCGGGCGTCGAGGGCGAGTCGATGACCCGTAGCCCGGCTGGGCATCTTTGGATAGGTTCTGGCTCGACTCGGGATCTGAATATGCCCACGTACGACCCTGACAATGTGCTCGAAACGTCCTGGGAGCCCAAGACCCATTACGCATTCGACATGGCGGATCTTAAGCCTGACATGGTTCCGGTTGCTAAAGACCATATCAAATGGCATGCGACCGATAGCGCGGTCGACGACGATGGCAGCGGGTTTCCCAGAGGCATTGGTTTCTCGCCGGATGGGAAGACGGTGGCTCTCGCTCAGTTTACCGGCGCTCCGCCCCTGGTCCGGGTGTATACGGGCATGACGACAACCAGCGCGGAAGACGAGCCGTTCGAATTGCCCGAACAGTTCGTACTCCACCAGAATTACCCGAATCCGTTCAACCCCTCCACGACGATCAAGTATGACGTCATGGAGGCGGCGCCTGTTACGGTTCGCATATACGACACGCTGGGTCGCGTCGTATCGACCTTGGTGAACGGGGCGATGCAGCAGCCTGGAACGTACAGCGTACAGTGGAATGGCCGTACGGCGTCTGGCGGGCAGTTGGCAAGCGGCATGTATTTCTACTCGCTGGAGACGCCGAACTTCCGTCAGGTCCGGCAGATGGTGCTGGTGAAGTAACCGTCCGGCTTTGCAAACGGCCTCGTCCGTTTTCGCAAGAACAGGGAAAGGCCCTTCCTCGCAAGAGGGAGGGCCTTTTTCTTGTTGCTTATCGGGAATTACAGCCCATTGCCGGGAAGGGCCTCCCGGTCTGAAATCTACCCTACCCAGAGGCCCAGCACGGTGACGAACAAGGCGGCAAGGGCGATACCCGTTCCGACGACCCAGCAAGTAATTGCGAATTTCGCCGCGCTGATTTCGCTTCGTACGGCACTGATTTCGCTGCGTACGGCGCTGATTTCGCTGCGTACGAAGTCTTTCGTTGCGACTTCGTCGTATTGTTTTTCGACGGCGGACGCAATGACCTTGGCGTGCGCTTCGGCGTGTTTTTTATCGATGCCTGCGGCGGCGAGGTCGGCGGCCATGGATAGGGTGTCCATCATGACGTTTACTGTCGGTTTGGGGTGGATACTTTATGCGTACGGCAGCGGTTCCGCGCATATGCGCTCGCCGCGCCATTCGCTTCTCTTGACCGGCGGAGCCTTTTCGCCCCGCCGTCGCCCCCATAGACAAATTGCTAACCGGAATATACCCTTCGCGAGAAAATTTACCCTATCCAGAGGCCCAGCACGGTGACGGACAGGGCGGCAAGGGCGATACCCGTTCCGACGACCCAGCAAATAACGGAGAATTTCGCCGCGCTTATTTCGCTTCGTACAGCGCTGATTTCGCTGCGCACGAAGTCTTTCGTTGCGACTTCGTCGTATTGTTTTTCGACGGCGGACGCAATGACCTTGGCTTGCGCTTCGGCGTGTTTTTTATCGATGCCTGCGGCGGTCATAAGATTTCACCCTTTCCATAGGCCCAGCACGGCAATAACCAGGCCTGCAACAGCAATGCCCGTTCCGATAGTCCAACGGATTTGTTTGTCGAACTTCTCCGCAATGGTCGTTTCCATTTTGCCGAATCGCTCCGCTATCGTTGTGTCCACTTCGCCGAATTTTTTCGAAAGCGTTGTGTCCACCTCGCCGAATTTTTCGGCCAGCGCCGTGTTTTGCTTGTCGAATTTCTCGGCGATGGTCGTTTCCATTTTGCCGAATCGCTCGGCAATCACTGTGTTTTGCCTGCCAAATTGCTCGGCAATTGCTGCGTTCTGCTTGTCGAATCTTTCCGCAATCGCTGTTTCAACCTTGCCAAATCGTTCGGCAATCGCTGTGTCCTGTCTGCCGAATTGCTCTGCAAGGACTGTATTCTGCCTGCCGAATTGCTCCGCAAGCTCGGTGCGGACGTCGCCTGTTTCGGCGCGTACTTCAGCGCGGACAAAGTCAGAAACGGGAATCGTCGGGTTGTCCGTTTTTCCGGGTTCCTTCGCCATGTTCTCCACCTCTTTGAGGATTTGCGTTTTTGATGTACGCTCGTCAGGGTCGGGCGTGTTCCGCGTTCGCCGCGTTCCCGCGCCGTGTGCGGGGTTCTGAAGGGCTTGTCTGGTTTCCGGCATATCGCAATCGTTGTTTGGGGTTGTTCCTGTAGCGCAGGCGGAGCCTTTTCGCCCCGTCGTCGCCCCCATAGACAAATTGCTAACCGGAATATACCCTTTCCCAGGAAAATTTTCTCCACCGAATCCTGGGGCAAAATTATCGCCCGCAACCGCAACCTTAAAAACCAAGGCGGCGAAAATCGGAGGTTAAATAATTAAGGATGCGCTCATGGCAAGGCGCTTTGTCTCACCATTCCCTTGCTACGGAAACGCCTGCGCTATTTGCGCCCCCGGTCAGTTTCGCCCGCAGGGCGCCCGCTTTGTGCAGCGTTCGGTCCACGGACAGCGTAATGCGCCGTCGCCCCGTCTCGCCGGCGAATTCGATCCGTCCTTCGGCGAGGGATGCGGGCTGTCCGTCTACCCAGATTGCAACGCCTTCCGTCTGCCCGCCGGGGATTTCCACGACCAGAGCGACCGGGCCGGGCGTTTCGACGTCCACTTCGAAATACGCCATGCTGTATCCGGCGACCTCGGGCAGTTCCGCAAGCGGCAAATCCCCCGCTACGGTGCTGTGCATGGGCGCCCAGGCCACGCTTTCTTCGGCAACGGCGAATTCGGGCCCGGCCCGCCGAATTTCCTCAATCGCGGCATCGGATGGCCGCCATACGCGCCATCTCCGCACCGTTTGCCCCCCATCCGTCGAGGCGGGCGCCCGATACGGTCCTTCTTCGCCCAGCGCGGACAAAAAGGCCACCAGATCCACGAACTCGTCCCGGTCGAGCGAGGCAGTGAGGCCCGCCGGCATGAGCGATCCCGGAACGATTTCCCTCGTCCGGATGCGGCTTTTCGGAATGCGCTCCACACTGCCCGCCGCGTCCCGCACCAGCATGTCCGCCTCCGTTTCGCCCATAAGATTTCCCGTCGCAATGCGCCCGTCCGTATGTACGATGCGAACGAGGGCATACCCGTCCTTCACGGCCTGTTCTGGCTTCAGGAGGGATTCCGTAAGATAATCTATGGGGGCCGTAACCCCTATCGTCGACAAATCCGGCCCCGATAGTCCGCCCGCCCCGCCAATGACATGGCAACGGGCGCATTGCAGTCGCCCGTAGAGCGCTTCGCCGCGCGCGGGGTCGCCCGTCCCTTTCACGTCGTAATGGAGGCGTTGCAATGCCCAGCCGTCCATGTCCGGATCGACGCGGGGGGCCGTGGAAGTCGCGCCGGAAGCCCGAAACGCATCCCGAAGCGGTTCGTAACTGCGGTTGCGTCCGCGAATCCGATCCAGCCCTTTTTGCGCGAATGCCGCCGGGACGCCGTGCGCGCGCAAGGCATCGGTCAGCGCGTCCCGTCCGCCGTCCTGCATGAGAAACGCATTAAAGAGCGGCCAGGGGTCCATATCTTCCGCCTCGCCATGTATGTCCTGCAAAAAAGCCATGGCGATGGGCGCGGCTTGCGCCCTATCGACGGCGGGCAGGAGCCGGGCCGCTTCCAGCCGGAAGGCCACAGACCAATCCGCACGATCTGCGCCATCCGCATTTTCCGCAATGGCCTGCAAGGCGGCGAAACTGGCGCTGTCCCCAAGCGCGGCCAGCCCTTCCAGACCGGCTTCCTGCAAGGATTCGTCTGTTTCCGCTACGAGGTTCATGAGGGCGCCTCGCAGGGTCGTTTCGCCCCAGGAGCCGGCGAGGCGGCCCGCCCGCCCCCGGATTTCCGGGTCCTCGCGTTCGAGCAGCGTCCGCAGCCGGTCGGTTGGGTCGGCGGGGCGGCGGGCCTCGTCTTCCGCGGCGGCCAGCAAGGCGTCGAGATGTTCGAGCGCGCCGTTCTCGCCCCGCGTTTCGTCCTGCGCCGCAAGGTCGAGGAGCGCTTCCATGGCCTCGGCGCTCCCGCGTTCCGCAAGGGTTTCCAGTACGCTGGCGGCCTGGTCTTCGGGAATAGTTCCGCGGGTGTAATGCGTTGCGAGACGGGCTGTCGCTTCAGGCGCTTCCGCCGCCTGCAAGGCAAAGGTTATGCGTCGGATATTGTCGCCGAAGAACGTGCTGTCCCGCTCGAAACGCGGCGTCCAGAAGGGCGCCAGCTGCCGGATGGCATGCCACAGGGCGTAATCCAGAAATTCGTCCATGGGATGGTCGAGCGCCCGCAACGCGACGTTCGCGGCGCGGGCCCCGGCTTCCGCGCCGCCGACCGTGCCCCGTTCGCCCAGCGCATGCACGGCCTCCCGGCGTACGCGCGGGTGTTCGTCGTCGATCAGCGCGGCCAGCAAGGCGTCCGTATCGGGAAGCAGGTCTGGGAAATGTCCCAGTACGCGCACGGCGGCGGCGCGCGCCCGATGATCTTGCAGCCCAAGGGCTTCGCGGAGCGCGTCCGCGTTCATCCGCCCGATGGCCTGATAGGTCCAGAGCATCTGAAGCAATGCGTGGGCGGCGTCTGGCGCGTTACGATCCAGGCGGGCCATTTCCGCGTCCAGCGCCGGACCGACCGCCTCCGCGCCGCGTTCCCTGAGCAGGCGCTTGGCCTGCCGCCGCGTCCAGGCTTCCGGCAAGCGAAGGGCCGCAAGCAAGTCTTCTGTCGAGGCGTCGCGCAGGGTGGGCGGCTCGACGAGCGGCCGCCCCGTAGCCGTAATGCGCCAGATGCGTCCATGCCGGTGGTCCCGCCGCGGATCGCGAAAATCCACTTCTCCATGCTGTATGATCGGGTTGTACCAGTCGGCCAGATACAGCGCGCCGTCCGGCCCCACGTTCAGGTCCACAGGCCGGAACGCCACATGATCCGTCCAGATCAAATCCTCCTGTTCCTCGGACGAAAAGCCGCTGCCGTCCTCGGCGAGCGCAAACCGCTTCACCCGGTTCGCCCGAAAGTCGCTGGTAATGAGTTGTCCGCCGAGCG
Source organism: Rhodothermales bacterium (assembly GCA_022821845.1). Taxonomy (GTDB): domain Bacteria; phylum Bacteroidota; class Rhodothermia; order Rhodothermales; family VXPQ01; genus VXPQ01. The sequence goes on along the minus strand of JAJECT010000037.1, from coordinate 55,146 downwards.
AGTCGGGAAAATGCTTGCCGGAGAGGAGCGCCAGCCCTGCGTATTTGGGATGCTGCGGATTCAGGCCCGTAAGCGTCCGGGCGGCTCCGTAGGCGGGCGCGTACGCCGCATGGGGAAAAATGAAATACACGCCCTCGCCGCCTGCGCCGTCCGTGGCGAACGATTGCCCCCATCGGTCGAAATCGAATCCCCACGCGTTCCACATGCCGCGCGCCAGCACGTTCAGTTTCAGGGCGCCGGGGTCGAATTGCCAGATTCCGCCTTGCTTGAGGCGCCGCACCCCCCAGGGCGTTTCGATATGGCTGTAGATATACACGGACTGATTCAGATAAAAAAGGCCGTCGGGGCCCCACAAAAAGCGGTGGATGATATGATGGGTGTCGTCCGCGCCGAACCCCGAAAGCACCACGCGCCGCCGGTCCGCCCGCCCGTCCCCGTCTGTGTCCCGAAGGTGCAGGATTTCCGTGGAATTGGCCACGTATACGCCGCCGTCGCCGGGCAGTACGCCCGTGGGCGTCAGCAAACTGTCGGCGAACAGGATGGAGCGATCCGCCGCCCCGTCGCCGTCCGTATCCTCCAGCATGAAAATCTTATCGTTGGCTGCTTGCCCCGCGACGGGCTGCGGGTAGGAGGCGCTGGTCGCCACGAACAATCTTCCCTGTTCGTCCCACGCCATCTGAATGGGCGGGTCGATCATGGGATCGGCGGCGAAAAGGTTGATTTCGAAGCCTTCCGCTACGTGCAGCGCGCCCATCTGGGCCGCCGGATCGGGGTCCGGGATATTGGTCAGCGTGGATTGCGCGGCCAGCAAAGGAGCGACCGTCAGGCTGGCTATGGCCAGAATGCATTGTCGCATGTTACTCGCGGATGAGGGTGAAAACGAGCGGGCGCGCCATGCGCAGCCTGCCGATCTCGTTTTCCTTTTCGTGAATGATGGGGTCCAGTTCTGTGAGTTCCGGCGCGTTCTGCCCCTGTTCGTACTGCCGGAATCCCACCAGGTAGGTTTCGTTCTGCGGGCGGTACTGGCGGAAATACAACCGGTTCTTTTCGACAATGGCGCGGCGCAGGGCGGCCTGTTGTTCGGTTTCTGCGGGCGGGCGCACGGGAAGGCCTTCCCGCCATGCGCGGGCGGAACCCGTGGCCAGCGTCTGGTTCCCTGCGGCGAGGCGATACGTGCCTCCTGGCAACCCGGAAATTGTCACCTGTCGCGTTTCGTGGGGGTAGGGAAGCCGGTTCGGAATCATCCTGTAGACGCCGGGTTCTCGCTCCTTGCCGTCGCGGCGCGCGCCGCCGGAAATGGTTCCGGCATCCGCGTCCACGGATATATCGACGGAAAGGTCGGACGGAAGCGGCTCCATCGCTTCGACGAGGCGGCGGGCCAGCGCCCGATACCCGGCTGCGTTCAGGCGAATGCCGTGTTCGGCGAGGGTGTTGCCTTCGGTCGCCGCCCGCTCGTATTCCTCGGCCATGGCGTCGAATACGTCCGCCCAGCCGCATCCGCGCCGGGCGGCTATCTCCCGAAAAGCGTCTCGCGCGGTGGCCAGCCGCTCGTTCAGCGCCGCTGCGTTCGGGTTGGGCGACGTACGTTCGTCTTGCGGGACGGGAGACACAAGGACGCAGCGGATGTCTCGCGCTGCCAGTGTATTGAGCAAGGCATGGTAGCCTTCCACGGCCTCGGACAAGGCCTCGTCGTCTTCGAACGCCAGCCCGCCGCCGTACGCCAGCACGGCCACCGAGGGCTTCGGGGAAGCGAGTTGCTCCACAAGGTGCTCGAATCCGGTGGGAGGGTGGGTGTAGTGCTCGCGCGCTTCTCCGAACACAGTGTCTCCGCTCCATCCAATGTTGCGGAAGGTCAGGCCAGGACGGCGTACCGTGAGCGCCGCCTCGACGTATCCGAAACGCTGGGCGTTTTCGACGAGGCCGTCTCCCGCCAGCACGACGGCGTCCCCGTCCTCAAGGAAAAAGCGGGGCGGATCCTGCGCCTGGGCAGCGCCGCGTCGCATTGGAAAAAGCAGCGCGGCGACCAGAAGCGCGGCGGCAAACGGGGGTAGCGGTTTCATATCGCCTAAAAATACGCGTTCCGCCGCAGGTCGTCAAAAAAATGCGCCGCCCGGGGCGCGTACGGAACGAAAGCGTTGCCTCGGACCGCCCAGATGCCGCCCGCCGCAGGTCGTCAAAAAGTGTACCGACAAGAAAATGGGCAGGATAGGTACCCTGCCAGCCTCGAGGGGAGACGGCGTTTTTCCCGGAATCGGGCATGTATAATTCATAAAAAATTCACGTTTTTTTTGCAATTTTCATTTCATCAAACCTTAACATTCACTACCGCTTGATACAGGTATATCGGTCAGGTGGGCCATCTTTTCCTAACCCCTAACAAATCGTAATCATGTCAAAATCGTTACCAATTCTAACCGGCGCCTTACTCTTCTTGGCCATGCTGCCGGCAACCGCCATCGCGCAAAGCGAAATGGTCATTCAGTGGAACGGCATTCCTGGCCAGATTGAAACCACCATCACCGCCGATACATTGGCCGATGGGTCGCAAGCGCACGATGTGTATGTCCTGCAGCACAGCAGGATTTACCTGCAGATCGACGAGCTGCAAGTCAAAAACAGTTTCACCGTTCGCGGACAAGCCGTTCCTTCCGGTCAGGCCAATGCCTTTCCTGCAACGGTACAGCCATTTCCGGGTCCGGATGGAATGTCGAGATATAGCCCCTGGCCTCCCGGAGCCCATTTCAGGATGAATGTCGACGACGTTGTCCTTACCCTGGACAACCTGCTCTTCAATGGCGCCATGGCCGATGGGAGCGGGCACGTTTGGGGCGTAGTGGGTCCGGGCGGCGATAACCAGACCATTAAGGTCGAAGACAATGTCTGGTCAGGCTACCAGCTGAACCTGACCACAGGCAAGAATACCTCTTTCTATTTTAATGATAGTATTTATAAGTCCGTTCCATCGTATCCAGGTGGCGTTTTTTTCAATGGACTTTTTTGGGGTGGCGGATCCTGGTTGGGGACCATCGATTCCTTGGTGGTCACCAACAGCAGTATTATAAATTCGTGGGGCGAAGCCCTCGTGGTGTATGAGCAGGTTAATCACGGCCTGGTTGATCATACCAGCTTTGTCAATATTGTAATGCATCCTATTTTCTTCCGTGGCGGAAACAATATGACCTTTACGAATAATCTGTTCTATAACACAAGAATATTTGGTCAGTCCTCTCATTTTGCTGGTACATTTGGTAGTGTAGGCTCAGCGGGGACGGGCGTTATGAATGTTCTCCCCATTGATCCGCCGGATACTACAGCGATCGCCGCCGGGAGAAATTGGGACCATCTCAATAGAAAGATCACTTGGAATAATAATGCTTGGGCACACGATGAACAGGTGTTGGCATTCTGGCAAGAAGGTCCTTGGGAATGGGAAGTAACCAATGAAGATGGCACCATGGAAACCCGACAGGATACAATGTTTGCTGTGGAGGCGCAAAATAAGTTCTCCTCGGATACACTGCGGACGTTGATGGCGGCAGATCCCACGATCAGGGAATTCAATAACGTCAAAACGACAGCTACATTACAGCTGGATCCTCAATATCTTAAGCTTATAATAGATCGTATAAGAGATTTTAGAGATAATGAAAAACATGATACCTTCAAGGATGAGTGGTGGCAATACGAGGCGGACAATAACCCGGTAAACGTTCAATGGCCAATCCATGAGGATCTGCGGTACGCTGGCGACTCGCCTGCTGCAACTGCAAGTGAAACAGGCGGTCCGGTTGGGGATCCAAGGTGGATACCGGTTCCTGTGAGTGTCGAAGAGGATGTTCTGCCTAATACATTCGCGCTTCATCAGAACTATCCGAACCCTTTCAACCCGTCGACAGAGATTACATTTTCTCTGGATGAGCCATCTGACGTCAAGCTGGTGGTCTACAACATTCTGGGTCAGGCTGTGCGCGAATTGGCAAGCGGGTCTTTGACCGTTGGCTCGTATACATATCGTTGGGACGGCAGGAACGATGTCGGCCTTGATGTTACGAGCGGTCTGTATATCTACACGCTTAGTACCGGGAGCATATCCGTTTCCAGGAAAATGATCCTGGTTAAATAGATGCGTTATCGTATCGGAGCAGGCCTGCGGCGGGCTTGCTCCGATACGGCATGCCCTCGGCGGATGGCAACATGTGTTGTTCGGACCTTTAGCGTGCGGATGAATGCGCCATTCGTTGCCATTGCATGAAATGCAGGAGTCTGACCGTAACCATGTGGATAGGGGAGTGCAACACGTATCGTCGAAACTCGCGAGGCGCCAATGATCCGACGAATCCTGTGGTTGATGCTCTTCGTCAGCGTGCCCCTTGCCGAGGCGCAGACCGTGCGCATTACCGGGATGGTGCAGGACGCACAGCTTGGCGCCCCCATAATAGGCGCCCCTGTTTATCTGGTTGGCTCCAGCGGCCTTGCGGTCACTAAAGAAAATGGCCAATTTGCTTTACAGGACGTGCAGGCGGGGACGTACATACTTACGGTTGTTTACGAGGGGTATTCATCGGAAAGCGACACGCTTGTTGTTTCTGGAGACGCTGATATTGAAAACAATTTTAGTCTGCACCCTGTACGTGCGGCAGGCGAAGAGGTGGCTATTCGCCCCCAAACGGGAGATCAGGGGGCAAAACAAAATTTTGTTCTCTCCCCAGACCAGGACAGCCTCCGTTCCGAATTAAAAACGGTCTGCGCCTGTTTCGAATCGGCTGTTGGTATACTCAATGATGCCGTCCTTCTTCGCAAGAAGTATGAGAATATAGAACAGTACCAAAGAGATCGTGAGGCTGTCGAACAAATGAATGCCTTGTTAGCGTTATGGCGCACTGCCCAGTACCATTGCCTGACAGAATTCGGCACTGAATTGTTCTTAGAATCAGCGTGTAATCGCCCGGATGAAATATCTGATATGCGCGGGAAATTGAATAGTCTGGGCATAGATACGTAGACAGAACAAACGCTTGATCCCCCTTTTTTCCTGTTACAGGAAGCCGCAAGAACCTCAATGAGCGCGCCCATGATACGCCAAGCGATCCGCCCCATCGTCTTATGTGTTCTCTTTTTTAGTGCGGGCCTTGCTCACGCACAGTCCGTCAGTATTAGCGGGACGGTACGGGACGCACAGGATGGAGGCACGCTGATTGGCGCGAACGTTATTCTGGTTGGCACAAGTCTTGGCGCGGCCACCAACGAATCCGGCCGATATATTATACCGAACGTAAAGGCAGGAACGTACATAATCAGGGCGGGCTACATCGGGTATTCTCTGGTATCCGACACACTGATCGTTTCGGGCGAAGCCGATATCGAACAGGACTTTAACCTGAGCTATACAACCCTGGAGGGTGAAGAAATACTTGTTACTGCTCAGGCCAGAGGTCAGATGGACGCCATTAACAGGCAACTTGCAGAAAAATCGCTTGTCAACATCGTTTCTTCGGACAGAATCGAAGAGCTGCCCGACGCCAATGCCGCGGAGTCTGTGGCGCGTATTCCAGGCGTCACGGTACAGCGCGAAGGCGGGGAGGGGAATAAAGTGGTAGTCAGGGGACTTTCCCCCAAATATAACGCCATTTCCGTGAATGGCGTACGATTGGCCGCTACGGATTCTTCGGATCGCAGTACCGATCTGAGCATGGTTTCGCAATATATGCTCACAGGCATAGAAGTCACCAAAGCCGGCACCCCGGATCAGGATGCCGATGTACTTGGTGGGACCGTCAATTTCAAGCTCAAGAAAGCCGAGCCGAAATTTCATGTGAATGCCCTTGCACAGGGGATGTATAATGGCTTGAGGCAATCGTATAAAGACTATAAGCTGGTACTTAACATGAGTAACCGGTTTTTCAATGATCGTCTCGGGGTGCTGGGCCTGGTTGATGTAGAAAACAGGAACCGTAGTTCTCATGAATTGAGTGCTTCCTACGATAATCCGAATGCAAAACTGGATTCGCTTAACGCATTGCGGAGCACGGGAATAAATTTGTTTGACATTACCCGTCAAAACGACCGCGTAAATAGCCTCTTCGTTACTGATTTCAATCTGCCAGAAGGAAATGTCAGCTACAGTTTTTTGAACAGTTCGATCAGATCTGACCAGACCCGATATTTTGAATCCTATGCTCTTGCCACAAGACAGCGAAGTTATAATTCCGGTACCGGGGATAGAAAAATAAAAGTAAATACGCATATTCTTGAATATAATCAGGTGTTATTCTCCAAACTCCACATAGATGCTTCGGCATCCTTGTCTGAATCAACCCAGGAATTTAATACGTTTGCGGCGCAATTTCTTCAGGATTTTGCATTCGATCAAACGGTTTTGGGTGTAGGTGTTAGAAGTATCCAGAATTATCTGGTAGATAACTTTCCATCTGTTTATGCGAACGGGTACACAATCAATGAAGACGAAAACAAAGAGACGGATAAAACGATTCGTCTTGACCTGGGCTATGATTTTACATTATTCGACGACTTGTCTGGCAGAATCAAGGCCGGTGTAAAATATCGTAAAAAATCGAGGGAATTTGATAAGGGGGTTCAGGCAGGACGCCTTAATTTTGTATGGCAACCCGCTATGGATTCACTTCTTGTTGCGTTTCCTCGTCTCGACGAATATGGCGATCCCGGGGTGAGGCGCCTTCCCTACAGGGCATTCGTTGACGAGGATTATGAGGCAGGTGATTTCCTGAATGGCGACTATACCCTGGGGCCATTTGCAGATCTGGATTTTATGGGAGAGATTTCGAATTTTCTGAGCGAGAATTTCAGTTTTGCTACCTATTGGGAGGAAATTGCGCACACGTTCCACCAGACGAATTCAAATCTGTTTGACTACTCAGGCGAGGAGACATACACGGCATCCTACCTGATGGCGGATGTTGATATTGGCTCCAGGTTGAATGTGGTTACGGGGGCGCGTTGGGAAAGAAACAAGACTGCCTATAGTTCATGGCAGGGTTGGCTGGATGTTATTCCGAGTTTTACTTTTGCGGGACACGACTTTGTTACGCATGAGCGAAATAATGAGCATATACTACCGGCATTGTTCGTACGGTACCGACCTGTTCCCTGGCTTGAGGCGCGATTGGCGGGTACCCATACGTTGGCTCGGCCTAATTATACCCATTTTCTACCTCTTTACAGTATTGCTGGTTCAAGCCGGAGCGTTAATTACAGAAACCCTTACCTGAGGCCTGCCTTATCAAAAAATATCGATGCGAACGTTTCTGTTCATCAACGTCATATTGGTTTTTTGAGCGCCGGATATTTCGAAAAGAATATTAAAGATCTCGTTTTTCCCGGTGGACGAAGATATATTGTAGATCCGGAACCCTTTGGGCTTCCTGAGGAAATAGAGAAGGGGTTTATTCAGAATTATATTTCAAATAACCCCAATAATGTAAAATTGCGAGGTTTTGAATTCGATTATCAAACCCGATTCTGGTATCTTCCCGGCTTTTTGAGCGGATTAGTCTTTAATGCGAATTATACGATCACAAGTTCTGAGGTCAAGTATCCTCGAACAATCATTGATTTTGAGATTGATTTCGGCCCGCCGTTGCAGGTAGTCGCCGTGAACAACGACACCCTGTATGTGGATCGTTTGATCGATCAACCCGACCAGATCATGAATCTGTCGATGGGGTACGACTATAAAGGATTCTCTGCCAGGGTTTCCATGCTTTACCGGTCTGACATTTTCACAAGGACCAATTTTTGGCCCGAATTGAGAGAATCAACCGATGACTTTAGAAGATGGGATCTCTCGGTAAAGCAGTCGCTACCAGTTCAGGGACTGGACATCTATCTGAATGTCAGCAACATAACGAAGTCAGAAGATATCAACAGATTCCTCGACGAGACGAAAGCCATTGGGCTGCGACAAAGTTACGGAAGGACGATTGACCTCGGGCTGCGCTACGCCTTTTGAAAGGCGTTGAGCATCTCTATGGCAATTTTGCGTCTCCTGCCTCTCCTGCGCTTTCTTCGCTGGGCTCCATGGTCCGGTCCCGGCCAGACTCCTGACACTACCCGGGCTTATTCCACCCGCATCGCCTGGTGGAAGCGTTCCGGCGTGACGTAGCGGGTGTGGTAGCGCGCCCAGTCGTCCGGGAAACGGCGGTAGACAGGATCGTCTTCAAGCCGTCCCGGAGGCGTAGCGTAGGCTGCGTCGTCGTGCGAGGGCAGGGGGAGCACGGTTTTGGAGAAGCCCGTGTTGTAGTCGCCGTCCTTCACCCAACCGTCCCCGACGAGCACGAAATCGCGCGTCCATCCGTCGGGCGGAGGCGGCGGGGCTTCGAAACGAAACGCCATTTCGTCGGCCGCATTCATGATTACGTACCGGTCGTCCACGGTTTCGAGCAGTTCGCGCACGTCTCCGAACCGCGTGTGATATCCGACGAGATCGCGCCAGACCTGACCCGTCGCGGCCAATTCGTCGTAGACGGGCAGTTCCGGGGAGAAGGCGTCCGCCTCGTACGTTTCCGAAAAGCCCCGGTAGCGCAGGTCCGCCGCATCGGGCAGGAGGCGCCGGGTCATGGTCTCGGCGTCGGGCTGTCCGGCAGCCCACGCAAAGGCGTCCCAGAAAATTTCCAGATTCGTATGCAGGCGAAGCCGGAGGGTTTCGGTCCCTTCTGACTGCGCCGGCAAGGCGTCCGTCAGGTCGATGAGCACCGTTTTCGTTTTGCCGGCCGGGAAGCCGAGGTTGGGATGGACGGTTCGCCAACCCCCCTTGCCGTCGGAGACGTCCAGGCGCAGGCCCTGCGGCGGAACATGCGACCCTTGCGCAAGCGCCACATTGATCGAGCTGTCCGTGGGATAAATCCAGCCGGAAGCCACAAGCCATACCGGGCCGTTTCGGGCGGCGTCGCCCGGAATGTTCTCCAGCGTCAGTTCCACGTAGTGGTCCCGCGTGACGCCCTGGTATTGCCCGTGTCCGAACGTGGCGAGATACCGTCCGTCCTCTTCCGCAAGGAGATCGGTTACGTCCTGGCCCAGGTCGTCCCGCGCCTCGGCAAGGGGCTGGGGCAACGCGGTAACGTGCACCTTCATTTCAGGAGGCGGAAAGGCGAACCGCTCGTCTACATAGATTTCGGTGTCGTCGGGATGATCGACGACGAGCAGCGAAACATGGTCGAAGAAATGCGTTTCCCAGAGTTCCGCCGTGATGCGCAGGTCGTACCAGGGGGGCGCGCCGTTTTCTCCCGGGCGCGGCGCCAACTGTTCTCCGCGTATCCGAACCCAGTCCTCGGTGGTCATGACGCCCGCCGTTTCCTGCGCGTTGATCTTGAGGCCCAGCGGCGAGCGCCATATGAAATCGGTGACGAAATCCATGCGCTCCCCGTTCCAGGCGAAAAGCCACGGGCACGACCCCTTGAGGCGTTGCTGCGCCAGCACGACTTCCCCGGAAAGCAGATCGAATTCGGCCTGTACGCTGCCGTTGGGCCACACGATGCGGGCCACGTCCGCCACGGCGTGGGTGCCCAGTCCGAAATGCACGAGGGGCCCTTCGATCACCTGTTTCTGGAAAGACAATCCGGCCCGTATTTCTACCTCGCCTCCGATCCCGAACGAATTGATGCGCTGGTCGCCCACCGCTTCGGCGGCGCGCAGATGCATTTGCTTCCAGTGGTAGGGTTTGCTGCCTTCGTTTTCCAGCCGGATGGGCGCGCCCGTTTCGGAAAATCCGATCAGGTCCAGGCGTCCGTTGGCGGTGAGGTCCGCGACGGCGAAGATATGTTCGGAGAAGGCGTGTTCCGTCGGATGGAGGATGCCGCCCGGCTGTGCTTCGTCCGCGTCCCGCAGCCAGAGGCGGGCGCCGCGAGGCGTGGTTGCCGTCAGGTCCAGCCCGCCGTTGTTGTCCAGGTCTGTGACGAAAAGCTGCGCGGCGCCGGGCGCTATGTCCGCGGGCATATCTTCCCAGCGGGCGATTGCTTCCGAAGACCATAGGGCGCTTGCGTCTTCGCCGTCGGTCGAAAGCCGCAGAATCGTTCCGTCCGCCCGCAGCGCCGCCAGATCGACCGTCGCGTCGCCGTTCAGGTCCGCCGCCCGGACGGCGAGGATGCGGTCCGTTTCGGGCATGGGCTGCCGCGCGAAAAGTCCGCTGCGCCGGTTGGCGAAAAGGTGCAACGTTCCGTTTGCGTCCACGAGCGCGGGGTCCGGGTCTCCGTCTCCGTCGAAATCTCCCCAGGCAAAGGCCCGCAACGCGTCGACTTCCCCGAAAAGGTCCAGCGGCGCGAACGTTCCGTCGCCGTTGTTGCGCAGGGCGAGGGGCGCGCCTTGGGTGCGGGCCGCCACAAGGTCCACGTCGCCCTCGAGGTCAAGGTCCGCGGCCCAGACGTTCGCCAGCGAAGCGGTCAGAATCTCTGCGGGCAGTCCGAGTTGCGAAGTGGTTTCCGCAAAGGTCCCCGTGCTGTCCTGCCGGAACAGGCGCAGGCCGCCCGCGCCGACCAGCGCAAGGTCCATCGTAAAGTCGTAGTCGTAATCGATGCCGGCGACGGCCTGCTGTTCGCCCTGGTCGCTGCCGGGCCATTCGAGCAGCTGCCCGTTCGGGAGATGCACCCCGTTCTCGTCGGCCAGGGCCAGCGCGACGCCGGGGGCGTTCGTTGCCTCGTCGCCTTCGTCTGCGCTGGCCGCGCCGCCGCCCGCCGGAGAAAACACGGCTACGCTGCGCCAAAGGGCGTCCTCCGCGTTCAGCGATTGCGGGGTGAACGTCAACTGTTCGTCGCGGGGCGCGATGGCGGGGGGCGGTTCGGGCAACCGCAGAAAGCCCGTCATCAGGTCGCCGACCTGTTCGACGGGCGTCTGGATGGCGCGCAGGTCCTGTCGGTACGCGGAAACACGCAGCAGCACGTTTCGCAAAAAAGCGATGTGGGTCGTCGCTGTCGCAAAGTCGGGCGCGTCCGGGCCAGATGCGGCGGCGACGGCGGCCGTCAGTTGTTCCAGGGCCTCCTCCGGCCAGGACGCGGACAAGGTTTCGATATGCGCCAGCGTATTTCGCAACGCTTCGCTGTCGCCGGAACGCGCCGCCGCCCCGGCGCGCCGGACGAGGGCGGCCCCGTTGTCCGGATGCACATGCAACAGCGCGTCGAGCAGCGCCGCGGATTCGTCGTCTCGCCCGGCTTCCGCAAGGTGCTCGACCAGCGCATACAGCGCCTTCGCGTTCGTCGAATCCAGCGCCGCGGCCTCCTGCAGGCGCCGGGTCGCTTCCGCGCCGTTCCCCTGGCTCTTCTCGAACAGGCCGAGCAGCAGGCGGATCACGCTGTTTTCCGGCGCAAGCGTTTCCGCTTCCTGCAGGTATTCCGAGGCCAGCGCATAGTCGTTCCGCCGCATGGCGAGCAGCCCCAGGTTAACCCAGGCCGCAGGCTCTCCCGGCGCCAGTTCCGTTACCCGAAGCAGATTTTCCTCGCCTTGCCGGTCGACGCCCGACTCGATAGCTGCCAGGCCCGCATAAAACGCCGAAACCGTCTCGCGATAGGTTTCGGAATCCGGTTCCGGGAGCGCGGCGCCGCCGCACGCCCCAAGGTATGCGGTCAACAAAATTGTTGAAAAAATAATCCATGCCTCGTTCGAACGGGGCCGGATCGAAGCGTCTGGGCGCTTAATCATGGAGCGTACCAAAGAAATGGGTTGCCGAAAAGCGGCGGTTTCCGGCGCCCTATGCGATGGTCACCTCGTCGTCGAGGTACACGTCCTGGATGGCGTTCAGAATTTCGACGCCTTCGCGCATCGGTTTCTGGAAGGCCTTGCGCCCGGAAATAAGTCCCATGCCTCCGGCGCGCTTGTTGATCACCGCCGTCCGCACCGCTTGCTGCACGTCGTTTTTCCCCGATCCGCCGCCGGAATTGATCAGGCCGCACCGCCCCATATAGCAGTTGGCCACCTGGTAGCGCGTCAGGTCGATGGGGTGGTCGGTCGCCAGTTCGGTGAACATGCGCTCGTCCAGTTTGCCGTAACTCGACGCGCCCATATTCATCGCCTTCAGGCCGCCGTTCTGCTCCGCCTGCTTCTGCTTGATGATGTCGGCTTCGATGGTTACCCCAAGGTGGTTGGCCTGTCCCGTCAGGTCGGCGCTGGATTCGTGGTTCACGCCGTTCTGGTTGAAGGCGGAATTTCGGACGTAACACCACAAAATCGTGGCCATGCCCAGTTCATGGGCCGCCGAGAAGGCTTCCGAGACTTCCTGTATTTGCCGGTTGGAATCCGCCGAGCCGAAGTACACGGTGGCGCCCACGCCCACGCAACCCATTTCGTACGCATCCTCGATTTGCGAAAAGATGATCTGATCGTACGTGTTCGGGTACGTGAGCAATTCGTTGTGGTTGAATTTCAGAATGAAGGGAATCTTGTGCGCGTAGCGTCGCGCCACGGCCCCCAGGACGCCGTATGTCGAAGCCACCGCGTTGCATCCGCCCTCGATAGCCAGTTCGACGATGTTCCGGGGATCGAAATAGGCCGGGTTCCTGGCGAACGAGGCCCCGGCGCCGTGTTCGATGCCCTGATCCACCGGCAGGATCGACAGGTATCCCGTGCCGCCGAGCCGTCCCGCGCTAAAAAGTTGCTGCAGGGCGCCCAGCACGCGCGGCTTGCGGTCCGAACCGATCCATACGCGATCCACGAAGTCGGGTCCCGGCAGGTATAAATGCTCTTTTGGGATCGTGCCGCATTCGTGGTCGAGTAAATAGGCGGCTTCGTCGCCGAGCGCGTCGGCGGTGCGGGAAATCAGAACGTCACGCATGAAAAGGTCGAAAAAAGAAGGTGTAACGGAAAATCGGCGTGTTTTCGGCAAAGCCAAAATCATATACAATATACGTACATTTTGCGTATGCATTCTGTGAATTGCCGGCGTATCCCTTGTTTCCAGAGGGCGCCGCCGTGCAACCGGACGCGCCGCAATACGTTATGTATCTGACGTTACGTATCGCCGCCGATCGCCATTCGTCCCCTCCCGCATCCCATGTCCTCGCGCCGCATGAAGCGCATCCTTTCGCCTTTTTTGCTTCTTGCGTCGGCGTGTCTGTTTGGCGCGTGCGGCGGGAGCGAGCCCGCAAGCGAAGACGCCCCGCCGCCGCTCTTTACGCGCCTGTCCGCCGCCGAGACGGGCGTCGATTTCGTCAACCGGCTCGAAGAGCAGGACGCGTTCAACGTGCTGGAATACGAATATTTCTATAACGGCGGCGGCGTGGCCGTCGGCGACGTGAACGGGGACGGCCTGCCCGATCTGTATTTATCCGCCAACATGTTCCAGGACCGCCTGTACCTGAACCGGGGCGGGCTGACGTTCGAGGACGCGACCGAGGCCGCGGGGCTGGCAAGCGAATTAAGCTGGACGACCGGCGTCGTCATGGCGGACGCGAACGGGGATGGCCATCTGGATATATATGTGTGCAAATCGGGCCGGGTCAGCGAGCGTCGTCGCCGGAACGCCTTGTACGTCAACGACGGGGACGGGACGTTTACCGAGCGGGCGGCGGAGTACGGCCTGGACGATCCTGCGTATTCGAACCACGCCGTTTTCTTCGATTACGACCGGGACGGCGACCTGGACCTGTATCTGCTGAATCATTCGATCCGGCGCCTGAGCCGGTTCGACGTGGAGTATATGCGGACTGCGCGCGACGCGCTTGCAGGCGACAAACTGTACCGGAACGACGGCGGGCGCTTTACGGACGCGAGCGAAGCGGCGGGCATTATCGGGAATCCGCTGGGCTTCGGGCTGAGCGCCATCGCGGGCGACGTGAACCGGGACGGCTGGCCCGATCTGTACGTTGCCAACGACTATATCGAGGACGATTATCTGTACGTGAATAACCGGGACGGGACGTTCGCCGAATCCGCGCGCGACAGGCTGACGCATACGTCCTATTCGTCCATGGGCGCGGACGTCGCCGACGTAAACAACGACGGCTGGCCCGATATCGTGACGCTGGATATGCTGGCCGAAGATCATTTTCGGCAGAAGGTCCTGAAAGGCCCGGAAGGCCATGTGTTTTACGAAGATTTTCGCAATAAGGGGTTTCACGAGCAGTATATGCGCAACATGCTGCAACTGAACCGGGGCGATGGCGGGTTTACGGAAACAGGACAAATGGCGGGGATTTCCAATACGGACTGGAGCTGGGCGGCGCTATTGGCCGATTTCGATCTGGACGGGCGAAACGACCTGTTCGTGACGAACGGCTATTTGCGGGACTACACGAACCTTGATTTCCTGCGGCGTACGCTGGTGAATGCGCACAGGGAGGCGAGCGCGCGGGGCGAAGCGCTGTCTTCGGCGGACATGGTTCGGCAAATGCCTTCCACGCCCATACCCAATTATATATACAGAAATATCTACGGGCCCGAATCGGGTGCGTCGTTCGCCGACAAGACGCAAGACTGGGGGCTGGGCGAGCCCGCCTTTTCGAACGGCGCGGCGTACGCGGACCTGGACAACGACGGGGACCTTGACCTCGTGGTCAACAACATCAATGCGGAAGCGTTCGTCTATCGGAACGATGCGGACCGCCTGCGCGCGGGGAATTATCTGAAGATTCGCCTTGAAGGCCCGGAAGGCAACCGGTTCGGGATCGGGGCTTCGGTGGAGGCTACCGGGGCGGGACAGCGGTTTTACCGGGAAATGAATCCGGTGCGGGGGTATTTGTCTTCCGTGGAGCCTGTGCTCTATTTTGGCCTGGGCGACCTGGAAGCGGTCGATATCGAGGCGATTTGGCCGGACGGCGCCCGTGAGCGCCTGCAAGGGGTTCCGGCGAACCAGACGCTTGCGTTGCACCGGGGGGACGCGGATTTCGAGGCGCCGGACGAAGGGGACGGCGCAGCGCTTCGGGCGCCGCCGTTTTTCACGGAGGAAGCGGGCGCGCGCGGGTTGCAATTCGCCCATGTCGAAAACCCGTTCGTGGATTTCGAGCGCGAGCCGCTGCTGCCGCATATGTTGTCCCGGCAGGGGCCTGCGCTGGCGGCGGGGGATGCGAACGGGGACGGGCTGGAGGATGTATTCGTTGGCGGAGCGCGGGGGCAGGCGGGCGCGCTCTTTTTGCAACGCCCGGACGGATCGTTTCGCCGGGGACCCGGCGCGGCGTTCGAAGCGCATGGCGGCTACGAGGATACGGACGCGCTCTTTATGGATGCGGACGGCGACGGCGACGAGGATTTGTATGTGGTGAGCGGGGGGGCGTTCGAAGCGGAGGATTTGTCGGCGTACCAGGATCGCCTGTACGTCAACGACGGGTCTGGCGCGTACGTCCATGCCGCGCAAGCCTTGCCCGCGTTGCACAGCAGCGGGGGCGCCGCGGCGGCGCATGATTTCGACGCGGATGGGGATATGGACCTGTTCGTGGGCGGGCGGGCGCTTCCGGGCCGCTACCCGCTGGCGCCGCGCAGTTACGTGCTGGAGAATACGGGCGGCTCGTTCGTGGACGCTACGCCGGACGTTTTGCGGGCGCCGGGGATGGTGGCGGACGCCTTGTGGGCGGATATGGATGGGGATGGTCGCGACGAACTGGTTCTCGCGGGAGAATGGATGCCGATTCGGATGTTCCGCTACGACGGGAAGTGGACCGAGGCGCCCGCCGACGAAACAGGGTTCGCCGATACGGAAGGCTGGTGGAATGTCTTGCGCGCGCAGGATCTGGATGGCGACGGCGACCTGGACCTGGCGGCGGGCAACCGAGGGTTGAATGCGCAGATGCAGGCCAGTCCGGACAAGCCCGCCGCCGTGTATGCCGCGGATTTCGGGGGAGGCGGGCGCCTTGAATTCGTGCTGGGGCATTACCTCGGCGAGCAAAGGCATCCCGCGCCCTGGCGAGACGAATTGCTGGAGGCGATTCCTTCGCTTGCCGGGCAATTCCCCGATTACGCCTCGTACGCCCGCGCCACGCTGGACGATGTGTTTTCCGAAACGGAGCCTGCGGTCCGGCTTGCCGCCATCCGGTTCGAAACCAGCGTTTTCGAGAACGACGGCACAGGCCGGTTCCGGGTTCGGGCATTGCCCCCCGAAGCGCAGTTCGCGCCCGTGTACGCCATCCTTTTCGAAGATGCGGACGGCGACGGGCAGACGGATATGCTGCTTGCGGGCAATGCGTTCGAGGCGCGGGCGCAGTGGGGCCGGTACAATGCGGGTCGCGGGCTGCTGCTGCTGAATCGCGGCGGGATGGCCTGGGAAAGCGTTCCTGCGTCCCGAAGCGGCTTTTTAACGCCCGGGGTCGTGCGCGGGATGGTTCGCGTCGCTGCCGCCGAGGGGCCGCTCGTGGTGGTGGCGCAGAATGACGCAACGTTGAAAACGTTCGCTGCGGGCGCTCCCTGAACGCTCGCGAGGCATGGCGCCGACGTTCGCGGTCCTCTCGTTGTTGCTGGCCTCTTCAGATACAGGACGCCGCAAAACGACAAATATTTTTATGAATAAACGGTAAACAATTTATGAAGAAAAGATAAGCATTTTATGAAGAAAAGATAAATAATTTCCTGATTATTTATTTTTCAAGGCGATATGCATCTTTTTGTGCATTTATAAAGAATTTATGGGGTGTTTGACATACATATTTAACGCTATGCACAGAATTCATATTAGTTAAATAAGAAAAATAGTTGAGGAAAATATTTTTACTTGACTTTCGATATCCTTTATTCGTACCATTGCACGCAGTACAGGCAGCACGCCTTTTCCCCTTCTTCGCGCTGTCTCCTTCCTTAACTATTTGTTCACACCTTTCTGACTGCCATGAAAACGGTTACTGGCGCTTTCCGAACCTGCTCCGCGCTCTGCGCTTTGCTCTTTGCGGGGCTTTTGCTTTCAGGCCCTCGCGTGGCGCATGCGCAGGTCCTCACTGTAAACGGCGCCGTGGTCGCCGACGCAGACGACGCGCCGCTCCCCGGCGTGAATATTCTCGAAAACGGTACGCTGAACGGCGTCGTCAGCAACGTGGACGGCACGTTCGAGATAACCGTGTCCAATGCGAACGCTTCGCTGGTCTTTTCCTTCGTGGGCTACGTTACGCAAACGATCCCCGTGAACGGGCAGGCCAATCTGTCCGTGCGGCTCGTAGAGGACGTCGAACTGCTTGAAGAGGTGGTAGTCACCGCCTTCGGCATCGAGCGTCAGGAACGGGCGCTTGCGTACTCCGTGAGCGAAATTTCCGGCGAGGACCTGCGCGAAGTGCGGGAAAACAATGTGGCGAACGCGCTGTCCGGGAAAGTGGCCGGGGTACAGGTTACCAAGCCCGCCACTGGCCCCGCGGGATCCAGCCGGGTGATTATCCGGGGCATTTCGTCGCTGGGCGAAGACAGCCAGCCTTTGTACGTGGTGGACGGCATTCCGATCGACAACTCGACGATCGGCTCCGCCGGAATGTGGGGCGGCTCGGACGGCGGCGACGGCATCGGCTCCATCAACCCGGACGACATCGAGAACATATCGGTGCTCAAAGGGCCTTCCGCCGCCGCGCTGTACGGTACGCGCGCCAAGAACGGCGTCGTGCTGATCAGCACCAAGCGCGCGACGCCCGGCCTGGGCCTCGGCGTAGAGTTTTCCAGCAACACCACCTTCGAGACGGTACTGGTCAATACGGATTGGCAGAACGAGTATGGCCAGGGAACGGAAGGCAAAAAGCCGACTTCTGTGGCCGATGCGCTGGAAACGGCGGGCTCGGCCTGGGGATCGCGGCTGGACGGCTCCAGCGTAATCAGCTGGGACGGCACCGATCAGCCGTATAGCCAGGCGCCCAACGCCCTTGACAATTTTTACAACACGGGCCTCACGACCACGAACAGCCTTGCGCTTTCGACGGCGACCGAGACGAGTTCGCTTCGTTTGGGATTCTCCCATTTGCAGAACGAAGGCATCAGCCCCAATTCGGGGCTTGCCCGCACCTCGTTCACCATACGCGGCGGGTCGCAATTCGGCGCGCGCCTGAGCGCGGACGCGAAGCTGAACTTCGTACGCGAGTATGTCAAGAACCGCCCCCGGTTGAGCGACTCGCCAGGCAATGCGAATTATTCCGTGTATCAACTCGCCCCGAACGTGGACGTAACCACCATGGAGTGTCCGCCCGAGGACGAAGCGTGCACAGATCCCGGCGTGGATATGGACGGCACGGAACTGCATCGCGGGCTGTTCGACAATCCGTTTCGGCAGAATCCCTACTGGGCGGCGCACCAGTACACCCAGGCGGACGATGATCGCAGGCTCATTGGTTTCGCTTCCCTGAGTTACAAGTTTGCGGACTGGATTTCGTTGACGGGCCGTTTTGGCGGCGACACCTATACCACGCGCCGCACGAGCGTCACGCCATGGGGCACGGCGTACCAGCCGAACGGGAGCCAGGCCGAGCGAGAATTCCGCATCACGGAAATCAACACCGATTTCCTGTTTAACGTCAACCGGTCTCTGACCGGAAACGTTGGCCTGGTGGCGTCGGCGGGCGGCAACATCCTGTACCGGAGCCGGGAGGACCTGACCCTCAACGGAAGCGGCGGGTTCAACGTGCCGGGCCTGGAAACGGTGACCAACCAGAATGTGCGCCTCCACGGGTACGGCTTCAACGAGAAGCAGATCAATTCGCTGTACGGATCGGCGGAGTTTTCCTGGAACGATTACCTGTTCGTTACAGGCACGGCCCGCAACGACTGGTCCAGCACGTTGCCCATCGACAACAACTCGTACTTCTACCCGTCCGTCGGCGTGAGTTTTGTATTCTCGGACGCGCTGAATTTGCCGGGCTGGATCAGTTTCGGGAAGGTGCGGGCGTCCTGGGCGGAAGTCGGCGGCGACACCAGTCCGTATCAGTTGGCGTTGACCTACAACCTTCAGGGAAGCCACCTTGGGCAACCGCGCGGCGGCGTGGCCCAGGGACAGATTCCATTGTCTACCCTCAAGCCTTCCTCCACCGTGGGCATTGAGGGCGGGTTCGACATTCGCTTCGTCGACAACCGGTTTGGCCTGGACTTTACGTACTACACCGAGACGGCGACGGACCAGATTCTTTCGACGACGATATCCAATGCTTCCGGCTTTGTGCGCCAGGTGATCAACGCCGGCGAAATCAGGAACAGCGGCGTGGAACTGCTGGTCAGCACGACGCCGTATCGCACCGCGGACTGGCGCTGGGATATGGACGTGAACGTTTCCCGCAACATCAACGAGGTGGTGGAACTGGTGGAGGGGCAGACGTCGCTCGTGCTTGCGGAAAGCCGTCAGCGCGGCAATTTCGTCACGGCGGACATAGGCGAGCCGTATGGCTCCATCAAGGGCCGCAAGTACCTGCGTCAGAACGTACCGACTGGCGCCGACGCCTCCGATTGCGACGCGACGGGGCCCATCGTGCATGACGCCGACGGGTTGCCCATGCGTACGTCCGATCTGTGCGTAATCGGCAATGGCACGCCTGATTTTCTTGGGGGCGTCAGCAATACGTTGCGTTACAAGAGCTGGCGGCTGGGCATGCTGATCGATATGCGCTTTGGCGGCGATATGTACTCGGTAACCAATAGCGCCGGTTATTCGAGTGGCTTGCACAAGAACACGCTCCAGGGCCGCGAAGAAGGCTTCATCGTGGGCGACGGCGTGGACGCCGACGGCAATGTGAACACCGTGCAGGCCGATCCCGAGGATTACTGGGGCCGCATCGGAGGCGGCACCATTGGAGAGGAATTCGTATACGACGCCAGCTTCGTCAAGCTGCGGGAGCTGAGCCTGAGTTATCGCTTGCCTGCGCGCCTTCTTGTCAAGACGCCAATCAAGTTTGCCTCGATCTCGCTGGTGGCCCGCAACCTGTGGCTGCTCTACAGCAACGTGGACAACCTCGACCCCGAGTCCCTTTACAACAACACGCAGCAAGGCATCGGATTAGAGCATGCCGGCGTTCCGCAGACGCGCAGCATTGGCTTTAACGTCAATGTGAGAATGTAATCAATGCGAGCCGCTATCCAATCTATCCGATCATGCTAAACCTATATAGATCCATGACCTACCTTCAGAAGTTTATTCCGGGTCTCGCGCTGATTTCGTGCCTGCTGGTTCTGCCTTCGTGCGATAGCGGGTTCGAAGAGATGAACGTGAACCCGACGCAAGC
The DNA here is from genome assembly GCA_022821845.1 of Rhodothermales bacterium. Lineage (GTDB taxonomy): Bacteria > Bacteroidota > Rhodothermia > Rhodothermales > VXPQ01 > VXPQ01. Next base: position 35,026 of record JAJECT010000037.1, on the reverse strand, counting down.
CGATCAGATTGACCCGAACTTCAAGCTGACGAACCTCCAGGTGCAGATCAGCGGACAGCGCTACGAAAACTGGCGCACGAACCTGATCTACAGCTCGACGATGATTCAGCACTTCGCTGCCTTGCCGGGCTACTGGTCGGGAGACAAGTACTTCTATAACCCCTCCTACTCCGCAGCGATGTGGGACCGTATTTACCCCAACGTGGCGAGGAACGTAGAGGACCTGCTGCTGCAAACCAGCGAAGATCCCGAACAGTCCAACATGCATCACATCGCCCAGATCATGCGGGTGATCATGTACCACCGGATGACGGATCTGCACGGCGACATTCCGTACTCTGAAGCGGGCAAGGGCTTCATCGAAGGCATTACGCAGCCGAAGTACGACCCCCAGAGCGAAATATACGCCGACATGCTGGCGAAGTTGGAGGCGGCTGCCGGGGCGCTGGATGCGTCCAAGCCGACGTATGGAGCTGGCGATGTAATGTACCAGGGAAATGTGGAGCAGTGGCGCAAATTGGCCAATTCGCTTATGCTTCGGTTGGGCATGCGGCTGGTCAAGGTCGATCCCGCCGCTGCGCAGAGCTGGGCAAGCAAAGCCATTTCCGGCGGCACCATGACCAGCAACGAGGATATCGCCTATGTGCCGCATAACGACCCCTCTGGATGGCAGAACGGAAATGGGCAGGTTTTCGAGACAGACGGCAATCCCCGCATGAGCAAATTCTTCGTAGACTGGATGGTGGCGCATGGCGATCCGCGCCTTGAAGTGTACGGAGTCATACCTGTGGCTGGCGCCGATCCGGTGGGACTGCCCAATGGCAAGAGCGATTCCTCTGAGCCTATGATTCAGGACGATCCCAGTTGGATTGCCTGCCCGGCTGACGCTGCCCCCACCGCGTTGTGCGGCATGAACGTGTACATGCGGCCGAACCCCATGATCACAGGCAAGGACGACCCCATGTTCTTTATGACCTACGCCGAGGTGGAATTGCTGAAGGCCGAGGCGGCGGTTCGGGGCTGGCACAGCGGAGATCCGGCAACCCACTACGCGAACGGCGTACGGGCGGCCATGGAATACCTGGTCATGTACGACCCGAACGCGGCGATCGCCGCCGCGGACATCGACGCCTACCTTGCAGCCAATCCGTACAATGCGGCCATGGGCATGCAGCAGATCAACGAGCAGATCTGGGCCGCCGTGTTGCTTAACGAGTACGAGGCGTACGCCAACTGGCGCCGCACGGGTTATCCGGAATTAACCCCTGTGGTATTTCCAGGCAACCGGACCGGAGGCACCATTCCCCGGCGCTTGAACTACCGGCAGGCAGAAGCGGTAGCGAATCCGGAGAATTATCGCGCTGCGGTATCCCGTCAGGGCCCGGACGAACTCACGACGCGGATGTGGTGGGACAAGTAGCGTTGCGGGTGCAGATTGGGGTTACCAAACGACAACCTTCGTTTCCCATAGCGTTCACTGGAATGGCGATAGAAACATGAAAAAACAAATCTTGCGGCCTGTCACGATCATGGCATTGCTTTTTGTGACTGGTCCCGTGCTGGATGCTTCGAAATATGCATTTGCACAGGGATATGCAGCGAAAGTGGTTCCTACTGATAAAGAACCATGTCTGGAGGATCATGATGGATTGCTTCCAGACGGGTGTTCAGGAGGAGGTGGAGGAGGTGGAGGAGGTGGCGAAGCAAACAACAGGCTCCGAAGTTTTGTTATAGCATCTTCAGTCCTTGCATGCTCCGGTCATCCCGTCACTTTTAGTGCGAGTGTCCATGGCGGTGAGGGGTCTTATAGTTATGAATGGTATGAAGGGTACGATGGCGTATCGTACTCCTTCGGCCATGGCACTAACTACGGCCCAGCCTACTCGGTGCGAATGCCCCCTGGCTTGGATCTATACATAAAACTGAAGGTCACCTCTGGGTATCAAACGGTGTTCAGTTTTCGCCATGTCGAAAATATCGATGGCTCGCCCTATTGTGCAGGGTCGTATAAATATGGTGCTGGTGAAAAAATCCGGGCAGATGAGGGGCAGTTAACACCGTCATTTGTGTATAGCGAAGCATACCCCAATCCCTTCAATCCGTCGACGGTCATAGCTTATGACTTACCGAAAAGCGCAGATGTAGACCTGGCAGTGTATGATCTCACAGGGCGGGAAGTGGCTCGCTTAGTCAATGGCCGCCGTGAAGCGGGTTATTATCGCGTTGTTTTTGACGCATCGCACTTGCCCAGTGGAATTTATCTCTACCGTTTACAAGCCGGTTCATTCGTAGTTTCCAAGCAGATGACTTTGCTGAAGTGAAAACAAATCGGTAATCAGGCCGGGGGCGTTCTGCAGAGAACGTCCCCGGCTTTTTTATTGCCCTTTTGCTATCGCAGCACGTTCAGCAGGCGCGAATATTTGAGGATGAAGGTCTGGTTCGTGATTTCAGGGTCGAATGCTCCGAATCCCTCGGCCCGGTTATAACGGGACGTATGGTTGAACACGACGAACAGCCCCGTCCCCGCCGATTGCAGCCAACCGAATCGCAAGTTCATCGACCAGAGTTCGGCTGCATTGTTGTACTGAACGAGCGTTTGCAGGTACATCCGGGGCGTGAAGGAATAAGAGAGCCGCGTCCGCACCAGATTCGCCGTAAAATCGCCGCCCGGCAGGTTCACCCAGTTCTGGGCGAGGCCGATTTCTGTGTTGAACGCCTCGCCCATCCGCCCCCGGATGGTGGACAGAATCGTAACCCGATCGCCCCCGAAGAATCCGCCTGCGATAACCCGGGTGCTCAGGCTGAGCGGCAGGCTCTCGTCCGTAATGCCGACGATCATGGCTTCCCGGTGGTAATACGAGGCCCTGGGCACCCATACGTCCTTGCTTATTTCAAACGATTCCCGGACGCCTTCCGTGGTGAAGTTGATTCCGGTGTGTATTTCCCAGCCGTTTTCCCATTCCCAGTGGTTGTCGATATGGAGAAAACCCGTTTCGTACAATCCGTCCAGCCCCCAGTATCCGTAGTAGCTGACATGGGGGCGGAGTTCGTGAAACCGGAGAAAATCCGGGCGGTGGCGGTAAAAAACGAGGCCATTGGCGTACCGGTAGGACGATGTCCGTTGCCGGAAGCCGAGTTCCGGATTGAAGCGCTCGCCGACCTGGGCGTAGCTTGCGTTCAGCAGCCAGGCCTGGGAATTGTAGTTGGCCGTCGCCTGGTACGCATAATTTTCCCCCGACATACCCGGCGTCGCCGATAACGCCCCAAAGCCCGACACGAAGCCATACTGTCCGATGCCCAGTTGACCGTCCAGGGCGAATACGCGGTTGTAATCGTCTTCTTGCGCCAGATCGCCGACGCCCTGCCGGTTGGTGAACAGTACGCCTGCAAAGGTGCGGTTCGGGAATTCGCGCTTGACCCGCGCCACGCTGAAATTATTGCCGGGAATGCTTTCTGCGCCCAGTTGCCGGGTTTGCATGTTGAGCGCCCCGATCCGGTAATCCCCCGCCGAACCCGAAACGCGCGCGCCACCCAGAATAGGCACGGCGACGCCGTCTGCGCCAATCCCGATGCGCCGGCTGAAGAACAGGTCGATTTGTCCCGGCGCGCCCACGGAAAACACCCCGGCATTTTCGAGGAAGAAGGGGCGTTTCTCGGGAAAGAAAAGGTTGAAGCGGTCCAGGTTGATTTGCTGTTCGTCCACTTCGACTTGCGCGAAATCGGTGTTGTACGTTACGTCGAGCGTCATGCTGGGGGTCAAACTGTACTTAAGATCGACGCCGAAGTCGCCTTCGGGGTCTGTGGCCTCCGAGGTGGTTTGCGTCGATGTGGACAGGGTTTCGCGCGCGCCTTGTCCCAGTGCGTACGGGGTGATTTGCAGGTTGCGCGGCGCCTGGATATCCAGCCCTTCCAGCGTTCCGGCCAGCGAAACCCGCGCCAGCGCGTATTGCCGGGGAAGCGGAGCCCAGTAGGCGGTTTCGTTTCGCCGCCGGATGCGGCGCTCGAAGTTGACCCCCCAGGCCTGATTTTCGCCCGTCGCGAAGCGCAAGGTGCGCAAGGGAATGGCGAATTCGGCGCTCCATCCGTACGCGCCCGTCTCCGTGTGGACGGTCCAGGCCCCGTCCCAGTTGACGTTCAGCCCGCCGCCCGAACCGCTCTGGTTGCGCGGCCCCTGCGAGAACCGCCCGCTGTTCTGGCCCTCGTTCGTTACCTGCGCGTCGTATTCCACGCCGGCGGCGTTCGTCCCGAACACGAATCCGTTTTGCCGATCCCGGTACGTGTCCAGAATCAGACTGAAACTGTCGGCTTCCTGGGGATCGGCGTCCCGACGACTGTCCGATACGATGATGTGCGCCGGTTCGCTGTCGTAGCATACGACGCCTACGTACAGGGTTTGTCCGGTGTACTGGACGCGGACTTCGGTTTTTTCGGAAGCGGGCTTGCCCTCGTTCGGGGTAATCTGGAGGAATCCGGTCGCCGGATCGATGGCGGCCCAGGCCGGGTCGCCCAGGATGTCGCCGTCGAGGATGGGCAGGGCGTCGCTGTCGCTTTTTACCGCGCGCAGGGCGGGCGCGGCGGGCGGGTCGGCGTTGTCGGGGGCGTTTCCGGCGGCGTAGGCGCCCGATTGCCCGGCCTGACCCGTTTGCTGCGCCGAGGCGGAAGGCGCAAAAAGCAGGATCGGACAAAAGAAAAGGGCCGCAAGGCGGGCAAGTTTTCCGGGGAGGCGTATCTTGCGAGGCATGGGCAGCCGAAGGCATTTGGAGAGGCGAGACGATAAAATATAACGAAGCCGGTCATGGAATGTACAGACGGCATGCGGGAGTCTAATAATTTCGGCGTATCCTTTATACTATCATGATATGATATGGCGTAGCGCTGCGCATTGCGAACGGTGCAGGCGGGCGCCGTATCTTCCCGTACCCTTCCCGATACGAAAACGATATCCCCCGTGAAACCGTATTTTCCGACCCGATTCGGGGCGCTTGCCCTTGGCCTGTTCGCTGCCTGGCTTGCGTTGCCTGTTTGCGCCGCCATGGCGCAGACGAGCGCGCCGCCTTCGGCGGAGCTGGATAACGAGGGCGTTATGCAGGCGCTGTTCGTCGAAGAAGAGATCGCGCTGGACGGGTTGCTGGACGAAGCCGCCTGGGGGCGGGCGGCGGCCGTATCCGGTTTCAGACAGTACGAACCGGTGGAGGGCGCGCCGGCTTCCCAGGAGACGGAAGTGCGCGTTTTGTACGGCGCGAATCATCTCTATGTCGGGGCGCTGCTCCATGACGAGGAGCCGGGCGCGATAGAAAGGGCGCTTGGGCGGCGGGACGATTTCAACCGGGCGGACTGGTTTCTGGTGGCTGTGGACGCCTGGTTTGATCGGCGCACGGCGTATGTCTTTGGCGTGAACGCCGCCGGGGTGCAATTCGATGCGCTCCAGACCGGGAGTGATCGTACGGGCGGCGGGGGCGGAGGTCCGGGCGGTGGGGGAGGCGGCGGCAACAGCAATACGCCCCGGGGCATGGATCCTTCCTGGGACGCCGTATGGTATTCGGACGTCCGCGTCACGCAATCGGGGTGGTCCGCAGAGATACGCATTCCGTACAGCATGTTGCGTTTTTCGGAAGCGCCCGCGCAGACCTGGGGCATTCATTTCACGCGCCGCATTCCCCGGCTCGGCGAACAATCCGAGTGGCCGCACGTGCCCCGCGTACAGCGGACGAATCTGGTGGCCCGGTTCGGTCGTCTGGAGGGGATTCGGAATGTGAAGCCCCGCCGGAATGTGCAAGTCATACCGTATACGGTTGCGGGCGTACACACGCTCGAAAGCGAGGAGGTCGCCGGCGAACGCGCAAGCAGCGGCGATTTCGACGTGGGCGGCGATCTTAAAATTGGCTTGGGTACGAATGTTACCCTGGACGCCACGATCAATCCGGATTTCGGGCAGGTCGAGGCGGATCCGGCGGTGTTGAACCTGACTGCGTTCGAAACTTTTTTTCAGGAACGCCGCCCCTTCTTCGTGGAGGGGATCAACATCTACGATTTTTCCGTTGGCCCCGGACGGCTCTTGTATACCCGTCGGATCGGGGCGGACGCGCCCATTATCGGCGCGGGGAAACTCTCCGGGCGCACGGCGTCGGGGCTTTCTTTCGGGGTGCTGGGGGCGGCTACGGGGTCCGATTTTAGCCCTTCGCGGGGGTATGGCGTCGGACGGGTGATCCAGCAAATCGGGTCCTGGTCGTCTGTGGGCGGCATCGCCACCTTGTTCGAAGGGGCTGACGCGGGACAGGAGGATAATCGCTTGCGTAGCCTGGCGACGGGCATGGACTGGGATTTGCGGTTTCTTCAGAACAAATACGGCGTCGAGGGATTTTTTGCCCTGACGGACAGAAATCAGATCGATACGGATATCGCCCGGGAGACCGGGTTCGCCAGTAAAGTGTGGTTTCGCAAACGGCAAGGGGCCCTGAACGGCTTCGTGGGGCTGGACGTGTTCAACGACGCCTTCGACCCGAACGACACGGGCCAGAACCGCGAGAATAATTTTATTGCGCTGCTCTCTTCGGGGTCGTATTCGGCGAACGGCGGAAGTCCCTTTGGCCCGTTCCTGCGCGCCGGCGCGCGAGGCTTTTTCGTGCAGCAATTTTCCTACCGGGGCGGGCTGGACCTTGGGCAGCGACTCGATATCGGGTCCCGGTGGCTGTTTCGGAATTTCCAGGCTGTGATTGTGGGTTTCGAGTATGAAAATCCGTTCGGCGGGTACGATTTGTACGAGACGCGGGGGTTGTTGCCCTGGTCTCCACCGGGGAGTTTTGCGGTGCAGGGGCAGTTCCAGACCGACGAACGGCGCGACTGGCAAATCGAGCCGGGCGTGGATTTAGCGTTTTACGGCAACGGGGGCACGGAGTCCGAGGTCAGCCTTGAGGCGCAGTGGAATGTCAACGACCGGTTGTCGTTGTCGAGCGAAATCGAAGGCGAATGGGAACGCGGCGTCCTGGCCTGGTCCGCAAACGAAACATTTTTGCGCGCGGGCTCCGGCTGGTTCATTGGGGAAGACGCGGCCCATCCGGACGACCTGGACGCGGCGGATTTCAAGGCGTTCGACGACCGCGGAAGCCTGAACGCCCTGCTTGCCGGCGTGGAGCCAACCGCTCCAGAGCAGTATTACGTATCTGTGTTCGGCGCGCGGGATACGCGCTCGACGGACATTACCCTGCGCGGCACGTTCACCCTGACGCCCAAATTGTCCGTGCAGCTCTATAGCCAGCTTTTCGCCGCGCAGGGCCGCTACGACCGTTTCCAGCTCCATCGGGACCGGGACCGCCTGCTTGATTTCGACGCCTATCCCAAGCGGGACGAATTTGCGTTCAGCAGCCTGCATTCCAATCTCGTGCTGCGTTGGGAATATCGTCCCGGCTCGGCGTTGTTCGTTGTCTGGACGCATGGACGCAGCGCGGAAGATACCCTGAATCCGCTTGCTCCCGACGCGGCGTCTCCGTACGACCGTTCCATGGGCGATCAGTTCGGCGACACGTTCGGGGCTTTCCCGGAGAATGCGTTTTTGATCAAACTGAATTACAATTTCCTGAATTGAAGGGGCAAAGGGCGTTCGAAGCAGGGCGGCGTTGCTTCCGTTTGGGGCGCCGGACACCGTTTTGTGAAGATTTTGTAAAGAAAAAGAAATTATTGCACTATTTATTTGTATTAAGTCTAAATTGGCGGCGTTCTCCAGAAGTTTTTATCTCCACGGAAAGGCAATTATGGCGCCCCTCACCAGTTTTGGTCACGGCATCCATGTCAAGCTGGCTTTTTTGGGCCTGGAACCCGCTACGGCGCAGCGCATGCGCGAACTGGGCCTGCGCGAAGGCACGCAGGTGGCTATTCTGCAAAATTCCGATAAGTTGATCCTGCGCGTTTCCGATAGCCGCATCGGCCTTCGGCGCGAACTGGCCATGTGCATTTTCGGCAGCCCGGCCGTTGCGTTATGACGCTTGAAGAACTTGAACCCGGCGATTGCGGGATCGTGACCGGCTTTGCAGGTCCTGTTCCGCCCGGTCGTTTGTTAGAGATGGGGCTGTTGTCCGGTACGCCTGTGGAGGTCGTGCGATACGCTCCGCTGGGCGATCCCATCGATTTGAAGGTGCGCGGATATCACCTCTCGATCCGCAAGCACGAAGCCGCGATGATCCGTGTCGAGCGCGCATGAGTCTCTCCCCGCGTTGACGGATGCGCCGCCCGCCTTGCGCCGGGTTGCCCTGGTCGGCAATCCCAACGTAGGGAAGACGACCGTATTCAACCTGCTGACCGGGCATCGGCAAAAAGTTGCGAATTACCCCGGCGTTACCGTCGAACGCAAGAGCGGACGGCTTATCGGGGCCGAACAGGTCGAAGTCGTGGATTTGCCGGGGACCTACAGCCTCAATCCCCGGTCGCTGGACGAGCGGATCGCCTACGATATGCTTGTCGGGCGCATTGCGGGCGAAGCGCCGCCCGACCTGACGGTTTGCGTGGTGGACGCTACGAACCTGGAGCGGAATCTGTATCTGGTTTCGCAGGTGATAGACCTGGGGCTTCCGGCGGTCGTGGCGCTGAACATGATGGATTCGGCGCGGGAAAGCGATCTGGCGATCGACGCGGAGGCGCTTTCCGCTGCATTGGGCCTGCCGGTCGTGCCGATGGCGGCGATTCGGAAGGAGGGCCTTGACGCCTTGCGCCGGGCTATATTCGATGCGCCTTCGCCTGCTCCGGCGCGCCGCTGGTCGCTGATGCCTGTTGTGGCGGCGCAGGTGGAGCCGCTATGCCAAGCGCTTGCCGAACATGCGCCCGACCTGCCGGAGGCGCACCGCTTCAGCGAGGTATTGCATGTCCTTGCCCACGACGAAGCCCTGGCGCGCTGGGCGACGCGGGCCCCGGCGTTTCATGCTGCGGCGACGGCGGCCCGGGAGGCGCTGGCGGCGCGCAATGCGCCGTATTTGCAGGCGGAAATGACAGGCCGCTACGACTGGCTTGGCCCCATCGTCGCGCAGGCGACGTCCCGGCGCAAGGCAGCTTCAGGCCGGACCTGGTCGGACCGCATCGACGCCGTGCTGACCCACCGCATTTTCGGGCTCCCGATCTTTCTTGCTGTCCTGACGGTTGTTTTTCAGGCGGTTTTTTCCTGGGCCATTCCGGCCATGGACCTGATCGAGGCCGCGGTGGCCGGTCTGGGCGCGTTGGCGCGCAGTACGCTTCCCGCCGGCGTTTTGACGGACCTGCTGGTCGAAGGAGCGATCACGGGGGTAGGCAACGTACTGGTTTTTCTGCCGCAGATTCTGTTGCTGTTTTTCTTTATCGGGTTGATGGAGGATACGGGCTATATGGCCCGCACGGCCTTCATCATGGATCGAGTGATGAGCAGGGTAGGGCTCAGCGGCGGTTCGGTGGTGCCGCTTTTGAGCAGTTTCGCCTGCGCCATTCCGGGTATTATGGCGGCCCGGACGCTCGACAACGAACGGGACAGGATCATCACGATTATGGTGGCGCCGCTGATGAGTTGCTCGGCGCGCCTGCCGGTGTACACCCTGTTCATTGCGGCGTTTATTCCGGCGGATAAACTGTTCGGGGTCTTCGGCTACCAGGGCTTGACGATGTTCGCGATGTATCTCGTCGGGACCCTGACGGCGTTCGCGGCGGCATGGATTCTGAAACGATACGTGTTCAAGGGGTCGGCTTCTTTTTTCGCCATGGAATTGCCCCCGTACCGGAGGCCGAAGGCGCGCTATTTGTTCTGGCGGATGATGGAGCGCTCCAAAGTGTTCGTATATCGCGCCGGGAAGATTATCTTTGCGCTCAGCATCGTACTCTGGTTTTTGGCCAGCTATCCCGACACGCCGCCTGGCCCGGATTTGCTGGCCCGGCGGACGGCCGTCGAAACGCAGCGCCAGGACGCGTATGACCGCGTCGCCGCGCAGGAAGGCGACGCCATTGCCGCCGTGCTGGCCCGGCCTTCCGTAGCCGAGGCAATGCGTTTTCTTTCCGCCGATCCCGCAGAGGCGTCGGCGCTGAACGCTTTGCGTAGCCGACAGCCTGAACAGGTGGCCGTCGCCGAAACGTTGCACCGGGCCGACGCCGAGTACGCGGCGGATTTGGCGGCGCTGGCCGACGCCGAAGCCAGTTACCGGATTCGGCACAGTTTCATCGGGCGATTCGGGCGCGCGCTCGAACCCGCCATGCAGCCCCTTGGCTTCGACTGGAAGATTACGGCAGGCATTATCGCGGCGTTTGCGGCGCGGGAGGTGATCGTGAGTACGCTGGCCACGCTCTACAGCGTGGGCGACGCGGACGAGGCCAGCCCCGCCTTGCGCGATCAACTCAAGGCGGACCGGTACCCCGACGGAAGTCCTGTTTTTACCCCGCTGGTGGCGTTGAGCCTGCTGGTGTTCTTCGTGTTTGCGCTGCAATGCATGAGTACGCTGGCCATTGCCCGCCGCGAAACGAACACATGGCGCTGGCCGGTCGTCATGTGGCTGTACATGACCGGGCTCGGATATCTGTGTTCGCTCCTTGTGTATCAGGGCGGCCTGATGCTGGGGCTGAGTTGAGGGGCATCGCCCGTTCCGGCCCAAACGCCGGCCGCCTCGCGGAGCATGTTCGATTCGGCGGCTCCGAACGCATCCGCCCGGCCCATGCCTCAGCCAAGGGCCAGCAGAGCCAGCGTGCAAACAGCTCGAACAGGGAGCGCGCGGGACATGCGGTTACCTGAGAAAAAAAATCACGCAACGCCGTCCAGGACATCGCTAAGCAGGTCTCGCCATGCGAGTCTGCTGGCCGGTCGGGCGTATTCGTCGATTTGTTCGCCTACTTCGGCGAGAAATTCCAGCCTGCCCTCTTCCCCTGCCAGGCTCATCGTGACGGAGACGAGTTCTTCAATCGAAAGCAAATACAAGTTGATGCCGCGACTCCACATCAGACGGATTCGATTTTCAATTGATTCGTTCTCTGACGCCCTGGTTGCCGGAGCATTGATGAGCGCTTCGGTTACCTGGTCTTTTATGAGTTTGTTTTCGAATGATCGTACGTCGGCAAGCGTGACGTTTTGCTCCTTTACTTCGACGGCGTAGACGATATGCCCGTTTTTGCGACATTCAAGATCGCCAACCATGCCCGTTGCGCGATCTGACGTGGTCGAAGTTTGCCGCAAAACATCGTCCCACAGTCCGAAACGGCGACCAATCACCCGGAGCAACGCAGCGGTCAGCGACATGGCGTGTTCTCCTTCGCGAGACATCGTCAGGAGTTCTCGAACGAGATAGCGGGTTTGCTCCATGCTGATTCTAGGCAGAATGGGATACTCGAATTGCTGGCTTTTCAATTCATCGTGAATAGCGAAAAGCACTGCGCGAAACACGGACAGCGTGTAGACCGGGTCGTTTCGTGCTTCCACGCTGCTCAGCACGTTGTACAGCGCGCGCCAGTAGGGCAGCGTATTCGGGCGTACATTCGGAGGATCGGGCCGTATGCGAGGCTGTCGCAACGGATTGCTGACATAGGGGTCTGGACTGGTGCCCAGGACATTCTCGTGATCTTGCACCCATGGCACGATGACCTTGGCGGCGAAACTTCGAGCATCCCACTGCGCTGGCGCATTCTCGCCGCGTTGCAGACAAAGCGCATCAAGTTTGGGATCGGTCAGTTTGCCAAGCAATTGCGTTGGCAAGCAATACAGGAACGACACAATCCCGGAAGACATGAGATCGCGAACATGCGAGCGAGTCTGCTCACTCATCTCCGGGGACGGATCCATGTTTTCCTGATCCTTTTGAATGATTTCATCCCAGCATTGCGCCAACAACTGCTTCGCTTTCTCTCTATCGGGCGTGGCCATTTCCGTTCCCTGTCAGCGGTTCGAAGTTCATCCAGAGGGATTCTCTCCGTTTTCCCTTGGACGAATTGCATAGTTTCTCCGGTGCATCGACGCGACGCCAATCGGCGAACAGTTCGTCGTAGAGCACCGAACGGTATCCAGACAATACGGCGCGTCCCTGGACGCGATGCAGCAGGTCGGCAAGCGCGCGGTGGTCGTCGTCGGTCATCTCGTGGCCGTAGGCAGCGGTGTCTCCACGGCTACCGTGAACATACGGCGGATCAAGATAGAACAAGGTGCGGGACGTATCGTATCGCGCAATGACATCCAGGGCCGGGGTGTTTTCAATTTGTACGCGCTGCAACCGCTGCGTAATTTCGGGTAGTCCTTCCACGGCGCCAAGCCAGCGCGACACGGCGCCCGCCATGCCTGCCCGGGATGTCAGTACGCAATGCGCCCATCGACCTTCGCTGCTGGTTTGCGCCAGGCCCGTGCGCGTCTGCCGCGCGCGGACGTAAAATCGTCGCGCGCGTTCCAGCGGCGGCAAGCCGGGTTCGGGACGGCAAGCGTTAGCGAGTTCTTCTCTGGAAAAAGGCGTCAGGCCAATAGCCCGGACCAGTTCTTCGTGCTGGTCCCGAAGGACAGAAAAGAAATTGACGAGCTCCGAATCCAGGTCGTTATAGGTTTCCACAGGCGCCGGGGCGCGGTTGATCAGCACGGCGGCTGAGCCGCCGTACACATCGCAGAAATGCTCTGCGTCGTTCGGGAGATACGGAAGAATGAAATCCAGATGTACGTACTTGCCGCCGTACCACCCGAACGCAATCATTTTCCGCCGCGTCTCTGCGGCGTTCTTGACCAAACGGCGGGATACCCGCCCCGTTTTGAGAGGGGGTTCCTGGATCGCTTCGTCAAAGAGTCCTTTGGCGGTTGTCGTCATCGCGTATCTCTATTGACTTCGTGCAAAAAACGAACGGGTGCGGTCTGCGTCGGGTGGATGCAAACGAATGGGAGCGCGCTGTTCTGCGCCGAAGTTGGTACCGCGTCGCAAGCAGGCTGCTTCCATCGCTAACCAGAAGATACCGAGCGCCGGGGCTGAAGTCAACCGCAGAAACGATGTGGCGCGTCCGTTTTTTTATTCCGGTCGATTCAGCGATTCTGTCCCGATTTGCTTCAGGATTTAAGGAATATCGCCGCTTACATCTCTCTGAATATCGGCGGTCTCGACCCTGCACTCGTTGTCCACCCCTCTGTGCCAGCAAAAGGTGGGACAGGTTCGTAATCTCAGGAACTTATATTTTGGCAAACACAGCACTTTTTCTATTCACTGCCAAATATCCGCTATGCGATGATTGGTTACCTGGTGCTCTATTACGCGAGAAGAGACCCCAAATTCCGTTGCCAACTCGTTGACTTCATCGTCGTCCACTACAGACCCGTTAATTCTATCGCGCAAACCCGACGACGGGGCAAGAAATTCGGCAGCGAACGCCCTGTTGCGCTGTTGCCGTTCGGAGTGCGCCTTGGTGAGTAGCGTGTCCGATTCAGGAAACTCCAGCGCTTCCGCCAGGGCGCGACAAAAACCGAATCGCTTGCTGTTATCGCAACGCTGCCGCAATGCAAAAGCCGGGTTGCCATCTTCATCTCGCGTAACAGCTCCCTCAATAAGCGCGGCGCCGTCAAAGTCGACTGGCTGCATGACCGTATCGAACGATTCGGTCGATGTACCGAAGGCCCTTGCAATATCCGAGGTGGTTGACATAGACTCGCCGTTCAGTTCCAGCGCTTCTCGTAATCGCTGCGCCAAAGCATAGCCGGAATGCCACGGTTTGCGTTCGAGCGAATACGTATGCTGGCCCATACGACGACGCAAGGAATCTATCTCAATGTCAAGACTATTACATTTGGCGTTGGCGATGGCTTGCAATACAGATGCCCATCCCTGGCGCAGATTTCGCGGGTCCAGGGCGGCTACGGCCTCTTCAAGCACCGAGCCCGTGGACTGCTCGGCCATTTCAAGCATCAGGTCGCGTTGCGAATCGTTAAGGGCATACGGATCCCAACCCAATGCTGCCGCGGCCCCGCAAAATCTGGTCTCGTCGCCGTCCGCCATCTGGATAGCCGCCCATTCTTTCTGCAGAAACGTTTCGGCAATATCCAGTGCTTCGAGGCGACGAATAACCTGGTTTATAAAATTTGCGCAGGCTTCGGAAAATTCGTTTTTGTCCACCCATGCTTCTCCCTCGTTCAGGAAATCGACCCGGTTCCGGGGCGGGTTACGAACCCATACAATATGTATATGGGCGCCCGCCGGGATTATTTTCAAATTTGGAAAGGAATATCCGTCCAGGGTGGTATTCAGCGCATGGCGACGGACAAAGTCGGGATCGTTGGCCTTGAGCGGACTTTCGACTTCCTGCGTCAGGAACCACCAGTGCGCAGCCAGCCATTCTGCAAGCGGGTAAGCCGGGACATAAATCTCGTCGCGCGTTGTTTTCGCACGGGCGTCCAGAACGCGAGTAATCACGGAATCGCCCACCGCGATCTGCAAAGACGCTTGCGTAGACGACAGTTCGGGGCCGTTGATACCCTCTCCGTCCAGCCAGTCGATTTGAAAATCAAGTTCCGCCATAAAACGCCTCAATGTTTTCCGGCCACTCGTTTTCGTTGAGTTTGTATCCCTTGTAGTCTCCGAGACCGCGATTTACGAGGCGGCCCTCGTAAACTACGTTATCGAGCTTATACCACACGTAACGGGGAAAGTCTCCCTCCCAGGGACCGCCTGTCGCTCCGCGACGGGGGGAATATACGCAGCCTGCATAGCGGATTTTGCTGGCATGGTACGCTGCCCGGAGGCTATTGTCAAGGTATTTCGCAGATGCCTCCCCGGTTCCATACGTCGGGGACTGTCTCACCCTTGCATACCGCCTCCCTGCCCCCTAATTTTCCGAAGATTCCGCTCCAGAATTTTTTCCGCCGACCGGGTTTTTCCGCCGCCTCGCTTCATGTCTCGCACCCTCCCTCGCGCAACCGCATCCCGCGCCGAAAGGCCCGCGCTCATTGTGGGCGGCGGCGTGGCGGGCCTTGCGCTGGGCTGGCGGTTGCTTTGCGCCGGGCGGGCCGTGCATCTTTTCGAGCGGGATCGCGCCGGACGCGGGGCCTCCTGGGCCGCGGCGGGCATGCTGGCCCCAGACGCAGAAATCGGATTCGAGGACCCGGAACTCTACCGGCTCAACCGGGAAAGTTTGCGCAGATGGCCGTCGTTTGCGGCGGCGCTCAAGGCGGAAAGCGAGGTCGAGACGGGATTCCGGGAAGGGGGCGCCGTGCATGTGGCCCCCGACCGGGATACGGCGGAGGCGCTGCGCCGCCGCTACGATTTCATGAAAGCGCAGGGGCTGGACGTCCAGTGGCTTTCCACGGCGGAGGCGCTGGATATAGAACCGTTCATTACGTCTCGCCCGGCGGCGGTCCTGTATTCCCCGACGGATAGCCAGGTAGACGCCCGGGCGCTCGTCGAAGCGTTGCGGGCGGCGTTTCTGAAAGCCGGGGGCGTCCTGCGCGAAGGAGCGTCCGTCCGCGCCGTGGAACCCGACGCCGAAGCGCCTGCGGTCGTTACGGAAGGCGGCGAGCGCGTCGCGGGGTCGTGCGTGGCGCTCGCCATGGGGGCCTGGTCGCATGGCCTCAAGGGGCTGACGCCAGATCGGCAGCCTCCGGTGCGCCCGGTGCGGGGGCAAATGATCGAATTGCAGGTAGAACCCCCGTTTGGTTTGCAGCATGTCGTGCGGAGCGCGCATACGTACGCGGCCCCGAAGCCCGGCGGGCGGGTACTGATTGGCGCCACCATGGAGGAAATGGGATTCGACGCCCGCGTTACGGCAGGCGGGCTGTACGCCATGCTGGAGGAAATCCGAAAGGTCGTGCCGGGCGTCGACGATTTGCCCGTCCGCGACCTATGGGCGGGCCTTCGTCCGGCAAGCCGGGATCATTTGCCCATCCTGGGGCCTTCTTCCGCGCCCGGCGTGGTCATGGCCACCGGTTTTTTCCGGCACGGCATGTTGCTTGCTCCGGTCGCCTCCGAAGAAGTGGCCCGGTACGTCCTGACCGGCGAAACCTCTGCGTGGATCGCTCCGTTTTTACCGGAACGTTTCGAGGCGGCTCCTGCTTAAGGATGGTTTGCGACGCGGGCCCGTTTCGCTGCGTCCGCCGCGCGCATACGCTGCTCCAAAAGGCAAATTTAATCAGCATATTCCATGGCTTCGGAAACGCGCATCGACGTGTCGATCAACGGGGAAACGCATTCCGTGCCGGCGCAGGCCACCGTGTCTGCGCTGGTTCGGGAGATGGGATTCGATCCGGCCCGCGCCAGGGGCATTGCGGTGGCGGTGAACGATGCGGTGGCGCCGAAAGGGACATGGGACAGCCATGCGGTTCGTTTTGGCGACCGCATCGAAGTGATTGCGGCGCAACAGGGAGGATAGCATGACGACGAACGGACGCCCGGATACGCTGCGCATCGGCGATATGGCCCTGTCGTCCCGGTTGATCATGGGCACGAGCCGGTATCCGAACCCCCGGGTCATGCTGGATGCGCTGGAGGCGTCCGGCGCGGAACTCGTTACCGTAGCGATCCGCCGCGTGAATTTGCAGGACGCCTCCGGGGAGCGGTTTCTGGACTTGCTCAAGCCGTATCGCTGCCTGCCCAACACCGCCGGATGCTATACGGCGAAAGAGGCGGTGCTGGTGGCGCAACTGGCCCGCGAAGCCCTGGACACCCGGCTGATCAAACTGGAAGTGATCGGGGACGACGAAACCCTGCTCCCGGACGTCGAACAGTTGCTCCGGGCGGCGAAGGAACTGGTGGACGACGGATTTTCCGTGATGGTCTACGCCAACGACGATCCGATAACTTGCCGCAAACTGGCCGATCTCGGCTGCGCGGCGATCATGCCGCTGGCGGCCCCGATAGGCAGCGGCCAGGGGCTGGTGAATCCCTACAACCTGGCGCTTATACGGGATATGATCCGGGATACGCCGCTCATCGTAGACGCCGGGATCGGTACGGCCAGCGATGCGGCGCGGGTCATGGAAATGGGGTACGACGGGGTCCTCCTGAATACCGCCGTTTCCGACGCGCAGCATCCGGTCGCGATGGCCGCCGCCATGCGCCGCGCCGTAGAGGCGGGTCGGCTGGCCTTCCTGTCCGGTCGCATGCCGCGCCGCACGTACGCGCAGGCTTCGTCGCCGATGGAGGGACGCATTGGCAAGTAGCGCACAGGAGGTTTCGGAATGGCGCCGCTATGCAAATACGGTGCGCAGCAGCGCCGCCATAACAAATACGCCGTGCAAACAGGCGAATGGACCATGTTTCCCCAATTTCTCATCGACATGTCGATCAACTGGAAATTCCCTTCCGCAATGCGCCGCTTTCTTGCAGCGTGGCTTCTTGCGCTAAGCCTTCCGACCGCGCTCGCCGCGCAGGAAAGGCCGCCAAATATCGTCTTCTTCATAGTCGACGATCTGGGCTGGAGCGATATCGGCGTCTTCGGCAGTTCGTTCTACGAGACGCCGAACATCGACCGCCTCGCCGAGCAGGGCGTGCGCTTCACGAACGCCTACGCGGCGGCGCATGTCTGCTCGCCCACCCGCGCGGCGCTCATGACCGGCAAATATCCGGCGCGGCTGCGGCTGACGGACTGGTTGCCGGGCCGCAGAGAACATGCCTTCGAGCAGATGCTGAGCGCCGAGAAATTGGCCGCCCTCCCGCTCGAAGAGGTCACGCTGGCGGAGGCCTTCAAGGAACACGGCTACCGCACGGCCATCTTCGGCAAGTGGCATCTCGGCGCAGGCGAGGCGGGTCCGCGCTACCAGGGCTTTGACGTGCAAGCGCCCGACTTCCCCGGCTCGACCCCGCGCGGCGGCTACTTTCCGCCCTACCTGATGAAGGGCCTGACGGTTGAAGGAGAAGACGACGAATACCTGACCGACCGCCTCGCCGACTTCGCGGTCGAGTTCATCGAGCAAAGCGGCGAAGAGCCGTTTTTCCTCTACCTCTCGCACTTCTCGGTGCACGACCCGATCGAAGGACGCCCGGATCTGGTCACGAGATACCGGGAGAAGCTGGCGCGAGCGGAGCCTCCGGCGGGGCCTGCCTTCATTCTCGAAGGCAACCCCGATGATCCAGAGCCGCTTTCACGCGCCCAACTGGATTCCTTGCAGCAACAGCCCTCGCATCGGGAGCATCGGGTGCTTCCGCATCGCACGGTGCCGATCAAGCAACGCCAGGACAATGTCGAGTTCGCGGCGATGGTCGCCGCCATCGACGAGAGCATGGGACACGTACTCCGCACCCTTGAGGAGCAGGAGCTGACCGAGCACACAATCATCGTTTTCTACTCGGACAACGGCGGCATGTCGGCGGCCAACTTCGGCAATCCCGCGAGAGTCGTCAATCCGGACTGGCTGGATGTTGCCTACTCGACCTCGAATCTGCCCCTGCGGGGAGCCAAGGGATGGCTGTACGAAGGCGGTATCCGGGTGCCTCTCATCGTGCGCTGGCCAGGCGGAGGCCAGACCGCCGCCGTTCGCCACGAACCGGTGACCAGCACGGACTTTTATCCGACACTGCTCGAGATGGCTGGATTTCCCGCCCGCCCGGACCAGCACGTTGACGGCGTGAGCTTTGCTGCCGCGTTACAAGGCGGCGCGTTCGAGCGCGACGCGATCTACTGGCACTTTCCGCATTACAGCAATCACGGCATGCAGAGTCCCGGCGGCGCCATTCGGGCCGGCGAGTACAAGTTGCTTGAGTACTTCGAGCACGGCACGGTGCAACTCTTCAACCTGGAGAACGACCCTGGCGAGCAGCGCGACCTGGCCGCCGAGCAGCCCGCGAAAGCCGCCGAATTGCGCGCCCGGCTTCAAGCCTGGCGCGAGTCCGTGTCGGCGGCGATGACGACGGCTCGTTGAGCGCCCGCCGCGCCCGCGCGTATGCACGCGTTTCGTTGCCTGTGGAGGGGGCATGCAATCGGTGAATAACGCACAGGAAGCGTTTGAAAAGCGCCGCGCCGGAAATACGTCCGCCTGGCGTTTGCCGCGCCTTATTCTGATAGGGGATAGATTCACGGATCCCGAGCGCGCAGACCGGATTGTGGACGCTGCGGCGAATGCGTCTTTTGTGGGGGAAAATCTGCGCCATTCGCAAGCCGGGCGCGGGCTATGGGTGCATTTGCGGGATCGCGCCGCGCCCGACGGGCTGTTCCGGGAATGCGCCGCCCGACTGGTCGCCCGCTTGCGGAACGCTTCTCCCGCGACGCTGCTTTCAATTAATGGCCGTCCGGCGGTGGCCGAAGCCCTGCGGTGCGGCTACCATGCCGGGACGCGCGATCCGGCGCCGACCTTTGCGGGCGGCCCCGGGCAACCCTGCGGCCGCTCCGCGCACAACGAGCAAGAGATTCGGAAGGCGCTGCGCGTACGAAAAGGCGGCGCGCAGTATATTGTTTTCAGTCCGGTTTTCGATCCGGGAAGCAAGCCTGGATGCGCAGGCGTCGGGCTGGATGGGCTGCGCGATGCGGCGCACTGCGTTGCGGGCCGCGTTCCCGTCTATGCGCTGGGCGGCGTCGCGCCCGGCCGCATCGGGCCGTGCCTTGCGGCGGGAAGCTATGGCGTTGCGGTTTTGTCCGGCGTCCTGCAGGCCGATTGCCCGGGAGAAGCCGTCCGCGCCTACGTCGATGCATTGTCCGCCTGTTTAGCGGATGCTTGATCAGCGTTATACTTTATATGAATGTCGCCCTTACCATTGCAGGCAGCGATTCCGGCGGGGGCGCCGGCGTTCAGGCCGACATCAAAGCGATGCAGGCCCATGGCGTGTTCGCCGCAAGCGTCGTCACGGCGGTTACGGCGCAAAACACGCAGGCCGTGCTGGACGCCTTTGAACTGCCTCCCGCCCTGATTGCCCGGCAAATCGATGCGGTGTACGACGATTTCGACGTACGCGCCACGAAAACGGGCATGTTGTCCTCCGCCGCGATCATTGCAACCGTCGCGGCAACATTGCGCCCGCGCCAGGTTGCTCCGCTCATCGTCGATCCGGTGATGATTTCCAAAGGCGGATTTTCCCTGCTGCGCGACGATGCGGTGGAAACGCTTTGCGAGCAGCTGCTGCCGCTGGCGTCGCTGGTTACGCCCAATGCGCGCGAAGCCTGCCGCCTTGCCGGATTCGACGTGGATTCGGAGGCGGGGCAGGAGGAAGCCGCCGCCGCCATCCATGCCCTGGGGCCGGGGGCCGTGCTCGTCAAGGGCGGGCATGTGGACGAAACGGGCGGCCACGCCGTGGACGTGCTGTACGACGGCAAGCGGATGCATGCGTTTCGCGCGCCCCGCGTCGCCACGAGGAATACGCACGGCACGGGCTGTACGTATGCGTCCGCCATCGCGGCAAACCTGGCGCGCG
The DNA here is from genome assembly GCA_022821845.1 of Rhodothermales bacterium. GTDB lineage: Bacteria > Bacteroidota > Rhodothermia > Rhodothermales > VXPQ01 > VXPQ01. Next base: position 14,747 of record JAJECT010000037.1, on the reverse strand, counting down.
GCTTTTCCCTCGTGGAATCCGTGGGCCGCGCCAAGCGGTACGTAACGGCTGCCATCCGCTCTGCCCCGGACATAGGGAAGGGGCATGGCCCCGTGCATCATTTTTATTTTCTGAATCCGGGGGACGCCATGCCCCCGGCGGAGTGAGCGAAATTCAGCGCGAACCATAGCGAACAAACGGGGTGGCATGGCGTTGTACCCCGCGATACGTGCCCGTAGCTCAGCTGGATAGAGCGTCTGACTACGGATCAGAAGGCCGGGGGTTCGAATCCTCCCGGGCACGCCATGGAACACGCCCCGCCACGGGATACGCCCCGGCATCGCTTACCCACGGCGACGCCGGGGCGTTTTTGTATTATGCAAAATTTGTATAGTAGGCCCCGGTTCTATGCGAAAATTGCATAACAGGCTCTGCGTCTATGCAAAATTTGCATAATAACCCCCGGCTCTATGCATTTTTTGCATAATTCATTTTTTCGGCCTGTTTGGCGGCTTTTTTTTCGGGTTTTTCCTTCTTTTTCCGTCGCGCAGCGCGCTTGAGACGCTGCGCAGTGCAGCCCCTGGCATGAACGATCAGGAAGATATGCGCGAAGCGCGCGCCCACGACCCGGTTTCGGCGATTGCGGAGGCAGAGGCGACGGGGGAAACCGCCGCGCTTTTCGCAGACATTCGCCGGACCATGCAGATTCCGTTCGTCACGTCGATCTGGCGTACGCTCGCGGGCGTGGAGGGGGGCTTGCGCGCCGTCTGGACGGCGGCGAAGCCGCTGTATGCGTCGGGCCAGCCGGATGCGGCGCTATGCAGCGCGCTTGAGCAGGTTGCGTTGCCGTCGCCCGAGCCACTCGTTCCCGGTCAACTGGCTTGCGCAGGCGTTCCGGCAGGCGACCTGCCGACCGTCCGGGCGATTCTTGACGCGTATAACCGTTCGAACGGGCTGAACCTGATGGCGCTTGCGGGCCTGGTCGCAACGCCCGCCGGCGCGCCCGCGAACCGTCCGCCCCCGCCGCCGCCCGTGCCCTGGCCGACCTTGCCTCCCTTGCTTGCGCAGGCCGACATGGCGGCGGATGCCTGGATGCTTCTTCGCCGTCTGAACCGCTTCGGCGCCACGCCCGACGAACCCGGCCTCGCCACGCTTTGGCGACACCTTGCCCACTGGCCGGGCTTGCTCGCCGTCGTCCATGCGGGCCTCGCGCCGCTTTGGAAAGACGGGACGATCCAGCGCGCGGCCCAGCAGCTGCTGGCGCAAGCGCGCGTCGAGGGCGCCGCCCTTGCGCATCTTCGCCCGGAGCCTGGCGACATGCCGGAGGCGGCGCGGGCGATGGTCGCGCGGTACGTACGCCATCCGGGGCTGGTCGTGCGCATGGCGGTTATCGGCCATGGCCTTGCGCACTGGCTCCGGCAAGCGGAAGGATATTCTGATTAAGTCCGCGAAGCCCAGAGGCTCCTCAAGTATCCTTAACAGCGGGTCCTGCGGCGCGCCTTTTCGCGAATACATAAAGGGTACGACAGGCGGCAGGTTTGCATGCGCATTCGGGGCCCGATGTTTCGCGAAAAGTCGCGCCACAGGCCCCGCAAGAAGGCTTTCTTTTAACAGCGCCCCCAGGACCCGAAATCCGCCCCGCCTTAATTATTTAACCCTGAAAATTCCGCCCCGTATTATTTTGCCTCATCCGCTCCATCCATTTACCCATGGACATTTCTTCTGTCAAAGCGCTGACCTTCGATGTCTTTGGAACGGTCGTCGATTGGCGAAGCGCCGTCCTTCGCGAGGGACGGGCGCTTGGGAAGCAGAAAGGGCTGTCGGTGGACTGGGTGGAATTCGCCGATGCCTGGCGGGCCGGATACGAGCCGTTCATGCAGCGCGTTCGAACGGGCGAACTGCCCTGGACGAACATCGACGCGCTCCACCGGATGATTCTGGACGAATTGCTGGTCCGGTTTCAGATAGCAGGGCTCAGTGAGGCCGAGAAGGAGCATCTGAATCGCGTATGGCGCCGGCTTGATCCCTGGCCGGACGTCCGCGAGGGGTTGGCGCGCTTGCGCCGACGCTTCCTCGTAGCCCCCCTCTCCAACGGAAATATTGCGCTTTTGACCCACATGGCGAAGCGGGCCGACCTGCGTTGGGATTGCATCCTGTCCTCGGAACTGGCGCGCCGGTACAAGCCCGACGCGGAGGTCTACCTGACGGCGGCCCGGCTGCTTGGCCTCCGTCCGCAGCAGATTATGATGGTGGCCGCCCATAATGCCGATCTGCTGGCGGCGAAGGCAGTGGGGTTCCGCGCGGCCTTCGTCTATCGAACCCGGGAATACGGACCCTCCCAAACGACGGACCTTGCCCCGGACCCTGCGGTCGATATCGTTGCCCGGGATTTCGCAGAACTCGCAGATATCATGGCCTGAATGCGGGAAAACGTTGTGGGATTAACCCGAATCGCCGCTATATGCCATTGCGTTTTTCGTTTTCAGGTTCAATAAAAAACGCATCTATAGAAAAAATGCATAGAAGTCCCTATCTTTATGCAATTCTTGCATAGTTCCTCTTGACAGCCCGCCTCGCCGGTCGTGGATACCCAGCACATGCTTTCGTTTATTGCGGCCGCCGAAGAAAAAAACTTCAGCCGGGCCGCGGACCGCCTGTCTCTGACCCAGCCTACGCTGAGTCGGCATATCCAGCGCCTTGAAGAGGAACTGGACGCGCAATTGTTCGACCGAAGCGGGCATGCGGTGGAGTTGACCGGGGCGGGCGCGGCATTTCTGGAGGAAGCCCGCCGCTTGCTGGATCAGGTGGAATTGGTCTGCCGGACAGTGCAGCGGGCCGCGCGGGGGGAGGAGGGGAGCCTTGCCATCGGGTTTGCGGGGTACGCCATGTACGGCGCGCTGCCGCGGTGCCTGCGGCGGTTCCGGGAGCGCCACCCCCAAATTGCGATCTCTCTGCAGGAAATGCGGTCGCACGAACAGCCGTACGCGCTCCGGCGGCGAACCATTTCCGCTGCGTTCGGCAGCGCTTTTCCCGAAGAGTTTGCGTCCGAGGTCGTGGCGCGCGAAGAAGTGCTGCTGGCGTTTCCCGCCCGCCATCCGCTTGCCGCCGCCCCGGAAGTCGCGTTGGCCGACCTGGCCGACGAATCGTTTGTCCTGGTGGATCGGGCGTTCGAGCCTGCCTTGTTCGACGACCTTGTAGCGCTGTGTCGGCAGGCGGGGTTCGGGCCGCGCATTGCGCAGCGGGCAAACCGGGTCGGCGCGGCCCTGGGCATGGCGGCGGCGGGGCTGGGCGTGGCGTTTGCGCCGGCTTCCCTGCGAAACCGGCCCGGCGCGCAAGACGTGCGGTTCGTGCCGCTTGCCGGTCCTTCGCCCCGCCTCGTCCTCAGGATGGCATGGCTTGCCGACGATCCGGACCCGGTGCTGCGTCGTTTGGTGGAAGCGGCGCGTTCCGTATCCTCCGACGCGCCCGCTTTGTCTTCAACGACGTAACCGCCATGGCGCCTCGTTCTTCTTCCAGCTATTTGTGGCGCCTCGCCCTCATAGCGTCGCTTGGCGGATTTCTGTTCGGCTACGATACGGCGGTGATTTCCGGCACCATCGGATTCGTCAAGGACAAGTTCGCGCTGGGGCCGGTCATGGAGGGGTGGTACGTAAGTTCGGCGCTGATCGGGTGCATTCTGGGCGTTTCGGTGGCGGGCTTTCTGAGCGACCGGTTCGGGCGCAAGCGCGTGCTGATGTTGTCCGCCGCGCTGTTTTTGCTTTCTGCGATAGGATGCGCGTATTCCGGCGGGCATTTCATGCTCATCGTATACCGGCTGGTCGGCGGCGTAGGAGTCGGGGTGGCTTCCATGCTGTCGCCCTTGTACATCTCCGAGGTATCTCCTTCGCGCGTGCGGGGGCGCATGGTGGCTATGTATCAACTCGCCATCACGGTCGGCATTCTGACGTCGTATTTCGTAAATGCCTGGCTGTTGCGGCGGGCGCCGGGCGTATCCGAAGGCATTTTCGCGGGCGACGAGGTGTGGCGCGGGATGCTCGGCAGCGAAGCCGTGCCTGCGCTGTGTTTCCTTGCGTTGCTTCTGCTGGTGCCGGAAAGCCCGCGCTGGCTGGTGGCCCGGAAACGTTCCGGCGAAGCCCGAAACATTCTGGCGCAGGTGGCGGACGGAGAAACCGCCGCCGGTCAGGTGACGGAAATCGAGACGGCGCTGGCCCAGGAGCCGGAATCCTGGAAGCGCATTCTGGGGCATCGGGGCATCCGTTTTTCGATCCTGCTGGGCGTGGCGCTTGGTTTCCTGACGCAGGTGAGCGGCATCAACGCCATTATTTATTATGGTCCGAGGATTCTGGAAGAGGCCGGATTCACGCTGGGCGACGCGCTGGGCGGGCAGGTGGTGATCGGCGTGGTGAATGTGCTCTTTACGCTGGTCGCTATCTGGAAAATAGACGATCTCGGCAGAAGGCCGCTCCTCATCGGGGGCGTATCCGGGCTGGTCGTTTCGTTGCTGGTCATCGGGGGGCTGTTCTGGTTCGGCGTGACGGACGGTCCGTGGCTGCTTGTTTTCATCCTGATCTACATCGCCTGCTTCGCGGCGTCGTTCGGGCCGGTCATCTGGGTGTTGCTTTCGGAGATGTACCCGACGCGGGTGCGGGGGCGGGCCATGTCCATCGCTACCTTTGCGTTGTGGGGCGGGACGGCGCTGGTGGGGCAGACGGTGCCGTGGCTGCTGGATACCCTGTCGCCCGCCGGGACGTTCTGGCTGTTCGCCGCGCTGTGTTCCCCGGCCATCTGGCTTGGCTGGAAAGTATTGCCGGAAACAAAGGGCCGCAGCCTGGAGGAAATCGAGGCGTACTGGATGGGAAGGGGGTGATGGGGGATTGCAGGGGCGGGGTGGTTTGGATTCGCGGGATTGCGTATTTTTATACCGCTGGCGACGCTTTCGTCGGTAGTGCTGGGCCTTGGCCCCATTTCATACTCTGGAGAGGATCAAAAACAATCAGGGTCAAATGTTTGGGCGTGAATCAATCGGCCATGGAGCCGCATTGGAGTCCACAGCAGGCAGCGTGGTTGATATCTTCTGCGGCGTTGGAGGATTAAGCCATGGTTTCGTACTCGAGGGATTCGACGTACGAGCGGGCGTTGATGTAGACCCATCCTGCCGATATGCGTACGAGCGGAACAATCACGCCCGGTTTATCGCGAAAAGCGTCAAGGATATTGACGCGGATTTCATCAACGATTTGTATACCCCTGGCGAACCAACGATCCTGGTCGGTTGCGCGCCGTGTCAACCGTTTTCAACCTATAGCAGGAAACGTTCGGACGAGAAATGGCGTCTTTTGGCAGAATTTGGTCGTCTTGCGCATGAAGTGCAGCCGGACATCGTGTCCATGGAGAACGTGCCGCGGCTCAGGACTTTCCAGAGAGGCAAGGTTTACAATGAATTTCTTGATACGCTGACGACCTCTGGATACGCCGTCTGGGAGGGTGTAGTAGACTGCGCCGCGTACGGCGTACCCCAGACGCGAAAACGACTTGTGGTTCTGGCGTCCAGGGTTGGTCCGATCAAACTCGTGCAACCGACCCATGGGCCGTTAGATCAAGTGACTGTCCGCGACACTATTGCTCAGTTGCCACCCATTCCCGCAGGCGGCAGGGATTCGGAAGATCCGCTCCATTGCGCAAGCGGGCTATCCTCGCTCAACTTGAAACGTATCCGCGCAGCTCAGGAAGGGGGCAGTTGGCGCGATTGGGACGACGAATTGGTTGCAGATTGTCACAAGGAAGCAACTGGTCGCTGGTACGGTAGCGTCTACGGGCGGATGTCCTGGGATGCGCCAGCGCCGACAATCACGACGCAGTGCAATGGATTCGGCAACGGCAGGTTCGGACATCCAGAGCAGGACCGGGCGATTTCTCTACGCGAGGCAGCCCTCCTGCAAACATTCCCTATGTCTTACGAATTTCTTCCACCGGATCAGCGTTGCGCGATTGCGCCAACCGCCAGGTGGATAGGCAACGCAGTTCCTGTTTCTCTCGGACGCGTGATCGCGCGGAGCGTCCGACGCACCTTATTGGAGAATGGTTATGCCTGAGCCTCGGTACCGCATGACATTGGACCTGAATGTGCTCAATCATCTGGGCATTAACCTGTATAGCAACATCCCCGCTGTTCTGGCGGAGGCCGTCGCGAACGCATGGGATGCAGACGCCGAGACCGTTTGCATTGATGTGGATAAAGACGGTCAAACAGTAGTCATTACCGACGATGGCCATGGGATGTCTGTGGACGACATTAACGAAAAATATTTGCGGATCGGACGCAATCGACGAGAGGATCGCGACGCAGTAACGCCAAAGCACGGTCGTCCCGTCATGGGTCGAAAGGGCATCGGTAAACTTTCCCTTTTTTCGATAGCCGACACAATTGAGGTCCAGTCCGCCAAAAATGAAAAAAGAAACGGATTCACGATGTCGCTCCCGGACATCAAGTCAGTGATTGAAGGAAAAGTTGGTGGCGACACCTATGAACCGGCTCCCTTGCCGCCAGATCAGATTGACGTTCAGCAAGGCACCAAGATCACGCTGCGCAATCTTCGCAAACGCCTGTCTAATGTTGAGACCCACTTGCGTCGCCGCATTGCACGACGTTTCAGTGTGATTGGCTCTGAGCATTCCTTCGCTGTTCATATCAACGGGGATAAAGTTGGAGTCACCGATAGACACTACTACCCGATGCTGGAGTTTGTCTGGCATTATGGCGAATACGGGAAGCAATGTCTGGGACAATGCAAAAATGTTTCTGAAAGCGACAGCGAACAGCGAGACGCGAAGTGCTTTTCGGGATGGATCGGCACAGTCAAAACGCCCAGCCAGCTTAAGGATGGCGACGAGAGCCTTAATCGGATTCTTGTGCTATCGCGCGGCAAACTCGTGCAGGAAGATATTCTTGAGAGTTTGGATGAAGCTGGAATATACACGAAATACGTGATCGGCGAAGTGCTTGCAGAATCTCTGGATCAAGACAATGAGGAGGATATCGCTACGACGAGTCGTCAGGCGCTCATGGAAGACGACGAACGATTTCGACAACTGAAGCAAGAACTTGTGGGTGAGTTGAGCCACATCCGGGAAGCGTGGACGCAGCTTCGAAACAAGGGTGGCAAAAAAGCAGCTCTTGAGAATCCAGCGATCAAAGAATGGTTCAACGGACTCAGTCGTGACAATCAAAATCGCGCAGAGCGTATTTTTGGAAAAATAAACCAAATGACAATGGATCGTCCGCAGGATCGAACAGTGTTGTTCAAACACGGTATTCTCGCCTTTGAAACATTGAAAGCCAGAGAAAATATTAATGCACTTGATAAAATAACCGGCGAAAACATTGTGACATTCGGCGAAGTATTCGGTACTCAGGATGAACTGGAAGCAACTTTTTATCATCAAATCGTACAGGGTCGAATTCGGGTCGTTGGCGCATTACAGGAAATGGTGGACGAAAACGTACGCGAGAAAGTAATTCAGAAACATATATTCGATCACTTGTGGCTGCTTGATCCTTCTTGGGAACGAGCAACTACAACGGTGTCTATGGAGCAACAAGTTCGTACGGCATTTCAAAATGTCGATGCCAAGCTGTCGGATGAAGAAAAAAGTGGTCGAGTGGATATTCGCTATCGCACGACTGCCGGGAAGCATGTGATCGTCGAATTGAAGCGTGCGCAATTTGCGACGGAAACATCCAAGTTATTGGGGCAGGTGGATCGATACAGGAGCGCTCTTCGAAAGTTGCTCATGCAATCTGGGAAAGAAAGCCCCAACATAGATACTGTCTGCGTCATTGGACAGGACCTTCGCGATTGGGCGAATCCAGATGGAAGAAAGGAGTCAGAGGAGACACTGAAAGGCAAGAACATCAGAATAGTGACATATCAGGCACTAATCGAGAATGCGTATAGGGCTTATCAAGACTTCCTCGAAAGGAGTGAAAAAGCAGGGCGAATCATTGAGTTACTTGACCGTATTGAGGATGTGGAAATTTAGGAATGTATCAAAGCAATGCCGGTCTACACTCTTAAGCATTTTACGGGCTGTCTGTCCCAGGTAGCATACAAAAATGATAATCATCATTTTTTGTAAATAAAAAGAATGAGTCAATGAACATACAAAAAAACCATAAGATTGCTATTTTGTTAGGAGCAGGATCATCGATACCGGCTGGATATCCTTCTACGGAAACTCTAACACAATCTATTTTATGTGAATATGGAGTACACAGGAGTACAAGTGAAAGATACATTCCCAATCCCGATCTCGTTACAAGACTACAAGGGGTAAACCCTCGACATGACAATTATGTAATTATTTCTAAACGTATGGCGAAATGGTTTTACGAGCAGGCACAAAAATATTATTCAAAAATTAAACAACTTGACAGAAGAGCAAATTATGAAGATATATTCTATTTAGCTGATCAAGTGCATGCCGATGAATGGGAAATAGAAAACCCAGCAATTCATTCATTTGTTAATGTAACAAAAAAACATATTTCACATATTTATTCACAAATATATCCTGAAATTCAATCTGATAACAATGAAATATACTCAATACTTAATGAAATTCGTAATTACACTGTAGATATGGTCCGATACAAATTATCGCATATATCTCAAGAAATAGATCACTTAGAAATATTTAAATATATTTGCACAAATTTTGATATTTCCTGTATCACAACACTTTGTCATGATACACACGTTGAAACATTTTTAGCCAATCAAAAAATTCCGATTTCAGATGGATTTTTTACCGAACCAGAAGTTGGAGTTAGATATTGGAATGGATCTTTTATTGCAAATAATAGTATTCCATTTATTAAAATACACGGCTCTGTCAATTGGTTCCAATTTCGGTCTGACAATGGAACCGGTACAAGAATCGGAATACCTCTTGACGGCGATCATGAGCATACCCGAACGAAGGATGGTATTTTGCAAGATACGCTCAACGGAGGCAGACCATTGCTCCTAATCGGTACTTTTAATAAAATGTATGATTACAGCAGAGGCATATTTCTAGATTTATTTTACCATCTAAGATTGTTATTTAATAGGGCTGACACTATGATTATTTGTGGCTATGGTTTTGGAGACAAAGGTATTAATGGAGAAATTTCTAATTGGTATCATAAAAATCCTGAACATCATCATTTTATAATAATAGAACCGGAACCTGACAAAATGATTCAAAATGCACGTCCACTTATACAAAGAAATTGGTCTAATTGGATTACTGAAGGTGTATTAATAAATAAAAAACTTCAAGATGTGACCGTGCAAGATATTAATACTGCAATTAATAAAATTGCAGATTAGAACATTTATTATTTTCTTGTCTAATTTTAACAAACATGGATGTAACTTGTTTCGTGCGACCCATTTCGCGCAGCGAGATCGCAATCAGGAGGTGCGCTCCCGGAACCGGCGCAGGCAATGCGGCGGTACGCCGTGCATGGCGTACCCCGTAAATCTGATGGCGGTCGGCTATTTCGCGGACATGCTGACGGACATGGAATCCCCTCACGCCGACATGATTCTTGCGTCGCTGCACATGCTGGACGGGTATTGGACGAAAGAACAGATCCGAACGGCTGCCCATGAAGCGATGCGCAATGCGGAAAGTGGCTCCGCGACACGGACGAGGAGGCGCGCTACCATGGGAAAGATCGTCCGGCGATTATCGCGAGCGTACCGCATCTTGAGTCCATCGCCTCGCTTTGAACGTCTGCGCGGCGATCCGCTACGTTTCCAGGAACGTCCGCAGCCTTCCCGGCAACGAAGGGTCGATCTCGCATTCCCAGATCACGAGCGATTTCCAGCCCATTTTCAAAAGCCGCTCCATGGTGGTTTTGTCCCGCTCGCGGGTCTTCGCAATCTTGGGTATCCAGTAATCCCGATTCGTTTTCGGCTCCCGCGATCCGTGCGGACAGTCGTGACCGTGCCAAAAACATCCATGGACGAAGATCGCCTTGCGGCGAGAAATAAAGGCGAGATCGGGTTTTCCAGGCAAATCCTTGCGATGCAGCCGGTAACGATAGCCCATGGCGTGGACGAGCCGGCGCACAGCCATTTCCGGCTGGGTGTCGCGGCTTTTGACGGCGCGCATAATGCGGCTGCGTAGTTCATCCATCCGGATTCCGTTGCAACAACGCTTTGCATGTACAGGATACCGTTGCGTCGAACCTGCGCTCGGGGCGCAATTTGTTTTCGACGCCGAGGGGGATCAGGCACGGGAGCACATTGGCAAAATAAAGAGATTCGCGCAAAGAATCAGTACCTTACGGCTGTCCATAGCCCACCGCCACCCCAAAACCGCCAACCTTCACCACTGAAAAAACGCCCATGGGATCTGCGCAAGCCTACTACGACAAAACCATTGCATTGCTGGAGCGTCTGCGGGATACGCAGATACCCGGGATCGAACAGGCCGCCGAGTTGTGCGCCGAGCGCATCGCCAAAGGCGGACTCGTTTTTCTGTTCGGGGCCGGGCATTCCCGCATGATGTGCGAGGAAATGACCCCGAGGCAGGGCTGCTTCGTGGGGTTCGTGGCGCTGGTGGAGCATTCGGTGTCGAACCATGCTTCCATCGTGGGGACCAATGGCCTGCGCGGCCCGCTGTTTCTCGAAAAATACGAGGGCTACGCCGAGGAAATTCTGAAAGGATTCCGGTTTGGCCCGCACGATGCGTTTATTGTGATTTCCACGTCCGGGATTCGTCCGCTCATCGTGGAAATGGCGTTGGGCGCCCGCCGCCGGGGCTTGCCCGTCGTCGGCATTGTGTCCCGGGAGCATTGCGAACGCTCGCCGGCGGCCCATTCCTCCGGCAAGAAACTGGTGGACGTGGCCGACGTGGTGCTGGACAACCAGTGTCCTCCGGGAGATTGCGTACTGGAACTGGAGGGCATGGAGTGGCGCACGGGACCGGCGTCCACCGTCACCGGGGGCATGTTGATCAATATGCTGCGCGTGGAGGTGGCGGAGCGGCTTCTGGCCAGAGGCGTCCGCCCGGAAGTGCTTCCAAGCCATCAGTTCGTCGGGAATGTGAGCGCCGAGGAGCAGCTGGACCGTTTCTACGAGGCCTATCGCAAGAGCCTGGCCCATATGTACGCCGGAAAGGGTGGCGAGCATGCCTGAGCAGTACGTCATAGGATTCGACGTAGGCGGCACCCGCATCAAGAGCGGGGCCGTGTCGGCTTCCGGGAGCCTGCTGGAGCCGGGCGTGCAGCCTTCGGGGTTTGCCTTGCCGCCGGAAGGCATCCTCAAGGCCATGACGGACGAGACGGATCGGATTGCGCAAGCGCTTGGACGTCGGCCCGCCGCCATCGGACTGGGATTTCCGGGCGCCGTCGATCCGGAATTCGGGAGCGTACTTCTGCCTGGTAAATTGCAAGTGGAAGGATTCCCTATCGTGCCGCGGCTGGCGCAGGCCACGGACGTTCCGGTCATTGCGGACAACGACGGGCGCCTGTGCATTCTTGCGGAAGCCCGCTACGGATTGGCGCAGGGCCGCAAATGGGTCGTCGCGATTACGCTGGGAACCGGCGTGGGGTCGGGCGTGATGCTCGACGGCAAGGTGCTTCGCGATCCGCACCTCATGTTCGGCACCCAGGCAAGCCATATTATTCAGGATGCGCATAGCGACCGCCGCTGCATTACGCGGGGCATGGGCACGGCCAATATCCTGTGCGCGGCGGCAAGCCTGGCCATGATGGCGCGGGACGGACTTCAGCGCGGCTTGCCGTCGGCGCTGAACGACGTATATTTCGAGAACCCCCATGCGGTCGATTTCGCAGCGGTCATTCGCGGGGCAGAACAGCAGGACGCCCTGTGCCTGGACGTGCTGGATCGATGGACGACGGCCCTGGGGTGGTTTCTGGTCAGCGTGGCCCATATGTACGCCCCGGAAATCATTATCCTTGGGGGAGGGGGCGCGAACGCCGCCGAACATTTTCTGGATCGGGTGCAGGCGCATATCGACGAACATGTTTTTCGGTATCCGCGCGGGAGTTCGGTGCCCCTCGCGCTCTCGGAACTGGGGAATCATGCGGGGGTGCTGGGCGCGGCGGCGCTTGCCTGGGAGCGGGCGCAGCGCGGCGCGGCGGACGCATAGCGGGCTTGCGGATAAGGCATGCGGCGGCGAACTGGAAACGAAAAGAAACGCGCGAACAACCCGGAAACACCATATTATTGTGAAAATATCATGAAGAAAGCCGCAAAAAAAGGTTTCCTGCGCCGGTTGTGCCTGATGGCTTGTATGCTGTCGCTGTGCATGCCGGAATGCGTCGCCGGACAGGAAAATCCGGTTCGGGAGAATGGTTCCGGGATGTTGGCCCGCACTGCTTTCGCCCCGTTATCCTCTGTTTCTTTGATGCCCCGCGCCGCTTACGAGACGACGTTGCCCGCCATGTCCTTGCCCGTTTCCGATCCCGATCTGGACCTGCTCCTTGCAGGCGGGCATGTGATCGATCCGAAAACCGGCGTGTACGGCGTCCGGGACGTGGGGGTCGCTGACGGGCGCATCGCCGAGGTGGCCGAACGGATCGACCCGGCGCGCGCCGCGCAGGTGGTGGATGTCTCCGGGCTGTATGTGGCGCCGGGCTTCATCGATATGCACGCCCATGTGTTTCACGGGACGGTCCCGGATCAGTATCTGGCGAACAGTTACGGCAGCCTGCCTCCCGACGCTTTCGCGTTCCGGTCCGGCGTAACGACCATCGTTGATACGGGCGGCCCAGGCTGGCGCACCATCCGCCTGTTCGAAGAGCAAACGGTGCAGCATTCGGAAACCCGCGTACTGGCGTTTCTGAATATCGTCGGGCAGGGGATGAAAGGAGAACCCATCGAGCAGGACCTGGCTGACATGGACCCCAAACTCGCCGCCATGTCGGCCGGCCTGCACGCGGATGTGGTCGTGGGCATCAAACTGGCGCATTATCTGGGCCCCGACTGGACTCCGGTGGAGCGGGCCGTGGAGGCGGGGCGGCAAGCCGATATCCCCGTGATGATCGATTTCGGGCGTTCCGAGCCGCCCTTGCCCTTGCGCGAATTGCTCCTGGACTATCTCCGCCCCGGCGATATTTTCACCCATGCCTACGCCGCGGTGTCGCGCCGCGAATCGATTGTGGAGGACGGGGCGCTGCGGCCCTTTGCGCTGGAGGCCGCCGAACGGGGTATCGTATTCGATGTGGGGCATGGGGGCGGCAGCTTCATGTATTCCGTGGCCGTTCCCGCTACGGAAGCGGGTTTGTGGCCGCATACGATCAGTACGGACCTGCATACGGGCAGCATGAACCACGGGATGAAGGACATGGCGAACGTGATGTCCAAATTCCTTAATCTCGGCATGTCGCTTGAAGCGGTCGTGCGGGCGTCCACCTGGTCTCCGGCGCAAGTCATGCGGCGCGAAGAACTGGGGCATCTGGACGCGGGGGCGGAGGCGGACGTGGCGGTGTTTCGGGTCCGCGAAGGGGAGTTCGGATTTTGGGACGTGGAAGGATACCGCATGGAGGGCGACCGCAAAATCGAGGTGGAACTTACCCTGCGAGCAGGTCGCGTCGTATGGGATTTAAACGGCATTTCCAAGGAACCATGGACGACAGAATGACTTTTTACGCAGGGACGTATTCGGAGCGGGGGAGCAAGGGAATCTATATCGGACAGTTCGACCTGCACAGCGGCGCAATGCGGATTACGGGCCATGCGGGGGGCATTCGCAATCCTTCGTTCCTCGCGGCGGACGCCGCCGGGCAATTTCTTTACGCCGTTAGCGAGACGCTTGAATTCGAGGGGGCGTTTGGCGGCGGGCTGCATGCGTTCCGCATTGACGGGAACGACCTGCATCCGGTGAATGCGGTTCCCACGCAGGGGGCGGATCCGTGCTATGTGGCGCTTACGCCGGACGGGCGGTTCGCGCTGGTATCCAATTACACCAGCGGAAGCATTGCTTCGTTCGCCGTGCGCCAGGACGGCGGGGTAAGCGAGGCGGTTTCCCTTGTGCAGCACGAGGGGGCCTCGGGCGTCAATCCCGCCCGACAGGAAGGTCCGCACGCGCATTGCATCGTGCCCGACAGGACGGGCCGCTATGCGGTCGTGGCGGACCTGGGGCAGGATCGCGTGCGGATATACCGGCTGGACGAGCGCGGCGGTTTGCATCCCGGAGACCCGGCTTTCGTCGATCTGGCGCCGGGCGCCGGGCCCCGGCATTTTGTTTTTCATCCCGATGGCGCGCGGGCCTTCGTAATCAATGAGCTGGGGTCCACGGTTACTGCGTTCGATTGGGACGCCGCCCGGGGCCGGCTTGCGGAAACGCAGACGATTTCCACCTTGCCGGAGGGTTTCGCGGAGCAGAGCGATTCGGCGGACCTGCATTTGCATCCGAACGGGCGGTTTCTGTACGGATCGAACCGGGGGCACGACAGTATCGTCGCATTCGAAATCGGCCCTCAGGGACTGCGGGCCATGCAGCATATGCCTGTCGGCGGGCGCTGGCCGCGCAATTTCTGTCTGCATGATCGATTTTTGCTCGTGGGCAACCGGCGTACGGATCGCATTGTCGTTTTCGAGATCGACGAGGCCACCGGACGGTTGTCCGCTACGGACGCGGAACTGGATATTCCTTCCCCCGCTTGCATTTATTTTCCGTGAAGAGGTTATGTTTCCGGGTTCGATGTGTCTGTATGTTTTTCGTTTCGTATTTCCATGCACCTGAAC